>NZ_JAPDDP010000056.1 GCF_027587195.1 Solirubrobacter phytolaccae | reverse complement strand
CGCCGCGCCGCCGCGGCGCGGGGCGTCGCCGGCGTGCGCGGCCGTGCCTGTGGCCAGCTCGGCGGCCAGCGCGTGCAGGGCGGCGACGACCGGGAACGCGTCGCGGGCGGCCCGCCGGTCCAGCGGCGTGACGCGCGTGAAGCGCTGCGGCTCGGTCTCCACGAGGCCGTCCTGCTCGAGCCGGTTGAGCGCTTCGCGCACGGGTGTGCGGCTGAGGCCGAGCCACGCGCACAGCTCGGCGTCGCGCAGTCGTTCACCGGGAGCGAGCGTGCCGTCGACGATGGCGTCGCGGATCGTCACGTAGGCCTGGTCTCTCAGCAGGTCGCGCTCGAGCGGCGCATCGTTGGCTGGAACTGGCATCTGAAATATCAGTATGTCAGTTGGTGAGCGGGCGAGCAACTCAGCACATCCCATGTAGGCGGGTGGGCGTAGGGTTCGCCCCCATGCGCGGCGTCGACATGCACGTCCACCTCCCGACCGGCGACTGGGTGTGCGGGTGCGTCGGGCACTACGCGGACTCGATCGAGCGCTACTTCGGCTCGCGACCGGAGACGACCTCGATCGAGGACTTCGTCGCGCTGTACGAGCGCCTGGACCTCGTCGGCGTCCTCCTCGGCTGGGACGCGCAGGGCAAGACGCTCGACAACGTGGACATCGCCTCGATCTGCGAGCAGTCGGGCGGGCGGTTCGTGGGCTTCGGCAGCGTCGACCCGAACCGCGAGGACGCGCTCGCGCGACTGGAGCACCTGGCCGCGCTCGGGCTGCGCGGGCTGAAGCTCCACCCCACGCTCCAGGACTTCGACCCCGGCGACGATCGCTTCCTGCCGTTCTTCGACGCCGCCGCGGAGCTCGGCCTGATCCTGCTCACGCACGCGGGGACCAGCGGTCTCGGCGCGGGCGAGCCGGGTGGACAGGGTCTGCGCATCGACCTCGCGCGGCCGATCCTGCTCGACCGGATCGCCGCGCGCCACCCGGGGATGAAGATCGTGCTCGCGCACGTCGGCTGGCCGTGGCACCTCGAGGCCGTGGCCATGGCGCTGCACAAGTCCAACGTCTACCTCGACATCAGCGGCTGGAAGTACCGCTACCTGCCGGACGAGGTCAAGCGCGAGATCCCGCGCCGGCTGCGCGGCCAGTTCTGCTTCGGGACGGACTATCCGATGTTCGACCCCGAGGCGTGCCTCGCCGAGCTCGACCGGCTCGAGCTGCCGGCCGAGGCGCACGACGCGGTGCTGCGCGCCAACGCCGCCGAGCTGCTCGACCTACCAGATCGGCCGTAGCCGGCCGCCGTAGAGGTCGGCCAGGCCGGCGAGCGCGGCGACCGCCACGTCCACGTCGTCGCCGCGCGCCCGCCACTCCGCGACGATCTCCTCGAAGATCGCCGCCGACACCCGCAGGCAGTCGACGCCGCGCGGCGTGAGCTGCACCAACCGGCGCCGGCCGTCGTCCGGGTCCGGCTCGCGGGTCACGTACCCGAGCCGCGTGAGCTCGTCGACCATCTGCCCCGCGGCCTGCTTGGTCACGTTCAGGCGGACGCCGAGCTCGCCCGCGGTCGTCCCGTCGGCGCCGATCGCCTGGAACGCGTAGCCGTGCGCCGGCCGCACGTCGGGGTGCCCGCGCTCCGCGAGCCGCCGGTGCAGCTCGTCGATCGCCGCGCGCCCTGCGCGCAGGATCGCCTCGACCGCCACCCAGCCGGGCATTGACGAACTAGACAAGCTGCTTTACCTTCTTACCCATGATCGACAAGGAGATTTACCAGAAGCACGAGACGCCGAACGCCGTGATGCACACGCTGGCCGCGCCCTCGACCGGCGCGACCGAGCTCGCGGTGTGGACGGTCGAGATGCGCGCCGGGCAGGCGGGGCCGGTGCACCGTGCGGAGCACGAGCAGGTGTGGGTGGTGCTGGATGGTCGGCTGGCGATCAGCGGGAGCGAGTACGCCGCCGGGTCGACCATCGTGGTCGGCGCGGACGAGCCGCGTCAGGTCTCGGCGGTGACGGACGTAGCCGCGCTGGTGGCGAGCCGCGGCGGCAGCACGGTGGCGACCTCCGAGGGGACGCGGCCGCTGCCCTGGGCCGCTTGAACACCAGCATCGAGGAGGGGCAGGACCCGCCTCGCGGCAAGGCTGGGGAGTCTACTGCCGTTTTCCGATAGCCAGACTCCCCACTGTGTCGTTCTGGTTCCGTTTTCCGTAACTAGAACGACACGGCCGAGGCGAAACCCGCGCGGCCGGCAGCATGTCGCCGACGGCCGACAGCGCGCGACGGCGGCGGAAAGGAGGCGAAGGTGTCGGGACGTCCCCACGCATGACGCCCGCGGACGCGGGAACATTCCCGCATGGATGTCGTCGAGCTCCCGCGCCGCCTGACCGAGGAGGAGCGCGACGAGCTCTTCGCCGGCGAGGACGACCCGTTCGAGATGGCGGCGCTCACGATGCCACCCGACCGGCGCAAGGACCGGTACATCGTCGTGCGCGACCACGGGCGCCTGATCGCCGCCGTCGGCCTGCTCGTCGCGGACGTCGAAGTCGGATCCGCGGCCTTCCCCGTGGTCGGGTTCGGCGGCGTGATCGTCAGCCACACGCACCGCGGACGGGGCGTGTTCCGCCGCGCGATGGAGCCCGCGCTCGCCACCGCGGAGCGGCTCGGCCCCGACTTCGCCGTGCTGTTCTGCCTGCGCAAGAACGCGCCGCTGTACGCGCGCCTCGGCTTCGCGACGATCGACGCCCCGGTCACCGCCGCGGGCGTCGCGATGCCGATCGACTCGATGTGGCGCCCACTCGAGCCGCACGCGCAGTGGCCCGCGGGACCCGTCACCGTTCCCGGGCCGATGTTCTAAGCGAGGAGACGCATGACCAGCTTCCACCAGCTCGACGACCTCACGCCGACGCAGGCGTTCCCCGGCATCAGCTTCCGCCACGTGCACGGCGAGCAGCTCACGTTCAGCGTGTTCGAGCTCGAGCCGGACGCCGAGCTGCCGCGCCACAGCCACCACAACGAGCAGGCCGGCCTGTGCACCCGCGGCAGCCTCACCTTCAGCACGGCCGAGGGCGACAAGCAGGTCGGGCCGGGGGACATCTGGATGATCCCGGCCCATGAACCTCACGGTGGGCGCAGCGGCCCGGACGGCGCGACCGTCGTCGAGGTGTTCGCGCCCGCCCGGGAGGACTGGCCGCGCTAACCGCGCAGCGCGGGCAGCACCTCGCGCCCGTAGACCTCGATCGCCTTCAGCGGGTCCGCGCCCGAGTTGTTCTGGAGCACGATCACGGTCGCGCCGAGCTCCTCGAGCTCACGGATCCGCTCGACGTGGACCTTCGGGTCCGACGAGATGATCGCGTTCTCCGCCAGCTCCTCGTCGGACATCTGCTCCTCGCCGTTCGCGTACATCGCGCGCGGCTTGTGCCAGTCGTCCTTGTAGTGCTCCTTGGGCTGCGCGCCCTTCCACTTGCGCACGGACTCCAGAGCCTCCTCGTCGCTCTCCGCCCACGAGAAGAGCGCCTGGAAGATGACCTCGCCCTTCCCGCCCGCGTCGCGCCAGCCGTCCAGCAGGTCGGGCGTCGTCTCCGGGTCGGGCAACGTCCAGATCCCGTCGCCCCACGTCGCCGCGACCTCCGCCGCCTGCGGACCGAACGCGCTGACCCAGATCGGCACCCGCCGCTCGCTGAGCGTGTGCAGCTTGAGGTCCTGGCACTTGTAGAACTGGCCCTCCTCGGTGATCGTCTCGCCCTTCCAGAGGCGGTCGATGATCGAGAGCGCCTCGTCTATGCGCCTGACCTTGTCGCCCGGGGACGGCCAGTCGTCGCCGACCGGCACCTCGTTGAGCGCCTCGCCGGAGCCGATGCCGAGGAACGGCCGGCCGGGGAACAGGCGCTCGAGCGTCACCCACGCCTGGGCGATCAGCCCCGGGTGGTAGCGCGCGCCAGTCGACGTGACGCCGGTGCCGAGCGGGATCTTCTCCGTCGCCTGCCCGGCGGCGCCGAGCCACGGCCACGTGTGCCCGGACTCGCCGGGCTCCCACCAGGGCTGCAGATGGTCGGAGGACGAGATGCCGTCGAAGCCGGCCTTCTCGGCGGCGACGGCCTGCTCGATGAGCGCTTCGGGCGGGAACTCCTCCTGGGAGACCCCGATGAAATAGCGAGTCATGGACTGGCGCTACCCAGTCCAGCTGCCCCACATCGCGTTGCGGATCAACGTGGTTCGCGTGCCGGTCAGCCAGTCGGCGCGGACGAGGCTGTGCTGGTCGGTCGGATCGCTGCCGCGGGTCTGCAGCAGGGCCGAGGCCCCGTCGCGGCTGAGTGCGAGCGGGACGAGCCCTTCGCCGAACGGCCGCGCCGCCCCGGTCGTCAGGTCCAGCGCGTAGGCGTCGTCGCGTGACTGCCCGGCGACGCTGATCAGCAGCCGCGAGCCATCGAGCGAGCGTGCGACGGGTGCCGGCCCGTAGGTGATGTCGTCGGTGATCGGCACGCTCTGGTTCGTCAGGGCGCGCAGGCCCGTCCCGTCGGCCTGCGTCTCCCAGAGCTCGTAGAGCGGGAACTTGCCGCCGCCGCGCACCGTCTGCTGGGTGAACACGATCCCCTGGGACGTCCACAGCGGCCAGCGCGACCGGCCGTCCCGCGTGAGCTGGTGCGGCGGCTCGCCCAACCGGAAGGTGAACAGGTCACTCGGGTCGTCGATCTTCAGCGACTCCGAGCCGGCGAACACCAGCGACTGCGAGTCCGGCGAGAACGAAAGTCCACGCGCGGAGTAGGGAAGCCGCGCCAGCTTCCGCCGCGAGGCCACGTCGACGAGCCACACCTCGTAGCGCACCATCATCGCCAGCCGCTTCGAGTCCGGCGAGAACGTCAGGTGTCCGCCCTCGCTCGTCAGCGCGATGCGCTTGGACGCGCCTCCCGTGGCCCGCATGAGCCGGAGCTCCAGCCCGCGAGACGCGGTGCGGTAGAAGGCGACCCAGCGTCCGTCGGGCGAGAGCACGGGGAAGTGGCCGCGCGTCAGGCGCTTCACGCCCGAGCCGTCGTCGCGCGCGACGTAGATGCGGTCGCCGCGCTGGAAGGCGATCCGCGCGTCGGCGGTTCCGGCGAGCGCGAGCGTCGCGACGACGGCGGTGAGGAAGACGCCGATGGACCTCACGGGTGATCGGTCCAGTACCCGCAGGCTCTCGGCTCAGTCCTCGCCGCTGTGGCGCCGCCGACCCTGCTTGGTCTGAGCGCGCCGCTTCTTGTCCTCGAGCCGGCGGCGCTTGGCGCCCGCGCTCGGCTTGGTCTTCGTGCGCGGGCGCTGCATGTGCAGGGCCTGCTCGAGCCGCCGTGCGAGCCGCTCCAGCGCGAGGTCGCGGTTGCGGGCCTGCGAGCGCGCGTCCTGGGCGACCGCCGTCACGCGGGGGCCGAGCTTGGCACTTATCCGGTCTTTCTGAACCTGGTCGAGAGTATTCGAGCCCTGGACGTCGAATACGGCCTCGATGCGCGAGGCCGTGACGTTCGCATGCTGACCACCTGGACCCGAGGAACGCGAAGCCCTGATCTCGATTTCCGAGATCGGCAAGGAAAGTCCGTCACGAATGCGTAGGGAATCGGTCACAGGGGGGAGAGCAAGTAACACCTATAGGGCGGAACTTCTTTCGACCCCTACAGTTACAGTCGCTGGGACGGCAGCGTCAGGAGCCCTTGCAATGGAAGCCTCAGCAGTCCACGCCCCCGCTTTATCCCGCCTTCCTCTAGGTGGGAGTTTGCTGCGGCTGCGCTCCGATGAGCAGCTTCTGGCTCTGTTCCGTGGCGGACATGATGAAGCGTTCCGCGTCCTGCATGATCGGTACCGCCAGAGACTGTTCGCCTACGTAAGGCAGATGCTCTCGGCGAGCTCGCGCCAGGACGCCGAGGATGTGCTGCAGGACGTCTTCGTGCGCGCGTACGGCTCGCTGCGCAACGACAACCGCGAGATGAACGTGCGCGCGTGGCTCTACCGCGTCGCTCACAACCGCTGCATCGACCACCTGCGCCGGCCGATCCCGCCCGCCGCCGAAGTCTTCGAGATGTCGCGCAAGCCGCTGCACGACCCGGTCGAGGAGGCCCAGCGCCGCGACGACCTGCGCCAGCTCGTGCTCGACGTCTCCAACCTGCCCGAGCAGCAGCGCTCCGCCCTGTTGATGCGCGAGATCGACGGCATGACGTACGCCGACCTCGCGGTCGCGCTGGACGTCACCGTTCCCGCCGTCAAGTCGCTGCTCGTCCGTGCCCGCGTGGGTCTCGTCGAGGCCGCCGAGGCGCGCGACGCCGACTGCGCGGAGATCCAGGCCGACCTGATGCGCTCCTACGACCGCGGCGTGAAGGCGTCCGGCCGCGCGCGCAAGCACATGAAGTCCTGCGACGCCTGCCGCGAGTACCGCGGCGCGCTGCGCGGGATGAAGCGCTCGTTCGCCGCGCTGACGCCGATCGGGTTCGCTCCGTTCGCGCTCGCCGCGAAGGTGATCGGCGTCGGTGGCTCGGCCGGCGGCGCCGCCGCGGGTGGCGCGGCCGCCGGTGGCGGTGTCGCGGGCGTCACCGCGTGCAAGGTCGCCGCCGTCGTCTGCACCGCCGCGATCGCCACGGGCGGCGCGGTCGAGGTCCAGCACAAGATCGACGCGCGCAATCCGGCCCCCGCCCCGGTGGAGAAGGCGCAGAGCCACACCCGTACGGCGGCCCCGCCGGCGGTCAAGGCGCCCGTGGTCGTGCCCGCCAAGAGCCATCCGCAGCCGATCACGACGAACCCGGCGCCCGCCGCCGGCGCCGGCGCTGCCGCGACGGAGACCAAGCGCGAGAAGCAGGAGGCCGCCGACAAGGGCAAGTCGCTGTCGGCGACGATCGCGAAGCCCGGGGACACCACGAAGGCCGTCCCGACCGACGACGCCGGCACGGCTCCGGTCGTGGACCCGCAGGTCGACACGGGCGGCGCCCGCGCGCCAGACGCCCCGCCGGTCGCGACGCCCACCCCGATCGAGACGCCACCCGCCGCCGTCCCGACGCCGCCCGCCACCGCCACGCCCGCACCGGCCGACTCCGCGCAGCAGCCTCCGGTAGCCACGCCGCCGGCGACCGAGGGCGGCACGGTCGCGCCGCCGGTCAACGGTGGCGTGACGGCCCCGCCCGCCGGCGGCTGAGCGCACCCCCCGATCGTCCGATGTCGCCGTCCCGCCACCCCGGCGGCGGCGACCCTGCCCGCTAGGGTCGTCCACATCGACTACCCGGAGCCCCTCGCACACGAGACGTTGCTGGTCCGCCGCGGCCGGCGGAGCGGCCTGTTCACGATGGTCGCCGTGCACAGCACGGCGCGTGGACCGTCGCTCGGCGGGTGCCGGATGTGGACGTACGACGACTCGCGCGCCGCGATGCGGGACGTGCTGCGCCTCAGCCGCGCGATGACGTTCAAGGCCGCCGTGGCCGGGCTCCCGCTCGGCGGTGGCAAGGGCGTGATCATGCTGCGGCCGGACGAGGCGGTGCTCACGCCCGAGCGCCGCGAGGCCGCGCTCCTGGACTTCGGCGACACCGTCGAGTCGCTCGGCGGCGACTATCTGACCGCCGAAGACGTCGGCACGTCCGAGGAGGCGATGGAGACGATCGCCACGCGGACCAAGCACGTGACGGGTCTGGCCGCCGGATCGGGCGATCCCAGCCCGTGGACGGCGCTCGGCTGCGAGGTCTCGCTGCGCACGACGTGCGAGTACGCGTTCGGCACGAGCGACCTGAGCGGCCGCACGGTCGCCGTGATCGGGCTCGGCAACGTCGGCGCGCGGCTCGCGGAGCTCCTGCACGAGGGCGGCGCGGAGCTGATCGTCGCCGACGTCGACCAGAGCAAGCGCGAGCTCGCGGAGCGCCTCGGCGCGACCTGGACGGACCCACACACCGCGATGACCGCCGAGGTCGACGTGCTCGCCCCGTGCGCGCTCGGCGGCGTGCTCAACGACGACACGCTGCCCGCCCTGCGCTGCAAGGCGATCGCCGGCGCCGCCAACAACCAGCTGGCCTCGGACGAGCTGGACACCGCGCTCGCCGAGCGCGGCATCCTCTGGGCGCCGGACTTCGTCTGCAACGCCGGCGGCCTCATCAACATCGCCGTCGAGCTCGAGCCCGACGGCTACTCCACCGAACGCGCCGACACCAACGTGCGCGCGGTCGGCGACACGCTGCGCCAGATCTTCGACAGCGCGGCGTCGAGCAACACGACGCCGCTGCGCGCCGCGCTCGAGTTGGGCCGCGAGCGGCTCAGCGCCGCCTGATCACGCCTCGTCGGCCTCCATCGCGCGGTTGAACTCCTCCTCGGAGACGACCTCGCGCTCCGGCGGCGGCCGGAAGTCGGCGGGGACGCCGAACGCCACGTTCTCGACGTGCGACGTCACCTTCGAGCCACCCGCCTCGGCGCTCATGGTCACCTTCTCGATCGAGCCGTCGTCGCCGATCCAGGCGTCGACCGGCGCGAGCAGGTCCTGCCGGCCGAGGAGCCGCTCGAAGTTCGCGTCGGTCTCGCCGCCGATCCGGTCGGCCAGGTCCTTCGCGCTGAGCTTGCCCCGGTAGTGGGTCAGCTTGCGCCCGCCGGCCGTCGACTCGCCGAGGTTCTCGACCGTGTCCGACTCGCGCAGGAAGTCGATGAAGTCCGGCAGCGTGAGCGTCTCCACCATCGCCGTCTGCTCGACCATGTGCACCCAGCGCTTGCCCTCGGGCAGCAGGTGGGTGATCTCCGGCATCTCGATCCAGACGTCCTCGCCGACGGCGAGGATGTTCTGCTCGATCGTTCCCTGTCCCTCGAACGTCGACTGCACCTCCATGAAGCCGCGCCGACCCGTCGCGTCGCGCACCATGGACCCGCGCATCACCGTCCGCTCGCCGTTCTCGATCGTCTCGATGCGGATGTCCATGCCGGCGTTCTCGTGCTCGAGACGGTCCGCGGCGCGCGCGAGGGCGCCGTCGCCGGAGATGAGGAAGACGCCGGCGACGATGGCGACGGCCACGCCGGCCAGGATGCTGCCGGCGACGATGAGCTTCACGGGGCGCATGCGCTCCGGATACCCTCATCGCCGGTTCATCGCACCGGAACTCAGCTCTGGCTGAAGATCCCGACCTCGGCGTCGTCGACGGTCTCGCCGGCCGGCGGGGCCTTGATCGAGCTCGTGTCGACGTCGTACTCGAAGTCGTCCATGGTGATCGTGGCCTTCCCGCCCTCGATCACGAGGTCCATCTTGATCCGCAGCGCGTTCCCGTTGGGGTCGAGCCAGACCTCGAGCGGCGTCTTGCCGGCGTCGCCGAACGCGTCCGGGCCCCGGCCCAGTCGCTTGGCGGCGGCCGCGAGGTCCACCGCGCCGACGTAGTGCGTCGCCTTCACGCCGTCGATCTCGGTCTCGCCGCGCTTCTCGATGTCGGTCGCGGCCTCGCAGAAGGCCATCAGGTCCTCGAAGGACATCGAGCCGAGGTCGGCCATGGCCTCGTCGGTGGCGTGCACCCAGCGCTTGCCCTCGGGGAGCAGCTCCGTGAAGCTCGGGCTGGAGACCCACAGGTCCTTGCCGACCATGACGAGCGTCTGCGAGATGTCCGCGCCGCCGACGCCGCCTTTGAGGTCCATCTTGTAGCGCTTGAGGTCGGCGCTCTGCAGCGCGGTGCCCTTCATCGTCACGTCCGTGCCCTGGACGGACATCGCCATCGTCATGGTCGAGCGGACGCTCTTGCCCTGCATCCGGTCCGCCGCGTTGGCGAAGGACACGCCCTCGCCTCCGAGCGCGAACACCCCGACGACGACCGCCGCCAATACCGCGGCCACCATGCCGCCAATCAGGATTCTCATCTCGCGATCATTACATGCGGAGATTTCCCTCTTGTTGCAATTTGGCCAGGTGGGCGCGGAGCGTGATCGCGGCGAACGGGCGGACCGCGGCGGGGGCGTCCGGCCACGCGCCGTCGAGCAGCGCCTCCTCGTCGTCCGGGGCGATGCCCGACTCCAGCGCGGCACGCAACTTGCGCTCGCGCTCGGCCCGATGCGCGAGGTACTCGTCGAGCTTGGCGGCCGGGTCGTCGATCTCGTCGCCGTGCCCCGGGTGGATGCGCTCGAGGCCGAGCGCGCGCAGGCGCCGCAGGCCTTCGAGGTACTCGCGCAGGCGGCCGCTGACGAACACGCTGCCCTCGCCGAGCACGGCGTCGCCGGTGAAGGCGTGGGCGCCCGCGATGAAGACCACGTGGTCGTCGGCGTGGCCGGGCAGGGCCATCACGGTGAACGGGCCGACCGTGTCGCCGTCCCGCGCGTCGACGATCGTGACGCCGAGCCGCGCGGCCAGCTCGGGCGCCGCCTCCGAGTGGTCGGCGTGCGAGTGCGTGAGGACGATGCCGCGCGGCTCCGGTCCCACCGCCGCGATCACCGCCGCGAGATGCGAGTCCAGCGCCGGCCCCGGGTCCACCACCCAGCCGTCGACGACGTAGGTGTTCGTCCCCGAGAGCGTGAGCGGGCTCGGGTTGTCAGCCCGGACGCGGGTGATCATCGTTCTTCGAGACGGTAGACCGGCCCGTTGAGCGAGATCGCGTAGACGCGCCCCTGGCTGTCCTCGCCGAACGAGGACAGCTGCTCGACCTCGAGCCCGGTGTCCTGCGGCTCGCCGTCCGGGAGCTCCGCGCGCCGGAGCGTGCCGCGGCACAGGTCGCCGTAGACGTAGTCGCCCGACCAGCTACGCAGCGCGGGGTCGCGAATCACGTAGCCGCCGGTGATCGAGCAGTTGCCGTCGGCGTGCGACTCGTCGATGACGGGCTCGATCGCGCCCTCGGCCTCCTCGCCCTCCGTGTAGCGATCCGAGCCCTCGAAGACGCGCCAGCCGAAGTTCGCGCCCGCGCCCTCCCCCGCGGCGACCCAGTCGATCTCCTCGACCGCGTTCTGGCCGACGTCGCCGATCGTCAGGTCGCCCGTCTGGCGGTCGAAGCTGAACCGCCACGGGTTGCGCAGGCCGTAGCTGTAGATCTCGCCGCGTGCGCCCTCGCGGTCGACGAACGGGTTGTCGGACGGGATCGTGTACGGATTCGAGCCGTTGGGCGCCGGGTCGATCCGCAGGATCTTGCCGAGGAGCGTGTCCAGCGCCTGCCCGTTCCCGCGCTCCCCGTGCTGGTCGCCGCCGCCACCGCCGTCACCCATGCCGACGTACAGCAGATCGTCGGGACCGAAGGTGATCATCCCGCCGTTGTGGTTGGGCTCGGAGTCCTCCTGGGAGATCAGCACCCGCTCGGAGTCCGGATCGGCGGTGTCCTCGTCCGCGCGCTTGTACTCCGCGAGCGTGTTCGCCCCGTCCTGATCCGTGTAGTAGACGTAGAACAGGCCGGACGCGCCGTAGTCGGGCGGAAACGCGAGCCCGAGCAGGCCCTGCTCGCTGCTGGAGCTGACCTTGTCGCTGATGTCGAGGAACGGCTCGTCGCGTCCGACGATCCGGATCGTGCCGCCCTTCTCGACGACGAACACGCGCGTGTTGTCGTCGGGCGGGGACGCGACGAACAGCGGCGCCTCGAAGGTCCCGATCTCGCGCAGCGCGACGCCCGACGGAGCGGTCGTCGCCCGCGGCGGCTCGCCGCCGCCGTTGCCGTTGCCGCTGTCGCCGCAGCCGGCGAGCAGCGCCGCCGCGGCCGCGAGGGTCGCCAGGCGCCTCACAGGACGGGGCGCAGGCTCTCGACCAGGCCTTGCAGGAACCGCACGTCCGCCTCGCCGAGATCGGGCCGGACCTCGTGCGCGAGGCAGCAGAGCACGTAGGCCCGGGCGTCGGCGGTGGTGAACGGCACGCCGATGTAGGCGCGGACCTCGCCCGCCTGCACACCGCGCAGCGACGGCTCAGCCTGCACGTCCGGCACCACCGAGTCGATCTGCCCGTTCAGCAGCCGGTCGCAGATCGTGTCGCTCAGCGGCACGGCGCGCCCCTGGTAGGGCCCGACACCCGCCTGCCAGCGGATGTGCTCCCGGCCGCCACGGACCTCGGTGAGCAGCGCGGTGTCCGCGCCGAGCTCGTCCATCGCCATCTGCAGCTTGGCGTGCACCTGCTCGTCCGTGCGGCTCTCGGCCGGGCGCGGGCCGACAGGCGGCGACGTCCGGCGCAGCACGGTTCCGCAGGCGGGGCAATTGCCTTCACTGACGATGTACGTCGGAAGGCCACAGCTGGAGCACGTCAGGTAGGGCATCCGGCGAAGTCGAGTCTAGGCGGCGGGGCCGACGAGATGACACATCGACCGTACTACGTCCAAAGAGCGGTCAGCGTTCCACCAGCCGGACGAAAAGACGAGCCAGCTCGCCCTCCGGGTCGCGCGTGAGCCCGGTGTGGACCGGGCCGGGCTGGACGATCGTGCTCGCGGGCGCGACGAGCCAGTGGAAGCGCTCGGAAGCCGGCAGCTGCGCGATCGGGCCGCCGCGCTCGTCGCCTGCCGCGATCCGCTCCATCGTCGTCAGCAACGTGGCCACGGCGGTCGGCTCGCAGTCCGGGGAGAGCGCGCGCAGCAGCGCCGTGTCGAGCTGGGTGCGCGCGCCGAGGAAGCGCAGCGGGCGGCAGAACAGCACGACGCCGGCGTTCACGGCCTCCCCCCGCTCGACGCGCGGGACGATGCGCAGCGCCGCGTACTGGAACGGCGCGCGCTTGGCGGGAGCCTCAGGCGCGGACACGCTCGGCCTCCTCGGCCCACACGCGCGGGCTCTCGAGCCGGGCGCGCAGGAACTCCCCGTACTGCTCGCCGTTCGCCCAGTCGGCCGGCACGAGCGACGCGGCGCGCGTGGGGTCGGCCTTGCCCACGAGGCGCTCGTCGGCCGCGGCGATGCTCGAGGCGGCGGGCAGCAGCACGTGGTCGCGGATCGCCGGGAACGCACCGCGGGAGCGGGTGAGCGGGTCCGGGCCGTGGAAGGCGTACAGCGAGGCGCCGTGGTCGATCAGCCACAGGTTCCGGTGCCAGCGCAGCAGGTTCGGGTTGCGCGGCGTGCGGTCCACGTTCGTGATCAGCGCGTCGAGCCACACGACGTCCGCGGCCAGGTCGGCGGCCGGCGGCTCGGTCGGGTTGTACGGGAGCGAGCCGGGCAGGAAGTCGACGCCGAGGTTGATGCCCGCGGACGCGGCGATCAGCTCCTGGATCTCCGGGTCGGGCTCCGCCGCGCCCAGGGCGGGGTCCAGCTCGATCAGCACGAGCTCGGGCACCGGCAGGCCGAGGTCGCGCGCCAGCTCGCCCGCCACGATCTCGGCGGCCAACGCCTTCGGCCCCTGCCCCGCGCCGCGGAACTTGAGCACGTACAGGCCGTCGTCGTCGGCCTCGACGATGCCCGGCAGGGAGCCGCCCTCGCGCAGCGGGGTGACGTAGCGCGTGGCGGTCACCGTACGCAGCACGCGTGGAATGATGGCGGACCGATGACGCCGCCGGTTCTGTGGACTCCGCCCGACTCGCTCCTGCAGCGCTGCGAGCTCGGCGCCTACCGCCGCGAGCGCGGCTTCGACACCTACGAGGCGCTGTGGCGCTGGTCGGTCACCGAGACCGAGGCGTTCTGGGCCTCGATCTGGGACCGCTACGGCGTGGGCGAGCGCGGCGAGACCGTGCTGGCGAGCGCCGAGATGCCCGGCGCGCAGTGGTTCCCGGGCACGCTCGTCAACTACGCCGAGCACGCGTTCCGTGATCGCGATCCGGCGGCGCTCGCGATCATCGCGGGCGGCGAGGACCGCGAGGACGCGCCCATCACCTGGGGCGAGCTGCAGGAGCAGACGCGGCGGATCGCGGCCGGGCTGCGCGCGCTCGGCGTGACCAAGGGCGATCGTGTGGCCGCCTACCTGCCGAACATCCCCGAGACCGTCGCCGCGTTCCTGGCGACGGCGTCGCTCGGCGCCGTGTGGTCGAGCTGCTCGCCGGACTTCGGCTCGCGCAGCGTGATCGACCGCTTCGCGCAGATCGAGCCCAAGGTGTTGATCGCCGTGCGGCGGTACCGCTACAACGGCCGCGAGTTCGACCGCAGCGAGGCGCTGGCCGAGATCACCGCCGAGATGCCCGGCGCGCGGACGTTCATCCTCGGCGAGGACGAGTGGCCGGCCACCGATGCGCCGCTCACGTTCGAGAAGGTCCCCTTCGACCACCCGCTGTGGGTGCTCTACAGCTCCGGCACGACCGGCCTGCCGAAGGCGATCGTCCAGTCCCAGGGCGGCATCCTGCTCGAGCACCTGAAGGTGCTGCGCCTGCACGCCGACGCCCAGCGCGGCGACCGGCTGTTCTGGTTCACGACGACCGGCTGGATGATGTGGAACTACATCGTCTCCGGCCTGCTCACGGACGCCACGATCCTGCTCTACGACGGCTCGCCCGGCTACCCGTCGCTCGACGCGCTATGGGACTTCGCGGCGCGCACGCGGATGACCAGCTTCGGCACGAGCGCGAGCTACATCGGCGCCTGCATGAAGGCCGGCGTCGAGCCCGCGGCCGGCCGCGACCTCAGCGCGCTGAAGGCCGTCGGCTCAACCGGCTCGCCGCTCTCCCCCGAGGGCTTCCGCTGGGTCTACGAGCACGTCGGCGAGGACACGTGGCTGTTCTCGATGTCCGGCGGCACCGACCTGTGCACGGCGTTCGTCGGCGGCGTGGCCGAGCTGCCGGTCTACGAGGGCGAGCTGCAGGCGCGCTCGCTCGGCGCGGCCGTGGAGTCGTGGGACCCGGACGGGCAGCCGCACATCGGCGAGGTCGGCGAGCTCGTCCTCACCAAGCCGATGCCCTCGATGCCGATCTACTTCTGGGGCGACGCGGACGGCGCCAAGTACCGCGAGGCGTACTTCGACACCTACCCGGGCGTCTGGCGCCACGGCGACTGGATCGAGATCACCGAGCGCGGCACGGCGATCATCAGCGGCCGCTCCGACGCGACCATCAACCGCGGCGGCATCCGCATGGGCACGGCGGAGATCTACCGCGCCGTGCTCGCGGTCGATGCGGTCACCGACGCGCTCGTGGTCGACGTGCCGGTCGAGGGCGAGGACGCGTGGATGCCGCTGTTCGTGGTGCTGCGCGACGGCGAGGAGCTCACCGACGACGTGATCAAGGCCATCCGCACGCGGGTGCGCGAGGACTGCTCCCCGCGCCACGTCCCGAGCGACATCATCGAGGTCGCGGAGGTCCCGCGCACGCTGTCGGGCAAGGTGCTCGAGCTGCCCGTGAAGCGGATCCTGATGGGCACGCCGCCCGAGCAGGCGGCCTCGCGCGACTCGCTCGCGAACCCCGCCGCGCTCGACCCGTTCGTGGAGCTGGCGGCCAGCCGTACTAGCGGCACGGGGTGATCTGTGGGACCGTCGGCGCGATGGTCCAACCGCTCACGAGAATCGGCATCTGGATCCTGTTTTGGCTCGCGGCCGCCAACGGGATCTTCCTCTACCTCGCGCCCGGCCTGGCCGACACCGAGTACGCGTGGGCGATCAAGCCCGCCGTCAACGCCGCCTTCATCGGCGCGGGCTTCCTCGCCGGCACGCTCGCGACCGGGCTCGTGCTCTGGCGCGCACGCGAGTGGCGCACGTTCTCGACGCTGCCGATCGCGCTCTGGGTGCTCGCCAGCTCGCTCGCGCTCGCGACGTTCATCCACGAGGACCGCTTCTTCTGGGACTACCCGCTCACGTGGGTGTGGACGGCGGTCTACGTCGGCGTGCCGTTCGCGGTGCCGTTCCTGGTGTGGCGCCAGCGGCGGGACGCGGAGGCCAAGCCGGCCGCGAGCTGCAAGCTGAAGGGGCTGCGGATCACGTCCGCGATCGTCGGCGCCGCGCTGCTGATCGGCTCCGTCGCGCTGTTCCTGTTCCCCGCGGACCTGCTGGAGCACTGGCCGTGGACGCTCACACCGCTGCTCGCCCGCGCCGTCGCCGCCTGGTACGCGCTGTTCGGGACGATGCTCGTCAGCTGCGCGATCGGGCTCCGGCGCCCGCACGAGGCCTTCATCCCCTACGCGACGCTCACGTGCTGGACCGTGCTGCTGCTCGCGCTCCCGCTCCTGCACCCGGACGACGTCTCGGCCGGCGGCCCGTGGCTCGCGCTGATGCTCGCGCTGCTCGCGCTGGGCGCCTACGGGGTGCTACGCAGCGCCGCCGGCTTCTTCGCGGCGCGCACGTGAGCGCTTGAGCGCCGCGCGCGCCTGCTCGCCCGTGATCGGCTTGAGCGCCGGCAACGCGAGCTCCGCGCCCTGCGCCACGCCCGAGCGTTCCTTGATCCCCTTGAGGGACTTGGGCTCGCGGCGGAAGAAGTCGTGAAGACTCATGGGCGCTTGGCGGTCGCCGGTGCACGGGCGACCTCAATGGACAGGATACCCGCCGCGAGCACGGCCACAACCGCGCCGACACCCCAGGTCACGTCCAGCAGCGTTGCCGAGCCACGGAACGCGAGCACCGCGCCCGCGAGCACGGCCGCGATCGTCGCCAGCGCGAGCAGCATCCGGTACGGCGCGAGCACGAGCTGGACGAGCGGATGCTCCCCGGCGCGCAGCACGAGGCTCGAGAACACGGCCGAGATCGACAGCAGCACCGCCACCGCCGGGCCGCCGGTCGTCGCGATCCCGTGCAGGTCCGCGAACAGGAACGCCAGCCCGAGCTCGAGCGCGATCACCCACGCCACCAGCATCGCCGGCACGAGGAAGCCGCCGCGCTCGGTCGCGTAGCGCACGCTCAGCCCTGGCTCCGCGCTCGTCTCCGCGCCCGCGACGTAGTGCAGGCCGGGCCGGTCGGAGTCCCGCGGCCCCTCGAGCAGCAGGTCGCCCGAGCGGTTGTCGACGATGTCCGCGCTGCGGGCCCGCATACCGTCCGGCACCGCCAGCTCGACGTGGTAGCTCGCGGCCTCCGAGCAGCCCTGCGTGCCGTAGAAGTGCGAGAAGCGGTCGGGATGCCCGAGCGGCTCGTCGTAGGCGAACTTGACCACGCGCCGGCGGCTGACGTCCGTCAGCACCGCGCACAGCAGGAACCCGCTCGTCAGCGTGGTCGCCAGCGCCGCGAACTCCGGCGCCCGGGCGGCGACCTCGGCGACGCGGGCGTTCATGACCGGGCCGTCGTCAGGCCCCGCGGCGAGCACGCGCTCGATCAGGTCGTCCATGTCGACGTCCAGCTCGGCGCCTTCGAGGTCGATGTCGAGCACCATGTACAGCAGCTCGCGCGCGATCAGCTGCACCTCGTCCGAGCGCATCAGCGGCAGCGCGTAGCCGTCCTCGCCGAGCAGGTCGAAGTGGACGAGCTTGCGCTTGTCGAGCACCGCGAGCGGGACGACCCACTGGCCGTCGCCCAGCGCGAGCTCCGCGCGGTGCTCGCGCGGCACCGTGAAGTCGACCGACACCGAGCGCCGCACCTGCTCGTGCGAGAGCACCTCGATCGTCTCCACGCGCCGGTGGCGCCAGGCGGCCTGCCGCGTCAGCAGCGCGGCGAAGCCGACCGCGATCTCACCCGCACGCTCCTCGAGGACCTCACCCGGCCAGGGCTGCACGCAGCGCGCCCTCCAGCGCCTCCGGCTCGGTGCCGCCCTCCCAGCGCACACCCTCGATGAAGATCGCGGGCGCGTGGCGCACCCCGGAGTCGACCGCGCTGCGGATGTTGTCGACGATCCGGTCGGCGTGGCGCTCGTCCATCATGTTCTCCATCAGCGTCGCCACGTCGAGGCCGATCTGCGCCGCGTAGTTGAGGAGGTCCGGGACGCCCAGTGCGTCCTGGCGAGCGAACAGGACGTGGTGGAAGGCCCAGAACGCGTCCTGCACGCCGGCGCACTCGGCGGCGAGTGCGGCGCCGTTGGCGTTCGGGTGCTCCTCGGCCATCGGCAGGTGCCGCCACGCGTAGACGAACCCGTCCCAGCGCTCGCGCAGGGCCGTGATGCCCGCGTGCGCGGTGGCGGAGGCCGGGTCCTCGTAGTCGCCGAACAGCACGAGCACCGGGCCCTCGGTGCCGACGTGGTGGTCGTAGCTGCGGATGAAGGGAGGCGTGAGCGTCAACAAGGGGTGGTAACCGTACCCGTCGGTGAGGCTGTACCCCTGGTTGGGGCCATGTCCGCGTCCGTACCATCGCGGTCGCCGTATGGCCGCCCATCCCGTCGAGAGCTCCCTCCTCTCCCGCCTCGCCGCCGGCACGGCCGGTGCCGTCGGCAAGGAGTTCCTGCGCTGCCTGGTGACCGAGCTGGCGGGCGCCCTGAACGCCGACGTGGCGTTCGTCGCCGAGACCTGCGGGGACGGCGAGGCGTGCACGCTCGCGAGCGCGTGCCGGCCCGGCATCGAGCTGCGCGAGGGTCAGGTCTTCACGCTCGCCGGCACGCCGTGCGAGGACGCGTACACGCACCCGCTGCTGCTCGTCTCGCGCGGTGCGCGGCTGCGCTACCCCGAGGACCCGTTCCTGCGCCGCCACGCGCTCGACGGCTACCTGGCGGTGGCGCTGCGGGACGCGCGGGGTTCTGCCATCGGCCACATCGGCGTGATCTCCAGCCGGCTCCCGCTGAAGCCCGCGCCGGCCGAGCTGCAGGCGCTGCAGATCTTCGCGGCGCGCGCGGGTGCCGAGCTCGAGCGCCGTCGGCACGAGGTCGCCCTGCTGCGGGCCGCCGACGAGGAGCGCCGGCGGATCGGGCGCGACCTGCACGACGGCGCGCAGCAGCGGCTCGTCGTGCTCGGCCAGGCGCTGGATCTCGCCCTGCGCGAGCTGGAGGCCGACCCGGGCAAGGCCGTCGCGCGCCTGTCCGCCGCGCGCGAGCAGGCCGTGATCGCCGGGCGGGAGCTGCGCGAGCTCGCCCACGGGCTGCACCCGGTCGGGCTCGAGCGCGGGCTGCGGCCCGCGCTGTCCACCCTGGCGGTGCAGTCGCCGCTGCCGGTGCGGATCGAGGCGCTTCCGGAGGTACGGCCGTCGGCGGTGACCGAGGCGACGATCTGGTTCCTCGTCTCGGAGGCGCTGACGAACGCGATCAAGCACGCGGCGGCGACCGAGCTGCGCGTGCGGGTGACGCACGTCGACGACGAGCTGTATGTCGCCATCGCCGACGACGGGCGCGGCGGCGCCTGCCCGTCGCGCGGCACCGGCCTTCAGGGCCTGCGGGCGCGCGTGGAGGCGCTCGGCGGGTCTTTGGAGGTGCGCAGCCCGCGCGGCGCGGGCACGGCGCTCACGGCTCGTCTGCGCCCGCGGCCTTGATCAGCGGGTCGATCCGGTAGGGGATCTGCCGCGTCATCGAGATCGAGCTCGTCGAGCGCTGGATCGCGCCCGTGTGCAGCATCGCGTTGATCACGTCCTGCAGGTGGGTGTTGTCGCGCGCCACGACCCGGCAGAGGATGTCGCTGTTGCCGGTCACGCCGTGCGCCTCGAGTACCTCGGGCACGCGCCGCAGGCCCTCGATCGCCTCGTCCAGGCGCCCCTGCACGATCTCCAGCGCGATGAACGCGAGCACCGGGTAGCCCATCTCGGCCGGCTCGCACTCGGGCCCGAAGCCCGTGATCACGTTGCGCGAGACGAGCTTGTCCAGCCGCGCCTGCACGGTGCCGCGCGCGACGCCGAGCCGGCGCGCGACCTCCACCAGGCCGATGCGCGGATGCGCCCGCAGGGTGAGCAGCAGCCGCGAGTCCAGGCCGTCGATCATCCGCGCCAGATTAGTGGGCGATCCCCATCAGCCGCATAGTTGGGGTCGAGTACCCACACGAAACGCCTCCGATGGGCTTATAGTCGCCTCTTGGAGAGGCTCAGATGAGCAGTGTGTACCGCAACATCCTGGTGGCGGTGGACGGGTCGCCCGACGGCGAGGCCGCCCTCGCGCATGCGTCCGCCCTGGCGCGCGATCAACGCGCCCGCCTCACGCTGCTGACGGCGATTCCGCCCATGCCCGCGACGGCGCTGCTGGCCACGGGCGCCGCCCCGCCCCGCAACGAGGTCGTCAAGCACTACACCGAGCTGCTGCGCCGCGCGACCGACTCGCTGCCCGAAGACGTCAGCGTCACCACCCTGCTCGTCGAAGGCCCCGCGGCCAAGGCGCTGATCGAGCGCGCCCGCTCCGGCGCCTTCGACCTGATCGTGATGGGCTCGCACGGCCATGGCCGCCTGCACCAGTCGCTGCTGGGCTGCGTCTCGCAGAAGGTCCTGCACGCCAGCCCGATCCCCGTGCTGCTCACGCGCGCTCCGGCCGAGGAGCCGGCGGTGCTGCCGACGCCGACGCGCGAGAGCGCGCTCGACATCTACCCGCTGACGGGCTGAGCCACCTCGGCGGCGGGGCGGCGGGGGCTCAGACGGCGGCCGTTCGCGCCGCTCGGGTAGCCGAGCCGGAACGCGGCGAGCAGCTCCCAGCCGTCGGGCACGAGCTGCTGCGTCGCGGTGGTGAAGACGGGCTCGAGGCCGAGCTCGCGTTCGCGGTCGGCGCGCTCGGTGAGCTGGTTCATGTGCCCGAGCGCAAGGCCGTTCGCGGTCGCCCAGA
The DNA here is from genome assembly GCF_027587195.1 of Solirubrobacter phytolaccae. Lineage (GTDB taxonomy): Bacteria > Actinomycetota > Thermoleophilia > Solirubrobacterales > Solirubrobacteraceae > Solirubrobacter > Solirubrobacter phytolaccae. The sequence goes on along the minus strand of NZ_JAPDDP010000056.1, from coordinate 29,671 downwards.
GGTGCACGCGCTGCAGGAGGCGCCCGCCGGTGATGCGCGCGCGGTCGTCGCCGGCGTCGGGGACCGCGACGAACCCGTAGGCGGCCGCCGTGCGCGTCTGGACGGTCTCGGTGTTCTTGACCCAGAAGGCGTCCGCTCGCGAGCGGGACGTGGCGGGCAGGAGCTTCGCGACCGCGGTCGTGAGCGCCGGCATGCCCATCACGTCGAGCGTGAGGCCGTCCTTGTGGCGGCGGATGTCGGAGCGGGAGGAGCGGAAGAGGCGGTAGCTGTCGCGGGACTGGGCCTCGTCGCGCGTGACGGCACGCGCGGCGTCGACCATCAGCCGCCCGACGTGCGCGGTGTCGGCGGCCCAGACGAGCCGTGTGCCCGGCTCGGCCAGCGCCGCCATCTCCGTCAGCGTCGCGGCGGGGAGCGGACCGGGCGCGAACGCGGAGCGGTCCGTGTGCCGGTGCGGGATCGCCTCGTACAGCGGACCGCGCTCGGTCGGGCCCGGCGCGAGCGCGACGTGCGCGGCGTGGCCGGGCGCGGGCAGCAGCGTGACCGTCGGCGCGTAGCCGTTCGCGTACGCGGCGAGCAGCAGGTTCTCCAGCGCGCACCCGAGCCCGACGTACAGCTCGCGGTGGAACGGGTCGAGCGCGCCGGTCGAGCGGGACAGGTCGGCGAACACGTCGATCGCGTCGTCGCCGACCTGAAACGTCCACGCCTGGCTGTTGTGGGGGTTCGCGGCCAGCACGGCCGCGGCGACGAGCGCCGCCGGTCCGCGTTCCACCTGCCAGTCCTGCCATGCGCTGTAGGCGGGTCCCTTCATGGCGCCCACGCTATGGCGCCGACAGGGCTGCTTCATCCGTGCTTTCCACGGACCCGTGAAACGAAGAAGGCCCCGCCGGGGCGGGGCCTTCTTCATGTCCTTTTCGGGTGAAAGGACCGCTCTGTATCGGGGCGCCCGGATTTGAACCGGGGACCTCGCCGACCCGAACGGCGCGCGCTACCAGGCTGCGCCACGCCCCGAACGGAGAGCAGTCTAGCCATCAGCCTCCGGGGGGCGGTGTGGAGGCCCCCGTGACTAGCTGAACGGCGCTGATCACCTGGCCGGTCGTCGCGTCCAGCGTGTACAGGACGCCGGCCACGACCTTCTGCACGACCTTGGTGGTGCCCTCGACGATCTTGTCCACTTTGTCGGTGGTCTTGTCGACCGTCTCGGCGACGGGTCCGGGGCCGGTCACGGTCTCCACGGTGTCGTCGACGGCCTGCGTCGTCTGCTGCGTGACCTGGTTGACGCCCTCGGTGACCTGGTTCGTGGTCTCCTCGACCGCGTCCGTGGTCTCGTCGACCGTCTGCTGGACGTTGTCGGTGGTCTCCTTGACGACGTTGCGGGCGGGCGCGGTGGCCTTGGAGATGTCCTCCTTGACCTGCTCGGAGGGCTTCTTCTTGGCGGCCGGCTTGTTCGCCGCGGGCTTGTCGTCGGCATCCGGGTTCGAACCCGCCGCCACGACCGGCGTGCCGGGCGCGTTCGTCGTCGGCGGCTGCGTGCCGCCGACGTTGTTGCCCGCGCCGCCCTTGCCGCCCGGGGAGGCGCCGCTCACGCCGCCGCCACGCGCAGCGGCGTCCTTGACGGCGCCGCCGTCATCGCCACGCCGCGTGCCCGAGGACGAGCCGCCGTTGTTGCTGCCGTCGGTCTCGGCGCGCTCGCGCGACGTGCTCGCGGGCGTCGGCGTCGCGGTCTTGGCCGGCGCCGCGGTGCGGCTCGCGCGCTGGGTGGACGACTCCAGCGCGGCCGGCGCGGCCGGACCGCCGCTCGCGACCTCTTTGACGCCGACCCCGGCGCCCACGCTCGCCACGAGCACGGCCGCGCCCGCGGCGGCCTTGCCCCAGCCGCTCTGGAGGTGGTCGGAGACCATCGGCAGGTGCTGCATGAACGCCGCGCCGCGCCCACTCGGCGGCGACGACGTGGACGCGGACGCCGCCGTGTCGGCCTCGCGCCGGAACTTGGCGAAGATCGGGAACGGCAGGATGCCGGCGACCTTGTTGGCCACGCGCTCGCGCACGGACGGGCGGGCGAACAGCTCGCGGTCCAGCCCGGCGGCCATCGCCTCACGCCGGCACGGCTGGCAGTGCGAGAGGTGGCGGGCGAGCCGGCGCGTGTCGCGCGTGCCCAGCCGCGACTCCACGGCCGTGACGATGATGCCCTGGATGCGCAGGCAGCGGGCACCGGAGACGATGTCGTCGTACTCCTCGGTCAGGCGACGGCGCGCGCGGAACAGCGTCGACTCTACGGCCGGGCGACTCATGCCCATGCGCTCACCGATCTGCGCGTAGCTCAGCCCTTCGAGCTCACGCAGGACCAGGATCTCGTGATGCGTCTCGGACAGCCCGCCGAACGCGCCGCAGAGGCTGTCGAGCTCCTGCTTGGCCGCGACGGCGGCGTCGGGCGACGCGCCCGGCGCCACGAGCTTGGAGTGATCCGCCGGCGCGAGGCCGTCGTCGGCGTCGTAGGAGACCTCCTCCGTGCGCCGGGAGCGCCGGAAGGCGTCGATGCAGGAGTTCTTGGCGATCTGGTAGAGCCACGGCTTGAACGCCAGCGGCTGCTCGGTCTCGCGCATGCGCCGCAGGGCGGAGAGGAAGACCTCCTGCGTGACGTCCTCGGCGCGCCCGTGGTCCTTGACCATGCCGAGCACGTACGCGTGGATGCGTCGGTGGTAGCGCTCGTAGAGCTCCTCGAACGCGCGATCGTCGCCGCGGCGTACACGCGCCACGAGCTTCTGATCGGCCACGCCCGGGTGTTCAGCGCTGTCGATTGTCGGCGCCGGCTCGGCACCGCTCGTTCCCCTACCCACCGTGGTCCTCCTGCGCGGACTCTGATCTACTCACCCGTCCACCCGGCCCTGACAACCGGGTGTTCTGGACAACACGAATGGAGATCGCCCGAAGTCCAGGGCCGCAAACCCGATGGCGCAGATAACGGACATTTTGTCCACCCTCGACGAACTCCTGAATCCGCGGGATTTCGCCGATCTCGGCCCGAACGGGCTCCAGGTTCCCGGCGCGCGCGAGGTCACCCGCGTCGTCACGGGCGTGTCCGCGCGGCGCGCGCTGCACGAGCGCGCGGTGGAATTGGGTGCCGAGCTCGTGCTCGTCCACCACGGGCTGTTCTGGGACTTCCACCCCACGGGCCTGACGCCGCTGCTGGCCGAGCGGCTCCGCCCGCTCTTCAAGCACGACATCAACCTCGTCGCCTACCACCTCCCGCTCGACGCGCACCCCGAGGTGGGCAACAACGCGCTCCTCGTGGAGGCGCTCGGGTGTGTGGATCGGGAGCCGTTCGGCACCTACAAGGGCCGGCCGATCGGGAGCCGTGGACGCTTCCCCGAGCCGATCTCCCCCGAGGAGCTGCGCACACGTGTCGCCACGGTGACCGGGCGCGAGCCGCTCCTTCTCGGACTGCGCGCTATGGACATCTCCACTATTGGGATCGTGTCAGGTTCAGCCGCTGACACTCTGCACGAGGCGGCGGAGCTCGGGCTCGACGCGTTCCTGACCGGCGAGCCGCGCGAGCACATCGCCGCAGACGCCGAGGAGCTGGGAATTTGCTTTGTGGCGGCGGGTCACTACGCCACGGAGACGTTCGGTGTACGCGCGCTCGGCGACCTGCTGGCAGACCGGTTTGGGGTGGATCACGTTTTCGTGGAGCTTTCCAACCCGGTCTAGCCCACGTTTAGTTCAGGTTGAGCAGATCCCAGTTGTCGTCATCCGGTGAAGGCGCTACCGTCCCCTGACACGTGGCAAACCTCACCAGGAGGACTCGTACTGATGGCAATCCATCTCACGCCCACGGAGCTCGCTCGCGAAGCCGATATGGAACGGCGTGACGTGATCGAGAAGTGCATGGAACTGGGCGTGCCGATCTTCCAAGGCAGGATCGACAAAACCCTGTTCATGGCGACCCTGGAAGAGTCAGGAACCAGGCAGGTAGCGACGGCGTAAGACTGCGGCGCGGCGCGCGCCGCAAAGGTAGGCTCGCTCCTCTCTAGACAGGGTCTTGAGGAGGAGAACGAGATGCAGCAGACCACGACGTCTGGGCGGGCCGGAGCATCGACCGGCTCGCGGACGATCGCCGACATCGTGAGCCTGGCCGCCGAGCGCTATGGAGAGCAGCCGGCGGCCCGTTTCAAGCGCGATGGCGAGTGGGTGGACCTCAGCTATGGAGGCCTCTCCGAGATCGTCTCGGAGATCGCCCGCGGGCTGATCGACCTCGGCCTCGCTCCCGGTGAGCGGGTCGCGCTCCTGTGCACCACGCGCGTCGAGTGGACGTTCGCCGACTTCGGCATCACGTCGGCGGGCGGCGTCGTCGTGCCGATCTACCCCACCAACTCCCCCGAGGAGTGCGCGTGGGTGGCCGGCAACTCCGAGTCGCGCTTCGCGATCGCCGAGAACGCCGAGCAGGTCGCCAAGCTCGTCGCCGTCCGCGACCAGCTGCCGAAGCTGGAGGCGATCATCGCGATCGAGCCCGCCGCCGGCGCGCTCTCCCTGGACGAGCTGCGCGAGCGCGGCCGTGCGCGGGACGCCGGCGAGGTGGCCGAGCGGGTCGCCGCCGTCTCGCCCGAGGACCCGTACACGATCATCTACACGTCGGGCACGACCGGGCCGCCGAAGGGCTGCGTGCTCAGCCAGGGCAACTACCGCACGGTCACCCGTATGTGCGAGGAGGTCGGCGTCATCGAGGCCGGTGAGCCCGTCTACCTCTTCCTCCCGCTCGCCCACTCTTACGCGCTGCTGATCCAGCTGCTGTGCGTGGACCTCGGCGCCCCGCTCATCTACTGGAGCGGCGACCCGGACCAGATCGTGCCGGACCTGATGGCGACCAAGCCGATGTTCCTGCCGAGCGTGCCGCGCATCTTCGAGAAGATCTACACGCTGGTCACGAGCAACAACGACCCGGCGAAGATCGCCGCCGCGACCCAGCTCGGGCTGCAGGTGCGACGGCTGCGCGAAGCCGGCCAGGACGTCCCGGCGCCGCTCGCCGCCGCGTTCGAGCAGGCCGACGCCGAGCTCTACGTCAACGTCCGCGGCATCTTCGGCGGGCGCTTGAAGCAGGCCACCTCCGGCGCCGCCCCGATCGCCAAGGAGATCCTCGAGTTCTTCTACGCGTGCGGCGCGCCCGTGCTCGAGGGCTACGGCATGACCGAGACCTCGACCGTCACCACCGCCTCGACGATCGCCGACCACAAGCTCGGCACCGTCGGCCGCGCCCTGCCCGGCTCAGAGCTCAAGATCGCCGACGACGGCGAGGTGCTCGTGCGCGGCCCGCACATCTTCGGCGGCTACTACGGCAAGTCCGACACGACCTCGTTCGGCGAGATCTCCAGCGACGGCTGGCTCCACACCGGCGATCTCGGCTCCCTCGACGAGGACGGCTACCTCTCGATCACGGGCCGCAAGAAGGACATCATGATCACCGCGGGCGGCAAGAACCTCACGCCCGCCAACGTCGAGAACGACCTCAAGCGCTCCCGCTGGATCTCCCAGGCGGTGATGTACGCTGACCGCCGCCCGTTCCCGGTCGCGCTCCTCACGCTCGACCCCGACGAGATCGTCCACTTCGCCCGCGAGCACTCGCTCCCCGAGGACCTCGCCACGCTCTCGACCGACCCGCAGGTCCTCGCCCTCATCCAGGCCGAGGTCGACCGCGTGAACGAGCGCTACGCCCAGGTCGAGCAGATCAAGAAGTTCTTCCTCCTCGACCACGACCTCTCCCAGGAGACGGGCGAGCTCACGCCGACCCTGAAGGTCAAGCGCAACGTGATCAACGACCTGTACGCCAGCGAGTTCGACGCGCTCTACGCGTCCTGAGACGACTGGCGCAGGAGCGCGCCGGTCGTCTGCTCCAGGATCCTCCGCCAGGCGCGGGTCTTCTCGCGCTCGGCGGAGAAGTGGCGGACGACCTTGCGGACGCGGGTGGCGGAGATGTCGATGCCGTGGCGGCGGCAGACCTCGCGCAGTTCGTCGTAATCCGTCGCGAGCTTGAGGGTGACCGACTCGAAGCCGTGGCGGGCGACGTCGACGCGGGAGGCGAAGTTGAGGATGTTCGTCTGGAACATCAGCTCGTCGTCGGCGTCGGGCTCGATCAGGACGATGTCGACGCCCGGGTAGCGCTCCTTCCAGTGCGAGGCCATCTCGTGGAGGCGCTGGTAGGCGAGGAGCTTGAAGGCCTGGTAGCCGATCTTCGGGAAGCCCATGTCGCTGACGCGGCGGACTCGGGTGCCGAAGAGGGTCGGGATCGTCTTCGAGAAGTCGTTGACGAACGGGACGAGCGGGTTGACGACCACGATGAACTTCGCGCCCGCCTCGACGGCGATGTCCAGATTCGTCGTGGAGACGATGCCGCCGTCGACCAACTCGCGGTCGCGGACGCGGTAGGGCGAGTAGATCATCGGCAGCGCGGTGCTCGCGCGGACGGCGGCGGAGATCGGGATGTCGTCCCAGCCCTCGGCGCCGAGGACGATCCGCTCGCACGTGTCGAGGTCGGTCGCGGCGAGGTAGAGCTCGCGCTTGAGCAGGCGGAAGTCGTCCGTGCGCCCCTCGGCCGCGAGCGCCTTGCGCAGGTACTCCTCGATGCCCTCACCCGTGTAGATGCCTGAGGGAAGGGCATCGCCCAGTGCGAGGGCGAGATCGACCGCGCTGAACGAGCCTATCGAGGACACGACGTCACGCGCCATGCTGACCGCGTGCAGCGGCAGCTTGAGCGCGCGCAGCGCGAACTCGGTCTTGTTGAAGCGCAGCAGCATCTCGCGCTGGATCGGCGGCAGCGAGTACGGCACCTGGTCGTTGACCGTGCGCATCATCTGCTCGGGCGAGACGCCGTTGGCCGCGAGGGAGGCGATCAGCGCGCCCGCGCTCGTGCCGACGTAGATGTCGAACTGGTTGACCGAGCGGTTCGACGACAGCAGATCCAGGGCCCGCAGGGCGCCGATCTGGTAGACGCCGCCGGTGAAGCCGCCCCCGCCGAGCACCAGGGCGGTGCGCGAAGAGCGGCGCTTGCGACGGGCGGGAGCGTTCATCTCGACGACGTTGCTCACGCACGCCAGTGTATGCGCGCGGCGGGAGTCCGAGCCGCTAGGCGAGGACTCCCATCGACGCGAGCCCGCAAGGCGAGCGTCGACCGAGACTTTCCGGACGCCGCCGGGTTTCGTAGGCTCGACATGCGCATGGCTCGTCTCTTCGCCCTCGTGGCGCTCATCCTCGCTGTCCTGGCCGCGCCCGCGCAGGCCGCGACCCTCGCCGAGACCAAGCGGGTCCTGGCGCGCGAGATGGCGCGCGCGGGCACCTACAGCGGCGCCCTCGTGGTCGATCTGGGCAGCGGCCAGGAGATCTACGCCAGCAAGGCCGACACCAAGCGCATGCCGGCGTCCGTCGAGAAGCTCTACACGAGCGCGACCGCGATGCTGCTGTACGGGCCGGAGGCCACGCTGAGCACGTCCGTGCTCGCGAACGCGCTGCCGGACGCGACGGGCACGATCACCGGCAACCTCGTGCTGCGCGGCGGCGGGGACCCGACGTTCGGCACCACCGCGGCCGCCGACCTGGCGCAGAAGCTCGCCGACGCCGGCCTCACGGAGATCACGGGCCGCGTGGTCGGCGACGAGTCCGCGTTCGACGCGTTCCGCGGCCCGCCCTCCTCGCGCTTCCAGACCTCGAGCGACGTCGGCACGCTGTCCGCGCTCGCGTTCAACCACGGCCGCACCGGCCGGTCGAGCCCCTACTGGCAGACGAGCCCGGCCCGCTTCGCCGCCGACGCGTTCGAGAAGGCGCTCGAGCGCCGCGGCGTCAAGATCAAGGGCTCCGCGCGCTCCGGGCTCGCGACCACGGGCATGGTGCCGTTCAGCGAGCACACCTCGCCGAGCATTGCGACGATCGCGCGCCAGATGAACCAACCGTCGGACAACTTCATCGCCGAGATGCTGATCAAGGGCATCGGCGCGCAGTTCGGCGGCGAGGGCTCGACCGCGGCCGGCGGCAAGGTCATGCGCGACACCCTCGCCCAGTTCGGCATCAGCCCGAAGATCGACGACGGCTCCGGCCTCTCGCGCCAGAACCGCACTTCCCCGCGTGAGGTCGTGCAGATGCTGTCCGGGATGGCCGAGTCCGAGCACGCGGAGGCGTTCGACGCGTCGCTGGCCGTGATCGGCCGCAACGGCACCGTCTCCGGCCGCATGCGCGGCACCGCGGCGCAGGACAACTGCCACGCCAAGACCGGCACGCTGCGCGACGTCTCGGCGCTCGCGGGCTACTGCACGACGACCGGTGGCGAGCGCGTGGCGTTCGCGTTCATGATGAACCGCGTGTATCCCGCCGGCGCCCGCGCGATCCAGGACCGCATGACCGCGGCCCTCGCGCGCTACGACAACTAGAAAGCGGGGTACTAAGCGGGAGCCATGCGCTTCCGCACCGTCCTCGCCTTCGCCGGCGCCGCTGTTCTCTTCGCACCGTCCGCCGCCCAGGCGCGCGACGCCACCGTCACCTCGTTCGACGGGACCCAGATCGTCCTGTCCTTCCACCCGTCGCCGAGCGGCGGGAAGGCGCCGACGATCCTCCAGGGCCACGGCTGGGCCGGCTCGCGCCAGACGAACCCGGACGCCGCCAGTGACGAGGCGACCGGCAACGTCGGCGTCGGCGCGCTGCGCAAGGCCGGCTTCAACGTGCTCACGTGGGACAGCCGCGGCTTCGGGAACTCGGGCGGCACGGTCACCGTCGACGCGCCCGACGCCGAGGCGCGCGACGTCCAGGCGCTGATCGACTGGCTCGCGCAGCAGCCCGAGGCGCAGCTCGACAAGGCCGGGGACCCGCGCGTCGGCATGACCGGCGTCTCCTACGCGGGCGGCATCGAGCTCACCACGGCGGGGATCGACAAGCGCATCGACGCGATCGCCCCGATCATCGCCTGGCACAGCCTCACGACGTCGCTCTACAAGGAGGAGACGGTGAAGGGCGGCTGGGCGTCCGCGCTCGTCGCCGCCGGCCTGCCGACCTCGAAGGGCCGGCTGGACCCGCACATCGTGTCCGCGTTCACCAGCGGCGTGACCACCGGCAAGCTCTCCGACGAGGACCGCAACTGGTTCGCCTCGCGCGGCCCCGGCGACCTCGTCAAGCAGATCACGGTGCCGACGTTCCTCGTCCAGGGCACCGCCGACACGCTCTTCACGCTCCAAGAGGCGATCACCAGCTACGGCATCCTGAAGGCCAACGGCGTGCCCGCGAAGCTGCTGTGGTTCTGTGGCGGCCATGGCGTTTGCCTGACCGGCGCCGGCCCGGCCGGTCACATCGAGGCCTCCGTCGTGGCATGGCTCAAGCGCTACGTCGCCAACGACACCGCCAGCGACACCGGCCCGAAGTTCGAATGGCTGGCCGACGACGCGCAGTGGCGCTCCACGGCCGACTACCCGGTCGCGCCGGGCGCGCCGGTCACCGCCTCCGGCAAGGGCACGCTGGTACTGAATCCGCTCGACGTCGTCTCCGGCACGATCGCCAGCGCCGGCCGCGCGGTCAACGCCGTCAACGTCCCAGTCACGGCGACCGCCGCCGCCCAGATCGTCGGCCCGCCGGAGCTCTCGCTCACCTACTCGGGCACCGGCGTCGGCACGCACATCTTCGCGCAGCTGGTCGACGAGAAGCGCGGCGTGGTCGTCGGCAACCAGGCCACGCCGATCCCCGTCACCCTCGACGGCCAGCCGCACACGATCAAGCGCCCGCTCGAGGCGATCGCCGCCTCGGCCCCCGCAGGCGCGAAGTACACGCTGCAGCTGATCGGCGGCACGCAGCTCTACGGCCCGGTGCGCGGCGCGGCGACCATCACCTTCGCGAGCGTCGACCTGTCGCTGCCGACGATCGGCGCGAGCGCGGTGAGCGGCGGCGCGAACGTCCTCGCTCCCACCCGCACGTGCCTCTCCCGCCGCCAGTTCGCGATCCGCGTGCGCGGCGCGAGCCCGAAGGTGACCGTCGACGGCAAGCGCGTGAGGTCCGCAAGGGCCGCGCCGTGATCGACCTGCGCGGCAAGCCGAAGGGCACCGTGAAGGTCAAGGTCACCGTCAAGCGCAAGGGCAAGACGGTGCGCGAGACACGGAGCTACAAGACGTGTAGCGCGAAGTCGGGCACCGCACGTGGCGGTGCCCGACCCTAGGCGCGGTTACGGCGTGGTGCGGAGCGCGATCCGGCCGCTGCCACCGTTCGGGTAGCGAGCGGCGGTCACCACGCCGCCGAGGCCACCGGCGGCGCCAGGCGTCGTGATGAAGTCGTACAGCGACGCCTGGTACGGATAGAAGCCGTCCTGGCCCGGGCGGTGCGCGAACTGGAACGTCGTGCCCGTGAACGGGTAGCTGTCCCCGTTGTTGGCGGTGAAGTTCGACGTCGCGATGTTCACCGTGCGGTTGGAGACGACAGCGCCATTGGCGATGAGCTGCTCGCCGTCGCTGCCGTTCGCGTTGGTCAGCCACAGGTCACGCACGCGCGTGCCGGGCGTGGTGATCGTCGTGCCCGTCTGCACCTGGGCGGTGTAGAGCGCGTTCGTGCTCACGTTCATGCGGAAGCCCGAGATCTGCGGGAACTTGCCGTCGCCGGTCGGGGTGCGCGAGACGCCCCACTCCATCAGCGACTTGAGCTGCGCGACGCTTACGTTCGGCACCGTGACCATCACGTTGTCGAACGGCAGCACGTCGAACGTCTGCTTCTCGTTGAGGTTGCCGGGACCCGCGATCGAGGTGCGGATGCCGCCGCCGTTGGAGAACGCGATGTCCGCCACCGGGCGGTTGTCCGCGGCCGCGGTGCGGTTGGCGGCGAAGCGGAAGCCGTCGGCGACGAGGTTGCCGAGGTTGGACTCCTTGATCCGGATCGGGTCCGGGTTGCCGCCGTCCAGCGCCACCTCGGTGGTGCCGATGACGTTGGCCGCCAGCGCGGCCTTGTAGGTGTCCAGCGGGTCGGTGACGTTCGCCTTCAGGAACGCGTCCTGCGGCGACACGACGTCCGGGTCGGCGGCGAGCGCGGAGACGCGCACCGGGCCCGACTTGGCGGCGTCGGTCTCGACGATCTTGCCGGCACCGTCGAACTTGACCGTGAGACGGCCGACGTAGCGGTACTCGCCCTGGGTCGTGACGACCGGGACGGTGTTGCCGTCGAGATCCGTGCTCGTCGCCGGGTACGTGCCCGCCGTGCCCGGGCGCGGGCCGCCCGCGAGGCCGTTGGTCGGCACGAGCAGGTCGTTCTGGCCGGCCAGCAACTCGTCGCCGCCGCCCGAGATCACGATGTCCACGTTGCGCAGGCTCTTGACCAGCGTCTTCTCGTACTCCAGGTTCTGGAGGTGCGAGGACATGATGATCTTGTTCACGCCGGCCTTGGTCAGCCGCTCGGCCTCGGTGTTGACGATCCCCGCGACGTCCGCGAGGAACTTCACGTTCGGGCCGGGCGAGGAGATGTTCGGCACGTCCGGCGTGGTGACGCCGATGATGCCGATCTTCTGGCCGCCCTTGGTGACGACGGTCGAGTCGGCGATCCGGCCGCTCGCGCGCAGCGGGGCCAGCGACGGCTCGGCGCTGAAGTCGGTGTTCGCCGTGATGAACGGGACGGTCGCCAGCTCGGGCGAGGAGATGAGCTGCGCGAGGCGCGTCGGGCCGAAGTCGTACTCGTGGTTGCCGATCGTGATCGCGTCGTAGCCGATCCGGCCGAGCGCGATCGCGTCGTAGAAGGACCCTTGGCCGGCGTCCCGGCGCTCGAAGGAGGCACGCAGGTTCAGGCCGGCGAGGAAGTTGTCACCCGAGGTGACGACGACGGTGCCCTTGTCCTCGTTGGCCGCGGTCGGCACGCCCTCGGCCTCGCCGCGCAGGCGGTCCAGCACGGTCTTGAAGCGGGTGACGCCGCCGTAGTTGACGATCGAGTCGCCGACGCCGTACTTGGACTCACCGTCGTTGTTGTGCAGCAGCGTGAGCCGGAAGTCGCGCGGGGCCGCCGGAGTGGGGGTCGGCGCGGGCGCGGCGGGCGTCGTGACGGTGACCGTCGGGCCCGGCACCGTGACCGTCTTGGTGACCTTCTGGATCCAGAAGACCGTGCGCGTCCCGCCGGAGCAGTACGTGGTCACCGTGCGGACACGGTTCTTCGTCGGCCGGCTCGTCGAGCGCTTGCGGATCCTCGACGCCGACTTGCTCTTCCCGCACGAGCGGCTGAGGTTCTTCAGCGTCGTCTTGGGCAGCGCGTCGACGGTGTTGACCGTCACCGTGTGCTTGGGCTTGGCCTTGGCCGCGTGGGCTCCGGCGGGCAATGCGAGGGCGAGGACCACCGCACCGAGTGCCGTCGAGCGGACGACGTGTGACATTCGCAAAAGACTCCTTCCAGGTGAGACGTGTGGCGTCCGTGCCAGAAGCCACGTCGGGAGCCTATTGACTCGCGGCGAGAAGCTCCAGCAGTCCGGCTTCGTCGAGCACGGAAACTCCGAGCCGCTCGGCCTTCTCGAGCTTGGAGCCCGGGGAGGCGCCGGCGACGACGTGGCTCGTCTTCTTGGACACGCTCCCGGTGACCTTGCCGCCCAGGGCGAGAATGCGCTGGGTGGCCTCCTCGCGCGTGAGGTCCGGGAGCGTCCCCGTGAGCACGAACGTCTGCCCGGCCAGCGGCCCTTCGCCGGGCGGCGGGCCATCCTCCTCCAACCGCAGGACGCCCCGCAGGTCCTCGAACAGCGGCCGGAGCTCCTCCAGCTGGGAGTGGATGAGCTCCGCCACCACCGGCCCGATGCCCGGCGTCTCGGCGATCTGCTCCGGCGTGGCCGCGAGCAGCGCGTCGGCCGTGCGGAACTGCTGCGCGAGGCTGCGGCCGGTGACGTAGCCGACGCCCTCGATCCCGACGGCGAACAGGACGATGCCCAGCGGCTGCTCGCGTGAGGCCTCGATCGAGGCCAGCAGCCGGTCCACGCTCACCTCGCCGAAGCCCTCGAGCGCCAGCAGCGCGTCCCGGTCCAGCCGGTAGAAGTCGGCGACGGACGTCACCAGCCCGAGCCGCTGGAACAGCGCGACCTGCTTCTCGCCCAGGCCGTCGATGTCCATCACGTGCGCGAACGTGGTCAGCAGCTGCCACCGGCGCTCCGGGCACTCGCGGTTGGGGCAGCGCGTGAAGACGCCGGACTTGACGGTCGGCGTGTCGCAGAACGGGCAGTGCTCCGGCGGCAGCGGCGGCGCCCCGCGGTCCGGGCGCTCCACCGCGTGCGGGGCGGGCGAGATGACCTGCGGGATCACGTCGCCGGCGCGCAGGACGATCACGTCGTCGCCGACGCGGACGTCCTTGCGCGCGAGGTCCTCCTCGTTGTGCAGCGTCGCCGCCTTGACGGTCACGCCGCCGACGTGCACGGGCTCCAGGGCCGCGAACGGGTGCAGGTCGCCGAACTTGCCGACGTTCCAGTTGATCGCGTTCAGCCGCGTCACGGCGGTCGTCGGCGGGAACTTCCAAGCGATCGCCCAGCGCGGGTCGCGCCCGACCACGCCGAGCCGCCGCTGCAGTTCGAAGTCGTCGACCTTGACGACCACGCCGTCGATCTCGAAGTCCAGCGCGCCGCGGCGGTCCTGCCAGCGCAGGCACTGCGCCACGACCGCGTCCTCGCTCTCCAGGCGCTTGACATCGCCGTTGACGCGGAAGCCCTGCTCGCGCAGCCACGTCAGCGCCTCCCAGTGCGAGGACAGGCCGAGCGTGTTGACGCCGATCGCGTAGCACCACATCGACAGCGGCCGCTCGGCCGCGAGCGCCGGGTCCAGCTGGCGGATCGTCCCCGCGGCGCTGTTGCGCGGGTTGGCGAAGGTCGAGAGCCCGGCCGCGGCGCGCCGCTCGTTCAGGGCCGTGAAGTCCGGCAGCGACATGTAGACCTCGCCGCGGACCTCGACCTGCCCCGTGTAGGGGATCGTCTTCGGGATCGACTCCATCGTGCGCAGGTTGTGCGTGACGTCCTCGCCGACCACGCCGTTGCCGCGCGTGGCGCCCCGCACCAGCTTTCCGTCCTCGTACAGGAGCGACATCGCGAGGCCGTCGATCTTCGGCTCGGCCACGAACGCGAACGCCGGCGCCTCGATCCCCTCGCGCGCGAGGTGGTTGCGCATCCGCTCCACCCACGCCCGCAGCTCCTCCGCCGAGCGGGCGTTGGCCAGCGACAGCATCGGCTGGAGGTGCGTGACCTTCTCCAGCTTGGAGACGGGTTCACCGCCGACCCTCTGGGTCGGCGAGTCCGGGGTCAGCAGCTCCGGGTGCTCGCGCTCGAGGGCGCGCAGCTCGTCCAGCAGCGCGTCGTAGGCGTCGTCGCCGATCTCGGGGTCGTCGAGGACGTAGTAGCGCTGCGAGTGGTAGTTGAGCTGCTCGCGCAGCTCGGCCGCCCGCGCCTCAGGTGGTGGGGTCGACATCGTCGGCCTCGAGCAGCTGCGCCAGGTCGAACTCCCGCAGTGCCTCCATCCCGTGCTCGGCGGTGAGGTCGAAGTGCAGCGGCGTGACCGCGATCCGCCCCGCCGACACCGCGGCGAGGTCCGTGCCCGGATCGTCGTCGTGCACGGGCGAGTCGCCGTAGACGCGGTAGAGCTTGCGGCCCGTGTCCTCGTCGATCAGGTCCAGCCGGTCCTGGTAGATGCGCTTGCCGAGCCGGGTGACCTCGACGCCGCCGATCTCCCCCGCGGGCACGTTGATGTTGAGCAGCATGCCCTCCGGGAGCGGGACGTCGTCGAGCCGGTCGACGACCCGCGCGACGAACGCCGCCGCGCTGTCGAACACGAACTGGTGCCCGAGCCGGAAGTCCAGCTCGCGGCGCGTGGACTGCTGGGAGACGGCGATCCCCGGCACGCCGAGCATGATCCCCTCCAGCGCGGCCGCGACGGTGCCGGAGTAGGTGATGTCGTCGCCCAGGTTGGCGCCGTGGTTGATCCCCGCGACGACCAGGTCGGGCTCGAAGCCCTCGATCAGGCCGAGCGCCGCCAGGCGCACGCAGTCGACGGGCGTGCCGTCGCAGGCGTAGCCCACCGTGTCGTCCTCGAAGGTGACCTCCTGGACCCAGAGCGGGCGCCGGATCGAGATCGAGCGGGCGGTCGCGGACTGGTTCTCGTCCGGCGCCACGACGGCGAGCTCGACGTCGTCGAGCGCGACGAGGGCGCGGCGGAGCGTCTGGAGCCCCTCGGCCTCGATGCCGTCGTCGTTGGTCAGCAGCACGCGCAGCACGCGCCGGAGGATACGACGACTCTACGGACGGCCAGGCCCTGAGCCCCTCGCGCCGCCTAGGTTGAGTGGTCATGGTGGGGAAAGCATGCGCCGGTTTGCTCGCGGGTGGGGTCGCTCTGCTCGTCCTCGGCGCGCTCGCCTTCTACGGCCGCGCGGTCGTGCTCGACGAGCAGGCGTTCGCCGACCGCGCCGCCTCGGTGCTCACGCAGGACGAGGTCCAGGACGAGATCGGCCTGCGGCTCGCCGGTCGTGCGATCGAGGACGAGCCCGACCTCGCCCAGCTGCGTCCGACCGTCGAGGCCGCCGTCGCCGACGCTGTCCAGGACCCGCAGTTCCCGGCGCACTTCCGCGCCGGGACCCAGGCCATGCACCATGCGCTCTTCAGCGGCGGCTCGGTCGACCTCGTGCTCCCCGGCGCCGCGGCGGACATCCGCGCGGCCGTGCCGGAGCGCTCCCGGGCGCTCGCACTTCTCTCACGGGAGGACCCGAGCCTCTTCCACCTAGGCGGAGGTGGCGTGGAGAGCGGCCTGGTCGAGCTGGCGCCGGACGCCCGCCGCGCGGCGTCGCTCGCGCCCGTGGCGATCGTCCTCGGCCTCGCGCTGCTCATCCTCGCCGCCCTCCGCGCCCCCGACCGGCGGCGTGGCGCGCGCCGGGCCGCGCTCGCCCTCGCGGTCACCGGCGGCGTGCTCGTGGCCGCGACGACGATCGGCCGTGCCGTCGTGCTCTCCACCTTCGACACGAGCCACGGCGACGTGGTCGTGGGCACGATCTGGGACACGTTCCTGGGTGACCTGCGGCTGTGGGGCCTCGTCCTGGGCGCCGGCGGGCTGGTCGCCGCGGCGGTCCTCGAGCCCGGTGCGCGCGGCGCCTGGCGGCGACCGGTCACGCGGGCGCTCGCACCCTGCGGCACACCCGGCCGGCTCGCGCGCGCCGCGGCGCTCGTCCTCCTGGCCGCGGCGCTGCTGTGGATGCCGGAGGTCCCGCTCGACCTCGCGCTCGTGGCCGCCGCGGGCGTCCTGGTGTTCACGGCCGCCGCCGAGGTCGTGCGCCTGTCGTTTACTCGGTGATGACTGCGAGGTCGCGTGGTCGCGGCCGATTACCCGGTATATGGAGGCCTTGCTCCATCTGACCGGCACCGCGGTCTCCGATGAACGCCCGCTCGCCGGACGGATCGTCGGCTGGATGTTCGCGGTCGGGGCGGTGCTGACGACGATCCTCCCGCTCCTACCGGGCGCGGAGGGCGCGGTGATCACGCCGACGCTCCCGATCGGCATCACGGCGTTCTTCTGGGGTCTGCACGCGGCGCTGAGGATGGACTGGCGCACCGTGCCCGGCTGGGCCATGCACGCCGCGGTGGGCACCGGGATGGCGTGCGTCGCGATCGCCGTCCACGACACCGGCGGCGTCGACTCCCCGGCGCGCTTCCTGATCGCCCTGTGCCTGATCTTCGCCGCCTACTTCTTCTCTACGCGCGAGGCGTGGCCGTACTTCGCCGCCGCGCTCGTGGTCCACGCGCTGCCGCTCATGTACGACCCGGCGGCGATGCGCGACGCCCTGCTGGGCGAGCTGCTGATCCTCATCCCCTGCTACTGGCTGCTCGCGTTCCTGCTGCTGACGGGCAAGCGCGGGATGGTCGAGCTGCGCGCGCAGGCCGACCGGCTCGCGCGCGAGGATCCGCTGACCGGGCTCGCGAACCGGCGCGCGCTGCTCGAGGCGCTCGACGCGGGCGACGGCCAGGTCGGGCTGCTCACCCTGGACGTCGACGACTTCAAGGGCATCAACACGCTCTATGGACACCCCGGCGGCGACCGGGCGCTTGTGTTCGTGGCCAACGCGCTGCGCGCCTCCTCGCGCGAGCAGGATCTGCCCGCGCGCCTCGGCGGTGACGAGTTCGCGCTCCTGGCGCCGGGCATCGACGCCGCCGGGATGGAGACGCTGGCCCAGCGGCTGATGAGCGAGATCCGCTACGGCGACATCGTGCGCATCAGCGCGGGCTGGGTCGTCGGGCCCTCCGAGCCGCAGCAGCTGCTGCTGGAAGCCGACGAGGCGCTACGGGCGGCCAAGCGCACCGGCAAGAACCGCGCCGTCAGCTACGTGTAGCGGACGCGCTCGAGATAGAGCCCGTGCGGAGGCGCCGTCCGGCCCGCGGCCGAGCGCGGCGCGCCTTCGAGCAGTCGCTCGAACCCGTCCCGCTGCCCCTGGGCAGCCTCGAGCATCGTCCCGACGAGGATCCGGTTCATGTTGCGCATGAACGACAGCGCCTCGATCCGGAACTCCAGGAGCGGCCCGGTGCGGGTCCAGCTCGCGCTGAGCACGGTGCGCTCGAACCGCTGGTGATAGGTGTCGGTGGGCGTGAACGCCGTGAAGTCGTGCGTGCCGGGCAGGGCGGCGGCGCAGGCCTCCAGCACGCTGAAGTCCAGCGGGTACGGCCACCACAGGGCGCGGCCACGCTCGAACGGGTCGGGCGCGGAGCGGGCGAGCACGCGGTAGACGTAGGCGCGCGACCGCGCGTCGTAGCGGGCCGAGAAGTCGTCGGGCACCGCCTCGGCCTCGTAGACCGAGATCTCGTGCGGCAGCAGGGCGTTGACGCTCCGCAGGCGGGGCAGCGGGCCGGGGTAGGAGATCACCTGGCCCAGCGCGTGCACGCCGCGGTCGGTGCGACCGGCGACGGTCAGGTCGACCGGCTGGCGTAGGACGACCTGGAGCGCGTGAACGACTTCGGCGGCCACGGTCCGCAGGCCGGGCTGAATGGCCCAGCCGGCGAACGGGCCGCCGTCGTACGCAAGGGTGAGCTTGCTGGTCAGCTCAGACGAGCTCGATGTAAACCATCTCGGTCGAGTCCGAAGACCTCGGGCCGAGCTTGAGGATGCGGGTGTAGCCACCCGGCCGCTCCGTGTAACGCGGGGCGATCTCCTCGAAGAGCTTGTAGATCACGCCCTTGTCGGGATGCTGAAGGATCGACGTCGCCTGACGGCGAGCGTGGATGTCGCCCTTGCGCGCAAGGGTGATCAGCTTCTCGATCTCGGGCTTGACCGCCTTGGCCTTGGCCTCGGTGGTCTTGATCCGCTCGTGGTCGATGACCTCGATGCAGAGGTTGGCGAGCAGCGCCTTCCGGTGCGCGCTGTCGCGGCTGAGCTTATGGCGAGTCTTCTGATGGCGCATGATGTCAGTCGGTGCGCAGCGTCAGGCCCCGCTGCGAGAGGGTCTCGATGACCTCGTCGATCGACTTCTTGCCGAAGTTCGGGATGGCGGCAAGCTCGCCCTCCGACTTCGACACAAGGTCGCCAACGGTCTGGATGCCGGCACGCTTCAGGCAGTTATAGCTACGGACGCCGAGCTCGAGCTCCTCGATGAGGATGTCGTCCATCGGGCCGCCGCCACGCTGGCCGCCCGGAGCGAGCACGTTGCCGCCGGGGCCGCCGCCGTTGTCGAGCTGGAGGTTCGCGTGACCCTGGCGCAGGTCCTCGATGCGATCTTCGTCCGTGAAGATCGAGAGGCTCGAGATGAGGATCTCGGCGGCCTCGCGGAGGGCGGCCTGCGGGTCGATCGAGCCGTCGGTCTCGATGTCCAGCGTCAGCTTGTCGAAGTCCGTGCGCTGGCCGACGCGGGCCTGCTCGACGGAGTACGCGACGCGGCGGACCGGGCTGAAGATCGAGTCGATCGGAATGACGCCGATCGGCTGATCGGGCGACTTGTTCTCCTCAGCGGGGCGGTAGCCACGGCCACGGCCGATCGTGAGGTAGAGCTCGAGCTTGGTCTTCTTGTCGAGCGTCGCGATGTGCGCGTCCGGGTTGAGGATCTCGACGCCGGACGGCAGGTCGATGTCGCGCGCGGTGATCTCGCCGGGACCGGTCACGACGAGGGGCGCCTCGACCTCGGTGGCGTCCGAGTGCATGCGGCACACGATGCCCTTGAGGTTGAGGACGATGTCGGTGACGTCCTCCGTCACGCCCTTGATCGTGGAGAACTCGTGCGCCACCCCCTCGATCCGGACCGACGTCACGGCAGCACCAGCCAGGCTGGCGAGCAGCACGCGCCGCAGGGAGTTCCCGAACGTGTAGCCGAAGCCGCGATCAAGCGGCTCAACCACGAACTGTCCGCGGTTTTCCTCAACCGATTCGGACGTGATCCGGGGGATCTGGAAGTCGAGCATCAAGTTTCCTAACTTCGTTCTCGTGTGGGGAGCAAGCCCTGGCGTCACCGGTTTGTGCGCCCAAGGGGGTGGGGAAGTCTTTGCCTACTGGGGGTAGAGCCCCACGACGGGCCGCGCCTGGACCGGCGCGGCGTCGTCCGCGCGCTCGGCCTGGCGCAGCACCTTCGCGGTGAGCAGGTCGTGGTCTGCGATCACGTCGATCTCCCGCACCTGGTCGCTCGGGGGCCACACTTGGGGTTAGACGCGTCGCCGCTTTCGGGGACGGCAGCCGTTGTGGGCCTGCGGGGTGACGTCCTTGACGCCCGTGACCTCGAGGCCGGCGGCCTGCAGCGAGCGGATCGCGGTCTCACGACCAGAGCCGGGGCCCTTGACGAAGACCTCGACCTTCTGCATGCCCTGCTCGATGCCCTTGCGCGCGGCGGCGTCAGCCGTCACCTGCGCAGCGAAGGGGGTCGACTTGCGCGAGCCCTTGAACCCGGCACCGCCGGCGGACTCCCAGGCGATGACGTTGCCTTCGCGGTCGGTCAGGGCGACGATCGTGTTGTTGAACGACGTCTTGATGTGCGCCTGGCCGACAGGGACGTTCTTCTTGACCTTGCGGCGACCACGCTGGGGGCGGCGAGGAGCGGGCATTACTTCTTACCTGCCTTCTTCTTACCGGCGACCTGCATGCGCTTGGGACCCTTGCGCGTGCGGGCGTTGGTCTTGGTCTTCTGGCCGCGCACCGGCAGGCCGCGACGATGGCGCAGGCCGCGGTAGCAGCCGATCTCCATCAGGCGCTTGATGTTCTGGCTGCGCTCACGACGGAGGTCGCCCTCGACCACATAGTCGCGGTCGATGATGTCGCGCAGCTTGGACACCTCGTCGTCGGTGAGGTCGCGAACCTTGCGGTCCTGCTCGATCCCGAGTTCCGTGAGGATGTCGTTCGAGGTCGCGCGCCCGATCCCGTAGATGTAGGTGAGCCCGATCTCAACGCGCTTGTTGAGCGGAATGTTGATGCCTGCGATGCGTGCCATGCGTGACCGCCCTTACCCCTGCCGCTGCTTGTGCCGCGGGTTCTGGCAGATCACGAGCACCCGACCGTGGCGGCGGATGATCTTGCACTTTTCGCACATCGGCTTTACCGACGGTCGTACCTTCATGATCCCTTTCGGCTGATGTCCCAGACGAGGTGGCTCTGGTGGCCGAGATGGCCACCGCTACCATGCCCCCGGAGCGGTCACACGCAGAAGCCTCCCGGCTTCGAGCGCGACAGAGCAGGATAGCAAAGCATCCGGTGCGTCCGGTCCACATGCTAAGGCCCTGCAAACGGCCTATTTCGGCAGTTCCGTCGGGGTTGCGCACGCCGTCTCACGCGCGCGGCGTATCACGTTAGCGCACTGACGGTGTCGTTTCGGGGAGGAGTTCTGCAGAGGCCTTCGACGCGTCATCATCCTCGCCCGTGCTGGACACCGCGCCCGTCGTCGTCCACGACGCCCAAGAGCGCTCGCCGCTCACCGCCGTCGACAGTGCCCGCCCGGCGGTGTACACGCGCGCGGTCCCCGCCGAGCAGGGCGGGACGTGGCGCCAGTACTGGCTGTACTACCGCTACCAGGACCAGGATCGCGGCATCGTCCGCAGCGGCCGGCACGAGGGGGACTGGGAGCTCGTCCAGTACCGGGTCGAGGACCAGCGGATCGTCGAGGCCGTCTACGCCCAGCACTCGGGGCAGGAGCGCTGCGGGGGCGAGGAGATCGAGCTGCGCGACGGCCGCCCCGTGGTCTACGCCTCGCACGGGTCGCACGCGTCGTACTTCCACGCGGGCATCCGCGACCGGCTCTGGCCCGACCCCAACGACGAGTCCGACGGCCGCGGGCTCGCCACGTTCGCCCCCGTGGTCGAGATCACCAGGACCAGCCCGGCGTGGATGACGAAGGCCACGCCGTGGGGCGACTCGCGCGCTTCCCGCTTCGTCCCGATCGAGCAGGACTCGCCGCCCGGGCCCGCCTTTCAGCCCACGCGCTGGAACCCCGAGACGTTCGCGGCCAACGCGCGGGACTGCCAGGCCGACTGCGACACCGTCGGCGAGTGCGACACCCCCGAGAAGGCGCTCACCGTCACCGGCATCGGCGTGCTGCTGGGCGCGGCGCTGCTTACGCTGCGGCGGGCGCGGAGGCGGCGGCCTCCGGGTGATGCCACGGCGTGAGGATGCGCGGGCCGGAAGCCGTGATCGCGATCGTGAACTCGAAGTGGGCGGCCAGCGAGCCGTCCTGGGAGTAGATCGCCCAGCCGTCGTCGCCCATGCGGACCATGTGGCGGCCGGCGTTCACCATCGGCTCGACGGCGAGGACCATGCCCTCTTCGAGCGGCGTGCCCTTTCCCGGGGTGCCGTAGTTCGGGACCTGGGGCTCCTCGTGCATGTCCCGGCCGACGCCGTGCCCGACCAGCGACCGGACGATCGACAGGCCCTGGGACTCGACGTGCTGCTGGACGGCGTGCGAGACGTCGCCGAGCCGGTTGCCCGGCACGCACTGCTCGACCGCCTTGAACAGCGACTCGCGCGTGACGTCGAGGAGGTGCATCGCCACCGGCGACACGTCGCCGACCGGGAAGGTGCGGGCGGCGTCAGCGACCCAGCCGTCCTTCACCACGCCGATGTCGACGGAGATGATGTCCCCGCGCTGGAGCTTGAACTTGCCCGGGATGCCGTGCACGACCATGTCGTTCGGCGAGGCGCAGATCGAGCCCGGGAAGCCGCGGTAGCCCTTGAAGGCCGGCGTGGCGCCCTGCGAGCGGATGAACTTCTCGGCGGCCGCGTCCAGCTCCAGCGTCGTGACGCCGGGCCGGATCTTGCCCGCCAGCAGGTCCATCGTCCGCACCAAGATGTCTCCCGCCGCGGCCATCTGGTCGATCTCGGCGGGTGACTTCTTGATGATCACAGCCGCTCCTCGAGGCGCAGTGTCGCCAAGGTCGCGCGGATGTGGTCGTGGACCTCGGTCTTGTCGCGCGTCCCGTCGAAGCGCCGCAGGTAGCCGCGCTCCTCGTAGTAGTCGCGCAGCGGCTCGGTCTGCTTGTGGTACGTCGCGAGGCGCTTGCGGATCGTGTCCGGCTCGTCGTCCTTGCGGCGGAACAGCGGCTTGCCGTCCTGGTCGCAGACGTCCTCGTGCTTGGGCGGGTCGAACTCCACGTGGTAGAGATGCCCGTTCGAGCACTGGCGGCGCCCCGACAGGCGCTGCAGGACGACCTCATCCGGCGCGTCGACGAGCAGCGCCGCCGTGAGCCGCCGGCCGAGCTTCTCGAGCTCCTCCGTCAGCGCGTCGGC
This sequence comes from Solirubrobacter phytolaccae, assembly GCF_027587195.1. GTDB lineage: Bacteria > Actinomycetota > Thermoleophilia > Solirubrobacterales > Solirubrobacteraceae > Solirubrobacter > Solirubrobacter phytolaccae. The sequence continues at coordinate 7,004 of NZ_JAPDDP010000056.1, read as the reverse complement.
CTGGCCGACCGTGCGCGGGAAGCCGTCGAGCAGGAACCCGTCTTCGCCCTCTTCTTCGATCTTGTCGATGATCATCGAGATCACCAGATCGTCGGGGACGAGGTCGCCGTTGTCCATGTACTCCTGCGCGCGCTGGCCGAGCTCGGTCTTGCTCTCTTTGTGCTCGCGCAGGAGATCACCCGTGCCGATGTAGGCGAGCCCGAAGTCCTCGCGCAGGCGCGCGGCTTGGGTGCCCTTACCGGCCCCCGGGGGACCCAGGAGGATGAGGTTCAGCTCCGCCATGCCTACTTGAGGAAGCCTTCGTAGTTCCGCATCATCAGCTGCGCCTCGAGCTGCTTCATCGTGTCGAGGGCGACGCCCACGACGATCAGCAGTGACGTGCCACCGAAGTAGAAGCTCGACGGCGCGTTGGTCGTGGCGATGATGATGGTCGGCAGCGCGGCCACGGCTGCCAGGTAGAGCGCACCAGGGAACGTCAGGCGGGCCAGGATGCGGTCGAGGAACTCGGCCGTCGGACGCCCCGGGCGCACGCCGGGGATGAACCCGCCGTACTTGCGCAGGTTGTCCGCCTGATCCACCGGGTTGAACGTCACCGCGGTGTAGAAGTACGTGAAGATGATGATCATCAGCGTCTCGCCGACGACGTACCAGACGCCGCCGGGGTTGAACGTCGTCGCGAGCCCCTCGAGACCCGGGACGAGCTGACCGATCGTCGGCGGGAACGCCATGATCGACGCGGCGAAGATGACCGGGATCACGCCCGCCATGTTCACGCGCAGCGGCAGGTAGGTCTGCCCGCCCGAGCTCATGCGACGGCCGATCACGCGTTTGGCGTACTGGATCGGGATCCGGCGCTGGCCTTCCTGGATGAAGACCACCGCGGCCACGACGCCGAGCGCCAGGAACGGCAGGATGATCTTGAAGACCGGGTCCGGGTTGGTCCACCAGGTGGTCACGCCACCCGGCAGGCCGGCCACGATCGAGGCGAAGATCATCAGCGAGATGCCGTTGCCGATGCCGCGCTGCGTGATGAGCTCACCCATCCACATGACGAGGATGGAACCCGCCGTAAGACACAGCACGACGAGGATCACGGTGCCGGCGTTGAACTCGTCGAACACCGGCGTGCCGCCCGCAGAGCCCTGCGAGCGGAACAGGAACGTGTAGCCGACGGCCTGAGCGGCCGCCAGGCCGACGGTCAGGTAGCGCGTGTACTGCGTGATGCGCGCCTGGCCGACCTCGCCCTCCTTCTGGAGCTTCTCCAGCGAAGGCGAGACGACGACCAGGAGCTGCAGGATGATCGACGCCGTGATGTACGGCATGATCCCGAGCGCGAACAACGAGATTCTCGACAAGCCGCCACCGGTGAAGGTGTCGAGCAGGTTGAGCACGCCCGTCGAGTAGTTGTTCTGGATGTCCTCGACGGCGTCGACGTTGACGCTCGGGACAGGGATGAACGAACCGAGCCGGTAGAGCGCCAGGATCGCCGCCGTGAACAGCAGCTTCTTGCGGATCTCCGCGACGCGGAACGACTGCAGGATCGTGGAGACCACGGTGAGCTAGTCCTCGATGAGCTGAACGGTGCCGCCGGCGCTCTCGATAGCCGAGCGCGCGGAGGCCGAGATCTTGTGGACGTTCACCGTGTACTGCTTGGTGAGCTCGCCACGACCGAGGATCTTGACCGGCACGCCCCGCTGCTTCGCGAGGCCCGCGGCCTTGAGCTCCTCGAGCCCGATGGTCGCGCCGGTGTCGAAGCGCGCTTCGAGGTCGTCCAGATTCACGTGCTGCGTGTGCGTCCGGAACATCTCGAACGGCATCGACATCTTCTTGTTCGGCCCGCGCAACTTGCGCATCCGCATGTGCAGCGGATTCTGGCCACCCTCGAAGCGTGCGCGATCCTTCGCGCCGGCGCGCGAGTTGTAGCCCTTGTGGCCACGACCCGAGGTCTTGCCATGGCCGGAGCCATGGCCGCGACCGACGCGCTTGCGGTCCTTCTTTGAGCCGGGAGCCGGCTTCAGCGAATGGAGGCCAACCGCCTCGGCGGCCAGCTCCTCGTTGACAGCGTCACGCTCGCTCACGACTTCTCCTCAACCGTTACAAGGTGGCGCACGGCATGGACCATGCCGCGCAGCGGCTCCGAGTCGGGCCGCTCCACCGTCTTGCCGATGCCGCGCAGGCCGAGCGAGCGCAGCGTGTCCCGCTGACGGCCATTCGTGCCGTTCGCGGACTTGACCTGGGTGATGACGAGCTTGCTCATGCGGTTGCGACCTCCTCCGAGGTGGCCTCGGCCTGAGTGTCGTCGGCGTCCGTGGACGCACCATCGCCAATGGTCGAGGTCGCGACCGGCTGCTTGGAGCTCAGCCCGAGGACCTTGTCCACCGAGAGCCCGCGAAGCTTCGCGATCTCCTCCGGCTTGCGCAGGTCCTGCAGGCCGGCGATGGTCGCCTTGACCAGGTTGATCGGGTTCTGCGAGCCCAGCGACTTCGAGAGGATGTCGTGGATACCCGCGAGCTCGAGCACCGCGCGCACACCGCCACCGGCGATGACGCCGGTACCGGGAGACGCGGGCTTGAGGAACACACGGCCGGAGCCGAAGATGCCCGTGGTCTGATGGGTGATCGTCGAGCCGTGGCGCGGAACCTGGAACAGGTTCTTCTTCGCGCGCTCGACGCCCTTCTGGATTGCGAGCGGAACCTCGTTGGCCTTGCCGTAGCCAACACCGACGACGCCGTTCCCGTCGCCGACAACGACCAGCGCCGTGAACGAGAAGCGCCGGCCGCCCTTGACGACCTTGGCGACGCGGTTGATCTCGACGACGCGTTCCTCGAGGTCGTAGCCAGAGGCTGAGATGGATCGATCGGGGGCTGCCATGGAGTCCTTCGAGGGTAGCGGTCTTAGAAGCTCAGGCCGCCCTCACGGGCGCCCTCGGCCAGGGCCTTGACACGGCCGTGGTACTGGTAGCCGCCGCGGTCGAACACAGCGGTGTCGATGCCGGCGTCCTTGGCGCGGGTGGCGAGCAGCTTGCCCGCCTCCGTCGCCTGCTCCATCGGCTTGAGCGACTTCAGCGCGTCCTCGGTCCACTGGACCGAGGCCAGCGTGAGGCCGGCGTCGTCGTCGATGAGCTGGGCGAAGATGCCGCGGTTGGAGCGGAACACCGAGATGCGCGGGCGCACAGCGGAGCCGTGCACCTTCGCACGGACACGGCGGCGACGCTTGAGGCGCTTCGCAGGAGGAGACAGAACCGTCATGCGCGCTTACCGACCTTCCGGGCCACGTACTCGCCCTGATAGCGGATGCCCTTGCCCTTGTAGGGCTCCGGCGGACGCTGCTTGCGAATGATGGCCGCGATCTCGCCGACAACCTGCTTGGAGTTGCCCTTGATGATCACGCGCGTGGGCTGCGGGACCTCGAACTCGATGCCCTCCGGCGCCTTGATCGGCACGGGGTGCGAGTAGCCGAGAGCGAGCTCCAGGTCACGGCCCTTGAGCTGGGCGCGGTAACCGACGCCCTGGATCTCGAGCGTCTTCGTGAAGCCGACGGTCACGCCTTCGACCATGTTCGCGACCAGGGAGCGCGTGAGCCCGTGCAGGGCCCGGTGCTCGGCGCGATCGGTCGGACGGGAGACGAGCAGCTGGCCATCTTCCTGGACGACCTCGATGGCGCGGTTCTTGCGCTCCTCGAGGTTGCCCCGGGGCCCGCTGACGCGCACGACCTCGGGCTCGACCGTGACAGTCACGGACGAGGGCACGGGGATGGGCTTTCTACCGATGCGGGACATTGCGGATTACCAGACCTCGGCCACGAGCTCGCCACCGACGCCCGCAGCGCGGGCCTCGTGGCCGGTCATGACACCGTGCGAGGTGGACACGATGGTGGTGCCCATGCCACCGAGAACCTTCGGGATCGACTTGGAGTCGACGTACCGACGCTGACCGGGGCGGGACACCCGGCGCAGGCCGGAGATCACCGAAGTCCGGTTCTCAGTGTACTTGAGGCGGATGAGGATCTTGTCGGCGGCGGAGCCGGGCACGCCCGGAGCCTCGTCGAAGCCCTCGATGTAGCCCTGCTCCGTGAGGATGCGGGCGAGCTCGCGCTTGAACGTGCTGGAGGGGATCTCCACCGTCTCGTGCGCGGCCATGATGCCGTTGCGGATCCGCGTGAGGAAGTCCGCGATGGGGTCGGTCATCGACATGATGGACCTACCAGCTCGACTTCGTCATGCCGGGGATCATGCCGTTGTGGGCCAGCTGGCGCAGGCACAGACGGCAGATGCCGAACTTGCGGTACACCGCGCGCGGACGCCCGCACCGACGGCAGCGTGACTGCTGACGCGTCTTGTACTTGGGCGTGCGCTGCGAGGCGACGATCTTGGATGTCTTAGCCATTCGAGAAGTTCTCTCTTGTCTATGTTGCGGCGACGGCTTCGCTGTTGCGGAGGCTCACGTACTGCTTCGGGCGCCCGTCGCGTGCGAAGGGCAGGCCCAGAGCGTCGAGCAGCGTGAACGCCTCGCCGTCAGTCTTGGCGGTCGTCGTGATCGCGATGTCGAAACCACGGACGGCATCAACCGTGTCGTAGTCGATCTCCGGGAAGATGACGTGTTCCTTGATGCCCGTGTTGTAGTTGCCACGGCCGTCGAACGACTTCGGGTTCAGACCCCGGAAGTCGCGCAGGCGCGGGATGGCAACCGAGACCAGGCGGTCCAGGAACTCGTAGGCCCGCTGGTCACGCAGGGTGACCGTCAGGCCCACCGGCATGCCCTCGCGGAGCTTGAAGTTGGCGACGGACTTGCGCGCGCGGCGGATGTTCGGCTGCTGGCCGGCGATGTCGGCAAGTTGCGACTTCGCGGTCTCCAGCATCTTGGAGTCCTGCTTGGCCTCGCCGACGCCCATGTTGAGCGTCACCTTGACCAGCTTCGGCGCCTGCATCGGCGTCGAGTACTTGAACTCCTCCACGAGCTGCGCGCGGATCTCGTCGTTGTATCGGTCCTTCAGTCGTGCCATCAGTCGAGCTCCGTACCAGAGCGACGGGAGACGCGCTTGCGCACCCCGCCCTCGCGAGTGACTCCCACACGCGTGGGCTTGTGGTCCTTGGGGTCCACGAGCGCCACGTTGGAGATGTGAATCGACGCCTCGCGCTCGATGACGCCGACCTCGAGATTGGGTCGGCCCGGCACCGGGCGCTGGTGGCGCTTGATCATGTTCAGGCCTTCGACGTACACGCGCTGGTTCGCCGGCTCGACGCGGATGACCTTGCCGGTCTTCCCCTTGTCCTTGCCGGAGATCACGATCACCGTGTCGTCGCTGCGAATCTTCGCCATGGCTAGAGCACCTCGGGCGCGAGCGACACGATCTTCATGAACCCGCCGTCGCGCAGCTCGCGCGCCACCGGGCCGAAGATGCGCGTGCCGCGCGGGTTGTTCTGAGCGTCGATGATCACGGCAGCGTTCTCATCGAAGGCGATGTAGGTGCCGTCCTCGCGCCCGAACTCCTTACGGGTGCGCACGACGACCGCCTTGACGACATCGCCCTTCTTGACCGTGCCGTTCGGCGTGGCCTGCTTGACCGTGGCGACGATGATGTCCCCCACGCCCGCGTAGCGACGGCGCGAGCCGCCCATGACGCGAATCGTGAGGATCTCGCGCGCGCCGGTGTTGTCGGCGACGCGCAGTCGGGTCTCGTTCTGGATCACTTGGCACGCTCCAGGACCTCGATGAGGCGCCAGCGCTTGGTCCGCGACATCGGCCGGCACTCCTGGACGCGAACCGTGTCGCCCTCATGGGCGTTGTTGCTCTCGTCGTGGACGTGCAGGGTGATCGAGCTGCGGAGGATCTTGTGGTAGCGGCGGTGCCGGCGAGCGATGTCCACGCGCACGACGACCGTCTTGTCCGGCTTGTCGGACACCACGATCCCCTGGCGCACCTTCGGACGGCCCGGGCCGTGCTCGGGAGCGTGCTGCTCCTCGACGGCGGGGGCGGCCGCACGCGCCTCGGCGCGCTTGACCTTCTGCTTCGCGCGGTAGCGACGCCGCTGGGCGGCGTTGCGCTCCTTGTGGGCCTGGCGCTCGGCCAGGCGCTCCTCGAGCGTGCGCGGGCCGTCGGCCTTCTTGGCCTTGGCCGCACGCGCGGCAGCGTTGCGCTCACGGCGCGTCGCCGTGGGAGCGGAGGGCTTCTCCTCGGAGGCAGGCGCTTCGGCGGCCGCCTCCGTGGAGGTCACCTCCTCCACGTTCTCAGTTGTCTCTTCGGATTCAGCCATTGTTCTTCTGTGTCGGGTCGATGCCGCGCTGACGCGCGACGGTCAGGGCGCGAGCGACGTCGCGCTTGGCGGAGCTCATGCCCGCGGTGTTCTCCAGCTCGCCGGTGGCGTGCTGCAGACGCAGGCCGAACAGCTCACGCCGGGCCGTGGCGAGATGCTCGCGCAGGCCCTTGTCGTCCAGGTCGCGAAGTTCGGACGCCTTCATCACTGACCGTCCTCTCGCAGCACGAACTTGGTCTTCACGGGCAGCTTGTGGCCGGCCAGGCGCATGGCCTCGCGAGCGAGATCCTCCGGCACGCCGGAGAGCTCGAACATCACGCGACCCGGCTTGACGACGGCAACCCAGCCCTCCGGGTTGCCCTTACCGGAACCCATGCGGGTCTCGGCCGGCTTCTTGGTGAAGGCCTTGTCCGGGAAGACGTTGATCCACACCTTGCCGCCACGCTTGATCTTGCGGGTCATCGCGATACGAGCCGCCTCGATCTGGCGGTTCGTCAGCCAGCCCGCTTCGGTGGCCTTGAGGCCGTACTCGCCGAAGTTGACCGTCTGCTGACCGCGCGAGAGGCCATGCCGGCGCCCGCGATGGACCTTGCGGAACTTGACGCGCTTAGGGGAAAGCATCAGCGACCACCTCGCGGGGGACCGCCCTGACCGCCACGGCCACCGCCGCCGCCGAAGCCGCCGCCTCCGCCGCCACGGCCACCGCCGCCGCCGAAGCCACCGCCTCCGCCGCCACGGCCACCGCCGCCGCC
>NZ_JAPDDP010000055.1 GCF_027587195.1 Solirubrobacter phytolaccae | reverse complement strand
CCCGCGCCCGCCGCGCCGCCGTCGCTCCGCCGCGTCGTCGCTCCCACCTTCGTGCCGACGATCGCCGCGCGGCCCGTCGCCGCATCCGCGCCGCCGGCGCCCGCCGCGCCTTCGTTCCGCCCCGCCATGGCGTTCACCTTCACGCCCGCGGTCACGGCGCAGCGCTTGACGGCCGCGACCGCCCCCGCGGCGCCGGCCGTCCCGCCAACGCGACATGCCGCCCCGGCTCCGCGCCTCACGCTCACGCTCGCCCCGCGGCCTGTCGCGGCGCCGGCCGTCCCGCCAACGCGACGTGCCGCCCCGGCTCCCCGTCTCACGCTCACGGTCGCCGCGCATCCTGTCGCCGCGATCGCGCCGCCCATGCCGCCCGCGCTCCCACCGGCCGCCCCGTTCACCTTCACGCCCGCGACCGTGGCACGGCCCGCGCTCGCGCCGATCGCGCCGGCTCCGCGGCGCCCGGCTCCCGTGCCCTTCTTCGTGGCGCGCACCGCGCTTGCGGCCGCGCCGCCCGCGCCCGCCGTGCCGGCGTCGCGCTTCCCGACGGCGGCGCCGGTCGCGTCGCGGTCGCGGTTCGTGGCCGCTTCGCGTGTGGCGCGGTCGCGCGTGCCCGGGGTGCTGTGCGCTGTCGGCGGGCCTTGACCGTCACGGTCGCGGTTGCCAGTGTGCAGCCGGATGCACCGCACGCTGATCGTCGCCAACCGGACCGCGTCGACGCCGGTGCTTCTGCAGGAGGTCGACCGGCGCGCGGCGGAGCAGCCGACCGCGTTCACGCTGCTCGTCCCCGACCCGACGCCTGAGAACTGGTCGCTGGACGATGCGGTGGCGACCCTGCGCGCCGCCGCGGCCGGCATCCACGGCACCCGCGAGACGCACGTCGACGGGCTCTCCGGCGCTTCCGGGGACGCGTTCGAGTCGATCCAGGCCGCGGTCGCCGGGGGTCGCTACGACGACGTCGTGCTCTCGACGCTCCCGTCGCGCACGTCGCTGTGGCTGCGGCGCGACCTGCCGAGCCGCGTGGAGGCGCTCGGGCTGCCCGTCACGGTGATCACGCCGCCCGTCGCGCGCGGCATCCCCCTGTGGGGCAAAGGCCCCGGCTCACACGAGCGCGACCGCTAGGGAGCCCGCTGCAGAATTCCGACACACCTGCTGCGGCACATCCCCGGCACCTCGCGCCACCCACGACGCTCACGTGCCAGAGGCACGCCACGCTTGTCGCGGGCGTCCCGAGGCACTGGCGGCTGCACCACATCAGGCACATCGCCCATTCTTCAGCGAACTCCCGAGACCGCGTCGTGGAACGGCTGCGGGCTGTCGTCCGGCCCGGCCATCGCGCGCTGCGTCAACAGCACGGCCACGGTGTCGTGAGCGGGATCGACGGCCGCGGTGGTGCCCGTGCCGCCCGACCAGCCCCACGCGCCCGTCGCCTCGATGATCCCGGTCCCGAGGCCCCAGGTCGAACCAGGCGCCAGGAAGACCTCCGGCGCGGAGGCCCGCTGCTGCGGCGTGAGCGCGTTCGTGGTCATCGCGGCGCGTGAGGCGTCGCTGAGCAGCTCGCCGTCCGCGATCGCGCTGTAGAAGCGCAGCACGTCGCCTGCGGTCGAGACCAGCCCGCCGCTGAGCTGCTCGAAGCCCGGCGGGCGGGCGAACTTCCCGTCCGGCGGGTCGGTCAGCTCCAGGCCGGCCCGCTTCGGGCGGTACGCCGCCGCGAGCCGCGCCGGATCGCCGGCGAACGCGGTGTCGGTCATCCCCAGCGGACCGAAGACCCGCTCGGCCAGCAGCTCGCCGACGGTCTTGCCCAGCGCCCGCTCCAGCACCAGCCCGAGCAGGTTGAAGGACGTCTCGTAGCGCCAGCCCTCACCGGGCTGGAACACGAGCGGGAGCGAGCCGACCCGCTCCAGGAACTCGTCGCCCGTGCACGCGTGCCCCATCGCGCTCGGGAACACGTCGCGCTCGATCATCGCCGCCTGCAGCGGGTTCGGCTTCAGCCCCACGCCCCAGCCCGACGTCAACGTCACCAGGTGCCGCACCGTCACCGGCCGCACCGCGGCGACCGTGTCGTCCAGCGGCCCGTCCGGGTCGCGCAGGACCCGCGGCGAAGCCAGCTCCGGCGCCCACCGCGCCACCTCGTCGTCCAGCCCGATGAGCCCGTCCTCGACGAGCCCGAGCAGCAGCGCGCCGCCCATCGGCTTGGTGATCGACGCGATCCGGAACTGCGTCCCGGCCGTCATCGGCGCGCTGTCGGCCTCCACGGCCGTCCGCCCGGCAGCGTGGATCTCCACGTGCCCGCGGACCCGCACCGCGCCCACGTAGCCTGGGAACCGCTCGTCCGCCACGCCACCGTCCGGGACGCGCCAGATCTCATCGAAGGAGCTCATGTCCCGCTTCGACTGCCCGGGACGGCCGGATTCATCGCGATCCGCAGCTCCTCGAGCGCCAGGTCGGGCGTGAGGACGCTCAGGACGTACGTCCCGTCCTCCACCCGCGCGGCGAGCGTGAAGCGCCCGAGCAGCGTCGTGAGCCCACGTGCCCACACGTCCACGAGCCACGAGAACGGCAGCGCGGCGCGCACTACGTGCGTCTCGACCACCACCGTCGGCGCATCGGCCAGCGTGAGCGCGAGCTCCGCGTCCGGCAGGCCGAGCCAGTCGAGCAAGACCAGGCGCACGCGCCCATAGAACGCGGCGTAGGCACGCGACGACACCTCGCCGCGCTCGACGACGTTGGCCGCGACCGTTGCCACGAGCCGATCCGGCAATCCACCGGGCAACCGCAGGAGCGAGAGGTGCTCGGCGTCGAACGACACGATCGACGCGCCTCCCGCTCCCCTCGGCGCGTACGTGAACGCGTGCGCTTCGTCGGACTCGGCACCCCACTCGCGCGAGGCGATCCGGTCGGCCGGGCCGCGGCTCGCCAGCACGAGCACGTGCTCGTCGGCCGCGAAGCGCGTCCACGCGTCGAGCAGCTCGATGCAGGCGCACGGGTCCCCGCCGAGCGCGGCCAGCGTGCGCTCACCGTCGACGTCCGCATGATCGAGCGCGTGCAGCGCGCCGTCACGCCACTGCACACGATGCACGGCGTCGCCGCAGCGCACGCGCGTGACGGCGGGCGGAACGCCCTCCCACCACGCGCTCACCGCCACACCAGCGGAACGCGGATGACCGCCCGGTGGGTGTGGCCCGTGGGCATCAGGTCCACGTACGACGCCTTCGCGTCCAGTGGCGCCTCGAACTGGATGACGCCTGAGCCCTCCGTCTCGGAGCCGTCCCAGTTGCCCGTGTGTGCGACGTACGTGTGCCGCCGGTCGTCGGCGGCCCACCACACCAGATGCGAGCGCAGCGGGTCACCGCCGAAGTGCGACTTCACCGCCGCGCTCGGCGTCACGCGCACGATCAGGCTCCAGCCGTCTTCGGAGGACTCGAGGACGTCGACGGCGACCGCGCACTCGTCGAACACCGGCGTCACCGCGCCGACGACGACCACGCCGCGGGGGCCGTCGCCACCGCGGGGGTGCCCGTGGCCGCGGCGCAGCGACCGCCACGGCTCGGGCAGGCCGCGCTTGCCGCCGCCGTTCCCGTCCAAGGCCGTGTGCACGCGGCGGATCGTGTCCAGCTCGGGATGGTCGACTACAAGCGCGCCCGACGCCACGAGCGTGTCGATCACCGTCTCGAGCGGCGCCGGACGGTGCGACCACTCGTCCGGCGTGATCTGCCGCCACAGGTGCCGCAGCGCGGGATCGGACTCCCGCAGCGGCTCGAGCCGGACCTCGTGGTGCGCGTCCTCGTCCCGCAACTCCAGCCGCTGACCCTCGACCTCGAGCCAGCGCGTCGTCGGCGAGAGCGTGCGGCGCATGGGGTAGAAGGTCCCGTGCAGCTGACGGCCGGACCAGCCGCCCGCGAACTCGGCCTGCACCTCCGTGCCGGTGTCGTCCTTGACCCGCAGGCTGGGCGGCCCGTGGTTGAACGCCGACTCGTCGAGCAGGCCGACGACGCCGAGCTCGGCCCGCTCGCCGAAGATCACGTAGGTCAGGCGGAGCGTCCCGGCGGCATGCGCGACGTCCTGGCCGATCGCCGCCACACGCCGCGCTCGGAGCGGTTCGAGCGCCGCTGGGCCGGCCGTCCGCGGCGGAGCGTGCAAGTGGTGGAAGAGCTCGTGGACCTCGTGCCCACGCAAGGTGGCGGCGAACGTGTACTCCTCGAGCACCTCACCGGCGGTCTCCGCCGCCAGCGCGCCGATGGCCACCAGCGCCCGCGCCGCAGCCGTCGCGACGGTCTCCTCTCCGCCGCCGTGGCGCGGGTCGGGCGCTTCGAGCAGCGCGCGTTCCGCCACCAGGCGCAGGTGCAGCTCGGCGTCGAACACGCTCATCGCCGGGAGCGTGCCACAGTTGAGCGATGGAGCACCAGTCGACCGCGCTCGAAGCGCTCGGGATCGCCGTCGCGGCCCGGGTGCCCGTGCTGCTGTGGGGCGCACCCGGTACCGGCAAGACGTCCGTGATCCGAGCGCTCGCCGACGCGGCCGGCTGGCCGTGCGAGACGGTGATCGCCTCGATCCGCGAGCCGTCGGACTTCGCCGGGCTGCCGATCGTCGCCGACGGCTCGCGCGTGGACTTCGCACCACCGCGCTGGGCAGTGCGGCTCGCCGAGGCAGGCCACGGCGTGGCGTTCTTCGACGAGGTCTCGACGGCGCCACCGGCCGTGCAGGCGGCGTTGCTGCGCGTCGTGCTCGAGCGGACCGTCGGCGACCTCGAGCTGCCCGAGCACGTTGCGGTGGTGGCCGCCGCGAACCCGCCCGAGCAGGCGGCGGACGGCTGGGAGCTGACGCCACCGCTGGCCAACCGCTTCTGCCACCTGGACTGGCCCGTGGACGCGCGGACGATCGCCGCGGGCTTCGCGGGCGGCTGGCCCGACCCCACTCCACCGGACTTGAACCCGGGATGGGAGCGCCGGATTCCCGTCGCGCGCAGCTGGATCGCGGGGTTCCTCACCGTCCGTGGGCCGCTGGCCCTCGACGTACCCGACAACGCGGCCGCCGCGGGCCGCGCGTGGCCGAGCCCTCGCAGTTGGGACATGACCGCACGGCTGCTCGCCGCGGCCGGGAAGGCGAGCGAGCTGGCGCGATCCCTGCTCGTCCGCGGCTGCGTCGGCGCCGGGCCGGGCGTGGAGCTCCTCACGTGGCTCGCCGAGGCCGACCTTCCCGACCCCGAGGTCGCGCTCGCCCATCCCGAGGGCTTCATCCTGCCTGAGCGCGGTGACCGCGCCTACGCGGCGTTGAGCGCCGTCGCCGCGGCCGTCGCCACCGATCCCACGCCGGACCGCTGGGCGCGTGGCTGGCGCGTGTTCGGCCGCGCCACGGCTGCCGCGCCCGATGTCGCCGCCACCGCCGCACGCACGCTCGCCCGGTGCCGCCCGGCGGGCGCGCCGGTGCCGGACGAGGTCAAGGCCTTCGCCCCGCTGCTGCGCGACGCCGGGCTGCTGACTTGATCGACGCGCACAAGGTCGCCGCCGCGCGAGTGGCCGCCGCCGCGCGTCTGCCGTACCTGGCGAGCGCGTTGTTCGCCACGACCGTGCGCGCGGACCCCGGCTCGGGGACGATCGGCGTCGACCGAGCGTGGACCGTCCGCGCCGACCCGGCGGTCGTCGAAGCGCTGCCCGTCGACCAGCTCGCGCGCCTGCTCATCCATCTCACCGCGCACGTCGTCCGCGATCACGCGGGCCGCGCCGACGGGCTCGACCGGCGCGAGCACTGGAACCGGGCCGCTGACGCCGAGATCAACGACGACCTCGAAGACGCTGTGCCCGACGTCGCTCCCGACCGGCCTGAGGATCTCGGCTGCGAGCCGGGCCGGTTCGCCGAGCACTACTACGAGGCCGGAGCGGAGGGGCCACGCCGCTGGGACTGCGGGTCGGGCGCCGACGGCCGCCCCGACGCCTGCGAGGACGGCATCGGCCGCGAGCAGGCGGCGCTGCTGCGGCTCGGCACGGCCGCGGAGATCCACGCCCAGCCGCCGGGCACCGTCCCCGGCGGCTGGCAGCGCTGGGCCGAGTCCGTGCTCCCCTCCAAGGTCGACTGGCGACGGGTCCTCGCCGCCGAGGTGCGCGCCGCGGTCGCCGCCGTGTCGGGAATGGTCGACTACAGCTACCGCCGGCCCGCGCGGCGGCCGCACCCGGACGTCCTGCTGCCGGCGCTCGTGCGGCCGGTTCCGGACGTCGCGATCGTCGTCGACACCTCGGGCTCGATGCACGACGAGCTGCTCGCCCGGGCACTCGCGGAGGTCGAGGCCGTGCTCAAGCGAGCCGGGCTGCGACGGGTACGCGTGCTCGCGGTCGACACCGCGGTGCACGCCGTCCGCAGCGTCAGCCGCGCCGCCCAGGTGGAGCTCGCGGGCGGGGGTGGCACGGACATGGGCGCTGGAATCGAGGCGGCGGCGGTGCTGCGACCTCGACCATCAGTTGTCGTCGTGCTGACCGATGGCTTCACGCCGTGGCCGGATCGACCACCACGTGGGATCCGCGTCGTCGTCGGACTGCTCAGCGACGGGTGGCACGAGAACCCGCCCGAATGGGCACGGACGGTCGTCATAGAAGGCGCATGATCACGCCGTGCGCCCGCGCCAGACACACCATGCGGGGCGCCGCCGAAGTGGCGGCGCGTTCTACTTCTTGATGAAGCCGGGTCCCATGGTGCCTCTCATTCTAGACGCGGCCACAAGGGCGCTGGCGGTCCTGGCGGCGAGTTGGGTGCTCGCCTCGCCCGCGGCGGCCGAGCCCGTCGGGTTGATTATCGACCAGGTACCCGAGGTCCTGAAGCCCGGAACCGAGGCGCACGTCGATGCGGAGGCGCACGGGTTCGCCCGCTGCGCCCTGGTGTTCACCAGCAGGAACGCGCCGGCCGAGCCCTCGACCGCCGACGCGGACGGCGGCATGGACCTGCGGTGGCGCTGGACGGTCCCCGCCGATGCGGCCCCAGGCCCGCTCGAGGCGGAGGTGCGCTGCTGGCGGACCGGCGCCATGACGCCCTCCGACCGCCAGCGGATCTCGATGACCGTGGACGGCGACCCCGGCGCCACGGGCAGCGCCGTCGCCGCGGACACGCTGCGCGTCGCGGCCGCGCGGATCGAACCGGGCCCGAAGCTCACGGAGGTGATCTCGGTCGCCGTCGGGATGGTCACCCTGATGCTCACCGCGGTCGGTCTCTGGCTCGTGTTGCGTCAGATGCGGCTCACGGCGGGGGAGGGTCGTCGCGCACGCGTCTCGGCGCTGTTGGACCGCAGCCAGGGACGCGAGACGCTGCGGAACGTGTCACGCGGGCTGCGCTACATCAACGGCGTCAATGACGCGGGCGACTGCTTCGACCGTCTCCTCGCGTGGGACGTCGCGGTCAGCGGCGAATCGGAGCTGCTGGAGCGCGTCGAGCCCGACGAGCCCGGCCCGCGGATGAACGACATCCAGGTGACGATCGAGTTCTACGAGGAGCTCGCCGCCGGGCACAACGCGGGGACGTTCGACCGGACCCTGACCCGCCAGCTGTTCCGGTCTCCGATCGTGCAGCACATGGACCGCTACTGGTGGCTGCTGCACAGCCACCGGGACGGACGGAGCGCGGCGCTGCGGCCCGCTCCGTACGGGCGCCGGGAGCGGCTGTGGGCCTGGTTACGGCGGCACTCGCTCCCCGAACGTTGGGCGGTGACGCAGATCGGGGTGCAGAGGTTCGAGACCACCGCCTGGGCCGAGGTGGAGGCACTGGCGCGGTTCTTCGTCGCCGAGGACGACAAGCTCGAGCCCGCGGCACGGGACGTCTGGATCGTCGTGCTTCCCACCGAGATCAAGCCTCCGTCCAGCTGCCGGCGCGCGTCGCTCCACCTGAGCCGTCCGTTCGACCGGCTTCATGAGATCGAGCTCGTCCTTGGTCTCGATCCGTGGACGGACGAGCCCGTGAACGAAGCGCCCCCGAAGCGGGTCCTGTGCATCCCGCCGTGGCACCTCCCACTCTCCGACCACGAACGTTGCCGGCGACTGGCCCACGCGATCGCGGCGGCGGACCTCCAGGATCTGCTCCTGAAGGTCCCTCCGCCGCCCGCGCCTACGGGTTCGTCGTCGACAGCGTGAACGTCACCGTCCTGGAGTAGGTGCCGGTGCGCAGCGCGTCCGTCCGGCCGATGGCCTGCTTGAACGTGACGCCGACCGGCTCGTTCGCCGTCGGGCCGCTCCAGGACGACTTGGCCAGCTCGATCCGCAACGGCTGCGGGAGGCTGAACGGGCCGTTGACCAGGTGCCCCGGGTCGCTGACCGTCAGCGTCGCGTCGCCGGCGCTCGAGGTCACCGTGGCCGTGGTGGTCGCGGTGTAGTCGCGATCGATGCCCGGAACGAACGTCGGGAACGTCGCCGGTGCGCCCAGCGACAGGGCCAGGGTCGCCGGGACCGTGCCGCCGACGGTGCTGCTCGTCTGCGTCGCGTACTCGCGGGCGAGCGTGTAGCCCGCCGGGAGGTACTTGGCCTTCGGAGCGGCGACGCTCACGCCGCCGCCGAGGTCCGTGCCGGGCGCGTCGACGAGCGGCAGGCGCAGCTCGAGGTCGCTCACGGTGACCGACTGCTGGCCGGTCGGGGTGCGCAGGTACGTCGAGTCCTGGGCGAGCAGCTCGAGCTTGAGCACGTGGCCGGGCTCCACGCGCCACGCCTGCGGGTGCAGCTGGAAGACCTGCTCCGTCGGGCCGCCGCCCGGGTTCAAGGGGCGCTGGACGCCGCGGGCGATGAGGCGCTGCGAAGCCCCGTCGACGTCGTAGAGCCGCGCCGCGACCATGTCGTTGGCGCCCTTGACGTCGAGCGTGGCGACGATCGTCGGGGAGCCCGCGAGCGTGTACGCGGTGGTCGCCGGCGCGGTCCTGTAGGTCGCGGCGGACGCGTTGTCGGCGCTCGCGGTCGTCGTGCACACGTCGCCCGAGGTGAACGCGTTCGACGGCGCGGTGCCGGGCGCGACGACCGTCTGCGCCGCCGCGCCGGTCACGCGCAGCTCGCCGGGGGCCAGCTGCGCCCAGGTCGGCGCGTGGTACCGCGTCCCCGCGCCGGCCACGGGGCACTTGGAGGTGAGGATGTCGACGCCGCCGCGCGCGTCCGCCGGCTCGGAGCCGACGCCCTTGACGTAGTGGTCCAGCCACGCGTTCTCGGCCGTGGCCAGCGCGGCCCGGTCGGCAGCGGAACCGGAAGCAGCGCGCGGCGAGTGCCCGAAGTCCATGTGGAACATCGAGATCGGCGAGCTCGGGTGCTTCGCCCGGACGCGGTTGTAGTACCGGATCGACTCGTCGACCGGGAAGAGGTCGTCGTTCCAGCCGTTCGCGAGCAGGGCGGGCGCGGGCGGGACGCTGTCGTCGATCCCGTACGCCGAGTGCCGCGACGGCAGCTCGGCCACCATCGCGGCGGCCGCCGCGACCCCGTCGAACGGCCCGCCGGTGTCCGTGAGCGCCTTCCACCCCGGCAAGTCAGCGGACGGATCAGTCCCCATGGGGGCGTAATAGCCCAGCAGCGTGCCGGCCCCGTACAGCGTCGTGTTCCACGCCTGCTTCTGGATGCCGACGCGGTGGCCGCCGCCCAGGTAGGGCGCGTCGACGACGTAGTCGAGCGAGGAGCCGTTCGGGTTCAGCGCGGTCGCGAGGTCCGACCAGGTGTACTCCGGCACGGTCGCGGCGATCGCCATCGGCTTGCCGAGCGGGCTGGTCCACGGAACGTACGACCCGTCGGGCAGCAGCGTCCGGTTGCGCAGCGCGCCGAGCGCGATCGACATGCCGCCGCCGTAGGAGCCGCCGGTCGCACCGATCTTCTGCGGCTCGATCAGCCCGTCGTCGGCGAGCTGGCCGAGCGCGTACTGCGCGTCCCGGACCTCGTAGGCCGTGTGCATCAGGCGGATGTAGCCCTTGCCGGCGCAGCGCGGATCGGCGATCAGCAGGCGCCCGCACGAGCCGCCCCAGCCGCGGTCGGTCATCGTGAAGACGGCGTAGCCGCGGCTCAGGGCGCGCTGGACGTCGGCGCCGGTGAGGCCGAGCTTCGTCCCGCCCCAGCCGTGGAAGATCCCGATCACGGGGTACGGGCCGTCGGCGCCGCTCGCGGGTGCGGGCGGGAACGCGACCGCGACGTCGAGCGGGATCCCGTCCCAGCTCGGGATCTGGGCGGTGCCGGTGCCGCAGAAGCGCTGGCCGCTCGCCTGCACCGTGCAGTTGATCGGCGACGCCGTCTTGGTGAACACCTGAGGGATCGCCGCGTCCGCAACGGACGGGACGACGGCCCAGGCCGCCGCCGCACACGCGGCCGCGGTGAGCATCCTGCGCATCTCTCTCCTCCTCCTTGAGCCGGACTGACCCGTGGAGGAATCTGACAGCGCGTCAGCTGCCGCGCAAGTCGGCGATCACGGCGCTGGCGAGCCGCAGCCGCAGCGCGAGAATCCGCGCCAGGTCGCGCAGCATCAGGTTCGCGATCGCCGGCTCGTGCTCGTGCAGGCGATCGAACGCCGCGAGGTCGATCCGCACGACCTCGACGTCCGTCACGGCCTCGAGCGTCGCGCTGCGCGGGTAGCCGTCGAAGAACGCCAGCTCGCCGAGCACCGACGGGGCGTCGATCTGCTTGAACGCGCCCTCGTCACGCGGCAGGCGGACGCCGACCGTGCCGTCGGTCAGCAGGTACAGCGCGCGGTCGTGCTCGCCGGCCTGGACGAGCGCGAGCCCCGCGTCGACCTGGCGCACCTCCGCGTAGGAGAACACCGTCGCCCAGTCGGCCGCGGTGGCGTCCGGCAGGAACAGCAGGTCGGCGGAGTCCTCGTGCGCTTCCTCGACGAAGACGGTGAACGGTCCCTCGTGCATCGGGCGGAAACGTACTCGGTCAGGCGGAGAAGGCGACCAGCGCCGCGAACTCGCGGTCTACCTCGGCCCGCTGCGCCTTCGTCAGCTCGACGAACGGCGTCAGCGTCCCGTCGGGCTTCCAGGTGCCCGCGACGGCGCCGTCGACGAGGAACGTGCCGATCGACTGCGGCATCTTGGTGTTGAAGATCCGCTCGCGGAACGCCTCCGGCAGCAGGCCCGCGCGGCGGCAGTGCACGAGCAGCGCGGCGTCCCACGTCGGGAGGAAGCGGACGGGCGCGGGCGTGTCGGGGTCGGGCAGCGGCAGGCCGGGCAGGTCGTAGAGCGCGCCGCCGTCCTCGTCCTCGTGCGTGTCGAGCGGCAGCCGGGCGAGCGCGGGCTCGATCTCCTTGTTCGTCATTCCCGCCCAGTTGGCGATCTCGGCCTTGGTCGCCGGGCCGAAGCCCGTCAGGTAGCGAGTGACCAGGTGGTCGAGCGCCTCGTCCGGGTCGACGGCGGGCGGCTCGAGCCAGTCGTAGGCCAGCCCGTAGAGGTCGGCACGGCGCTGCTCCCAGGTGCCGAACGGGGGCACACGGACGAGGTCCACCCACGCGCCGATACCGCGCATCGCCTCCGCGCCGATCAGCGCGACGATCTCCTTGCGGCGCAGCGGACCGCCCTCCAGCGCGGTCTCGAGCACGTCCGCCGCCTCGCTCAGATCGCCGGACTTGGTGACCCGAAGCCACGACGCGCGGCGGGACTCGCGGATCGCGACCGCCAGCGGCCAGTAGTCGGCAGCGGACACGAGGTGGATCGTGAACCGCATCAGCGTCGCCTGGATCACGCTGCGGTCGTGCAGGGCGCGGGTGAGCGCGTCCCGCTCGAACCCTTCCACGCGCGACCACAGCCCGATGTACATCGACGGCGCGTACTGCGCCTGCAGGCCGCCCATCGCGTCGAGCGCCGCCGGCAGCTCCAGCGCCCGTCGCTCGAGCAGACCCTGGCGCGCGAGGACGGCGCGGTTGAGCTGGCGCTGGCTGAGGATCACACGCAGTACTTTGCCGACCATGTCACTGGAACGCCCGCAGGCGCCGGATCCCTACGACCTGCTCCCGCCGCAGCCGTCGTTCACGCTCGAGAGCGACGAGGTCCAAGACGGCGAGCTGATGGACAAGAGCTTCGTCGCGCCGATGGCGGGCGGCGACGCCGACCACTCCCCGCACCTGCGCTGGAGCGGGTTCCCGGCGGAGACGAAGGGCTTCGCGGTGACGTGCTTCGACCCCGACGCCCCGACCCACAGCGGCTTCTGGCACTGGGTGCTCGTCAACCTGCCGGCCTCCACCACGGAGCTCGCGAGCGGCGCCGGCAGCGGTGGCGAGCTGCCGGAGGGCGCGTTCCACGTGCGCAACGACTACGGCGAGAAGGCGTGGGGCGGCGCGGCCCCGCCGGAGGGCGACCCGTCGCACCGGTACGTGTTCGCCGTGCACGCGCTCGACGTGGACGAGCTCGACGTGACCGAGGACGTCTCGCCGGCGTTCGTCGGCTTCAACCTCGCGTTCCACACCATCGCGCGGGCCGTGATCCGGCCGTTGTTCAGCGCGTAAGGGCCGCCGCCGCGATCACCTCGACCACGGTCTCGGGCGAGAGCGCGGTCGAGTCGATCGTGAGGTGGTAGAGCGCGGGGTCGCGGGCGTCGCAGCCGTAGAAGTGGCGCACGTAGGCCTCGCGTGCGCGGTCGCCGTCGCGGCGGAGGCGCTCGGCGTCGCGGGCGGTCACGCCCTCCAGCGCCATCGCCTGCTGGACGCGGCGCTCCTGCGGGCCGTCGAGGCGGACGTGCAGCGCGTCGGGCGCGTCGCGCAGGATCACCGCGCCGGCCCGGCCGAGGATCACGGCGCCGCCCTTCGCGTGCTCGCGGATGAGGTTCTCGGTCTCACGCCGGTAGTCCTCGCCCGCGAGCACCCCGGCCTGGACCATCGCGCCCGCCAGCTCCGGCAGCAGCGCGAACGACGAGGCGAGGCGGCCGATCGCGTCGCCGAGCGACTCGTCGTGCGCGAGCGCGTCGTCCAGCGAGCAGCCGAGCTTCTCGGCGACGCGTGACGGGATGGCGCGGTCGAGGAACTCGACCCCGAGGCGCTCGGCCACGGCGGGGCCGATGCGGCTCCCGCCGGCACCGTAGGACGCGGAGATGGTGACGAGCGACGGCGTGCCCATGAATCTACCCCCAGACCACGCCGGATGCGCCTGGCAGCCGCGCGGCCTCGGCTTCGGCGGCCTCGCGGACGGCCTTGCCGACCTTCGCGAACGGCTCGATCGTGACCACGCCGTCCTCCAGCGCCCAGACGCCCGCCATCACGCCGTCCACGAGCAGGACGGGCGAGAACCAGCCGCCGGGGCGGTAGATCCGTTCGGGGGCGACGGTCGCCCGGTCGTCGCGCGGCGCCGCGACCACGTACTGGTCGAACGCCGGCAGCAAGCGCACGTGGCCCGCGGGCGCAGCGGCCTCGATCGCCTCGACATCGCCGGCCAGCGCAAGGCCGAACTCCGTCTCCTCCACGTCCTCCGGGAACCACTTGCCGGCCTGGGCGGGCGACGGGTGGCCGAACCACTTCGCCAGCTCCTCGCGGGAAGCGGGGCCGTAGCGCGTGAGGAAGCGGCGCGCGACCTCCCGCGTGGCCTCCTCGGGTGCGAGCGGCTCGAACGGCTCGGGCAGCGCGAAGCGCCCGTCCTGCGCGTAGATCAGCTCGCCGCGGAACGCGACCGGCTTGAGCAGGTCGCCATAGCCGCGCGCCAAGCCGGGGTGCACCGACTCCGCCAGCTCCTCGCGGCCCTTCGGCCCTTCGCGCAGCGCCTCCGGGACGCCGGTGATGATCCGCTGCACGTCCTCGGGCGTGAGCTTGAACGCCTTCAGCCACGCCTTCTGCTCGTAGCGCGGCTTGATCGCCGCCTGCGCGCCCACCCACAGCGGCAGCTCGTCCGTGCGGTGCAGATGGAGCGTGCCGCGCTGCGCCCACGTCTTGACGAGGCTGCGGTCCCGCCACAGCAGCGCGCTCACGTCCGGCGCGTCCTCGACCCGCGCCGACAGCGTCAGCTGGGCGCTGGAGAGCACCTGCGCGTGCAGGCCGCAGATGTCCGAGACGACCGCGAGCGGGTCAGCCGCGCGCGCCGTCAGGTGCTGGCGCGCCATGCGCCACGCCAGGACCGACTCCCACTTCACTGCCGACCAACTCCTGGATCGTGGTGGCGCCCGCCGCGCGCACGGCGCGGGCGAGCTCGGCGTTGATGCGACGCGCGAACAGCGGCCCGCCGTAGACGAAGCCGGTGTAGGCCTGGACGAGCGTCGCGCCCGCGCGGACCCGCTCGAGCACGTCGTCGGCGGTCTCGACGCCACCGACGCTCACCAGCAGCACCCGGTCGCCGACGCGGGCCCGCAGTCGCCGCAGGACCGCGAGCGAGCGCGCCTTCAGCGGGGCGCCGGAGACGCCCCCGGGCTTGGCGAGCAGCTCCGCGGGCGCGTGCAGACCCTCGCGCGAGATCGTCGTGTTGGTGGCGACCAGGCCGTCCAGGCCCGCCTCGACGGCGAAGTCCGCGAGCTGGTCGAGCTGCTCGTCGGAGAGGTCGGGCGCGAGCTTGACCAGCACGGGCTTGCCCGCCGCCTCCGCGCGCACGGCTGCCAGCAGCTCACGCAGGTGCTCGATCGTCTGCAGGTCCCGCAGCCCGGTGGTGTTCGGCGAGCTGACGTTGATGACCACGAAGTCGGCGTGCGGGGCGAGCAGCTTCGCCGAGGCGCGGTAGTCGTCCGCGGCGGCCTCCAGCGGGGCGACCTTGGACTTGCCGAGGTTGATCGCGACGATCCCGCGACCGGACCGCGCGGCCAACTTCGGCGCCACGGCGGGCGCGCCCGGGTTCGGGAAGCCCATCGCGTTCATCAGCGCGCGGTCCTTCGCCAGGCGCCACACGCGCGGCTTGGGGTTGCCGGGCTGGCCGATCGCCGTGATCGTCCCCACCTCGACGAAGCCGAAGCCGAAGTTGCCGAGCCCCTCGAAGGCCGTCGCGTGCTTGTCCAAGCCGGCGGCGACGCCGAGCGGCGAGTCGAAGGAGAGCCCGAGCGCCTCGACGCGCAGGACGGGATCGAACTTCGGACGCGGTGCCCGGGCGAGCAGCGCGAGGGCGCGCGTGCCGAGCAGATGCGCGCGTTCAGCGTCGACGCGCGACAGCACGCGGGAGTAGAGGGCGCCGTACAAGGTCGGGTTAGCCTAGACACGGTGCTTCGCCTCCGCCTCGCGCTGGTCGCTGCCGTGCTCGTCGCTGCCGCCGCGCTGTTGTTCGTCTCCACCCGCGGCGACGAGGACCCGAACGTCCCGGTCATCCCGACCCCGCCCGGCGCCGAGCGCGGGGAGGCCGTCGCGGACCCGTTCGCGTGGTCGCCGGAGCGCTCGGACGACCTGACGCGACGCGCCGCCGCGGGCACGAGCCGCGTGCTCTACAGCCGCTCACCGGGCGGCGCGGCGGAGACCGCCAAGCGCGTGGCGACGTTCCGCAAGGACGTCGAGGCGGCGGCCAAGACCGCGGGGGTGAACCCGGACCTGCTCGAAGGGCTCGTGTTCCTGGAGAGCGCCGGGCGGCCCGACGCGCGCGCCCCGGGCAACATCACGGGCGCGGCCGGCCTCACGCAGATCCTCGCCGAGACGGGCCAGAACCTGCTGCGGATGGACATCGACCCGGACCGGAGCGGCAGCTACACGCGCCGGCTCGAGCGGGCGCTGCGCGAGGGCAACCTCAAGCGCGCGGCGGCGCTCAACCGCGCCCGCCGGCGGGTGGACGACCGCTTCGATCCCGCGAAGGCGCTCGCGGGCACGGCGCGCTACCTGCAGCTCGCCCTGAAGGAGTTCGACGGCCGCGAGGACCTCGCGTTCGTCTCCTACCACATGGGCATGGGCAACCTGAACAACGTCCTCGAGGCGTTCGGGGGCGGCCCGCGGCCCTATGTGGAGCTGTACTTCGACTCCACGCCGCGGCGCCATCGGGCGGCGTTCGACAAGCTCGCGTCGTTCGGCGACGACTCCTCGAACTACTACTGGAAGCTGCTCGCCGCGCGGGACATCATGCGCGCCTACCGCAAGGACCCCGCCGCGGTGGCCCGGACCGCCGCCGAGCGCGCGCGGGACGAGAGCGGCCGCCTGGCGATGCTGCGCGGCCTGCCCGAGGGCGACCTGCGCGACGTCAAGGCCACGGCCGAGAACACGGGCCTGACAGTGCCGCCGGACCTGAAGCTGCGCGACGAGGCCGCCGCGACCGCCGTGTACATCGGCGGCGAGGTCCGCTCCATCCTCGGCAGCAGCGCCCTCGAGCTCACCAGCGCCACCGACGACGGCGCGAGCTTCCGCATCTCCCGCGACTACACGTCCGAGCCGCAGGCGCTCGCGTTCCAGTTCGTCCTGGACCGCCTGACGGTGCTCAACGTGATCGCCTGGTCGCGCGCGGAGCGCACCATCCGCGTCACGGCGGGCCGTGACGCGGACGTGCTCGAGCCGCTGCTCGACCGGCTCGGCTAGGGACAACGTCAACGGCTGACCACATCCACTAGCGACGGATGTGGGATGGGCAGGTGAGGAGGGTTCCCCTCACTGAGTGAACGCTCAGGCGTTCACCTCGATCCGACCACATACGACCATCCGCGCACGCCCGTTTTGGAGACGCACCACGCGAGCGTCGAGTTTCTCGGCTCCAGCACGAGAAAGTCGACGCTCGCGTGCAGAGGGCCGTGATCGTTTTGCATCGCGGAACGAACCCGAGCGAATCGCTCGAGGGGAACGCGAACGCGTTCACAGTCCGGGGAACCCGGCTCATCTGCACATGAGCGCACCCGCCCCGACGGGTCAAGAAATCCGTGACGACCGCCGCGCAGCGCCACGCCGTTGGGGCACGGATTTCTTGACGCGGCGGCCACGGGTGTGCTCGCCGTTCGTGCCTAGACCAGCTCTTCTTCCTGCGCGGGCGCCGATTGCGCCGCGCGGGCCTCGTACGCCGCGCGGGCGGCCGCGTCGGTGTCCTTGACGTGGTTGGAGTTCATCGCGCGGCTCACGGCCTCGCGGATGCGGCGCGGCGCGACGGCGCCCGTCCAGATCACGCCCGCGAGGCGCTTGGGCGCCCACACGTCGAACTTGGGGACCTTCAGCGCGTCGATGGTCAGCGCCGCGATGTCCTCGGGGGAGATCCGCGGGACGCCGCGCAGGTCGGGCACGCCGGCGGCGAGCTCGGTCTTGGCGAAGCCCGGCATCACGACCGAGACCTCGATGCCGGTGCCGCGCAGCTCCGCGCGGACGGCCTCGGAGAGCCCGATCACGGCGTGCTTGGTCGCGCAGTAGGTGGCCAGGCCCGGGGCGGCCGCCTTGCCGGCGAGCGACGCGATGTTGACGATGTGGCCCGTGTTGCGCGGGCGCATCCGGCGCATCGCCTCCTGCGTGCCGTGGATGACGGCGCGCACGTTGATCTCCAGCTGCCGCGAGATGCTGGCCTCGTCCTCGTCCTCGAGCGGGGTCACGTGCATGATCCCGGCGTTGTTGACGAGGATGTCGATCGGGCCCAGGCGCTGCTCGACCTCGTCGAGGAAGGCGGTGAACGTGGGGCGGTCGGTCACGTCGAGCGTCAGGCCGAGCGAGCCGTTGTGCAGGCTCGCGGCGGCGGACTCAGCCGCGGTGCCGTCGAGATCGCCGATGGCGACCACGACCCCCTCCCGCGCGAGAGCCTGGGAGAGCGCCAGGCCGATGCCGCGAGCGCCTCCCGTGACGACGGCGACCTTGCCGCTCAGCGAGCGGGGAGTCTTGGACATGGGTCGATTATGACCGGTAAGTGCCTGGCCAATAGGCAAGATGCGTCACAGGAACGCGCCGCTCGGCAGGTACGGGGTGAAGGTGCCGACGTCGCCGGAGGTGAACATCGCGCCGCCGCTGTTGATCCGCAGCTCCAGCCCGGCCTCGAGCGCCACCGCGACCGCCCACTGCTGCTTGGCGGTGAGCGTCTCGAGCTCCACCCTGCCCGTAGCGCGGGCAAGCGCAGCGCGCAGGAGGTCCGCGGCGGCCTCGTCGTCGAGCGCCGCGACGATCCGCACCGCGCCGTCGGTGTTGACGACGGCGTACCCGCGCTCGGGCACGATCAGCAGCGTCTGGCGCATCTCCAGCAGCGTCGCGATGTCCTGCCCGCGCGCGGCGCCGCGCACGTGGCGGTCGACCGTCTCCGTGAGCGGGATGTCGGTCGCGTCGCCGACCCGGACGCCGGCCGGTGGCGCGGCCGGCTTCGGCGTGCCGACCGCGGCCACGTACGGGTGCAGGTCCAGGCCGAGGCGCGAGTAGGCGCGCAGGGCCCGCGGGTCGGGCGAGGCCATGATGATGCGCCCGCGCGCGCCCTCCGCGTACGCGTGCGCTCGGGCGAGCAGCGCGCCGCCGATGCCCGACGACTGGCGATCGGGCCGGACGAGCAGCAGCGAGAGCCCCCACACGTCCTCGCGCCGCAGCGCGAGCGCGACGCCGACGACCTCGCCGTCCTCCTCGGCCACCCACGCGCCGTCCGGGTCCGTGGTGGCGAGGTTGCGGTAGCGCGGCAGGGCGACGGCGGGATCGGGGCGCGGCGGCGGCTCGACGCCCATGCTGATGTCGAGCGCCTCGAAGGTCAGGACGTTGAGGTCGTGGACGGCCAGCACGTCCTCGACGCGCATCGGGCGGATCGTCATAGGTAGGCCCCGCTCGGCAGGTAGGGGTGGAACGGCCCGACGTCGCCGCCCGCGAACAGCACGCCCGCGTCGGCGCTCAGCGCCATCCGCGCGGCGACGCACTCGTGCAGCGCCCACGGCTGGCGCGCGCTGATCCAGCCGACGCCGACCGCACGGCCGTCCGCCCGGGCCAGCGCCGCGCGCAGGAGCGTCCGCGCGCCGTCCTCGTCGTAGGCGGCGAGGATGCGGACGCCGCCGGTGTCGCCGACGACGGCGTAGCCGCGGTCGGAGACGAGCAGCGTCTGGCCGCCTTCGAGGAGGAAGCCGAGGTCCGGGCCGTGCGCTGCGCCGCGCACGTGGCGGTCCACGTCCGCCGCGAAGTCGAGGTCGTCCGCGCCACCTTCCCGCACCCCGTCCGGCGCCTCGACGCCCGCGGGGACGCCGTACGCAGCCAGGCACGGGTGCGCGTCCAGCCCGAGGCGGGCGTAGGCGCGCAGCGCGCGCGGGTCACGGCTGGAGGCGATCAGCCGTCCCTTGGCGCCGTCGGCGTAGGCGTGGACGCGCTCGAGCATCCGCCGCCCCAGCCCCGCCGACTGCAGGTCGGGCCGCACCGAGATCTCGGTCAGCATCCACAGGTCCTCGCGCCGCAGCGCGATCGCCACCGCCGCCAGGCCCGCTTCGTCCTCGGCCACCCAGGCGCCGTCGGCGTCGTGGCGCAGCGGATAGCGGTAGCGGGCGTGCGCCACCGCGTCGCTCGGCCGCGGGTCGTCGGACGCGGCGTAGACGAGCTCCGTCACCGCTTCGACGTCCTCGTCGCGCATCGGGCGCAGATCGGCCATGACTACGATCCTGGCATGGGGAGCTTCTCGATCGACGGTCAGCGGCTCGCCTACGCGGAGTACGGCTCCGGACCCAAGCTCACGATCCTGCTGCACGGGCTGCTGTTCAACCAACGCTTCCACGAGGCGCTGGCGCACGACCTCGCCGAGCGCGGCCACCGCCTCGTGGCCCTCGACCTGCTGGGGCACGGCGAGTCCGACCGCCCGACGGACAAGTGGCGCTACTCGATGCCGTCGTTCGGCGCCCAGGTCGAGGCGCTGCTGGACGAGCTCGGTGAGCGCGAGGCCGTGATCCTGGGCACCTCGCTCGGCGCGAACGTGGCGCTGGAGCTGGCCGTGCGCGCCCCCGACCGCGTCCGCGGGATGGTCGTGGAGATGCCGGTGCTCGACCACGCGCTGATCGGCTGCGCGCTCGCGTTCACGCCGCTGATGGTCGCCCTCACCGCCGGCGAGCCCGCCATGCGCGCCGTCTCCCGGCTCACGCGGCTCATCCCGCGCCGGCGGCTGCCGTGGCAGGCGGACATCCTGCTCGACTGGGTGCGCCAGGACCCGGCGCCGAGCGCCGCCGTGTTCCAGGGCCTCTTCTTCGACCGGATCGCACCGCCGCGTGACGAGCGCGCCGCGATCACGGCCCCGACGCTCGTAATCGGCCACCAGTTCGACCTCGTCCATCCCTTCTCCGACGCCGGGATGCTGGCCGACGAGCTGCCGAACGCGCGCCTGCTCCAGGCCCACTCGCTGGTCGAGTTGCGGGTCTCTCCTCTGCGTCTCACAAACGAGATCGCGGGGTTCCTGGACGAGTGCTGGCGACCCCGCGCGACCAAAGTACGCGCGCGGGCGTCTTAAACACACGTTTGGTCGCTACCATCGCCCGCCGGATGTCGAGTCGCCAAGAAGAAAAAGAACGTCGTAAGCGCGAGCGCCAGGAGCGCGAAGCCGCTGAGAAGGCCAAGGCCGCCAGCCGCAAGCGCACGCAGATGGTCCTCGGCGGCCTGCTCGGTGCAGGCGCCCTCGTCGCCGTCATCGTCGTCCTCGTAGTGGTGGTATTCGGCGGCGACGACGCGAACGACGAGCAGAACCTGCCCGCCGGCGCGGCCGCCATCCCGGCCCAGAAGGAAGCCGACGTCAAGAAGGCGGCGGAGCTCGCGGGCTGCACCTACGAGCCCAAGCTCGCCAACGAGGGCTCGGGGCACGAGGAGAAGGAGTTCAAGGCGGCGGACTACAAGCAGAACCCGCCGACGTCCGGCAACCACTTCCCGGAGTGGTACGAGGACGGCATCTACGCGGCGGGCGACACGCCTGAGCTCGGCAAGCTCGTCCACACGCTCGAGCACGGCCGGATCGACATCCAGTACAAGCCGGGCACGCCCGCGACCACGGTCGCGCAGCTCGAGACGCTGTACGAGGAGATGGACGGCGGTCACCACCTGCTCCTGTTCGAGAACGGCACCGGCATGACGTACGCCGTCGCCGCCACGGCCTGGGACGCCTCGCTGGGCTGCCCGACGATGAAGCCTGAGGTGTTCGACGCCATCCGCGCGTTCCGCACCGAGCACATCGACAAGGGCCCCGAGGTCGTGCCGTAGGCCTGAGGCGGCCACACGAAACTTGAGAAAGGGCGCCTGCGGGCGCCCTTTGTCGTTCTAGCCCCGCCAGCCGCCGGTCTCGCCGCGGTACAGCCCGTGGCCCGTCACGGCCATGCGCGCGGTGAGCACCAGGATGCGCAGGTCCAGCCGCAGGCTCGCCCGTTCGAGGTACTGCAGGTCGAGCTCGATCCGCTCGCTCCACGGCAGCGAGGCGCGGCCGTTGATCTGCGCCCAGCCCGTCAGGCCCGGCCGGACACTCAGCCGCCGGCGCTGCCGCTCGGTGTACTGGTCGACCTGGACCTGGATCGTCGGCCGCGGGCCGATCAGCGACATCTCGCCACGCAGGATGTTGAGCAGGTTCGGCAGCTCGTCGATCGACGTGCGGCGCAGCAGCGCGCCGATCTTGGTGATCCGCGCGTCGCCCGCGTCGACGGCCATGCCGGCACCCATGTGCTCGGCGCCGGAGACCATCGTGCGCAGCTTGATGACCTCGAACGCGTGCCCGTCCAGGCCGATCCGGCGCTGCCTGTAGATCGGATGGCCGGAGCTCTCGAGCCGCACCGCGAGCGCGGCGAGGCCGACGACCGGCGCGGTGATCGCGAGCAGTGGCACGGCGATCGCGAGGTCCAACGCGCGCTTGCGGCGCGAATGCAGGTAGCGGTTGCTCACCGGGTGTCCTCCGGCGCTTCCCAGCCGACCTGGGTGCCGTGACGCAGCCAGTCGTAGAGGCCGAGCGCGAGCGCGGTCGTGGTCAGGACGTAGTAGCGGGCGACGAGGACCGGCTTGGCCTTGCTCTTGGAAGCCGCGGCGAGCAGCAACGCCGTCTGCGCTACGGCCGCGGCCCGGTAGACCCCGCCGCGGCGCAGCAGCGCCAGCGTCGCGAACGCCACCAGCACGTGCAGCAGCGGCGTGCCGTAGCGCAGGAGCCGGTGGCTGGCGATCATCAGCGCGTACAGCGGCGAGTACCCGCGCGGGCTCAGCAGGCCGCCCTTGAGCACGATCGGCCAGCCGTAGGACATCATCCGCCGCTTGCGGGCCCACTCGCCCTCGATCGACGGCACCATCTTCTCGCTCGCCTTCGCCTCAGGCACGTAGACGGCCCGGAAGCCGGCCTTGACCATCTGGAACGGCATCGCGAGGTCGTGGCCCATCGCGGGGTCGACCCGGTCGTAGGCCGCGCGGCGCACCGCGTAGATCGCGCCGTTGCCGCCCGTGACGCTCGCGAGCGCCGACTCCTGCGCGCGCAGGAACATCTCGTAGCGCCAGTACAGGCCTTCCTGGTTCGTGCCCGCCTCGTTGGTGAAGGCGACGTTCCCGCACGCGTAGCCGACCTGCGGGTCCGCGAACGCGCGCACGAGCGTGCGCAGCGCGTCCGGCGCCCACATCGTGTTGGCGTCGCTGAAGGCGATGATCTCCCCGCGCGCCCGCTGGACGGCGGCGTCCTGGGCGAGGTACTTGCCCGTGCGCGCGAGCGCGAGCACGTGGTCGGCGCCCTGGGCCTCGGCCACGGTGGCGGCGTCCCCGCCGTCGACGGCGACGATCACCTCGAGCCCGGGGTAGTCGAGCGCGCGCGCGTTCGCGACCTTGGCCGCGATCACCGACTCCTCCTTGTAGGCCGCGACGACCAGCGTGACGCTCGGCGTGATGTCGGCGCCGGGCGCGGTCGGCGGGTTGCCCTTCAACCGGCGCAGGAGCGCCAGGGCGGGCGCGTAGGCCGCCTGCGTCCACACGATCAGGGCGGAGGAGATCCAGAAGAGCGCGCGCATGAGGCGGCGTGAAGGGTGGCAGACTGCCGGTTCGTGCTCGTCCTCCGCCCGCCCCAGTCCAGCGACGCCGACGCGCTCGTCGCCGCCTGCCAGGACCCTGAGATCCCGCGCTGGACCAACGTCCCGAGCCCGTACACGCGCGATCACGCGCTGACCTTCATCCATCGCGACGACCCGCGCGTGAAGGCCTTCCTCGGCTTCGAGGGCGATCAGCTCGTAGGCTCGTTCAGCCTCCTCGAGATCGATCTGGACGCCCACTACGGCGAGGTCGGCTACTGGGTGGCGAAGGAGGCGCGCGGACGCGGGATCGCGACCCAGGCGGTCGAGCAGCTCAAGGCGACCGCGCTGGAGCTGGGGATCACGCGGCTCGAGCTGCTCGCGCACAAGGACAACGCGGGCTCACGCGGGGTGGCGCGCAAGAGCGGCTTCCACGACACGGGTGAGCTGCGGCCCGCGCCGCGCGTGGACCCGCCGACGCCGCCGGACTACGTCGTCTACGCCTGGAGCGCCGAGTAGAGGTCGAGCGTGCGGCGGGCGATGTCGTCCCAGCCGTACTCGCCCGCCGCGGCGGCCTGTGATGCCGCGGCCATCCGCTCCAGCCGTGCCGGGTCAGCCAGCAGCGCGCTCAGCTCGCCCGCGAGCGCGTCGGGGTCGTCGGGCTCGACGATCGCCGCCGCGCCCGTGTCCGCCACCTCCGGGAACCCGCCGACGCGCGTGAGCAGCATCGGCTTGCCGAAGGCCAACGCCGTGAACAGCACGCCGCTCTGGTCGATCTCGCGGTAGGGCAGCACGACGAGGTCCGCGGCCCGGAACGCGCCCGCGAGCTCGCCCGCCGAGACGAACCGCAGCGCCGTCCGCACGTTGGGCCCGTGGATCGCGGAGACGTCCATGCGCGGCATGCCGATCACCCACAGCTCGGCATCGACGTTCGCGCGCCGCCAGGCCTCCAGCAGCACGTCGACGCCCTTGTACGGCCGCAGCAGGCCGAACATCAGCACGACCGGCTTGTCGGGTTTGGCGAACGGCGCCTCGCCGGGCACGTCGAGCCCGGTCAGCGTGCCGTGGCGAATCACGTGGACGAGCGCCGGGTCCAGCCCGACCTCGTCACGGAGCCGCGCCGCACCGTGCTCGGAGTGCACGACCACCGCGTCCATCCGCTCGTAGAGCTTGCGCTGGCCGGCGAGCTGCCCCGGGCTCGGCTCGCGCGGGAGCACGTCGTGCGCGGTCAGCAGGCGCGGGCGCTTGCGCGGCAGCAGGTACCCGTCGACGTGCTGGACCGGCAGCCACTGGAAGTGGACGACGTCGGCGGCCCGGGCGGTACGGCGGTACCGGAGCATGTCCGGGACGTGCTGCGCGAGCCGGGCGGCCTTGCGCCCCCACGCCGGCGCCCAGCGGTAGAACGCCTCGTCGACGTCCACCCCGGGTGCGGCGGGGACGTCGCCGTACGTGAACGCGCTCGTCACCAACGACACTTCGGCGCCCGCACGAGCGAGCGCCGAAGCGAGTGCCCGGTCGTAGGGCGGCGTATAGGCCGCCGGATCGACCAGGTGGACGCGCACGGCGCCCAGTATGCCTGGGCGCCGCGAACATAAAGCCCCAGGGGGCTTTAGGAAAGCGCCTTGACCAAATTCACGCGGCCGAAGCCGAACTGCTGGTCGCGGCCCGCCGCGCCGAGGTCGTCCACGGAGGTGTCGAGCTTGGAGCGGATCTGGGTCGCCGTGAAGGACGGGTTCTTGGCCGCGATCAGCGCCGCCACGCCCGCCAAGTGCGGGGTCGCCATCGACGTGCCGGAGAAGGCCACGTAGCCACCACCGCGCTTGGTCGAGAGGACGTCCACACCGGCGGCCGCGATCTCGACGTCGCTGTTGGCGTTCGAGAACGAGGCGCGCGCGTCGTTGCGGTCGGTGGCCGCCACGGAGACGACCTCGGCGTACGCGGCCGGGTAGTTGGCCGTCGCGTCACCGTCGTTGCCGGCCGCGGCGATGATCAGCGAGCCGCGCGAGGTGGCGTTGCGGACCGCGGTCTGCAGCGTCGTCGAGGCACCACCGCCGAGCGACATCGAGATGATCTTCACGCCCTTGCCCGCGAGGTAGGTGATGCAGTTCGCCACACCCGCCGTGGTACCCGAGCCGAGCGCGTTGAGCGCCTTGCAGATGGCGAGGCTCGAGTTGTAGGACACGCCCGCGACGCCGACGCCGTTGTTGGCCTTGGCCGCGATCGTGCCGGCCACGTGTGTGCCGTGGTCGTTGTCGTCGTTGCACGAGCCCTCACGGACACGGTCCGTCAGCAGCTGCACCGAGGCGCAGGCGACGACCTTCCCCGCCAGGTCCTCGTGCGCGGCGTCGATGCCGGTGTCGACGATGCCGACCGTGGTCGCCGGGATGTTCGGGTACCCCGCGAGATCCCAGCCCTCCGGCGCGTCCATGTCCGCGTCGTTGGCGTTGTTGAGCCCGTAGAGCTCGCCGAAGCGCGCGTCGTTGGGCACGCCGAGCGCCTTGAGCTCGAGGTTCGGCTCGGCGTACTCGACGGTCGACGAGCGGTTGAGCGTCGCCGCGGCCGCCTTGGCGTCCGCGACCTGCACGACCTGCGCGCCGGTCGCTTCGACCGCGCCGAGCACGGTCGAGAGCCCCGCCCGGTCCGCGGCCGCGGACTTGGACTTCGCGGCGGCACCGGCCTTGTACTTGACGATCACGCTGTCGGCGTTCGCCGTAGCCGGGACCGTGAGCAGCGCGGCGACTCCCAGCGCCACGCAGAACTTTCGCTGCATTGGATTGCCTCCCTTGAGCATCCCCTGAGGGAGGCTGGAACGCACACGGGCGGCGCGACTTGCGCTGCCGCTGACACGGTGTCAGCGATCTGGCAACCCTCAGAGGCGCATGTCACACAACGCTTGCGCCACACTGCAAGCCCTCGTGCCCGTCGAGCTCTCTTTCTGCGTGGTCAACACCGAGCAGCGTGGTCTGCTCCGCTACTGCCTGGACTCGATCGCCCGGGAGCGGGCGACGGTCGACTTCGAGACCGAAGTGCTGGTGCTCGACAACGCCTCCCAGGACGGATCGGTGGAGGTCGCGAGCCGCCATCCCGTGGTCAACGAGGTCATCGCCCTGCCCCAGCGCCAGGGCAAGGCGGCCAACGACTCGCTGCTGCTCGAGCGCGCCCGCGGCCGGTATTGCCTGCTGCTCAACGAGGACTCCGAGCTCGAGCCGGGCGCGACCGTCGCGCTGCACGCCGCGCTCGACGCCGACGAGCAAGCGGGAGCGGCGGGCGCGATGCTGGTGCGCCCCGACGGTGTCCAGCAACCGTCGGCGTGGCGCTTCCCGTCGACGAGCACCGCGCTCTTCACCGCGCTCTGGCTGCACAAGTCGTTCGTCGTCCAGAGCACGGGCATGACCGTCAAGCCGGTCGACTGGGTGCAGTCGGCGGCGATGCTCGTCCGCCGCGCGGCCGCCGAGGAGATCGGCTTCTTCGACACCGAGTTCTTCGTCTACTCCGACGAGGTCGACTTCTGCAAGCGCCTGCACGACGCCGGCTGGCACACGCTCTACGTGCCCGACTCGCGCGCCGTCCACCACGAGCAGCTGCAGACGGGCAACGTCCCGAGCCGCCGGATCGTCGAGTTCTCCCGTAACCGCGAGCGCTACATGCGCAAGCACCACTCGTGGCTCTCGGCGCTCATCGTCCGCTGGCTCACGGCCTGGACCTACGCCGTGCGGGCCGTCGGCGCGCTGGTGATCCCGGGCCACAACCCCAAGCGCTACCTCAAGCACGTCAGCGCCACGCTCGCCCCCGGTCGCGGCGAAGGCCTGCGCGAGGGCGCCGACGAGTTCAACCGGCGGCTGTCGCCTCCGATGGGCTCGGTCGACCTCGACTGAGCAGCCCGCGGGCGGCGCGTAGCTCGCCCGGCCGGAAGAAACGGGTGACGACGAGCGCGAGCGGCAGCGCGGCGAGCACCAGCGCGCGCGTGACGAAGCCCACGACGCCGTCGGTCGGCAGCAGCAGCTCACCGGCCGCGGTGAGCCCGCCGACGACGATGACGAACCGGGAGAGGCGACCCCATTCGAAGTCGACCGGGAACAGCTTGTGGGTGAGCGCCCACATCGCCACGAGCATGACCAGGTAGGCCCCGACCAGCGCGAGGCCGGCGCCCGCGATTCCCAGCGACGGCACGAGCACCACCAGCAGGATCACGTTGACCGCGAGCCCGCACAGCGCGGCGGGCGCGTTGCGGACGGTGACCTGCGCGCGACCGGCCATCGCCACCAGCACGAGGAAGAGCCCGTAGAGCGCCCAGCCGAGCGCCACCCAGGTCAGGGCTTCGTGGGCGGCGAAGAACTCGGGCGCGGCGAAGATCCGCACGACCCAGCGGCCGAGCAGGACGATGCCCGCGACCACGAGCCCGGTGAACAGCACGTAGTACGTGGCGACGCGGGCGTAGACGCGCGAGGCCTCGGCGTCGTCGACGATCGAGTACGCGAGCGGCGGCCAGGCGAGCTGGAACGCGCGCACCGTGAACACGACGATGCCGGCGAGCTTGACGCTCAGCGAGTACAGGCCCGCGTCGTCGGGGCTTTCCGCGCGGTAGAGCCAGAAGCGGTCGACGAAGAAGATCAGGAAGACGGACACCTCGGCGGGCACGGTGGGCAGGCCGAAGCGCAGCATCGAGCCGAGCTGCGGCCGTGACGGCAGGCCGATCGCGTCGCGCTCGACGAACCACAGGCCGAGCAGCACCACGGCGGACGCGGCGTAGTTGCCGAGCACGAGGCCGAACGCGCCCTGGTCGGCGACCACCACCAGCAGCACGGTGAGCACCACGGTCAGCCCGACGTTGATCAACGCGGCGATCGCGAAGTCCCGCGCCCGTTCCTCCACCCGCAGCAGCGCGTAGACGAGCTCGAGGTTCGTGAACGCCCACAGGCCCAGCGCGCCCGCGCGCACCACGTCGGCCTGCTCCGTACCGAGCAGCGCGCGGCTGACGGGGTCCGCGAAGACGACGATCACCAGCGCCGCCACCGTCGTGATCGCCAGCAGCGTGCCGATCGCCGTACGCGCGAGATGGCGCCGCCGCACCGGGTCCGCGTCCAGGTAGTGGAAGCGCACGAACGCCTCCCCCAAGCCGAGCCGCAGCACGATCGAGCTGAGGATGATCGTCGTCAGGATCAGCTCGGCGGTGCCGTAGTCCGCACGCGTGAGATGGCGCGTGTAGACCGGGAGCAGCGCGAGCGCGACGACCTTGGAGACCGCATCGGCGAGCTGGTACGCCGCCCCGGTGCGCAACAGCCGTCGCAGGTAGCTCGTCATCTCTTCGGGAGACGCTAGCGTGCGTGCGCGATGACCGACCCGGCCGGCGGCTACGGATGGCGAGCGGGACCCGCGGGCGCCGCGGCGCGCGCGCAGCGGTCGCTCGGCGACGACGCGCCGGCGATCGGCGTGCTGCTGCTGCCGCGCGCGCTCGAGTCGTTCATCCTGCGCGACCAGGCCGAGGATCTGCTGTCCGCGCCGGGGCTGTTCGCCGTCGAGCCCGCCCGGATCTCCTACGGCGCGTACCTGCGCCTGCCCGCCGCGGTCGGGGACGGGCTCGCGGCCACGCAGGCGAAGCGGCTGAAGCTCCCGGGCGTGCCGCGCCTGATCGTGATCTTCCACCCGCTGCAGTACCCGCTCGCCCGTGGGCTCATCGCGCAGCACCCGGACGCCGAGCTCTGGTACTGGCAGTGGGACCGCTTCGACGCGGCCTACGACGCCTCGCCGCGCCAGCGCGACCGGCTGCAGGAGCTCCATCTCGCGGCTTCGCTGCGGGCGACCAAGAACGTCGTCGTCACCGACGCGCTCGGGGCGCTCGTGCACGAGGAAGGCGGCGCGCCGGAGCTGATCCCGCTGGCGGCGGACTCGTTCCCCGCGCCCGATCCCGGCGCGACGGTCGTGGCGGTCTCGCTCGGGCACCTCGGCCACCGCACGGACTGGAAGCTGCTGCGCGCGGTCGCCGAGGGGATGCCAGAGCTCGTGCTGCTGCTGATCGGCGCGTGGCACGACGCCGAGTCCGGCCACGACGAGGACTTCCAGGCCTGCCGCTCCGCCCCCAACCTCGTCTGGCTCGGGCAGCGCTCGGACGACGAGGCCGCGCGGCTGATCGCCCTGGCCGACGTCGGCATCGTGCCCTTCGAGCGCTCGGACTTCAACGAGACCGGGCTCCCGTACCGGATCCTCAAGTACGCGCGGCTCGGGCGGCGCACGGTCTCACGCGACCTCGCGGGCGTACGCACGTGGGCGAACGCGGTGACGACCGCCGAGACGCCGGAGGAGTGGATCACCGCGCTGCGCGCTCACGCGGGCGCGCGCGTCCGCCCCGACGCCGAGCTGCGCGAGTGGGCGTTCGCCCAGACCGCGCACGCGCAGAACCGGCCGCTGTGGGAGCGGATCGAAGCGCTGGGAATCGAGAGCGGGCGGCTCGGGTCCGAGCGGGGGAGTTCCCGCGACGATCCGAACCGGCAAGAGCCTCCGGGGAACTCCCCGAAGCATCGCCCCCTGGGCGATGCGACTAGCAGCGACGATACGCCGTCAAGATCCCGGCGGAAGCGACGCGTTCGAACGCCGGATTCGGCAGGTTGACCGCCGGGTTCGTCCCGTCGGCGAAGCCGTAGCGGCGCAGCCCCTTCTGGCTCAGCGCGAACACCTCGACGCCACGGTCGCGCCGCTTGGCGCTGCGGGCGCCGATCCGCGCGTCCTCCAGGTGCCACTTCGCGTCCGGGACGAGCCGGTAGGTCGGGAACGTCAGCGGCCCGCACTCCAGCCCGGCCTGCACCTCGGGGTCGTCGAGCAGCGCGACCAGGCTGTCGTGCGTGGCGCGGATGAACCGCATCTCCTCGGTGACGTTGGTCAGCGACGGCGCGAGGATGAGCATCCCGATCGCGCCGACCACGGCCGCCCCGGCACTCGTGCGCAGCCACAGCGCGCGCACGCGGCCTTCAGCCTCGGTGAAGCCGAGCAGCGCGTAGCCGGCGAACAGGCACATGGCGATGGCCGGCACCGTGAGGTACCGCGGCAGGATCGAGAGGCCGAGGATGCCCGTGCCGACGAACGTGATGATCCCGCCGGCGAGCAGCGCGGCCGGGACGAGCAGCCGGCGCCAGCCGATGAACCGCCACGCGAGATAGGCGCCGATCGGCGCGAGGAGCGCCACCGGCGGCCGCACCGTCGAGCCGATGAAGGTCACGAACGAGCCCGGGACGTGCTGGATCCCGCGGACGCGGCCGAGCTCCTCCGCGAGCGTGCTCGTCGCCTGGATCGAGTGCGCGGCGTTGCCGGTCACGATCAGGTCGGTGAGCGCCCAGAGGCCCGGGGCGATGAACACGGCGACGACTCGGCCTGCGGCCTCGCGTCGCTTGGAGGACTCGCCCGAGGGGCTCGTCCTCCCGCGCCACCAGTCACCGACGGCCCAGAGTCCGGTCAGGACCCAGGCCTCGGGACGAAGGAGGCCGGCGAGGACGAGCAGGACCGGCACGCCCCGGCGATCCTCGGCCGCGAGCACACCCGCCCAGATCACCAGCGCAAGGAACGGCGGGTCCACGTACCCGCGTGCGGCGTAAAGCAGGAAGGACGCCGAAGCGGCCACGAACAGCGCCGCCAGCGCGCCGCTCCAGCGCCCGAACACGGCCGCGCCGAGGCGGTACGTGCCGAGCACCATCGCCGCGTGCGCGAGGAAGCACAGCAGCACGAGCGCGCGGTCCCCGCTCTCCCCGAACACCAGCCCGAGCAGCGCGGCGACGGCGATGTAGAGCGGATGCTGCGTCGGCGCGGCGTAGGCCTCGAAGGACGGCAGCGAGCCGCCGAGCAGCTCGCGACCCCACACCAGGTGGTAGTAGGAGTCGTAGTTCGGATAGGTC
Source organism: Solirubrobacter phytolaccae (assembly GCF_027587195.1). Classification (GTDB taxonomy): domain Bacteria; phylum Actinomycetota; class Thermoleophilia; order Solirubrobacterales; family Solirubrobacteraceae; genus Solirubrobacter; species Solirubrobacter phytolaccae. The sequence continues at coordinate 19,457 of NZ_JAPDDP010000055.1, read as the reverse complement.
CGCGTGAGCGCCCACACGAGCACGGCCGCGGCGAGCGCGAGCACCGTGGCGGCCAGCTCGACGCGCCGGGAGAAGCGACTCACGGGACGACGGCGGCGGACTCTTTGCGGTGCCCGTTGAGCGCGGCCGTCGCGTCGTCCGCGGGCCGGCGGCGCGAGCGCGGCGCCGACGCCGCCAGCGCCGAGCCCAGCGCGAGCAGCGTCCACACCACGGGGTCCTCGAGGAAGGCGGCGTAGAGCCACGTGTGGAGGACGAGCGCGGCGAAGCCCGCCGCGATCGCGGCCCGCACCGGGTTCCCGCTCGCGCCGCGCAGCAGCCGGCGGAAGGCCAGCACGAGCAGCGCGATGTAGACGGCCAGCCCGACGATGCCCTGCTCGGCGGCGACCGTGATCGGGATCGTGTGCGAGGCCGACGTCGCCTCACGCCCGGACGCGCGCTCGGCGCGCCGGTACTCGGTGTTGAAGCTGCCCGCGCCCCAGCCCGTCAGGAGCTTCTCGCGGGCGAGGTCCACGCCGCCCTCCATCAGCTCGACGCGGCCCGAGGTGGCGTCGTTGAGCGAGTCCGAGTCGAAGTCGAGCCGCAGCGCGCTCGGGAAGGCGAAGATCACGATCGCCGCGACGACCACGGCCAGCGCGACCGGGATGGCCACGAGCTTGACGCTCCACCGGAGCGCCGCGAGCACGACCAGGCCGAGCAGCAGCGCGGCGAAGCTCGACTGCGAGAGCGTCGTCAGCAGGCCGCCCCAGAGCACGACCAGCGCGGCGATCGCCAGCAGCAGGTTCCGCGGCCGCTTGGCCCACAGCAGCACGCTCGCCAGCCCGAGCATCACCAGCGCGAGGAACCGACCGTAGATGTTCGGGTCGAAGAACAGCGAGTTGACCCGGAAGTACTCCTCGACCTGGTTGGACGCGATCACCTTCGGGTTCAGCAGCAGGTGCCGCGTCTGGAACTCCCAGAAGCCGATCCCGGTGAAGATCAGGGCGAGCACGACCAGCACGCCGCCGCCCCACAGCAGCCGCCGCGGCGTCCACTCCAGGCCGCGCAGCAGCACGAACAGCAGCGCGAACGGAACGTAGAAGAAGATCACCTGCTCGAACGCCTTCGCGTGCCCGTCGCCGTAGATCGACTGCGCGGCGTAGAGCACGATCCCGCCGAGCAGCACCCACTCGAGCCACCCGGCACGCTCCGCGGGGGTGCCGGCGTGCCGCGCGGCCAGCCGCGGGATGAGCCACGCGAGCGCACCCGCCCCGATCACGACGTAGAGCGGGACGAGGAGGTTGGCGGTGCTCCCGCCCGCCTCGACCGGGACGCGGAACGGCAGCGCCGCGAGCGCCAGCACGGCGAAGAACCCGGGCCGGCGCGCGAACAGCCACGCCAGGCCGCCCATCGCGACGACGCCGATGCCCGCCGCGGCCAGGCCCAGCACCGGGCGGTCGCGGATCGTCTCGACCTGCGGCGAGTTCCAGATCTCCCCCACGAGCAGGACCGGCGTGAGGATGAGCGCGCCGAGCATCGCCCACGCGCGCCCGCGCACGGTGCGACCGAGCACGGCCGCGGCCGCGAGCACCGCCGCCAGGATCATTCCGGCGAGCAGAACCCATTCGGGGAAAGCGGCGGTCTCGCTCACTCTTCGGACCTGATCCGCGGCTGCACGCCCCGGAGGATGTCGTAGATGTTGCGGGTGACCTGCGCCACGTTCGGATCGTCCAGCTTCTGGGGCCACTCGGGCAAGCCGACGCGGATCACGGTGCCCTTGCCGAGCTGCACCGCCGAGAGCGCCGGGCGGAGCTCGCGCGCGGCCTTGCCGGACTGCGCGGCCTCGGCCTCCTCCTCGGGCGAGAGCGGCTGGCCGACGCCGGAGAGCACCTTGCCCTTGCCGAGCGAGGTGGACTCCTCCAGGCGCGTGAAGCCCGGCAGGTCCAGCGCGCCCTCCATCAGCCCGTAGCTGGCGCTTGCGTCGGAGTACTCGACGAGATCCGCCGGCGCGGGCAGTCGCCGCTCGCGGGCTACGCGCGCGCCGAACGGGTCGGCCGCCGCGGGCTGCGTCGGGCGCTCGAGTGTGCCGACGTCCTCGTTGTTGCGCACGCGCAGGCGGACGCCGCGACGCAGCGTGTCCGAGCCGAAGATCGCGAGCTTGCCGCCCTGGTCGACGTAGTCGCGCAGGCGGTTCCCGAGCGAGCGCGTCACCCACGTCATCGAGCCGGCGAGCAGCACGCCTTCGCGGTCCGACGCGCGCGGGTTGCGCGTGAGGTCGAGGTCGATGTCACTCGTGAGGTCGTACCGCAGCTTCCGGCGGTCCAGGAACACCAGCAGCGGCGCGACGTTCTCGGCGAAGCCCGCCGGCAGCCCGTCGTCGCCCACGAACATCCGCGGCCAGCGCACCTTGTCGCCGGTCAGGAGCGTGTTCGGCAGCCCGTCGAACGGCGCGTCGTCGACCTTGTCGCGGCCGATCCAGCTCAGCGTCGGGACCACCACCAGCACCCGCGCGCGCTCCTTGGCCTGCACGAGGAACGGCACCGTGGTCGACCAGCGGCCGGCGCGCAGCTCCAGCAGGTACACGCCCGAGGGACCCTCCGGCGCGCGGAAGACGAGGTTCGGGTCGGTCGCCGTGCCGCCCTTGACGTACCGCCCCTGGCCCACGCGGCGCACGCGCCAGCGGAACTCGGCGCCGCGGGCGTCCACGAACACCTCAGTGCGCCCGCCGGCGGTGACCGGCCGCACCGGCGGCTGGGCGCTGATGCCCCGCACGGTCAGGCCCGGGCGGCCGTCGACGGCGCCGGGCTCGAACTCAGACGGCGAGAGGCCACGGTTCCCGGCCCGGTCGCGCACCTGCGCCTGGATGAGGTAGGTGCCCGGCGGAAGCGGCTTGCCGTCCTCGGTCCGGCCGTCCCAGCGCGTGCGCTGGTAGCGGCCCGGACGCGACATCGTGTGGATGAGCTTCGGCTCGCCCTGGTCGGTGCGGAAGACGCGCAGGATCGTGTTGTCGCGCGAGCGGCCCTTGACGTAGATGTCGATCTCACGGTCGCCCTGGGAGACGATGTTCTGCAGCCGCGGATCCCGCTTCGTGCAGGGGTCGCCGATGCAGACCTGGGGCGCGGGCGCCTTCGTGTCGACGTTCATCGTCTTCTGCAGCACCGCGGAGCGGTTCTCGTCGCGGAGCGCGACGCGAACCCGGTAGCGGCCGTCCGGGACCACGGTGCCGTCGTCGCCCTTGCCGTCCCACTCCAGCCGCAGCGGGCGGTAGGCCGCCATCGACACGCTCTCGCGCAGCCGGCGCACGCGGTCGCCGTCGATGTCGACGACGTCGACCGTCGCGACGTCCGCGTCCTTGATCGAGAACGAGATCCGGCTGACGTCCCGCTTGTCGTCGCCGTTGGGCGAGAAGTACTGCGTGATGTCGCCGACGGTGATCACCGACGGCTCGTTCTTGAGCCGCTGGGCCACGAAGAACGCCGCGAACGTCGCGCCGACCAGGACCACGAACGTGATCCGGGCGACGAGCGTCATGGCGCCGCCGCGGGCCTCAGCCGGTGGACTTGTCTTGGCCAACGATCGCGACCACGTTCCACTCCCGGCCCTGCTCGACGGCGCTGGACTCGCCCTGGATCGCCTCGGAGAGCTGCTCCACGCGATCGATCCCGAGCACGTCGGCGACCCCCTGGGCGGCGGCCTTGTCCCCGCGGGCGTACATGACGGTGGAAGTGGTGGTCTGGGCCGCCTCGCCGAGCGTAGCGGCCTCGATGTTGCCTTCCGGGTAGCCCTCGTCGGTCAGCATGGTCTTGTAGGTGCCGGCCAGACCCGTCGTGCTCGTGGCGTTGAAGACGACGATCTGCGCGTCTTCCTTGGTCACGCCGGGCTCCGCGGTGGCCTCGGGCGTGCTCTCGGCACCGGCCTCAGCGGTCGGGTTGGCCGTGGGGTTCGGCGGCACCGCTTGCTCGCCGTCGCCACCGATCTTCGTGAAGCCGTAGCCGACGGCCGCGATCACGAGCACCGCCAGGATCGCGCCGATCACGATGCCGCGCGTGCTGCTGTCGCGGCGCGGCGGCGGAGCGGCGGCGCCACCACGACGGGGCGGCGGCTGCTGGGTGCGGCGCGGCGGGAGCGGCTCCACGCGGCGCGCGGCCGGCGTCGCCGGGGGCGGCACGTACCCGCCACCGTTGGTGGTGGAGGGCAACGGCGCCGGCGGGACGTCCGCGACGGTCTGGGTGGGCGGGGCAGCCGCGGTGGCCAGCGCCGCTGCGGGCACCGGGTGCGGCTTGGGCTCGTGCGGGTCGTGGACGCCGGCGGCGCGCGCGAACGCCAGCGCGGCGACCTCCTCCGGCTTCAGCGCCGCCGTGCCGTTGGCCGGCGCGGCCACGACGGGCTGCGCCTGCGCGACGCGCTGCGGCTGAGCCGCGACGGGCTGAGCGACCGGGGCCTGGCGAACCTGCTGCGCGTGCTCGGCGACGGCGTACTCGAGCTCCGCCGCACGCTCGGGCGCGCGGCCCGCCCATTCGCGCAGGCGTTTGACTTCGCGCGCCTGGGCGAAGTAGAGCAACGTGAGCACAGCCAGGCCGAAGAAGGCGGCGATACCGATGTATGCGCCGTACTTCTCGACCTGCTCCTGGAGCGAGAACGCGAGAAAAACCATGGGAGCCGGAGCCCAGAAGTCTAGGAGGCCGTGCCCCCGGAAGGTTCCGCGGGCGTCGCGCGGCCGGTCGAGAGCTCCGCCACGGCGACCGCCAGCGCGGCCGCGTCGCCCTCTGCCACGAGCAGCGCGACCTTGTCGAAGACGTAGTCCACCCACGCGGGATCCACGGCCGGACGGGCCGCTCGGCGGATCTTCTCCGCGGGGGTCGGCTCGGGCGTCTCGTAGGAGTTGAAGAGCTGCTCGTGCAACTTCTCGCCCGGACGCCGGCCGACGATCTCGATGCCGATGTCGCGGCCGACCTGCAGGCCCGAGAACTCGACCATCTGCTTTGCCAGCCCCATGATCGAGACGGGCTCGCCCATGTCCAGCGCGTACACCTCGCCGCCGTTGGACAGCGAGCCCGAGCGGATGACGAGCTGGACCGCCTCGGGGATCGTCATGAAGAAGCGGGTCATCTCCGGGTCGGTGACCGTCAGCGGACCGCCCGCCGCGATCTGGCGCCGGAAGATCGGGACGACCGAGCCCGAGGAGCCGAGCACGTTGCCGAAGCGCACCGCGCAGAAGCTGGTCTCCGGGAAGTGCGTGTTCGCCGCCTCCATCGCCCACTCGGCGAGCGCCTTCGACGCACCCATGACCGTGGCCGGCGCGACCGCCTTGTCCGTGGAGATGAGCACGAAGGTCTGGACGCCCGCCTCGCCGGCGACGGTCGTCAGGGCGCGCGTGGCGAGCGCGTTGTTGCGCACGGCCTCGATCGGGTTGGACTCCATCAGGCCCACGTGCTTGTAGGCGGCGGCGTGGAAGACGATCTCGGGCTGGTGCTCGGCGAACACCTCGCGCATCCGCTCCTCGTCCTTGACGTCCGCGAGGACGGAGACCGAGGTGAGCACGTGACGCTCGCCGACGAGCTCGCGCTCGATCTCGAACAGGTTCGCCTCGCTGTGGTCCACGAGGACGAGCCGGCTCGGGTTCACGCGGGCGATCTGTCGGCAGATCTCCGAGCCGATCGAGCCGCCCGCGCCCGTGACCAGCACGCGCTGGTCACGCAGGTAGTTGCCGACGGACTCGATCTCCATCCGCACCGGGTTGCGGCCGAGCACGTCCTCGACGCGCACCTCGCGCAGCTGGCGCGTCAGGTGGTTGCCGCCCTGGAGCAGCTCGAACACGGTCGGGACCGTGCGCACCGGCACGCCCTGCTCGCGGCAGGCGCGGACGACGCGGCCGCGCAGCTCGCCGGACGCCGACGGGATCGCGATCATGACTTCGTCCGGCTCGACGTCCTCGAGCACCTCGTCGAGCTCGAAGGTCGTCCCGAGGATGTCGGAGCCCTTCTTGTTGTCGTCGACGTAGCCGATCGGGCGGTAGCCGAGGTCCGGGTTCTTGCGCAGCTCCGCGTACAGCAGGTGGCCGCCGTCGCCGGCGCCGACGATCAGCACCTTGCGGCCGTCGCGGCGCGTGCGCCAGCCCGAGATCCCGCGCATGAAGATCAGGTGCGCGACGAAGCGCGAGCCGGTGAGCAGCGCGCCCAGCAGCAGCCCGTAGAGCACGAGCACGCTGGCCGGGATCGACAGCGGGCGCAGGCCGTCGGGCGTCGACGTCAGCATCACGGGCTGGACGATCGCGACGTAGCCGACCAGCACGAGCACCGCCAGGACGGTGCCCTCGGCGATCTTCAGGTACTCGCGCTGGGAGGAGTACCGCATCCAGTGCCGGTACATGCCGACGATCGCGAAGCAGAACAGCGACCCGAAGATCGCGAACGTGATCGTCCGCCACAACAGGTCCGAGTACCGCGACGGCAACTCGCCGTCGAACCGCAGCGAGTAAGCGAGGTAATAAGCCAGCGCGACCAGCCCCGCGTCCAGCACCACCTGTGGAACGGAGTGGCGGTGGATCGGAAAGGCCGCGGTACGGAGCCGGCGGCGCATCTGGAGCAGTGTATTGGGCAGCGCGGCGCGAAGACGCGGCGCTAACGCGCCCCAACGAAGAGGTCGGTGAACACCTTCGGGTCCCGCCGGATGCGTTCGGCCGCGCTCGCGGCGTCGCGCTTCTCGAACACGACGTCCTCCGCGCGCTCGAGATGGCGCAGCCGGCCGGACGCGATCAGCGCCTCGTCGACGGCGCCGAGGCGGCCTTCGAACGTCGTCCACACCGGCGTGCCGAGCGCGACCGCCTCGCGGTTCATCGTGCCGCCGGCCGAGATCACGAGGTCGGCGTACGCGATCAGCGACTGCGCGTCGATCGCGCGCTCCGGGACGATGAACCCGCCCTCGCGCGCGAGCTCGGCCCGCTGCTCCTCCGTGCGCGGCAGCACGACGACCTGGCCGCCCTTCAGGCGGTGCAGGACCTGCGTGAACACGGGCGCGTCGAAGCGGTGGTAGAGCGAGACCGCCGGCGGCGTGCGCACGACCGCGATCGGCTGCGCGGGGTCGAGGGAGAGCTCCGCCAGCACGGCGGGGTCGGGCTCGAAATCCGCGAGGTAGTACTCCTCCTTCAGGCCCGCGTAGGCGCGGATCTTGCGCTCCGTCGCCCCGTACTGGGCGAGGCGGTCGAAGGGGATCACGTCCGGGACGACGATCCCCGACGCCAGCCGGCAGTTGATCGCGTGCTGCTGGCGCGCCCACTCGTAGTCGAACGCGGTGACGGACGGGATCTGCAGCAGCTTCGCCGCGACCGAGATGTCATTTGAGCCGTGGCCGAGCGCGAGGTCGATCCCGCGTCCGCTCGCCCAGCGCGTGAGCGCGCCCGAGCGCGACAGCAGCCCGAGCCCCTTCGCCGCCAGCTTGCCGCCGCGGTGGTGGCCGATCGCCGTGTGATCGAGCCGGAAGCGCTCGAGCAGGCCGAGCGTCTGCGCGAAGTCCCGCGCGGTGATCAGCACCTCGTCGCCGCGGCTCCGGAGCTCCTCGATCACGGGCCGCATGACGAGCACGTGCGGCGAGTTGGTGAGGTCGATCCAGACGCGCAAGGCGGACCACTCTAGTTACCGCAAGTTCTCATTCGGACCGTCGTTCGTGCGGATATGAACAAGCGCCTCATCACCGGACTCGCCGTTGCGCTGTCGCTCATCGGCGCTTCGTCCGCTTCCGCCCAGTCCTGGGCCCCCGCCTCCTCCGCCACGGTTCATCCGGGCGTTCAGACGTACACGGACGGTGCCCAGTGCACCGCGAACTTCATCTTCAACGACGGATCCGACGTCTACATCGGCCAGGCTGCGCACTGCTCGGGCACCGGCGGCCAGACCGACACGGACGGCTGCGCGACGCAGAGCCTGCCGAACGGCACCGCGGTCGAGGTCACGGGCGCGTCCAAGCCCGGCACGCTCGTCTACAACAGCTGGACGGCGATGCAGGCGGCCGGCGAGACCGATCCCGACACCTGCGCCTACAACGACTTCGCGCTGATCAAGCTCGACCCGGCCGACTACGGCAAGGTCAACCCGTCGGTCCCGACGCTCGGCGGCCCGACCGCGCTCGGCACGACCACCGCGACGCTGGACACGGTCTACACGTACGGCAACTCCTCGCTGCGCCAGGGCATCACGCTGCTGTCGCCGAAGATCGGCAAGAGCCTCGGCGCCTCCGGCGGCGGCTGGACGCACCTCGTCTACACGGTCACGCCGGGCATCCCGGGCGACTCGGGCAGCGGCTTCATGGACGCCAAGGGCAACGCGTTCGGCGTGCTGTCGACGCTCCAGCTCGCGCCGGTCGTCGCCTCCAACGGCGTCTCCGACCTGCCCAAGGCGCTCGCGTACGCCCGCGCCCACGGCGGCCCGCAGGTCTCGCTCGCGGCGGGCACCGAGCCGTTCACCGGCTCCCTCGTCGGCTGATCCCCGACTTGCAGGCTTGACGGCCACGCGGCGCGCGCCATACGCTCTCAGAGCCGGCCCGCGCCGCACCGTCCAGCCATGTTCACGTCTCAGTCCCTGCGAGCCGTACCGAAGCCGGGCTCCGTTGGGTTCAAGGAGCACCGGCTCGACGACGTCGTGCATCAGATCGATGTCGTGGGCGCGCTGGAGGACACCTCCGAGCTGAACCGCCGGATCGAGGGCGCGCTGGCCGCCGGGGTGCGCTGGCTCATCCTCGACCTCAGCGAGGCGGCCGTCGTCTCCGACCTCGTGCTCGAAGGCCTCGTCGACGCCGCGGGCGCGCTGCGCTCACGCAAGGGCGAGCTGATCGTCGCGGGTGCCCAGCGCCACGTCGCGCAACGACTCGCCGCCTACGACGTCGCCCACCGCCCGGCCGTGGCCGCGAACGTCGACCAGGCCGTGATGATCCTGAAGATGTTGCGCCCGAAGACGGACATCCGCCGCGCCAAGCAGCGGATCAACTCTTTGACACTTCCCAGGATTGAACCCAACTAGCTTCTCTACTCTGGGCGCCGTGCTCGTCGCGTCCATAACCGATCCGATCGTCAACTTCGCCGTGGACGTCGTCCGCGAGATGGGGCTGGTCGGCGTGTTCTTGCTCATGCTGGGCGAGAGCGCATGCCTGCCGATCCCGTCCGAGGCGACGATGCTGTTCGCCGGCTTCAACGTCGCCGAGGGCGAGTACTCGCTCTTCCTGGCGACCTTCGTCGGCGTGGCGGCGAACGTCGTCGGGTCCTGGATCGCGTACGCGGTCGGCTACTTCGGGCGCGTGGACCTGATCGAGAAGCACGGGCGCAAGGTCTTCATCAAGCCGCACCACCTCACGTGGGCGGACAACTGGTTCGAGAAGTACGGCGACGCGACCGTGTTCTTCTCGCGCATGCTGCCGATCATCCGCACGTTCATCTCGCTGCCGGCCGGCGTCGCGAAGATGCCGTTCTGGCGCTTCACGGTCCTGACGACGCTCGGCTGCATCCCGTGGGTCTTCATGCTCGTCTTCATCGGCCAGCAGGCCGGTGACCGTTGGGAGTCCTGGAAGGACAACCTGCACTACATCGACTACGCGGTCGTCGCGCTGATCATCCTCGGCGCGATCTGGCTCTTCTTCCGCTGGCGGCGCGGGCGCGGGAACGCCGACGCGGCCGCGGATGCGACGTCCGCCTGAGCTCGCGCAGGTCGCCGCCCTGGGCCTGATCCAGGGCGTCGCCGAGCTGCTGCCGGTGTCCTCGTCCGCGCACGTCGCGGCGGTGCCGGAGCTGCTGGGGTGGGACGTGGCCGGGTGGGACGCGGCGCGCCGCAAGGAGCTCGAGGTCGCGCTGCACACGGGCGCGGCGCTGGCGCTCGCGCCCGAGCTGCTGCGGTTGCTGCCGGATGCGAAGACGCTCGCGTTGTCGCTGGCTCCGCCCGTGATCGTCGGCGGGCTGTTCGAGCGGGCGATCGAGGAGCGGATGGGCGGACTGGTCGCCGGGCTCCTGCTCGGCGCCGCCGCGCTGGCGGCCGCTGACATCGCCGGGGGTGAAGGCGGGTGCGGGCCGCGGGAGCGCGGCGACGCGTTCCAGCCCGGCCTCGCGCTCGGCCTGGCCCAGGCCGCGGCGCTCATCCCGGGCGTGTCGCGGTCCGGCGCGACGCTCGCCGCCGCGCGGGCGCTCGGGTACTCGCGGGCCGAGGCCTCGCGGCTGTCGTTCGGGGTCGCCGGGCCCGTACTCGTCGGCGCGACCGCGCTCAAGGCCTGGCGCGGCCGGAAGACCGCCGATCGAGCGGTCCTCGCGACCGGCGTCGCCGCGTCGCTGATCGGCACGCGGGCCGCGCTGAAGGCGTTCGGGCTCGAGCGCGGGCCGCTGTGGCCGTTCGCGGCCGAACGGGTAGGGCTCGCGGGAGCGATCCTGGCCGTGCGCTACCGTCGGCACGCGTGAGCACCGACGCGTACGCCCAGGCAGGAGTCGACCAACACGGAGCCGACCGGGCCGTCACGGCGTTGGTGTCGGTCCTCAAGACCATCGATCCGGGTCGCGCCTCGCGCTCCCGCCTCGCCAGCGGCCACTACGCCGCCGTGCTCGAGGTGGCGCCGAACCTCGGCATCGCGGTCGGGACCGACGGGGTCGGCTCCAAGCTGATCCTCGCGGAGCAGACCGGCCGCTACGACACGGTCGGCATCGACTGCGTGGCGATGAACGTCAACGACGTGGTGTGCGTCGGCGCGGAGCCGATCGCGCTGCTGGACTACCTCGCCGTCGAGCAGGCCGACCCGACCGTGATGGAGCAGATCGGGATCGGCCTCAAGCGCGGCGCGGAGCTCGCCGGCGTGGAGATCCCGGGCGGCGAGGTCGCGATCCTGCCCGAGCTGATCCGCGGCCATCCGTCGCCGAACGGGTTCGACCTGACGGCCACGTGCTTCGGCACCGTCGCGCTGGACGGCATGGTCACGGGCGAGCGGATCGCTCCCGGCGACGCGCTGATCGGCGTGCCGTCGAGCGGCCTGCACTCGAACTCCTACACGCTCGCGCGCAAGATCGTCGAGGGCCTGCCGCTCGACCAGGCGTTCGAGGGCGGCACGCTCGCCGACGCGCTGCTCGAGCCGACCGTGATCTACGTGCGCGCCGCGTTGGAGCTCGTGCGCAGCGCGGTCGACGTGCGCGGCCTCGCGCACATCACCGGCGGCGGCCTGCTGAACCTGCTGCGCCTCAACGAGTCCGCGGGCTTCGCGGTCTCCGACCCGCTGCCCGTGCCGCCGATCATCGCCTTCCTGATCGAGCGCGGTGGCGTCTCGGTGCCGGAGGCGTGGGAGGTCTTCAACATGGGCTGCGGCTTCGTCGCGGTCGTGCCGGAGGCCGAAGCGGACGCCGCGACCGAGGTGCTCGCCGCGCATCATCCGGGTACACGACGGATCGGTACGGTCACGAGCGAGGCGGGTCGCGTCAGCGCGCCCGGCGTCGCGGGTGACCGCAATGGCCTGAGCGTCACGACCTGAGCTCGACGGATGGTTCAGGTTCCGCGGCGCGCTGCCGATAGGAGCCTCGATGAACCGCCGTCTGAAGATCTCAGTCCGCGACCACGGCCGCAAATCCCACGCGTTCGTCGGCGCACTCGCCGCGGCTGGGCACACGTTCCAGCCGGACGGCGAGGTCGACATCCTGCTGCTCGACCTCGATCCCCCGTACCTGCTCCACAAGCGTCTCCTCGACACGTACTCGGAGATGGGGGCGAAGATCATCCTCTATCCGCACGGCGGCGGCGGTCCGCAGCTGAGCTATGAGGGCCTGTGGGCGCCGGACGCGCGCGTGTTCGCGAACCTCGTGACCGGCCCCGGCCACGCCGAGTACCTGCGCCGCATCGACTACCCCGCGCAGGTCCACTCCATCGGCTGGACCTACTGCGACCAGTTGCCGTTCCGCACCTGCGAGGACGTCCGCAACGTCGTGTTCGCGCCGTGGCATCCCAACGGCGACGGCTCGATGACCGACGTCCAGCGCGACTGGAACACCAAGGCCTTCGAGCAGCTCCTCGCCTCCCCCTTCAAGATCACCGTCCGCCACATCGGCACGCTCGAGCAGAACGGCCTCTGGAAGGCCGAAGGCGTCACCTACGTCAACGGCCGCACCTCGGCGCAGAACACCGAGATGGACCGCGCCGACGCGGTCGTCGCCGCCGACGGCACCTACCCGACGATCGCGGTCGCCCGCGGCGTCCCGACCGTCGTCTACGGCCAGGGCGTGATGGCGATCGGCTTCCCGGGCGAGACCCCCAAGCTGATGCCCGACCGGCCCGAGCTCTACTGGGACTACGCGCAGTACCCGTACGACCTCGCCAACGGCGACCTCGAGACGCTCGTGCGCACCGCCGCCCGCACCGAGGCCACCGCCTGGCGCCGCCGCTACGTCGGCGAGGACTTCGACCCCCTCAAGTTCGTCCGCCTCGTCGAGCGCATCATGTCCGAGGACCCCGACGCGCCCGTCCACATCGACGAGACCCGCAGCCACACCACCCTGGCCCTCGCCGACGAGCTCGTCGAGAACCCCGCCCTCCTGAAGGCCTACTGCAACACCTACGGCCCCGAGGACGACGCAAGCCTGCTCCTGTGGGCCCCGGGCGTCCCGGCCGAGGAGCTCCTCGCCATGGCCGAGACGGCGATCGAGACCTCCGGCGTGGACCCCAACCGCCTCCCGGACATGCTCCTCGCCCCGCTCGCGGGCTCCCCGAAGGTCGACGCCGCCCTCGCCGAGCGGGCCGACACGCTCCTCAGCGAGTGGCCGGCCGCGGGCCGCATCGGCGCGCTGCCGCGCTTCGCTTCCGCGCTCGCCGCGCGGTAACGGCAACGGCTGATCACACGCGCGGGCGCCGCGTCAAGCAATTCATGCCCCGGCGTTGAGGCTGACGACGCGGTCGTCAGGAATTGCTTGACCCGTCGCGGCGGGCGTGATGTGGGCAGGTGAGGAGGGTTCCCCTCACTGAGTGAACGCTCAGGCGTTCACCTCGTTTCGATCACGAAGGACCAGGCGCGCACGCCCGTTTTGGAGACATGCCACGCGAGCGTCGAGTTTCTCGGCTCCAGCACGAGAAAGTCGACGCTCGCGTGCAGAGGGCCGTGATCGTTTTGCATCGCGGAACGAACCCGAGCGAATCGCTCGAGGGGAACGCGAACGCGTTCACAGTCCGGGGAACCCGGCTCATCTGCACATGAGCGCACCCGCCCCGACGGGTCAAGAAATCCGTAGCGACCGCCGCGCGGCGCCACACCGTTGGGGCACGGATTTCTTGACGCGGCGGCCGCGGGTGTGCTCGCCGTTCACGCGGCCCGGCGGCTTAGTCCGTCTCAGTCGGATCGGGCTCAGGCAGCCCGCGTTCGCTCTTGGGCGTCCCGACGGCACCGGGCACGGCGTCGTCGGCCTGCTTGCGCTCCCAGTCCTCGCGGGCGTCGGCGATCTCTTCGCCGAGCTCGTTCGAGCGCTTCTGGAGTTCTTCGACCTCGTCTTCGGGCGTGCTCATCGAGGACGGTCTACCCGTCCGCGGCGTCTTCTGAGCGCGCGCGTTCCTCCAGCTTCTCCTGCAGGTAGGCGGCGCGGTCGGCGCGGCGCTCGTGGGTGCGTTCCTCGCGGGGCAGGTCGGCGTCCTTCGCCTGCTCGCGCTCGGCGTGCTCGCGCTGCAGCTGCTCGAGCTGCAGCTCCTCGGTCTCGGGATCGGCCATACGGGTGAGCGTACGAAAAAGGGCGCCCTTGCGGGGCGCCCTTTCCGAGGGGGGAGGATCGATGGGGAGGAAGCGTTAGCCGAGGCGCACGTAGCCGATCGCGGGCCGGTCACCGGGCGCGTAGCTGCGGCGGATGACCTGGTCGGAGGAGTTGCCCTCGATCGTGTTGATCGTGCCGTCCGCGGCGACGTTCTCGACGACGCCGATGTGCTCGTCCCAGACGATCAGGTCGCCGGGCTGGGGCTTGACGTCGCCGCCGGTGTTCGGCACGGCCTTGCCGGACTTCTCGGCCCAGGCGTAGACGTCGTCGACGCGGCCGAAGCCCTGGCCGTTGTCGCCCAGCGGCACGCCCGCCTCGCGAGCGGCCCAAGAGGTGAAGTACGCGCACCAGGGACCGACGCCCGAGCCGGCCGTGGCCTGGCGGTACTGGGCGATCCGCGGCGAGTCGTTGGAGCCCATGGGCTGCTCTTTGACGCCGATCTCCTGGCTGACCAGGTTCACGATCGCCTGCCCGGCGTTGGAGGTGGGCTGCGCGGCCGTGCTGGCCAGCTGAGCGGTCTGGCCCGCGCTCTGCAGGGCCGTGGAGAAGGCGGTGGAGGAGGCCGGCGTGGCCGCGGGGGCTGCGGGGGCGACCGGCGCGGCGGCGACCGGGGTGAAGAGCGCCTGCAGCTGCTGCATGCGGGCCATGGCGACGTCGTAGCTCACTAGGTCATGTGTCGGCGTTCGACCGCCGAGGCTTTAGCCCTACTATCGGCCCCCTATGGCGGAGCCCATGATCGTGGTGCAGGCGCGGATGTCCTCGTCCCGGCGCCCCGGAAAAGTGCTGGCGGACGTGCACGGCGAGCCCATGCTGCACCTGATGCTCAAGCGGTTGGACCGCGTGCCCGGGCGCGGTGAGATCGTGGTCGCGACGAGTGACCGCGACGACGACGACCCGATCCAGGAGGCCGCGAACGCGCTGGGCGTGCGCGCGCACCGCGGCTCGCTGATGGACGCGCTGGACCGCTACCTGGGCGCGATCGGCGACTTCGACGGCCCCGTCGTGCGCGTGACCGCCGACTGCCCGCTGATCGACCCCGACGTGGTCGCCGCCACAGTCGCCAAGTTCAACGCGACCCCCGGCTGTGGGTACGCCTCCAACGTGCACCCGCGCGCATTCCCCATGGGGCTGGAGACCGAGGTGTGCGGCGCGTGGGCGCTGCGCGCGATCGCCGCCGAGACCGACGACGCCTTCGACCGCGAGCACATCACCCCCGCGCTCGAGCGCGACCCGGAGCGCTTCAAGCACGCCTCGCTCGTCAACGACGAGGACCTCAGCGAGGTCCGCTGGACCGTCGACTACGAGGACGACCTGCTGTTCGTGCGCGAGCTCGTGGGCCGGCTCGGCGACCGCCGTCACGTCGCGGACTGGCGGGAGCTGATGGCGACGGTGCACGCCGAGCCGTCGCTCGCCGACTTCCGCGGCAAGCGTGGCTGACGTCGTCCCGCACAACCGCCTGACCTTCGGCGACGAGGAGACCGCGGCGGTCGCGGCCGTCGTCGCGAGCGGCTACTGGGCCGGCGGCCCGCGCGTGGCCGAGCTCGAGCAGGCGCTCGCGCACGCGTTCGGCAAGCCCGACGCCGCCTGCGTCGCCTCCGGCCTCTCCGCGCTCCGGCTCGCGCTCGCCGCGCTCGGCGTCGGCCCCGGCGACGAAGTGCTGGTGCCCGCCTACGCGTGCGTCGCGATCCCGAACGCCGTCGCCGCGCTCGGCGCGACGCCCGTCGCGGGCGAGATCGAGCCGCGCACCTGGACGCTCGCCCCCACCGACGCCCGCTACGCCGTCGCCGTGCACACGTTCGGCGCGCCCGCCGACGTCGCCGCCTTCACGGGCACGCTCATCGACGACGCGGCCCACGGGCTCCCGGCCGGCATCCCGCCGACCGCCGCCACGATCACCTCGTTCTACGCGACGAAGCTGATCGGCGGCGCGGAGGGCGGCGCGGTGCTCGGCGACCTCGCCGACGCGGTCCGCGACGCGCGCGACTACACGGACAAGCCGGCCAGCGCGCTCCGCCTGAACGACAAGATGAACGACCTCGAGGCCGCGCTCACCCTCGCGCAGCTCCGCCGGCTTCCGGACCTGCTCGCCGCCCGGGAGCGGCTGGCGCGACGCTACGGCGAGCGGCTCGCGCACCTCAAGACGATCGCGCTCCCGGCCGAAGCATCCGGACGTGTCTGGTACCGCTACGCCGTCGAGGCGCAACACACGACCGCCCGCGAGCTCGCCGCCCACCTCCGAGAGCACGGCGTGATCGCCCACGAGCCCGTCGAGGACTGGCGCAGCCCTGAGCAGCGCGAGGCGACCCCGATCGCCACCCGCGCCTACGAGCGCCTGCTCTCGCTCCCGCTGTACCCCACGCTCACCGACGCCGAGCAGGACCGCGTGATCGCCGCGCTGGAGGCCGCATGATCGTCTCGATCAACCAGCCCGCGTACCTGCCGTGGCTCGGCTACTTCCACCGCATCCAGCACTCGGACCTGCACATCGTGCTCGACGACGTCCAGTTCGAGAAGAACTCGTTCACCAACCGCAACAAGATGCGGACCAACGAGGGCTGGACGTGGCTCAGCGTCCCGCTGCTCACCAAGGGCAAGTTCGGCGACCTCGCGATCAACACGGTCGAGATCGCCAACGAGCGCCCGTGGGCGCGCAAGCACTGGGACACGCTGCGCTTCGGCTACAAGAAGGCCGCGCACTTCGCGGAGGAGGCGCCGTACTGGGAGGCGATCTTCGCCCGCACGTGGGAGCGGCTGATCGACCTCCAGCGCGAGACGCTCACCCACCAGCTCGAGGCGCTCGCCATCACCACCGAGCTGCGGTTCTCCAGCAACCTGCAGGTCGAGGGCGCCAAGGCCGACCTCGTGCTGAACCTGTGCAAGGCGGTCGGCGCGACCGTGTACCTCTCGGGGCCGTTCGGCCGCGACTATCTTGACCCGGCGGACTTCGACGAGGCAGGGATCGAGCTGCGCTTCCACGACTACACGCATCCGACCTACGAGCAGGCCCAGCCGGGCTTCGAGCCCTACATGGCGGCGCTCGACGCGCTCCTGGCCCTCGGGCGCGAAGGCGCGAAGGAGCTGCTGGCGTGACCGCGATCGACTTCAACGGCCCGTGCCTGGTGGCCGCCGAGATCGGCGTCAACCACAACGGCGACATGGACCTCGCGCACGCGATGATCGACTCCGCCGTCGACCACGGCGCGCACGCGGTGAAGTTCCAGAACTACCGCACCGAGGACTTCCTGCACGACCGCACGCTCACGTACGAGTACACGTCGCAGGGCAAGACCGTGGTCGAGACGCAGTACGAGATGTTCAAGCGCTGCGAGCTCTCCAGCGCGCAGCTGACCGAGCTGCGCGAGCACTGCGAGGCCCGTGACGCGCTGTTCTTCAGCACGCCCACCAGCGCCGACGGCGTGCGCCAGCTCGTCGAGCTGCAGTCGCCGCTGCTCAAGAACGGCTCGGACTACCTCGTCGACCTCCCGCTGATCGAGGAGATGGCCCGGACCGGCCTGCCGACGCTGATCTCGACCGGCATGGCCACGCTCGGCGAGATCGACGACGCCGTGCGAGCGTTCCGCGCCGCGGGCGGTGGACCGCTCGCGCTGCTGCACTGCACCTCCAGCTATCCGACCAAGCCCGAGGACGTGCACCTGCGCAAGATCCCGGCGCTCGCGGCCGCGTTCGGCTGCCCGGTCGGCCTGAGCGACCACACCGCGGGCATCGAGGCCGCCCTCGGCGCCGTCGCGCTGGGCGCCTGCTTCGTCGAGAAGCACTTCACGACCGACCGCAACCTGCCGGGCCCGGACCACTGGTTCTCGGCCACGCCGGACGAGCTGCGCGCGCTGGTCGACGGCGTCAGCGCCGTCGAGCGCGCGCTCGGCACCAGTGCCATCGGCCCGACGGCGACCGAGGAAGCCGGCCGCCGTTCGTTCCGCCTCAGCTGCGTTGCCGCCCACGACCTCCCGGCCGGCCACACGCTCACACCGGACGACATCGCCTTCAGCCGCCCCGGCCAGGGCATGCCGCCCAAGGGCAAGCAGTGGCTCGTGGGCCGCACGCTCACGCACGCCGTCGTCGACGGCCACGTGCTGACCCCCGAGGACTTCTAGGCGGACTTCTCGAGGATCCAGACCGTGAGGTCGTCCCACACGGCGTCCTGCGGGAAGAACTTGCGGTCGAGCTCCTTGAGCCCGCGCTCGGCGTAGAGCGCGCCGAAGTCGGCCCGGAACAACGCGCCCTCGTGGCCGCGGTAGTGGACCTCCTCGGTCGCCTCGGCGAAGTACTCGCCGCAGACGACGTAGCGCCCGCTCACGCGCACGATCTCGTCCATCACGTCCGGCAGGGTCTCCTGCGGCTGGTGGATCAGCACGCCGGTGGTGAAGACCAGGTCGAACTCACCGTCCGCGAACGGGAGCTCCTTCGCCGGCGTGAGCTCCGTGCGGATGCGCGGCTCGGCCTCTTTCAGGGCCGCCAACGCCGACGCGTTGATGTCCACGCCGGCCACGTTCTCCACGCCCAGCAGCGTCGCCAGCGCCCGCAGGTTGCCGCCGACGTTGCAGCCGACCTCGAGCACCGTCTTGGCCTCGATCGTGTCCAGCACCCACTGCCACAGCGGCACGCGCGCGCTGCCGTCGTCGAAGTTGCGCTTCACATATTCATCGCCGAAGTCCCCGCCCCACAGGGATTCCAGCCGTTGCGCCTCGTCGCCGCTCATATGCGGGATAGCCTACGGATCCATGGCTGAAGACGACGTGTTCGCGGGGGTCGCGAGCTATTACGACGGCCTCGTCGCCGAGCACGGGGACAGCCCGCGCTCGGCCGACTACGGCGACCCACGCTCCCAGCAGGCCAAGTTCGCGGTGCTCGCGGCGGTGGAGGAGCTGCGTGGCGCGCGCGTGCTCGACGTCGGCTGCGGCCTGGCCCACTTCGCCGACTACCTGGACGAGGCCGGGCTCGGGGTCACGTACACCGGCGTGGACCTGTCCGCGGCGATGGTCGGCCTCGCCCGTGAGCGCCGCCCCGACCTCGACATCCGCCAGGCCAACATCCTCCACGAGGACCTGGGCGAGTTCGACGTCGTGCTCGCGAACGGGATCTTCTACCTGCTCGGCGACGACGCGCTCAGCCTCATGCACGGGCTGGTCGAGCGCATGTGGTCGCACGCCCAGCGCGCCGTCGCGTTCAACTCGCTGAGCGCCTGGGCCACCGACGCCGAGGCGGAGGAGTTCCACGCCGACCCGGCCGAGACGGTGAGCTGGGTCCGCGCGACGCTGACGCCCCGCCTCGTCCTGCGCCACGACTACCACACGCGCGATTTCACGGTCTACGCCTACCGCTGAGGTCGTCTTCGTGGCCGACGCCGCCCCGGCGGTCGGCATGGGCCACGTCAGCCGCTGCTCCGCGCTCGCGGCGGCCTACGACGGCCCGGCCCGCTGCCTGGCCTACGACGCGCCGGGCCCGTTCGAGCGCGACGGCGTCGCGTGGGAGCCGTGGAACGGCCCGCTGTCGGCGCTGCGCGCCGAGCTCGCCGTGATCGACGGCTACCGCTTCGAGGCGGTCGCGGACGTCGCGGCGCGCCTGCCCGTGGCGATCTTCCACGACGGCGGCCCTGTGCCGGCGAACGTCGCGCTGGTGATCGCGCCGATCGCGGGGGAAGAGACCACGCAGGGGGGCGGCGCAAGCGCGGCCGCGGGCGGCGGCGCTGGAGCGGCCGGCGCGGCCGCGGGGGCGGCGGCGGGGG
>NZ_JAPDDP010000054.1 GCF_027587195.1 Solirubrobacter phytolaccae | reverse complement strand
GCCTGGAGGCGCCGGCAGTCGGCGGGCGACGCAAGGACCGACACGCGATAATTCCTAGTTATCGCGGCTGCAGGCTTCTCCCCAGCACGTCCGCGGCCGAGACCACGTCGCGCAGCGCGCGGTCGGAGACGTGCGTGTAGATCTCGGTCGTCGAGAGGCTCGCGTGGCCGAGGAGGCGCTGGATGTAGCGGATGTCCACGCCCGCCTCGATCAGCTGGGTGGCGGCGGTGTGGCGGAGCATGTGGGGCGTGACGCGGGCGCGCAGGCCGGCTTCGCGGGCGGCGACGGCGAGGCGGCCGCGCATCGCGGCCGGTGAGAGTGGTTCGAGGCGGCGGTTGAAGAGCAGGGGTGCATGCGTGACGCCGAGCGCGGTGCGGGTGCGGAGGTAGTCGCGGACCAGCGTCTGCATCCAGTCGTTGGTGAGGAAGACCTGGCGTTCGCGGCGGCCCTTGCCGACGATGCGCAGCGTGCGGCCGGGCAGGTCGATGTCCGTGCACTGGAGGCCGACGACCTCGTTGACGCGCATGCCGGTGGCGAGCATGAGCGCGACGGCGAGCAGCGTGGTGGCGTCGTGGGGACGGATCAGCAGCCCCGCCTCGTCGACCGCGGCGACCTCGCGCAGGGAGCGCAGCAGGCGGTCGAGGTCGGAGGTGGCGACGAGCCGGGGCAGCTTTCGCGACCGTCCCACCGCCACCGTGACGCCCGTCCAGGGGTCGGTGGCCAGTAGTCCGCGGGCGAGCAGCCAGGCGCAGAAGCCGCGCAGGCCGCAGGCGCGGCGTCGGAGCGACGTGCTCGAGAGCCCCGTCGCGCGCTGGTCCTCGATGAAGCCGACGAGGACGTCGCGGTCGATCGTCTCCACCCGCCGCAGACCGCCGACGCAGCGCTCGAACGCGGCGAGGTCGCCGTCGTAGGCGCGGATGGTGTGCGGCGAGAGATCGCGGGTGACGAGGAGCCAGCGGACGTACTGCTCACGCGCGTGCGCCAGGTGCATTGAGGCCTTCTTTCGTGCCGGGAGGTGCAGGCACGCGATTCGCGCCGTCCGGCGTTTCGCCTCTCACACGCCATCATTGAGTCACCGTGCGCCGCCGCAAGGACAAGGAAGAGCCCAGCAAGGAGATCGTGCCGACGCGGCCACCCAGGCCCGACGCGGACGACCGCGCGTGGTCCGCGCGGCGCAACATCGGCGAGCGGGACGCGCGCAAGGACCTGGTGCCGTTCATGGCGCTCCCCGCCGAGACCGGCCCGACCTGGGCGCCGGATCAGCTGAGCATCTGGCCGGTCGAGGGCGGGCGGTTCGGGATCGACGCGCACTACCACGGCGAGACGGGAAGGGCGCGTGCCGAGCAGCAGGCCGTGCGGCTCGAGCGGGTGCACCTCGCGGTGAGCGTCCGCACCACCGACGACGGCGCCGCGCTGCGCCTCGGGCCGCTCGCGCACAAGGCGACGTTCCTCGCGATCGAGGCCTTCCTGGGCCGCCCGATCGACGATGCGTGAGCACGTCGGAGGCAACGCCATGGACGAGCCGGGCGAGATCGCGGCCTTCCACGACCGCTGCAGCGACCTGATGCGCGCGCTGCTGCAGGAGCTCGCGCGCACGCCCGACCAGCCGCGGCCGTTCCCGCAGATCGAGGACGCGATGGGCTGGCCGCGGCGGCGGATCGCCTCCGTGCTCGGCGGCGTGTTCACGGTCCGCACCCGGGATTTCGGCGGGCGTCGCCCGTACCACTTCCACGACGAGCGCCAGTCGGCGTCGGGTCGGTGGGAGCTGTGGATGGATCCGGTGCAGGCGGAGACGATCCGCTTCCTGAGCGCCGACTCATAAGCGGATGTTCCACCCGCGCTAAGGGATTTCTCATCTAAGCTCCGCGCCGTCATGGACCGACGTCGCCTCTCCCTGCTCATCTCCGCCGCTCTGCTGCTCGTGCCCGCGAGCGCCGAGGCGTCGTTCACGGAAGCTCCCGCCTACGACTTCGTCGGCGAGCCGAGCTGCCTCAACGCCACGGGCCTGCCCGGGGAGGTGGCGATCGGCAGCAAGTCCGGCGCCCGCTTCCTGCAGGCGACGCGGACGGGCTTCGTCGCTGCCGGCGAGGTCAAGGCGGGTGAGGGCTTCGACTGCAGCACGATCGAGGCGCGCCCGTCGGGCGCGGGCGTGATCGCCGGCACGCAGTTCAATGGCGACAGCGTGGTCGCCGTCGTGCGTGACCCCGGCGGCGCGTGGAGCGCGCCGCTCACCGTCGCCGCCCGTGAAGGGTGGACTCCGCAGACCGTGACCGCCGCCGTGTCCGACCGCGGCGACGTCATCGTCGCCTGGGTCGAGGAGCGGATGAGCCCCGAGCCCGGTACGCGGATCCGCGTCGCGCAACGGGCGCCCGGGCAGGGCTTCGGGCCCGCCAAGGTGGTTCAGACGCTGTCGGGCTTCTCCTTCTCGCGGACGCTCGACGTCGCGGTCAGCAACGCCGGCGAGGGCATCCTGTCGTGGACCGCCCTCGACGCCTCCGCGAAGGGCCCGGTCACCGCCACGGCGAGCACGGCGATCGTCGCGCCGGACGGCACCGTCGGCGCGCCCACGGTCGTCACCACCCTGGACCGCAGCGCGTTCACGAGCCTGTCGGTCGCCGCCGACGGCCGCGCGCTGCTCGCCTTCACCACCGGCAGCGCCGTGATGTTCGCCGAGCGTGCCCCTGGCGGGGCCTTCGGCGCGCCCGTCAAGCTGGCCGGCATCACCGACCCGTCCGGAGGGACCGCGATCGCGCGCCTGCACGACAGCGGCGCCGCCGCGATCGCGTGGGCCGGCGGCTTCGGCGAGGTCCGGATCGCGACGCGACCGGGCCTGGGCGGGTTCCGGCCGCCGGTGACCGTCGCCAAGGCCGAGCGGCTCCCGAAGGGCTTCGACCCGTTCTGGTTCTCACCCGCGTTCCTCGAGATCGCCGGCGGCGGGCTCAGCTTCTTGACGCCGGGCGTGATGTCCGACAGCTCGCTGATCCTCACCGCGGACGGTCGCGCGCTGCTGGGCTTCGCCAACGAGGCCAGTGGGGCTGAGCGCTCGGTCGCGCGCCTGGCCACCGTCCCGCTGACGGGCGCGGCGCCGGCCACCGCCGGGGCCGGCGGTGAGCTGGACGTCCCGACGCTCGCGCAGCCGCTCGTGCTCGCCGACGGCTCCCCCGCGCTCACCTGGGTCAGCAACGTGAACGAGAGCCGGCTCACGCTGCACCTCGCGGCGGAGAGCGCCACGCGGCCCGCGCCCGGCCCGACCCCGCGCGTGCGCTTCGGCGCGCCGACCCGGCGCGTGCTCGACCACGACGACTCCCTGCGCCTGCCGGTCAGCTGCAGCGCGGCGTGCACGGTCCGCGCGGAAGTCCTGGGCAGCATCGCCAGCGAAGGCGTGATGGTCCTCTACCGCTCCGGCGAGAGCGAGCTCAGCATCGACGCGGGCCTGACGCCGCTCCGTGCCCCGGGGCGCCAAGCAGGTGCGCGTGCGCGTCCGCTACGGCGCGACGGGCGGCCTCGAGACCAAGACCGAGACGTTCACCGTGCGCGTCACGCGCTCGCCCAGGCCGGAGCCGCGCATGGTGGGCCTGAAGGCCGTCCGCAAGGGCGACTCGATCCGGGTCAGCTGGCGCATCACGAACCCGCCGCGATTCGCGGTGTTCGTCGTGTCCGCCAGCACCAAGCGCAACGACCATGGCAACCCGTCCACCGGCCGGCTGGAGTTCGCGGAGAAGCGCACGAAGTCGTTCACCGTGACGCTGGACGACGCCAAGGGCCTGAGCTACGTGACGCTCCGCTCGCTCCCGGAGGTCGGTCTGCCGCTACGCGAGACCGTCAAGGTCCGCTGATGCGCACCGCGCTGCTCGTGTTCGCGTTCCTGGCCGCCGCGCCCGCGACGGCCTCGGCCGCGCTCGGCCAGGTGGAGCCGGTCAAGGTCGTCGACGACGAGGGCTGCCTCGGCGCGACCGGCACTCCCGGCGAGCTCTCCGCCTCGGTGCGGACCGGCGTGCGGTTCCTCCAGGCGACACGCGAGGGACTGAAGCCGATCGGCACGGTCAAGCTCAGCAACGAGTGGTTCGACTGCGAGGCCGTCGCCACCCGGGCGAGCGGCGCGGGCGTGATCGTCGGGCGCGACACCCTGGACAACCACAGCGTGTCCGTCCGCGACCCCGGCGGCGCCTGGAGCGCGCCGGTGCCGCTGCCGGCCGAGAAGGACTGGGGGATCAGCGGCATCGGCGCGGCGGTGTCCGACCGCGGCGACGTGCTGATCACCTGGCGCGAGGACACGATCGTCGGCGGGAAGGCCAACGGGTACCGCTTCCGCGCCCTGCGGCGTACGCCGGGCGCGCCGTTCGCGGCGCCCGAGACGATCGGCGCGCAAGCGCCGCGGCTCGAGCACGTGAGCGGCGCGCTCGCAGCGACGACCGGCGAGGCGCTGGTGCTCACGACGCGCATCGAGGGCGACGGGGCGCGGCGCACGGCGCCTGTCTCCGTCGCCACCGCCGCGCCGGGCGTGCCGTTCGGCGCACCCTCCCAGGTCGCGACCGCGAGCGCGGCGGCCAAGCCGCTCCTCGCCGTCGCGCCCGACGGCCGTGCGCTCGTCGTCGCCCACGACGGCAGATCCATCCAGGTCGCGGAACGTCCGCCGGGCGGCGCGTTCGGGCCGCCCGCCGCGATCGGTGAGGCGTCCGACCCGATCGGCGTCGGACCGGCAGTCGCGATCGGGCCGAGCGGCGAGGCGTCGGTGGCCTGGACGGGGTACCTGCGCGGGACCGTGCAGTTCGTGGCGCGACCCGCCGCCGGCGCTCCCTGGGCGTCGTCGAGTGCGCAGGGCAACGGCCTCTTCCCGCCCGGCAACGACCCGTTCCTGTACACGCCCGCGTTCGTGTCGGCGTTGTTCGGCGTCGAGCCGTTCCTCTTCAACGAAGCGCCCGGGCGACTGCAGCTCACCGCCGGCGGCCGTGCCGCGCTCGCGTGGCAGAGCGCGCTGGCCACGCCGGCGCTGGTCTCCACGCCGCTCGCCGGCGGCCCGGCGACGCTCCAGCCCAGCGCACCCGTGATCAACGGAGCCGGTCAGGTCTTCGCCGCGACGCTCACCGACGGCACCGCCGCGCTCGCCTGGACCGAGCCCAACGAGGACGGTTCCAACGTCACCTCGCTCCACCTCGCGGCCGAAGGCGTCGTCGAGCGGCGTGATCCGGCGCCTCCGCGCGTCACGGTCGGGGCGCCGCTGTCGCGGCGGCTCGGGCCGAAGGAGCCCTTGCGAATTCCCGTGTCCTGCGGCGGCCCGTGCGTCGTGCGGGCGACGCTCGGCGAGCTCGCGACGGACTTCAACGAGGAGCTCACGCTCGAGCGCGCCGGGCGGCGCGTGCTGAAGTTCCCGCAGGCGGCCGTGCTCGCCCGCCGGCAGCTCCGGCCGGTGCCGATGACCGTCCTCTATCGCGGGCCTGAGGCCAAGAGCGCCCGGGTCCGCACCACCAGCGTGCGCTACGCCCGTCGGGGCGAGCTGCCGATCGCGGAGGTCCAGGACGTGCGCGCGGTGCGGCGCGGCGACGCGATCCGGGTCACCTGGCGGCTCAAGGGGACGGTTCACGAAGCCGAGGAGCCGATCTTCGTCACCGCCACAAAGACGCGCGCCAGGGGCGAAGCGCCGCTGGCGCTGCGGACCGTGGAGGTCAACAAGCGGCGCCGCTTCAGCGTGACGCTGCGCGCCGGCGCCGACGCGAAGTTCGTGACCGTGCGGACGGTCGGCTTCATCGTCGGCCAGGGCCGGACCGTCGTCGGAGTGCGTTAGGTCTCGGGCAGCTCGCCGCAGTACGGGCCGAGGCTCGGCCGCTGGTTGCGGTTGAAGAGCTGCGGGAACGTGCTGAAGGCGTCGAGCGGGTTGACGAAGTCGAGGACTTCCGCGGCGAACGACTGTCGCGGGTGGTCGTCGACGACGATCGGCGGCCGCACGCCCGTCAGGTGGTCGAGCCGGGCGCGCAGCACGTCACGCTGGTAGGCCGCCCAGCGCTCGCGACCGGCCGCGTACTCGGGCCGGTCGCGGTAGGCGAGCACGACCTGCTCGGCCGTCTGGAAGCGCACGCGCCGCTCGCCGTCCGCGCACGGCAGCTCGGGGCGCCGGAAGTTCTTGCGGATGCTCGCGAGCGAGAGGTCGGCGACGTCGCCCTCGCGACCGCGCGTGATCTGGACGCCGTAGCAGTCGGCGCTGTGCACGCCGACGACCTCGAGGTACGCGGTCAGCAGCTCCTGCGGGCTGCTCGGCAGATGCGGGAGCGGCGAGGGCGTGCGCGGCGGGCCCCAGCGCCACGGCGCGACCCACGCGGCCACCGACTCCCAGTCGAGGATCTCGAGGTGGAACGGGCTCGGGGCGAGCGTCGCGTGCGGGGCGGCCTCGACGAACGCGTCGCTGAGGCCGGTGCGCGTGATCGCCAGCACGCCCTCGATGTGCGCGTCCCAGCTCACCTGGCCCTCGGTGTCGGTGCCGCGCAGGGTGAGGAAGCGCGTGAGGCCGAAGCAGTCGTCGGGCGGGCGGCCGGAGAGCGCGGCGCCCATCACGTCCTCGTCGAGCACGGACGGGTCGCCCGGCGAGCGCTGGACGAGGTGCGCGGCGCGGCTCAGCGCGCTGGTGGCGACGGTCGTCGGCGCCTGGGTCAGCGCGCCGGGCGTGTGGACGATCTCCCATTCGACGTACGCGTCACGTTCCTTCAGGCGCTTGTGGTCGAAGCGGTCGGGCACGCGATAGACGCCGTAGACCCCGGCCGGGTTGGCCTGCGTGAGCGCGTCGGCGATCGCCTGGAGCTGCGTGCTGCCCGTCGCGGCGACGCACGTGAACGCGACCGCCGGGAGGCGATCAGCGGTGTACGGCGCGCGGGCGCCGTCGCGCGCGGCGTGCTCGCGCATGACCACCTGCGCTCGCTCGGACGGGTCCTCGAGCTCCGCGGGCGGGCGGTTGAAGTCCGCCCCGGGCCCCGGATCGATCACGTCGCGCCGGTCGTCGAACAGCTCACCGAACGCGTCCTTGGCGCGCTCGACGACGTCGCGCAGGCTGGTCGGCGCGGTCACGTTCTGCGCCGGCAGGCCCTGCGCGGCCGCGAACGCCGCGTACTCCTCCTGCGCCTTGCGGCCCGCCGCCTCGGCCGCGGCGATCTGCGCGTCGGCGCGCGCCTGCGCCTTCGCCAGCTTCTCCTGCTGCTTGGGCGAGAGCTCGACCGGCTTGCCGCGAAGGGCCCGAATCAGGTTGCGCACCAAGCGACGCTATCCGCTCGCGTCACACTGCGTCCAGTGCGTGCGCCCGAGGTCGTCACCACAGCGCGGATGCGCGGCGAGGCCGCCGGTGCTCGGCATCTGGACGCGCTCGCGCCGATCTTCGGGGACCCACGCGTCGGCGCGACGATGGGCGGTGTGATGAGCCGCGAGGTGGTCGCGCAGATGCTCGCCGGCAACGAGCGCGAGTGGGCGCGGGATGGCTTCAGCTCGTGGATGTTCTTCGAGACCGCCACCGGCCAGCCGCTCGCGCGCGGGGGTGTGCGGCGCACCGAGTTCGACGGGCGGCCCGAGGTCGAGGTGGGCTGGACGACCGCGCCGGACCGCTGGGGCGAGGGCTTCGCGACCGAGCTCGGGAACCTCTCGATCCAGGTCGCAGCCGAACACCTGCGGCTCGAGGACATCGTCGCGTTCACGCTCCCGGAGAACGGTGCATCGCGGCGCGTCATGGAGAAGCTCGGGTTCCGTTACGAGAAGACCGCCCCGTACAAGCACTTCGGCGACCACGTGCTGTACCGACTTAACGTGTAAACCGCCTGACAGACGGGAAGAGCGGCTGGCGGAGAGTCTGGTTTCAGGAGAGAGCCCATGGCCGCGACCGCAACACCCTCACGCCCCGCCACGGAACTGCAGGATCGCCTGGTACGGCGCGCGGAGGTCGTCGGCGTATGGGCGGTCGACTGCCTGTGCGCGCAACGGCGGGACACCGACTGGGCCGCCGAGCTGCTCGGCGACCTCGAGCACCGCCACGAGCACGCGAGCCTGGACACCGAGGGCTACCACCTTGACTCATTCGCGGTCGAGCCCGTCGCGCACCAGCGCGGCACGGCGTACGTCCGCATGGTGTGCGCGGTGTCGGTCCGCCCGGCGCGGCTCTCCCCCACGCTCGCGGCCCGCACGCTCCGCGGTGTGCTGGACGAGCTGATGCTCGCGCCGGCCCGCGCACGCGCGACCTGCGCGCGGCTCGTCGACGTCGCGATCGTCCCCGCGATCTAGGGCAAGAACGAGCGGACTGCGTCGCGCAGCCCGTTGACATCGCTGCGCAGGCTGTGGTTCCCGCGCAGCCGGACGATCGTGCGGCCCGGCGCCTCCGGCGGCATCCCGAACGGGTCGCTCTCGCCCTGGACGATCAGCACCGGCACCTCGACGCCTTCGAGCTCGGGCAGCCGCGTCTTCTCGGGCTTCCCGGGTGGGTGGAGCGGGAACGCGAGGCAGAGCACGCCCGCGGCGCCGACCGCGCCCGCCGTCCGGCAGGCCACGCGCGCGCCGCTCGAGCGACCGCCGACGAGCAACCGGCGCCCGTCGATCGGCAGGCCCGCGCAGACGGCCGTCCACGCGGCGTCCAGCTGGGGCGCGGGTGCCGGCGACTTGCGGCCGGCGACGCGGTAGGGCTGCTCGATCAGGTAGACCGAGACGCCGGCCTCGTTGGCGGTCTTCGTCGCGGTCACCAAGTCGGGCGCGCCGACGCCGCCGCCCGCGCCGTGGCCGAGCACGAGCACGGTCGACGCGCCGTCGACGAGGTGCGGGTGGGCGTGGGCGGGGCCGTGAGGCGTGTCGATCTCGAGCACGCGCAGAAGGCTAGTGGGGACGCTTGACCTTCTTGCGCCGCTGCAGCTCGCGCGAGGCGAGCACGAGCCCGACCACGATCGGCACCCAGTACGGCTTGGAGTCGAGCACCGCCTGCACCCAGCCCGGCAGCTCGAGGTCGATCTGGAAGGACGGGAGCGGGAGGTCCGGCAGGTCGATCGACGGCAGCGGGATGCTCGGCAGGTCGATCGAGGGCAGCAGCCTGAGCGCGAACGTGATCCCGATGATCGCCGCCGCGACCTGCGCGACGCCCGTGAGCACGTAGCGCGAGGCGTACAGGCCCGGGTGGCGGCGTCCCCAGTCGGCTTGGCGTGCGGCGCGGGTTCCCGGCTCGGGATCGAGCTCGTACTCGTCCTCGCTGCCCTCGGGCACGAGCGAGGCGCGCGAGACGCTGCCGCCCCAGAACGGCATCACGGCCCGCACCTCGAAGCCGTCGCCCTCGAGCACGGTCCGCTTGCCGTTCGCCTTGCGCTCCGCGACCGTCTCGCCGTCCACGACCAGACGCACGCGGTCCCGCTCCCACAGCGCGTCCGGGATGACCTCGACGGTCCGCCCCTCATACTCGACGCTGAACTTCGCGGGCATGACGCCAGCGTACCATACACCTGTATGACACCTGCTCCGGTCGACCACGACGAACGCCGCGCGCGCCTCACCGAGGTGCTGCTCGACGTGGTCGCCGAGGCCGGGCTGGAGGCGGCAACGGTCCGCACCGTGGCCGACCGCGCGGGCGTCTCGATCGGCACCGTCCAGCACTACTTCAAGACCAAGGACGACATGCTCCGGCACGCCTACCGGACGGTCGGCAAGGAACTGGGCGACCGCGCCGAGGCGCGTGCGGAGGGCGCGACGTCGTGGAAGGAGGCGATCCGCGAGATCCTGCTCGAGCTGCTCCCGCTCGACGAGCGCCGCGCCGCCGGCTACCGCGTCAGCGTCGCCTTCGCGGCCCGCGCGACCTGGAACGCGGAGCTCGGCGCCGAGCTGCGCAAGGACCTGGTCGAGCTGCAGACGATCTTCGTCGACATGCTCCAGCAGGCGGGCGTCGCGAACGCCGAGCGCGAGGCGACGACCCTGCTCGCGCTCAACGCGGGCCTCGCCGAGCCGCTCATCTACGGCGACGGCTCGGCGAAGCAGGTGGTCGAGGCGCTGGACGCCTACCTCGACCGACTTTTCTAAAGGCCCTGGGGCTTTAGCTTCCCAGGACGCGACCGGCCGGCTCCGGGTCGCGGCCCGTGAGCTCGCGCACGGCGGGCGAGATGACCGCGGAGTAGCCGAGCCGGGCGCCGGTGCCGAAGGTCGCGATCACGTCCGCGACCGGCTGCGGGAGGCCGGCGTGCTCGACCAGGCCGGCGGCGTAGTCCGCGTCGCTGACCTGGACGGCCTCGACCGGCTTGCCGCCGAGCTCGGAGAAGAGCGCCGCCAGCTCGTCCGGGCCGAACAGCTCGCTGCCCGTGATGTCGTACTCGCGCCCGTCGTGGTCGCCGCCGGCCAGCACCGCGGCCGCCGCCCGTGCGCAGTCGGCGCGCGCGACGAACGAGACCGGGCCGCCGTTGGTGACGTGCTTGCCGGTGGCGAGCGCGGCCTGCAGCGCGGTCGCCTGCATCTCGGCGTAGATGTTGTTGCGCAGGAACGCCCAGCGCACACCGCTCGCGCGGATGTGCTCCTCGGTCGCGCGGTGCTCGCCGGCGACGAAGATCGGGTTGTTGTCGGACGGGTTCGGGATCGACGTGTAAGCGATGAACTGCGCGCCGGCCGCGACCGCCGCGTCGACCGCGGCCTTGTGCCCCGGCACGCGCGTGCCGATCTCGCTCCCGCTGATGAGGAGCACCCGCTCGGCGCCCGCGAACGCCTCGGGCGACGCGTCGTGGAAGTCGAACGCGCGCACCTGAGCACCGGGCACGTCGAGGTTCTCCGGCGTGCGCGTGAGCAGGATCAGCTCGGACGCGTCGACGGTCTTCAGCAGTTCGGCGGTGACGAGTCGGCCGATCTGACCGGACGCGCCCGTGATGACGAGGCTCATGCCTAAAGTTGTAGGCCCTCGAACGCGGCAGCCGACTGCGTCGGCGCCAAGCGCGAGTGCTTGCAACCGATAAGCCGGCTCTCATGTTCATCACAGGGCGGTCTTAGCGCCGAGCGCGAGGGTGAACGTCATGAAGAAGCGCTCGATTGCCGCACTGACCACCGCCGCCGCCGTCTCCGCCGGAACCGTGTTCGCCGTGACCGGCGCGACCGCCGCCTCCTCGTCCGACGCCGTCCGCGCCGTGCAGACCGCGTCGAAGGGCACCTCCGCCAAGCCGTACGAGCTCGACCGCGAGCGGGGCCACTGGGAGGTCACGTTCGCCGACGGCACGCAGAAGCTCGTGACCCTCAACGGAAGCAAGGTCACCAAGACGCGCCGCGACGACCGCGACGCCGACGTCGCCCAGGCCCGCACGTCGCTCGTCGCCGCCCTGCGCGCCGCCGCCCCGCGCGCCGGCAACACGCAGCTCACCGACGCCGACCTCGACGCCGACGACGGCCAGCTCGTCTGGCAGATCGGCTTCGCGAACGACACCGACGTGGACGTCGACGCGCGCACGGGCAAGGTCCTGCGCGTCGACAACGACGACGACTGAGCTACGGCACGAAGCGGTAGCCCATGCCGCGCACCGTCGTGATGTGCGCGGCACCGAGCTTGCGCCGCAGGTAGCCCACGTAGACCTCGACCACGTTCGAGCCGGGGTCGAAGTCGTAGCCCCACACCCGGGCCAGCAGCTGCTCACGCGAGAGCACCTGGTCCGGGTGGCGCAGGAACAACTCGAGCAGCGCGAACTCGCGCGCGCTCAGCTCGATCGGCTCGCCGCTGTCCACGCTCGCCCGCCGCGTCCGCAGGTCGAGCGCCACCTCGCCGGCACGCAGCGTCATCGGCTCGTCCGCCCCCGCCGCGTCCGCCGCCCGCAGCCGCACCTGCACGCGGGCCAGCAGCTCGTCGAACTCGAACGGCTTCGTCAGGTAGTCGTCGGC
The DNA here is from genome assembly GCF_027587195.1 of Solirubrobacter phytolaccae. GTDB lineage: Bacteria > Actinomycetota > Thermoleophilia > Solirubrobacterales > Solirubrobacteraceae > Solirubrobacter > Solirubrobacter phytolaccae. The sequence goes on along the minus strand of NZ_JAPDDP010000054.1, from coordinate 39,008 downwards.
CCCGAGCTGCAGCCCGGCCACCTTGTCGCGCACGTCGTCGCGCGCCGACAGGATCAGCACGGGCAACCGCCGGCCCGCCGCGCGCAGCGTCCGCAGCACGTCCGTCCCGTCGAGGCCCGGCAGGCCGAGGTCGAGGATCAGCAGCTCGAAGTCCTCGTCGCGCGCCAACGCGATCGCGCTCGGTCCGTCACCCACCGCGATCGTCACGTAGCCGGCCGCTCGCAGGCCCTTCTCGAGGAACGCGACGAGGTTGCGCTCGTCCTCGGCGATCAGGATCCGGCTGCTCATGACGCCGGGAGCACGATCGTGAACCGCGCCCCCTTCCCCTCCTCGCTGTCGAGCTCCACACGTCCGCCGTGCGCGGTCGCGATCGTGCGGACGATCGCCAGGCCGAGGCCGGTGCCGTCCCCGACCGAGCGCTCGAAGATGCGCTCCTGGTCCGCGGCGGGCACGCCCGGTCCGGTGTCCGCCAACCAGATCCGCGCGAGGTCGCCCTCGTGGGACGTGCCGAGCACGATCGTGTCGCCCTCGGCCGTGTGCTGGACGGCGTTGTGCGCGAGGTTCATGACCGCCTGCGTGAGCCGTTGGCGGTCGCCGCGCAGCAGCCCCGCGCCGGTCGCCTCCAGCCGCCACTCGCGCGGCCCGAGCCGCTTCGCCTTCGCCATCAGCTCCTCCGTCAACAGGTCCAGGTCCAACTCGGACAGCATGAGGAAGTCCGGCCGCTCGGACTTGGCCAACGTCAGCAGGTCCTCCACGAAGCGGCTCATCCGGTCCAGCTCGTCGGACACGATCCGGTAGGTCTCCGGGTCGCGGTCGAGCAGCTCGAGGTGCCCGCGGATGATCGTGATCGGCGTGCGCAGCTCGTGCCCGGCGTCGGACACGAACTCGCGCTGGAGCGCGAACGCCGCCTCCAGCCGGTCGAGCATCGCGTTGAACAGGTGCCCGAGCTCGGCGATGTCGTCGTTGCCGCGCACGTCGATCCGGCGCGTGAGGTCGTCCGTGGACTGGATCGCGCGCGCGGTCCCGCCCAGCTCGCGCAGCGGCGACAGGATCCGCCCGACGGCGACGTAGGCGAGCACCGACACGAGCACCACCATGCCGAACCCGATCCCACCCGCGACGCGCACGGCCTCGGCCACCTCGGCGCGCTCGTGCCCGAGGTCGGCGGTGACCACGAACGTGCCGCGCCGCTGCCCGCGCAGGTTGACCGGCACGGCGACGTAGCGGTAGTCGTTGTCGATGTCGCCGCGCTCGACGCCGTCGACGTCGCTCAGCTCACGCACGCCGTCGATCAGCTGCGTGGAAGTCCCGAGGTCCGCGTTGGAGCGGTACGGCTGCTCGCCCACGAACGTGAACGACGCCTCGGCCTCGTCCGGCACGTCCCGCGCGAGGAACTGGTCGAAGAGCGTCCGCACGTCGCTCGTGCGCACCTCGGCGGCGAAGCGCTGCAGCTCACGCACCTCCTGCGCGAGCGCCGCCTGGATGCGCGCGTCCACCCGCGCGAGCAGCACCTGGCGCAGCGCCAGCGTCGACACGGCCGTCGCGAACGCGAACAGCACCGCGATCGACAGGACGATCCGCGTCCTACTGCTCATCGTCGTCGAACGGATCGTCGTCGTCCGGGCCGTCGTCGTCCTCGGGCGGAGCGAACGTCGTCGGCGTCGGCGTGGCGGTGGCCGCGCCGGGCAGCAGCTCGATCGCCTGCACGGCGGGGGGATCGGGCGGCCGGACGAGCAGCGCGACGACGGCAGCAGTGCCCAGCGCGAGCGCCAGCGCGCACAGGACGATCGTCAGCGGGCGCATGCTCACCCGCCGAAGGCTCGCGTGCCCGCCTGGGCTGGACCTAAGACGGCGATGAGAACCGTCTTATCGCGCGAGTCGCTCGCGCGAGTACTCCCACCACGGGCGCGCCTCGCCGGTCGTGGCGTAGTCGACCGCGGCGTGGTACGTGTCCAGCAGGCACGGGTCCTCCTGCCGGCCCTCCATCGCGCAGGTCCGCTCGAAGAGCTCCTCGGGGTCGGCCCCGCGCAGGTCCTCGACGCGTTCGACCCCAAGCCGCCGCAACCGCGCGGCGACCTTGGGACCGACGTTCGGGATGGTCGTCAGCACATCAGCCATGCCCTCAAAGTTAAACGTCCAGGACGTTTAAGATTGAACGAATCGGACGTCGGGCGATGAGTTCGGCGGTGGGAGGTCGTCCTAACGGCATGACCTCCCCGGAACGCACACGCTGGGCCGCGCTGTACGTGCTCTGCGCCGGCACGCTCATGATCGTCCTCGACGCCACGATCGTGAACGTCGCCCTCCCCTCCATCCAGGACGACCTCGGGTTCTCGGCGAGCGCGCTCGCGTGGGTCGTCAACGCGTATCTGATCGCCTTCGGCGGGCTGCTGCTGTTGGCCGGCCGCGCGGGTGATCTGCTCGGCCAGCGCAACGTCTTCCTCGCGGGGCTCGCGCTCTTCACGGTCGCTTCAGTCGCGTGCGCGCTCGCGCAGACGCAGGGCATGCTGATCGCCGCGCGTTTCATCCAGGGCGCGGGCGGCGCGCTCACGTCCGCGGTCGTCCTCGGGATGATCGTGACGATGTTCCCGAGCCCGCGCGAGCAGGCCAAGGCGCTGGGCGTCTACGGCTTCGTCGCCTCCGCCGGCGGGTCGATCGGCCTGCTGGCCGGTGGCGTACTCACCGACGCGCTGGACTGGCACTGGATCTTCTTCATCAACGCGCCGATCGGCGTGATCACGGGCGTGCTCGCGCTGCGACTGGTCCCGTCCAAGCCGGGCCTCGGGCTGCGCGGCGGCGCCGACCTGCCGGGCGCGGCGCTCCTCACGGGCGGTGTGATGCTCGGCGTCTACACGATCCTCGGCGTCACCGAGCACGGCTGGCTCGCGACCCGCACGCTCGTCCTGGCCGCCGTCGCCGCGACGGCGCTCGCCGCGTTCCTCGTCCGCCAGACGCGCATCGCCACGCCGCTGATGCCGCTGCGCCTGTTCCGCTCGCGCGACGTCAGCGGTGCCAACGTCGTCATGGCGCTGATGGTCGTTGGCATGTTCAGCCTGTTCTTCCTCGGCGCCCTCTACCTGCAGCTGGTCCTCGGCTACGACCCGCTGGCCGTCGGCCTGGCGTTCCTGCCGTCCACGCTCGTGATGGGCGTCACCTCGCTCAAGCTCTCGCAGCGCTTCGCCCCGCGTACGATCCTCGCCCCGAGCCTGCTGTTCGTGCTCGCCGGGCTGCTGCTGTTCGCGCGCGTGCCGGTGGACGGGAACTTCGTCGTGGACGTGCTGCCCGCGACGATCCTGATCGGCCTCGGCGCCGGGCTCTCGACGCCGGCGATGATGACGCTCGCGATGTCCGGCGTCGCGCCCGAGGACACGGGGCTCGCGTCCGGCCTGATCAACACGACCGTGCAGGTCGGCGGCGCGATCGGGCTCGCCGTGCTGGCGACGCTCGCCGCCGGGCGCACCGGCGCGTCGACCGCACCTGAGGACCTGCTCGCCGGCTACCACCTGGCGTTCGTGATCGGCGCCGGCGTGCTGGGCGTCGCGACCGTCGTCGCCGTGTGGCTGACGCGCCCCTCAGTCCTGCAGGTACTCCGCGTCCGAGACGGGCTCACCCCAGACCGCGTCTGACCCGTCGTCGGCGATCTCCTGCATCGCCAAGTGGGTCATGAAGTTCTCTGAATCGGCGCCGTGCCAGTGGTCTTCCCCGGCCTCGAAGTGCACGGTATCGCCGGCCCGGATGGGCTCCACGTTCCCCCCGCGCGTCTGCGCGAGGCCGGAGCCCTGCGTCACGTGGATCGTCTGGCCGAACGGATGTGTGTGCCAGGCGGTCCGCGCCCCGGGCGCGAAGTGGACGGTCAGCAGCTTCACGTGCGGGCCGGTGGAGATCGGGTCGATCCACACCTCCCCGGTGAACCAGTCGGGGCGGCCACGCTGCGTCGCGTGCTGGCGGGGACGGATGACCTCCATGGGCCAGGACGTTACCCGTCTTCGTCGTCGCGCCAGCGGCCGCGCCCGCCGTGGTCACGATCGCGATCGCGCCACCGGTCCTGCTTGCCCTTGTCCGGCGCCTCGGGGGTCGGCGCCGGGGTCGCCTGCGGGGTCGGCGACGGCTCGACCGAGCGGTGCTTCTGTGGCTTGTCGGGCCGGTGCGAACCGCCTCGGTCCGGCCGCTTGCGCTCGCCGCGAACCGGGCGTTCCTTCGCCGGCCGCTCGTTCGCCTTGGCCTGCCCGCGCGACTCCGGCTTGGCGTCCTTCGCCGGCTTCTCGTCCTTCTTCGCCTGCCCGGGCGGCTCCGCGGGGACGGCACCAGCCGCCGGCTGCTCGTCCTTCTTGGCCTGCCCGGGCGGTTCCGGCTTGGCCTGCTTCTCGGGCTTGGCCTGCTTTTCCGGCTTGACCGCGTCCGGCGTGCCCTTGTCCGCGGCCTTGTCCGGCTTGACCTTGGCCGGCTTCTCCGGCTTGTCGGGCTTCACCTTCTTGCGCGGCTCGGGCGTGCTCGTCGGCCGCTCACGCTCGGCCTCGGGGGTCGCGGCCGCCGGCGACTGCGCGGCGGGCGCCGTCGTCGTGTCGCGACGCTTCTTCGGCTTGCGCTCCTTCGCCGGCTTGTCGCGCTTGCGCGTCGCCGGTTTCTCCTTCGTGCTGGCGAGCACCGCCCCGGGCGTCGCGGTCGGCGCCGGGGTGAGCGCGGGGACCGGCGTGGGCGTCGCGGCGGCCGGACGCTCCCGCCGCGGCTCGCGCTTGTCCGGCTGCTCCTGCGCGGTCGCGCGCGGCGGCGGCTTGTAGAAGTCGACGGCGGCCACGGTCGCGCCGCCGCCGGCGATCGCCACGCACGCGAGCAGCTTCGCCGCGCCACCGCCGCCGATGATCTGGGCGAGCAGCGCGGCGGCACCCGCCGTCGGCAGCGGCGGGGCGAGCATGGCGAGGCGCTTGGAGCGCTGGTCGATGTCGGCCTGGAAGCGCCGGCAGCCCGCGCACGTCCGCAGGTGCGCGCGCACGCCGCGGCCGCGCAGCACGCGGCCGTCGCCGTCCGAGAGCATCCGGCGGACGTCGTCGCAGGGCATCTCACGCCCCTCCCGCGCGCTGAAGAGCGCGCTGCGGGCTTCGTAGATCGTCTGCTTGACGTTCGCCGCCGAGGTCTCGAGCACGACCGCGATCTCGGCGTGCGAGAGCCCGTTGAGCTCGCGCAGCACGAGCGCCGCCCGCTGCTTGTCCGGCAGATCGGCGAGGTCCATCGCCAGCAGCCGCAGCTCCTCGCGCTCGCTCACGCGGTCCTCGATCTCCGACAGCATCGGGACGTCGTCCAGCTCGGTGGTCGAGCGCCGCTTGCGCAGGATCGAGATCGCCTCGTTGTGGGCGATCCGGAACAGCCACGGCCGCAGCTCGAAGTCGCGCTGCTCGTCCTGCAGCGCGGCGAACGCGCGCGTCATCGTGCTCTGCAGCGCGTCCTGCGCGTCCTCCTCGTGGCGCAGGATCGACCGGCAGTAGCGATAGAGCGCCTGGTGATGGCGCTCGTAGACCGCCGCGAACGCCGCCGAGTCCCCACGCGCGGCCCGCGAGCGCAAGGTGCTCTCGCGGCGAAGACGCAGCGTTGTCGGTACGGCGGTCATGGCCCACACATCCTGAACGTCCTGTGCCCCGAAAGGTCGGGATCGAATTCCAACCCGACCTTATTCGTCGTCGCGCGTTGACGAGACAAATGGCCTCATACAACCCCCAAAAGACGCTGGCGTTGCTCGAGAAGACGTTGACGGCGGACCCCACCGCCAGTCTGCGGGCTTTGACCGCGCTCCGCGGCGAGCTGGACGTCCTCGAGCGCCACCTGGTCGCGCGCGCCCTCCAGGAAGGGCAGACGTACACCCAGATCGCGCGGCCGCTCGGGATCTCCCGGCAGGCGGCGCACCGCCGGTACCGCGAGCTCACCTCGCCGCCCCGGCTGTCGGATGACGCCCGCGCCGCGCTCGTACGCGCGCGCGAGGAGGCGGCGCGGCACGGCTCACGCAGCATCGACGGCGAGCACCTCGCCCTGGCGCTCGCGCGAGCTGGCGCGTTGGCGCTCGACATCGAAGCGGCCCGCCGCAGCTTCACCCCGCCCGTGATGAACGCGCCCGCCCCCGCCGGCCTGCACCCGACGCTCCACGCGCGGCTCGTCCGCAACTCGGGCGAGCTCGGGGTCGAGCAGCTCGTGCAGGCGACGCTCGCCGACGCCGGCGCCCGGCGGCTGCTGGACCGCTTCGGCGCCGGCTCAGTCGAGCAGCTTGTTGACCGTCGCCCAGTTGCGCACGGTCGCGGTGCCGGCGAGCCCCGGCTTGCCCAGGGCCTTCATCAGGCGTGAGTCCTGCATCCCTTCGGGGCACCACGCGTAGATCTCGGTGCCCCGGGCGACGAACCGATCGGGCGCGAAGTCCTGGCCTTCGAGCGCCTCGAGGTCCGGCTCGCGATCGAGGAAGACGACGAAGTAGCGCGTGGGGTTGTCGACCGCGTCGGTGAACGGGTCGGCGTCGATCACGGCCTGCAGCTCGTCCATCGTGCGCAGGACGACGTCGATCTTCATGTCGAAGCGGTCTTGGAGCGCCTTCTCCAGCTTGCTGCGGGAGGTTCGCCCGGTGAAGATCGCGTTTCCGCTCGCGAGCACCGTGCGCACGTCCGTGTAGCCGAGCTCTTCGAGAAGTGCCCGCAAATCGGCCATGGCGACGCGGCGCTTGGCGCCGAGGTTGATACCGCGGAGGAGCGCGATGTTGCGGGGCACGCCCGCGAAGGTATCCGTTCGTACAGGCTCGCGCGAACCTGAAGGTTCCCTTACGTGATCCTTCAGGACCCGCTTAGGGAGCAGGGAGACACTGCGGCTGCGCTTCGATGAGGACGAGCGCGCGGGTCAATCTCTGTGGAGGGTCTGATGTTGTCTGTGAAGACGCGGCGTATTGCCGTGCCGATGGTCGTCGCCTGCGTTGGCGTGCTTGGTTCTGCGGGTGCGGCGCACGCTCAGTCGGGTGGTCTGTCGGTCACGCCGGCTTCACTCGAGAACCGCGCGAAGCTCGGCACCGTGGGCTCGCTCACGCTCAACAACACCACCAAAGAGACGCTGCGCGTGACCGTCACCGTGCGGGGCTGGAAGCAGCAGCTCAACGGCACGGTCGTCGCTGATCCGCGCTCGAACCTGACGCGGTACGTGCGAGCCACAACCCGCACGTTCAACATCGGCGCGGGTGTCAAGCGGCCGATCAGCTTCCGCATGGTGCGCCGGCAGAGCTCGCTCTACGCGGCCGTCGACATCCTCGGCAAGCCCACGAACACCAAGGGCCGCAAGGGGATCATCCCGAACTACCGGCTGATCTCGAAGCTGCGCCTGAACCCGGCGAAGAAGGCCTACAACTTCCGCACGGGTGCGGCCCAGGTCCGCTCCGGCAGCGTGATCCTGCCGGTGCGCAACCTCGGCAACTCGCTCGATCCGATCAGCGGCACGTACCGGATCAGCGGCCCCGCTTCCAAGTCGGGCAACGCCGCCGCGATCTCCGCGCTGCCGGGCAAGCTCATCGGCCTGAACCTCGGCGCGACGCGCGGGATGAAGAAGGGCAAGTACACCGTGACCGCGACGGTCAAGCAGGGCTCGAAGAGCACCAACGTGCGCACGAGCTTCACCATTCGCTAGCCGGGTATGGACGGACTCGATGCATGAGTCCGTCTTCACGCTCGAAGCAACGCCGATCAAGTTCGGCCCCGGCGCGGTCGACGACGCCGGCTGGGAGCTGCAGCGCCTGGGTGTGACCCGGGCGCTGCTGATCGCCGATCCGGGCGTGCCGTGGCTGGACCGGGTGATCGAGGCGCTCGATGTGGAGTTGCTGATCTACGACGGCGTGCGGGTCGAGCCGACGCTGGAGTCCCTGCAGGCCGCCGCCGACTTCGCCGTGGAGGCGGAGGTCGACGGCTTCGTATCGTTGGGCGGCGGCTCGGCGATCGACACCGCGAAGGTGGCGAACCTGATCGCCAGCCACCCGGCGCCGGTGATGGACTACGTGAACCCGCCGATCGGCGGCGGGGCCGCGGTGCCCGGTCCTCTGCTGCCGCACCTCGCGATCCCGACCACGTGCGGGACCGGGTCCGAGGCGACGACCGTGGCCGTGCTCGACATCCCCGAGCGGCGCGTGAAGACCGGCATCTCGCACCGCTACCTGCGGCCGTCGCAGGCGATCGTCGATCCGGAGCTCGCTTCCACGCTGCCCGCCGAAGTGGTCGCGTCGGCCGGGTTGGACGTGGTGTGCCACGCGGCGGAGTCGTACACGGCGCGGCCCTACACCTCGCGCGATCGGCCGGCGTCGCCGGGTGAGCGGCCGCCGTACCAGGGCTCCAACCCGGTCGCGGACGTGTGGTCGGCGAAGGCGTTGGAGTACGGCGGGCGGTTCCTGCGTCGCGCGGTGGCTGACGCTGACGACCTCGAGGCGCGCGGCGCGATGATGCTCGCGGCATCCATGGCGGGCGTCGGCTTCGGGAGCGCGGGCGTGCACATCCCGCACGCGTGCGCGTATCCGATCGCGGGCCTGAAGCACGCGTGGACGCCGCCCGGATACCCGTCTGAGCATCCGTTCGTGCCGCACGGGCTCTCGGTGATCGTCACCGCGCCGGCCGCGTTCGCGTTCACCGAGTCGGCGTCGCCGGAGCGCCATGCGCGGGCCGCTTCGCTGCTCGGCGGCGGGTCGCTCCCGGAAGCGCTGCGGTCGTTGATGGACGACCTGGGCGTGCCGTCGTTGCGCGAGCTGGGCTACGACGAGAGCGACGTCCCCGAGCTGGTCGAGGGCGCCTTGGCGCAGCAGCGGCTGCTCGCGGTGGCGCCGCGCGAGGTCGGCGCGGACGACCTCGCGTCGATCCTCACAGCGACCTTGGGTGGTCGCTGAGCAGCTCCGCGCCGTTCTCGGTGACGAGCACGATCTCCTCGATCTGCACGCCGCCGAAGCCGGGCCGGCACAGGAACGGCTCGAGCGTGATGACGTCACCGGGCAGGAGCTCCGTGCCTGAGCGGCCGAGGCCCGGGTCCTCGTGCACCTCGAGCCCGACGCCATGCCCGAGCGCGGTCGGGAAGCCCTCCATCAGCTGCTTGCCGGGCTTGCGCTGCGTGTGGAACCCCTCGGCCTCGAACCGATCACACGCGCGGGCGTAGAGCTGCTTGCCCTCGATGCCCGGCCTGACCTGCTCGAGCGCGTCCTCGAGCACCGCTTGGACCAGCCCGTGCCAGCGCGCGATCTCCGGGTCCGGCTCGCGGACCACGAACGTGCGCGCGATGTCGCTGAACGTCGCGGTCGCACGATCCTGTGGCCACAGGTCGACGATCACCGGCTGTCCGGCGCTGATCGGCCCGCTGCTGGACCCGTGCCCAGTCGCGGTGTCCGGCCCGGTCGCCACCGTGAACTCCCCGAGCGCGGCGTGCGGCTCGACGGCTTGTCGCACGATCGTGCGCAGCTCCTCACACGTGAGCCCTTCCCGCAGTGCCTCGCGAGCGGCTCGCAGGCCGTGCTCGGCCGCGCGCGTGGCGCGCTTGATCCCCTCGAGCTCGGCCGCGTTCTTGCGGCGCCGCCGCGCGGCGAACCGCTCGCCGTCGACGTGCAGCGTGATCCCGCGCGCCTCGAGATAACGCGCCGTGGCGAGCGGGAACGTCGGCGGCACCGCGGCCTCCGTGATCCCCCACACCTCACACGCCCGAGCCCGCACCTCGAGCAGCGCCTCCGCCCGCCCCATCCCGCCCGCGATCAGCTCCATCAACCCGAGCTCGCTCATCACGTCGACCTGCCGGAGCTCCGGCCGCGCCTTCGCGATGTTCGCCGCATCCAGCGCCGAGACCGCCGCGAACGCGTTCCCCTCCCGCTCCCCGTACAGGAACGGATCAAGAATCGCGGCGGGCACCTCGTGCCTGAGCTCGGGAGACCGAACCGTGTCGGCGTCAATCAGCACGTCCATGGCACAGTTTTGTCACAAACGCGTGTAGATCCGCGTGCCTGTCCGCCCTGATGATCCAGGGGTGGTCGATAAAAGGTTCGAAAAACGAAGGTTTGGTGGACCACCCCCCGGTCCGGATGGCGAAATCGCGCGGATTGCCGCGCGGCAATACGGGATCGTGACGACCGCGCAGCTGAGTCAGGCGGGCTTGGACAGCGCGGCGATCGTGCGGCGGGTGCGGGCCGGCAGGCTGCATCGAGTCGGCCGAGGGGTGTACGCGGTCGGGCACACGGCGCTCTCCGAGGAGGGGACGTGGCTCGCCGAGGTGTTCAAGGCCGGAGAAGGCGCCGCGTTGGGGTATTTCGCCGCCGCGAAGCTCTACGGCGCTTGGAGATACCGCGTCTCCCTCATTGATGTCGTTGTCCCTCGCGAACGCCGCGTCCGCACGAACGCGCGGCTCCACCGCTGCCGCAACCTCGACCCTCGCGACGTCACCGTCTTCAAAGGCATCCCCGTCACCACCTTCGCCCGCACGGCCGTGGACCTCACGGACGAGCTGACCAAGTGGGAGCTCGCCAACCTCCTGCACGAGGCCGACTGGCGCAAGCGCCTCTCGATCCCGGCCACCCGCGAAGCCATGGCTCGTGCGAACGGGCGCCGTCACCTCAAGCGGCTCGAGCAGGCCATCGCGCTCCACGAAAGTGGCAGCGCCGGGACCAAGAGCCGTGACGAGCTGCGCTTCCTGATCGGCTTCGACAGAGCGAACCTGCCGGAGCCCAAGGTCAACACGCACCTCGCCGGCCACGAGGTCGACTTCCACTGGCCCGAGCTCCAACTCGCGATCGAGCTCGACGGCCCCGGCCACGACCGGGAACGCACGCAGAAGGAGGACGAACGCAAAGAAGCCGCCTGGCGGGCAGACGGCTTCGAGGTCCTGCGGTTCAAGGAGACGCAGCTGCGGGCGGCCACCCATGCCGTGGCCGCCCGCGGGCTGGCGTCGGCTACGGCTCCGTTGTCGCGAGCGTGAGCGTCAGCGTCTTGCTGTAGGTGCCGGTGCGCAGGGCGTCGGTGGACGCGATGCGCTGGCGGTAGGTGACCGGGGTGGTGTCGCCGGACACGGGGCCGGTGTAGGTGCGCACGACGAGCGGGCTCGCACCGAGATCGGCGAACGCGCCGGACGCCGAACCGCGCGCCTGCAGCGCCTGCGGGAGCGAGAACGCGCCGTTGACGAGGTGGCCCGGGTTCGCGCCCGGGTCGGCCACGGACAGGGTCGCGTTGCCGGCCGTCGAGGTGACGGTCACGGCGGCGTCGGCGTCGTAGTTCTTCGTCACGCCCGGGGTGAACGCGGCGAACGTGGCCGGCGCGCCGAGGGACAGGGCGAGCGTCGCCGACACGGAGCCGCCGACCGGCACGTCGACGTTGGTCGCCGTGATGATCTCCGGCGCGAGCGCGGTCTTGAACACGGTCGCGCCCGCGTTGTCGACGCTGACCTGGCAGTAGACCGACTTGCCGACCTCGGCCGCGGTGGGCGTGTAGGTGTCGCCGGTGCCGACGATCTGCGCGTCCAGCCACGTCAGCGCGGACGTGCCGTGCTCAGTCTCGGCCGGGGTGGTGGTGTTGTTGTAGTCGAGCTGGTTCGGCGCACGGAAGCGCGGGTGGTTCTCCGGGATCTTGTTGGCCGCGTACCACGTGACCCAGCGCGTGCTGCCGGCGGCGGCGTTCCACGCGCCGTGGTTGCAGCGCAGCGCCTGGCCCTGGAAGCCGGTGCCCGACACGGACGGGGCCGTGGTGTTGACCGGGAGGTCCGCCGCGGCGAACTCCTTGACCTGCATCTCGCGGTAGGAGATGCGGTCGTTGCCGCCGTGCGTCTGCAGGCCGAGGTAGCCCGCGGCGAGCTGGCGCGCCATCGTCGGCGGGTCACCCGCGCGTGAGGCCGTCTTCGGGATCGAGTTGTCGAACTGGTTGATGATCTGGCCGTCGACCAGGACCGTGTACTGCTGGCCGATGGTGCGGATCTCCATCTCGTGCCAGACGCCCTTCACGAGGCGCTTGGCGGTACCCGACTGCTTGGCGTTGAGGTTGCGGAAGTTGTAGATCGAGCCCGTCTTGATCGGGTCCGTCGACGGCTGCGGCCCGCCACCGGTCAGCGACTCGTTGATCTGCACCTCGTGGCCGCACGCGACCTGCGTCCAGTGCTGGTGGTTGTTGGCGTTGCCGTTGACCGTCAGCGGCTGGCCGTTGAGGCCGTTGACGTTGTAGACGCCCGCGGCGGTCTGACGCGCGCAGTAGCCGCCCGTGTACTCGAAGGCCGGCGGCAGGTTCGGCGTCGAACCCGGCCACTTGTAGGTGGTCGACGGCGCCGGCGCCGTCAGCCCGCACAGCGGGATCGCGCCCGGGCAGACGTCGAAGTTGAAGCCGGTCGGCTTCTGGGCCAGCACCTCGGTGGTGTTGGCGCCCGTGTAGCGGATCTCCGGCGTGCGGATCATCACGCCGCCGTTGGGCGTGGACGTCGGCGTGTCCTGCACCGTGTACTGGATGCGGAACGTGGCGTCGCCGAAGGCCTTGACCGGGTACCAGTAGGCACCGAACGGCGAGGCGCCGACGTCGATGGCGCCGGTGGCGGTGTTCAGCGTTGCCTGGCCCTGACCGCCCTGGGACGCCGGGCGCGACTGCGCAGCCGTGCCCGCGGCGAACGCCCACTTGTCGAACGACGAATCCGCGCCGGTCGCGGTTCCGTCGAAGATGTATCGGAACCCGGGATCAGGCGCGGGTGCCGTGTACTGCGCGTGCGCGGCAGGTGCCGCCGCCAGGGCGAACAAACCCGTCACGCAGGCGACCAACTTGCGCTGCATCTCTCTCCCCCTCCACTTCTGTCAAAGGACAGACCGACTTATACCTGATCGGCGAGCAATTCCTGCCGCTTCTGTCGGTAAGTCAGCTGACCGCCAGGTGGAGGGCGATCGCGAGGACGAGCACGCGCCCACCGATCGCGAGCGAGCGCCGGATCGCCGGCGTGACCCAGCGTCCCGCGTGACCGGCGGCAAGTGTCAACACGAGGTGCCAGCCCGCGCTCGCCACCCCCACGCCGGCCACGAAGGCGACGGTCTCCCGCCAGCCGTCGAGCGACATCGCCGCCGCGACCGCCGCGAACGACACGATCGTCAGTGGGTTGACCGCCGTGATCGCGAGGAAGCGCGCGTAGTGGGCGCGCACGCTCCCGCCCGCCTCGACCTCGCGCACCTCGGGATCGCGCCAGAGCCCGGCGAGCCCGTGCACCGCGATCACGCCGAGCACGATCGCCGCGACCAGCTTGATCTCGCCCTCGTGCCCGGCCAGCACCGCGCCCGCGGCGCCGCCCGCCAACCCGGCGATGATCGCGTAGGCGAAGTCGACCGTCGCCACGCCCATGCCCGCCGCCAGCCCCTTGCGCGGCCCGGCGACGACCGACGCCTCGATCAGCAGCAGGCTGACCGCGCCCACCTGCATGGCGATGGCGAGTCCGGCAAGCAGTCCGGCGAGCAACGCATCCATGCCGCATGTTCTTGCGCCGCCCGCCGCGAAAGACAAGCTGTCGCGGCCAAAGACTGAGACAATCGCAGCCATGGACCCGACCGACAGCGAGATCCTCAGGCTGCTCCGGGAAGATGGGCGTTTGTCGTGGCGGGAGCTCGGAGCCGCGGTGGGTTTGAGCGCGAACGCCGCCGCCGACCGCGTCCGCCGGCTGCGCCAGGCCGGCGTGATCCTCGGCTTCACCGCGCTGATCGACCCCGCCGCGGGCGGGCGCAACCTGGAGGCGCTCGTCGGCATCACGCTCTCCCCCGGCGTCGACTCCGACCAGTTCGCGATCGAGGCCTCCCAGCTGCACCCCGTGATCGAGGTGCTCCACCTCACCGGCGCGCCGGACTACCAGCTGCGCGTGGCGTGCCGCGACACCGCCGAGCTGGACATGCTGCTGCGGACCCTGCGGCTGCGCCACGGCGCGGCCGACACCGAGACGACGATCGTCCTCAGATCAGGTCCGCCGGCGGGGTCGGAACCCGCTTGAGCGTGAAGCCGTCGTCGATCTGCTTGTCCACGCGCCCGCGGGAGACCGCGAGGTCCAGCGCGTCGCGCGCGAGCTCCACGAGCGCGAGCCGATCCGCCTCCAGCACGACCTCGTCCTCGTAGTGCAGCCGCAGGTGGCCGTCGGCGTCGACGCGCCGGATGAACCCGTCGAGCGCGCGCCGGATCATCGACAGCTCCTCGAGCGCACCCGCGCGCTGGGAGAGCGTGTCCTGCCCGAGCGCGCTCCGCAGCAGGTTGATCGCGAACGTCGCGACCTCGTCGCCGGGCGTGACCTCTTCCCAGTCCGCCAGCTGGGGCGGCCCGTCCAGCGCGCGCACGACCGGCGCCTTCGCGGCGATGTGCGTTGCGCCGTCAGTGGTGGTGACCAGCAGCTGCTCGGGCCGGAAGACCATCAGGAGCAGCCCCGTCACCGCCGCCCGCGAGTCCACCACGATGCCCTGCACCCGGCGCGTCGCCGAGTCGTCGTCGGGCTCGCGGAACTCGTGCGCCCGCACGTGCCCGGCGTCGTCGCGCGTGAACACCGTCGGCTCCCACACCGCGTCGGGCGCGGAGAAGCGCGACGCCTCGTGCTCGGCGTACTCGGCCATGATCTCCGCCAGTTGACGAGGCATCCCGACAGACTCTAGGTCGTGCACGAGCTCGAACCCGTTCTGAAGCTGCTCGCCGAGCTCGACCCGCTCGGCGTCTACCTGTTCGGCTCGGCCGTCCACGGCGGGCTGGCGCCGCGCAGCGACCTCGACGTGCTCGCCGTGCTCAAACGGCGCACGACCGACGACGAGAAGCAGCGCCTGTTCGACGGCCTGCGGGCGATCCAGGGCCGGGCCGTCGAGGTGACGCTCGTCGCGCACCACCAGGCGCCGACGTACGTGGACTTCCAGTGGGGCGCGTGGTTGCCCGACACGTGGGCGAGCGGGAAGGACCCCGACCTCGCGATCCTCATCCACAAGGTGCTGCTCGCCGACCACGCGCTGGCCGGGCCGCCGCCCGGCACCCTGCTCGCCGCGATCCCGCCCGACCGGCTGCGCGCCGCGATGCTCGCGAGCGTCGAGCCGATCCTGGAAGGCCTGCACGAGGAGCCGACGAACGCGATCCTCGCGCTCTGCCGGATCTACTACTCGCTCGTGACCGGCGCGATCGCGCCGAAGGGCGACGCCGCCGCGTGGGCCCACGCGCGCTTCCCCCACGTGGCGATCGCGAAGGCCCGTGCGGTCTACCTCGGCGGCCTGCCCGACGACTACACCGGCATCGACCTCGACTACGCGGCGGCGAACCTACGCGCGCTGATAGCGCAGCAGGACCGCACCTGAGTCGAAGCGCCTGGTCTCCACGAGCTTCAGGTTGAGCCGCACGCCCGCCGGGAAGAACGGCGTGCCGCCGCCCACCGTGGTCGGGTAGACGACGGGCCAGAACTCGTCGATGCGGTCGATCATCGACGCGGCGAGGGAAGCGCCCTCGATCGTCACCATGCCCTCGGCGGACGGGACGTGCGCCGGCTCGCGGACCAGCCGCGCGTACGGCTCGACCGACTCGAGCGTCGTCGAGACCACGATCTTCGGCGTCTTCTGCCAGGCGTCGGCGAAGTCGCGGTGAGCATCCGTTGCGTCGTCGGCCAGGGTCTCCCAATAGCGCATGTCCTCGTAGATCGCGCGGCCGTAGAGGTCGAGCACCGACCGCCGCTGGAAGTCGATCCACCAGCGGAACACCTCGTCGGACGTCTCCGCGAAGTCGAAGCCGCCTTCGGCGTCCTTGATGTAGCCATCGGTCGAGACGCTCATGGCGTAGACGATCACAGCGCTGCTCCGCTTTCACTCGAGAAGTACCGGAGGCCGGACTCTACGAGCCCGAACTCGATCTCGTCCCCCACGTCGCGCACCGCGCGGCCCTCCTCGAAGACGACCAGCCGGGCCTCCCCCACGTCGACGCCGACGAAGGTCTCGCGGCCCAGCGCCTCGACGAACGCGACCCGTCCCTTCAAAGGCCCGATCAGCCCCTCGCGCCACGGCCGGACGTGCTCGGGCCGCACACCCACCACCGCGCCGTTGCGCGGCAGCGTCAGCCCGACCTCCGGCCCCGTGAAGAAGCTCATCGAGGGGGAGCCGATGAAGCCGGCGACGAAGCGGTTCGCGGGCCGCTCGTAGAGCTCCTCGGGCGTGCCGACCTGCTCGAGCCGGCCGTCGTTCATGACCGCGATCCGGTCGCCCATCGTCATCGCCTCGACCTGGTCGTGCGTGACGTAGACGGTGGTCGTCTCGACCTCCTGCTGCAGCCGCCGGATCTCGCCGCGCGTCTGCGTGCGCAGCTTCGCGTCGAGGTTGCTCAAAGGCTCGTCCATCAGGAAGACCTGCGGCTCCCGCACCAGCGCACGCCCCAGCGCCACCCGCTGCGCCTGGCCGCCGCTCAACTGCCCCGGCTTGCGCGCCAGCAGCTCGCTCATGTCCAGCACGCGCGCGGCCTCTTCGACGCGTCGCTTGATCTCGTCCGAGGCGACCTTGCGCCGCCGCAGTCCGAACGCGAGGTTGTCGAACACCGACATCTGCGGGTACAGCGCGTAGTCCTGGAAGACCATCGCGATGTCACGCTCGCGCGGCGCGACGTCGTTCACGCGCTTGTCGCCGATGAAGATCGAACCGGCGCTGATCGCCTCCAGCCCGGCGAGCATCCGCAGCGCGGTCGTCTTGCCCGAGCCGGACGGCCCGACCAGGACCATGAACTCGCCGTCGGCGATCTCCAAGGACAGCTCGCGGACGGCCTCGACCGACCCGAACCGCTTGCCCACCGCATCAAAGCGAACCGAAGCCATTCAGCCCTTCACCGCCCCTGAGAGCATCCCGCGGATGAAGTGCCGCTGGAGGAAGACGTACACGATCACGACCGGCAGCGCCACGATCACCGAGCCCGCCGCCATCAGCGTCAGGTCCGACGTGTTGCGCCCCTGGAACACGCTCAGACCGAGCGGCGCCGTCAGCTTGGAGTCGTCCGTGATCATCACGAGCACGAGCAGGAACTCGTTCCAGGTCCACATGAACAGCAGCACGCCCATGGTCAGCACGGCGGGCTTGGCGAGCGGCAGCAGCACGCGCCACAGGGTGAACCACGAGGAGGCGCCGTCGAGCCGTGCGGCTTCGACCAACGACCGCGGCACGGACCGGAAGTACGTGCGCATCCAGAACGTCCCGAACGCGACCGACGTCGCGATCTGCGGCAGGATGATCGACCAGTAGGTGTTCTGGAGCTTCCAGTTGTCGCGCATCTCGTAGTACAGCGGCACGATGATCGCCTCCATCGGGACCATCAGCCCGAGCAGGAACACGTAGAACAGGACGGTCGAGCCGCGGAAGCGCATGAGCCCGAACGCGTAGCCGGCGAGGATCGACAGCACGCTCGAGACCGACACGACGACCACGGTCACGAAGACGCTGTTCTTCAGGTAGGTGCCGAAGTTCGCCTCATCCCAGGCGGTCGTGAAGTTCGAGAAGTGCAGGCCGTCGATCGAGCCGAAGGCTGCGAAGCCGTCCGGGTCCTGCAGCGCCGTGAAGACGATCCCGGCGACCGGCAGCAGCGCGATCAGCGAGAACACGCCGAGGATCACGTAGCCGAGCGACTGCTCCGCGCGCGAAGTCATGTCGACCGCTCCGCGACGCGGTTGATCGCGAACGAGATCAGGAAGATCACGAACGTCAGGGTGATGCCGACGGCGGCGGCCGAGCCGACCTGGCTGCCCTGGAACGCGCGCGAGAAGACCTGGAAGGCGGGCACGGTCGTCGAGTCGCCGGGGCCGCCCTGCGTGGTGATGTAGACGAGGTCGAAGTTGCGCAGCGCGTAGATCGTCGTCAGCGTGAGCGCGACCGCGATCTCCCCGCGCAGCCCCGGCAGCGTCACCGCCAGGAACTCGCGGAACGGCCCGGCGCCGTCCACGCGCGCCGCGTCGTACAGCGACGGCGGGATCTTCTGCACGCCCGCCGTGAGCAGCACCATCGCCAGGCCGAAGTACACCCACGTGCCGATCAGCCCGACCGACGGCAGCGCCAGCGAGAAGTCTCCCAGCCACGACTTGCCCTCGATCCCGAACCAGCCGAGGAAGCGGTTGAGCGCGCCGTTCTCGGGGTCGTAGATCATCTTCCACATCGTCGCGACGACGACCATCGCGATCACCTGCGGCAGGAACAGGATCGTCCGGAACAGCGCCAGCCCGCGCACGCGCGCCCGCGCCATCACGCCCGCCAGCAGCAGGCCGATCAGGATCGGCAGCACGGCGTAGAAGACCAGCAGGATGAGCGCGTGCACGAACGCGCTGCGCAGCTGCTCGTCGGTGAAGACGTCCGTGTAGTTGCCGATCCCGGCCCAGGTGGCGGGCGAGTTCGGCAGCCCGTTCCAGTCCCACAGCGAGATCCACGCCGCGTGCACCAGCGGCACCAGCACGAACACGGCGAACACCGCGAACGCCGGCAGCACGTACAGGTAGCCGACGAGACGCGGCTCGCCGGGCGGACGTTCGCCCGGCGAACCCTCACGGGCGGCCGCTTCCAGTGGCGCGGCCGCTACACCCACGTCAGCGCGACTCCGACCACTTGTCGAACGCGCTCTGCACGCCGGCGGTGAACTCCGTCGGCGACTGCTTGCCCGCCAGCAGCTCCTGGATGGCGCCGCTGATGTCGTCGTAGAACGTCGGCGTCGTGTAGTCCAGGTACGGGATCACGCCGTCGGCGTCGTTGAGCTTCTGCCACGCGTTGGCCACGTCCACCGACACGCCCCCGGCAGGCGCGGGCGCGCCCTTCATGGCCGGCAGGTTGTTCGTGTCCACGAGCACCTTGGCGGCGTTCGCGTCCGTGAGGAAGTCGATGTAGGCGGAAGCGACGTCCGGGACCTTGGAAGCCGTCGTGATCGTGAACGGCAGGTCCTCACCGCCGAGCGAGACCGGCGCGTTGGCGTCGGCGCCCGGCATCAGCATGAAGCCGACGTTGTCGCCCATCTGGTCGGCCAGGTCCGCGGTCACCCACGTGCCCGCGATCAGGTACGCCGACTTCCCCTTCGCGAACGACTGCCACGCCGGGTCGTAGTCCGTGCCGTTGAAGTTCTTGTTGAAGTAGCCCTTGTCGACCCACTCCTTGATCTTCGTCGCGCCGGCCTGGAACTCCGGGTTGTCGAACGAGGCGCCGTCGCGGGCGAACACGAAGTCGCGGATCGCCTGCTTGTCGGCCGTCTGGCCGAGCACGCTCTCGAAGTTGTGGATGCCGGGCCACTTCTCGAGGTTGCCGAACATGATCGGCGTGTCGCCGCCGTCCTTGACCTGCTGCAACGACGCCTCGAACTCGGTCAACGTCGTCGGCGGCGTGGCGACCTTCTCCTTGTTGTAGAAGACGCCCACGATCTCGCCCATCTGGGAGAGCCCGTACAGATCACCGGAGCCGAACTCCGCGCCGTCGGCGGAGAACTTGTTCAGGTCCAGGAGCGTCGAGGAGTAGCGCGACTCCCAGTCGTAGACCTTCGCGTAGTCGGTCACGGGACGCAGCAGCTGGGCCTTGACCATCTCACCCATCACGCCGCGGCCCTGGTTGGCCTGCACCACGTCGGGCGCGTCCGCGCCTGAAGCCGCGAGCTTGACCGTCTTCAGCAGGTCCTCGAAGGACTTCTTCGTGCGGTCGATCTTCACGTTCGGGTACTTGGCCTCGAACTGCTTGTTGAGCTCCTCGATCTCCGCGTTCTGCCCGCCGCGGACGTTCTGGTCCCAGACCTTGAGCGTCACGTCGCCGGCCTTGGCGATGTCGGGTTTGGCCTCGGCCGTCGCGGCCGGGGTCGAGGCGGGCTTGTCCTCGTTGCTGTCGCCACCGGGCGCCGCGCCGCAGCCGGCGACGAGCGCCGACAGAGCAAACGCAGCCAGCACACTCTTCGCCTTCACTGATCCTCCTTCATCGCTGGCTGTCGCACTGGCGACGTCAGCCCGTATCCCGCGCCCTCCTCCAAGAGCGCCCTCAACGTCACCGCCCCCGCTACCGCAGTGGCGACCCGAACCGACAGTGATGCATACAGGACCGCCCAGCGCAGGCGCTGCTCGAGCGCCGCACCCCAATGGTCGGCCCACACGTAGGCGGCGGCGAACAGGTCGCCGGCGCCCGTCGTGTCCACTGCCTCGACGGCCACGCCTTCGACGTGGACCGTCCCCTCCGCCCCGGCGGCAAGTGCGCCTTCCGGGCCCAAAGTCACGATCGCGAGCGGCGCCGCCCGCGCGAGCTGCGCCGCCGCGGTCTGCGCGTCCGGCGCGCCACTGAGCAGCAGCGCCTCGCGCTCGTTCACCAGCAGTGCCCGCGCGGTCGAGAGCTCCGCGGGGAGCTCCCGACCGGCGAGCGCACGCGCGTCCAGGTCACCAACCGAGACGTAGGTGCGTGCGCCCGCCGGCGCGAGGGGCAAACGGGGGATCGACAGCACGACCGCGCGGGGCTCGACAGCACCGAGCTCCGTGGCGGTCACGCTCTCCCCCGGGTCAAAGGTCGCCATCGCCCGGTCGCCGTCGGTCGGCATGATCACCGTGACCGGCGTGCGCTCCACGAGCCGCCCGTCCCAGCGCACGCCCTCGTCGGCGAGCAGCGTGCGCAGCAGCATCCCGACGGCGTCGTCGCCGAGCGGGCTGGTAAGCGAGCTGGAGAGGCCGAGCCGCGCGGCGCCGACGGCGGTGATCGCGCCGCCGCCCGGCGAGCGCAGGAAGTCCTGCGCGAGGCGCTCCTCCCCGGGCTTGGGGATCCGGTCCAGCCCGACCATCGTCAGGTCCAGGAACGCGGGCTCGGCGCAGGCGAGATCGACGCTCATCAGGCGAACGTCTCCGCCAGCTCGGGCAGCCGACGGCGGTACCCGTCGAAGATCTCGCGCGCCGTGTTTACCGACGGCACGAGCGGGTGCAGCGCGAGCGCCTTGATCGCGAGCTGCTCGGAGCCGGTCAGCGCCGCCTCGATCGTCGTGCGCTCGACGTCCTTCATGGTCGAGATGAGGGAAGCCGCGTGCGCGGGGACCTCGCCGACCGCGACCGGGACCGGCCCGCTGCGCCCGACGATGCACGGCACCTCGACCACGGCGCGCTCGTCCAGGAACGGCAGCGCACTCCGGTTCGCGGTGTTGAGGATGAGCACCTCGCGCGTGTTGTTGACGATCGCGTCCACGACGGCCATCGCCTCGCTCTCGTAGCCCGAGTTCTCCTCGATGTCGTGCTCGCCGTCCTGGCCCGCCGCGCTGCGCGCCTCGGCCATGTAGGTGCGCTCGCGGTCGTGCCGGGTGGCGCGCCAGTCGGCCAGCGCGGCTTCGGGATTCGCCCCGTTGCGCGCGTAGAACTCGCGCTGCTGCTGGAGCAGGAACGCGCCGCGCGAGCCTCCGCCGCGGATCGCGTTGACCGTGTCCGCTGCGTAGTAGAAGTAGTAGAGGTACTCGTTCGGGAGCATCGCGAGCGTCCGCAGCCAGTCGCCGCCGAACAGCCGGCCCTCCTCGAACTTCGCGAGCGCCGTCTCGTCGGCGAGCAGCTCGTCCAGCAGCGGCGCGCCCGTGCCGTCGCGCACGTCCTTGAGCCAGCCGAGGTGGTTGAGGCCGAAGTAGTCGAACCACAGCGCCTTGGGGTCCTTGCCCATGACCGCGGCGACGCGCCGGCACATGCCCGACGGCGAGTCGCAGATGCCGACGACCTTGTCCCCGAGCACGCGCTGCAGGGCCTCGGTGACCATGCCCGCCGGGTTCGTGAAGTTGATCAGCCACGCGTTGGGCGCGTGCGCGGCCATCGTCTCGGCGAGCGTGGTCATCACCGGGATCGTCCGCAGCGCGAAGCAGATGCCGCCCGGCCCGGTCGTCTCCTGGCCGAGCACGCCCATCCCGAGCGGCACGTCCTCGTCGATCACGCGGCCCTCGAGCTGGCCGACGCGGATCGCGGAGAACACGAAGTCCGCGCCCTGCACCGCGTCCACGAGGTCCGTGGTCGTGCGGAACGGCAGCGTGGTGCCCTTCTCCTCCGCGAGCCCGTCCAGCACGTGCCCGATCCGGTCCTGGCGCGTGTCGTCGATGTCGTAGAGCACGACCTCGCTCAGCCCCAGCCGTTCCTTGCGGTCCAGCAGCGCGCCGTACACCAGCGGCACCCGGAAGCCGCCCCCGCCGACGATCGTGAGCTTCATGCGATCGTCACCTCGATTCCGTTCGCATCCACGACCGAGCGCACCGAGGCCGGCAACGGCGCGTCCGTCACGACATGGTCCAGCGACTCCGGCCCGCATACCCGCACCATCCCGGTCATCGCGAACTTCGCGACGTCCGCGATCAGCACCGCGCAGTCGGTGCCGCCGATCATCAGCCGCTTGATCGGCACCTCGACCATCGTGGTGTCCCACACGCCCATCTCGCCGTCCACGCCGCTCGTCCCGAGGAAGGCGATGTCGGACTTGAGCTGCCGCAAGGAGTCCTCCGCCAGCACGCCGACCAGCGAGCGGTAGTTGCGGCGGACGATCCCGCCCGGCAGCACGAGCTCGATCCCCGGGTCCGGCAAGAGCTCCTCGACGATCGCGAGGTTGGTCGTGACGACCGTGATCTGCTTGCCGTGCAGGTGACGCGCCATCTGGAGCGTCGAGGTGCCGATGTCGATCATCACCGTCTGGCCGTCCTCGACGAGTGCGGCGGCCGCGGCCCCGAGCCGGTCCTTCACGTCGAAGCGCTCGACCTCGATCTGCGAGAAGCCCGGCTCCTGGCCCGCGGTGTGCACCGCGCCGCCGTGCACACGCTCGAGCTTGCCGTCGCGCGCCAGCCGGTGCAGATCGCGGCGCACCGTCATCTCCGACACGCCGAACACCTCGGCGAGGTGGCCGACGTGCGCCTGTCCGTCACGGACGGCGCGCAGGATCTCGTTCCGGCGCTGTGCCGGGAGGAGCGTCATCGGCGAGCAACACTAGTGAACAAGACCGGACGGACTTGTATCAGCTTCGAACGACGGAAGCTAGAACTGGAGCCTGAGCTTGGGGCAGCTTTGGTTCGGGTCGCCCATGCCGGAGCCCGTGGAGGCCCGGAAGCACGACGCGTAGCGGAACGCACCGTTCCAGCCCGACGGCAGCGTGACCGTCACCTGCGACGTGTAGCGGCCCGCCTTCACGCGCTTGAGCTCACCCGTGCGACGGAGCGAGGCCTTCGAGGCGCCGCGCTTGCCCAGGTAGAAGAGCGTCGGAGCGCTGAGCCGCACGTTCTTGGGCACGGTGTAGCGCTGGTAGAGCCGGACGACGCCGGGCGAGATGGCGCGGAAGGAGAGCTCGAACCCCGGCAACGTGTAGGCCTGCAGCCGCTGGGAGGTGAGCGTCTGCGCCGGCGCGACGACGCGCAGGCGGTGGTTGCGGTCCAGCTCGGCGTCGAAGCGGAACCTGCCCTCGGCGTCGGTCGTGCCGCGTTCGATCACGCGATAGGAGCCCTCGTACGGGTAGCGCCGGCCCTCGAGGATGACCTCCTGGTTGGCCAGCGGCACGGTGGCGTCGGTAAGCGTCCCCTCCACGCGGTGCGCGCCGCCGTAGCGCACCGACTCACGCGCCAGGTCGACGGTCAGCAGCGGCGCGGCCTGCGCGCTCGCGGGGAGCGCCAGCGACGCGAGGACGAGGAATCCGAGGAGGAAGCGCACGAATTCCGAGGGTAGCTGGACTTGACAACAGGAATATCGTCGAACGGCAGCTCTGTTCGATGTCGTTCGAAGGGGTGCGAGTGTGAGGGCACTCCGTGAGAGAGGGAGAGTCGACGTGAGGCGTTTTGGCGTGTTGTTGGCCATAGCTATCGGGCTCTGGGCGGCCCCGGCGGCCACCGCCGCGCCCTACACCGCGTCCAGCGCGGTGAAGATCAACGTCATGGGCGAGTGGGCCCACCCCGATGACGACACGAGCATCATCGGCCCGTGCGGCGTGTGGCATGAGCGGTACGACGTGCGCTGCGGGATCATCATGGTCACGCGCGGTGAGGGCGGCGGCAACGCCACCGGCACCGAGATCGGCCCGGAGCTCGGCCTGCGGCGGGAGAACGAGGACCGCGTCGCGCACTACCGCAGCGGCACGATCGACATCTTCAACATCGACTCGGTCGACTTCTTCTACAACCAGAGCGCGCCGCTGACCCAGTACTTCTGGGGCACGGAGACGCTGCGGCGGGTCACGCGGATCATCCGCATGACCCAGCCCGACGTCTACATCGGCTTCACCCCCACCCTGAACGCCGGCCACGGCAACCACCAGCAGGCCGGCCGGTACATCTGGGAGGGCATGAAGGCCGCGGCCGATCCGGCGATGTTCCCGGAGCAGCTGACGGGACCGAACGCGCTCTCCACCTGGCAGGTCAAGAAGGTCTTCTCGGGCGGGAACGCGGGCGGCACGGGCGGCACCACCACCACCGCCGACTGCACCACGGGCTTCACCCCCGGCACCGCGACCACGCCCAACCTCGACAACGTCGCGGGCGTGTGGACGGGCTACGCCTCGCCGTACCTGTGGCCGCCCGGCAACGTCCAGGGCCAGCCGATGGGCACGCCGAAGACGTGGGCGCAGGTCGCCCAGGAGGGTGCGCGCGCCTACCCGACGCAGAGCCGCGTGATGTGGAACACCGTCCAGCCGACGGGCTGCTCGCGCTTCGGCCAGACCGGCAACGTCGTCCCGTTCCAGCCCAACGTGAACCCGGACGGCTCGCTCAACTCCGCGGCCGGCAAGGACGACGCGATCCTCTACGGCGCCGTCAAGCCCGACCCGGGCGGACTCCCGCTCGGCACGCTCGAGTACCTGACGTTCTCGAAGTTCTACAACGTGCCCGGCGCGCCGTTCCAGGCCACCCTGCACGTGAAGGCGCCGTCGGGGACGATCCCCGCCGGCACGGCGACGCTGAACGTGCCCGCCGGGTGGACGGTCGACACCGCGACCAAGCCGACGCCCGCCGTCGGCACCACCGAGCAGACCGTCACGTTCACGGTGACGCCGAGCGCGACCGCGCCCGTCAACGCCAACTACAAGGTCTCCGCCACCTGGACCGCGGGCGCCGCGAAGGGCTACACGGACCAGCTCGTGCGCGTGGTCTCGCCCGTCGAGGGCCGCTTCCAGCGCTGGGGCAACTGGGCCGAGTACGACCAGTGGGTCGAGAACACGGCCCCGCTCGCGCGCCGGCTCGGCCGTTCCGGCGCCGTCCAGACGACCGCCGTGGGTGAGACGTTCACGCTGCCGGTCGTCGTCCACAACTGGTCCGACGCGCCCCAGAGCGGCACGGTCGCCCTGACGCTGCCGGCCAACGTCACCGCCGACGCGACCTCCAAGCCGTACCCGAGCATCGCGCCCGGCGCCGAGACCACGGTCAACTTCCAGGTCTCGAACTCCTACACCAACGCCACACTGCCGACGACGGCCAACGCCGCCGACGCGCAGAGCGGCAACGTGAGCGTCCGCATCACCACGAGCTACAGCGGCGGCGGATCCGGCTTCGAGGACCTGACCTTGGGCATCGTGCCCAAGACCTCCGTCCCGGGCGCGACCGGCGCACCCACGCTCGACGGCACCGAGGCCGCCGGCGAGTACAGCGGCGAGTCGCTGGAGATCGGCCGCAAGTGGGAGCCCAACGGCTCCACCCGCAACTGCGATCCGCTCGGCGTCGACTGCGGCACGTCCGGCGCCAACAAGACGTACGCGAAGGTCACCCGCTCCGGCGACGACCTGTACTTCTTCATCCGGGTCCAGGACGACTTCCAGAGCTACGCCGTCAAGCCCGAGGAGTGCGTCGCGCACTGGCTCGCGGACTCGGTCGAGATCATCATCGACCCGCGCGGGACCGCCTCGCAGGTCCTCAAGGACACGGCGAACACGTTCAAGCTCGGGATCTTCCCGTTCACCAACGACCCGTCCAACACGAACGGCAACGGGGCGAACGGCCCGTGCTGGGCGCGCGACGCCGACAACCACCAGGGCTTCTCGACGGGCCCGCTCGCGGCGACCGTCGACGACGCCCCGAACGCCCCCGGCGTGCGGGTCGCGTCCACCGCCAAGTGGGTCGGCACCAACGACGTCGGCACCTCGCACGCGTACGCGGGCGGCGGGTACAACCTCGAGGTCAAGATCCCGATGGCGGTCCTGCCGGCGGCGGTCGACCCGAGCGGCTTCGGGCTCAACATCACGCCGTACGACAACGACGACAACACACCGGGCACCGGCTCGACCGTGCTGCGCCACATCGACATGAGCACGCGCCTGGCGTGGTCGACGTTCGGCTCGGTGCAGTCGGATCCGTACAAGTGGGGCCGCGCGACGATGCCGGGCTACACGCCGCCGGCGAGCTTCCCGACGACGCCGCGCACGCCGAACGTGTCGCATCCGAACCTGGACTCGGCGGCCTCACCGCAGACGATCGCGCAGTCGGCGCGCAACGGCGTCCCGCTCTCCGGCCGTGAGCCGGCACCCGAGGCGCGCGGGCTGAAGATCAACGGGGCGACGGTGAGTGGCACCACGGTGAACCTCAACGTCACCGCGGGCGCGGCCGGCACCGCCCGGCTGTTCCTGTACGCCGTCGATCCGATCAGCGGCAACAAGAGCTACACGCGGGTGTGGAACACGAGCTGCAACCCGGCGACGGACCCCGCGCCGGACTACGGGCTCTCCGCGTGCGGCGCCGCCGACGGCTCGACGCCGCCGTGGGCGCCGGACATGATGGGCGCGATCAAGGCCTCGCGCACGGTCCCGGTCACCGCCGGCACGCAGTCGCTCACGCTGACCGGGGCGACGGCCGCCCAGCTCAGCAGCGGCGCCTCGCTGCTCGTCTCGTTCGTCAACGCGCAGAACGAGGTGCAGGCGTTCGACGTGCCGATCAAGGCGAGCTCGGGCGACGGGACCGTCGGCGGCACCGTGCCGGCCACGCTGTCGCTCGCACTCGACGGGCCGGCGCCGTTCGGCGCGTTCACGCCCGGCGTCACGCGGACCTACCTGGCCGCCACGAAGGCCACGGTGACCTCCACGGCGGGCGACGCGCTCCTGAGCGTGTCCGATCCGGGAGCGAACCCGGGCCGGCTGGTGAACGGGGCGTTCGTCCTCCCTGAGCCGCTCCAGGCCCGGGCCCGCAACGCCGCCAACACCGGCACGGCGTTCAACAACGTCGGGTCGCTGCTGAACCTCCTCGTGTGGAACGGCCCGGTCTCCAATGACCGCGTCGACCTGGAGTTCTCGCAGCTCGTCAAGGCCAGTGACCCGCTCCGCACGGGCACCTACGCCAAGACGCTCACGTTCACGCTGTCAACCACGCAGCCGTAGTGGGGGGCCACCGGGAGGCGGCGCGCAAGCCGCCTCCCGGTCCGGTGGCTGACGCCGAAAACCGCAAGGGAGCGCCCAAATCGCACCTTTGTGACGATTGTCCTTAGGGGTACCCCATAGGGGTGGCTAGGATCGCTGTTCGTTCATGAGCGCCGCGATGCGAACGCGGCCGTCGCTATTCGCCACGGCCGTCGGCAAGAAATATGCGATGGCCATCAGCGGCCTGGTGCTGATGGGCTATGTGCTGCTGCACATGGTCGGCAACCTGAAGATCTACTTCGGGGCCGAATCCCTCAACAAGTACGCCGAGTGGCTGCGCGAGATCGGCGAGCCGGCGCTCCCGCGTGAGTGGCTGCTGTGGGGCCTGCGGTTCGTGCTGCTGGCCGCGGTGTTCGTCCACATCTACGCGGCGTACTCGCTGACGGTCATGAACCGCCGCGCACGGCCGGTCCAGTACGTCTCCAAGCGCGACTACGTGGCCGCCGACTTCGCGTCGCGCACGATGCGCTGGACGGGCATCATCGTCGTCCTCTTCGTCGTCTGGCACCTGCTGGACCTGACGTGGGGCACGACGAACCCGGACTTCGTCAGCGGCGACGTCTACCACAACGTCATCGCCTCGTTCGAGCGCATCCCGGTCGCGATCGCCTACGTGATCGCGAACCTGGCGCTCGGCGTGCACCTGTACCACGGCGCGTGGAGCCTGTTCCAGAGCATGGGCTGGTACGGCACCTGGCGCCGGACGTTCTCGATCGCCTTCGCGGGCGTGGTCGTCCTCGGCAACGTCTCCTTCCCGCTCGCCGTGATGTTCGGAGTGGTCAATTGAGTCTCACGCTCGAGTCCCTGGTCCCGCACGGCGCGATCGAGAAGGCGTGGGACGACCACCGCTTCAACGTCCGCCTCGTGAACGCGTCCAACAAGCGGCGCTTCAAGGTGATCGTCGTCGGCACGGGCCTCGCGGGCGGCAGCGCCGCCGCGACGCTGGCCGAGCTCGGCTACGAGGTCGTGGTCTACACGTTCCACGACACGCCGCGCCGCGCGCACTCGATCGCCGCCCAGGGCGGCATCAACGCCGCCAAGGACTACCGCAACGACGGCGACTCGATCTTCCGGCTCTTCTACGACACCGTCAAGGGCGGCGACTTCCGCGCCCGCGAGGGCAACGTGTACCGGCTCGCGCAGGTCTCGAACGAGATCATCGACCAGGCGACCGCCCAGGGCGTGCCCTTCGCGCGCGAGTACGGCGGCCTGCTCGACAACCGCTCGTTCGGCGGCGCGCAGGTCTCCCGCACGTTCTACGCGCGCGGCCAGACCGGCCAGCAGCTGCTGCTCGGCGCCTATCAGGCCCTGATGCGCCAGGTCGCCGCCGGCAAGGTCAAGCTCAACGTCCGCACGGAGATGCTGGACGTCGTCACGGACGAGGACGGACGCGCGATCGGCGTCGTCGTCCGCGACCTGCTGACGGGCGAGATCCGCAGCGAGGCCGCGCACGCGGTCGTGCTCGCGACGGGCGGCTACTCCAACGTCTTCTACCTGTCCACGAACGCGAAGGCCTCGAACGCCACCGCGATCTGGCGGGCGCACAAGCGCGGCGCGGCGTTCGCGAACCCGTGCTTCACGCAGATCCACCCGACCTGCATCCCGCAGTCCGACGACACGCAGTCCAAGCTCACGCTGATGAGCGAGTCGCTGCGCAACGACGGCCGGATCTGGGTGCCGAAGAAGCCGGGCGACGACCGCGCGCCGGACCAGATCCCCGAGGACGAGCGCGACTACTTCCTCGAGCGCCGCTACCCCGCGTTCGGCAACCTCGTCCCGCGTGACGTCGCCTCCCGCAACGCGAAGGCGATGATCGACCAGGACCTCGGCGTCGGCGCGCGCCGCAACGGCGTCTACCTGGACTTCACGGACGCGATCAAGCGCCTCGGCGACGACGTCATCCGCGCCCGCTACGGCAACCTCTTCCAGATGTACGAGCGGATCACGGGCGAGGACCCGTACCGCGTGCCGATGCGCATCTACCCCGCCCCCCATTACACGATGGGAGGCCTGTGGGTCGACTACAACCTGATGACCACGGTCGAGGGCCTGTACGCGATCGGCGAGGCGAACTTCTCCGACCACGGCGCGAACCGCCTGGGCGCGAGCGCGCTGATGCAGGGCCTGGCGGACGGCTACTTCGTCCTCCCGGTGACGATCGGCGACTACCTGGCGCCGCTGCTCGGCAAGCCGCAGCCGACGACCGAGCACGAGGCCTTCAAGGAAGCCGAAGCGAGCGTCCGCGCGCAGACGCAGACGTACCTGAACTCCGACGGCGAGCACTCCGTCGACTGGTTCCACCGCGAGCTCGGCAAGATCATGTGGAGCGCGTGCGGCATGGCCCGCAACGCCGCCGGCCTGGAGTCGGCGCTGCAGGAGATCGGTGAGCTGCACCAGCGCTTCAAGACGGGCGTGAAGGTGCTCGGCGACGAGGACACGCTCAACCAGTCGCTCGAGAAGGCCGGCCGCGTGGACGACTTCTTCGAGCTCGCCCAGCTCATGTGCCGCGACGCGCTGCAGCGCGAGGAGTCGTGCGGCGGGCACTTCCGCGAGGAGCACCAGACGCCGGACGGCGAGGCGCTCCGCGACGACGAGAACTTCTCCTACGTGTCAGCTTGGGAGTACACGGGCGCCGAGCCGAAGCTGCACAAAGAGGACCTGACTTTCCAGTACGTGCGTCCGACGCAGCGGAGCTACGCATGAACGTGCACCTCAAGGTCTGGCGCCAGGCCGGCCCGGACGAGCCGGGCGACTTCGAGACCTACGACATCGCCGACGTCACCGAGGAGATGTCCTTCCTCGAGCTGCTGGACGTGCTCAACGAGCAGCTCGTCGCCGAGGGTCGCGAGCCGGTCGCGTTCGACTCGGACTGCCGCGAGGGCATCTGCGGCTCCTGCGGCGTGATGATCGACGGCCAGGCGCACGGCCCGCAGCGCGGCACGGCCACCTGCCAGCTGCACATGCGGCTCTACAACGACGGCGACACGATCGTCGTCGAGCCGTTCCGCAGCGCCGGCTTCCCGCTCGTGAAGGACCTCGTGGTCAACCGGTCGGCGTTCGACCGGATCATCGAGGCCGGCGGCTTCATCACCGTCCCGACGGGCTCCGCGCCGGACGCGAACCTGACCCTCGTCCCCAAGGAAGATTCCGACCGCGCGATGGACGCGGCGCAGTGCATCGGCTGTGGTGCCTGCGTCGCCGCCTGCCCGAATGGCGCCGGCCAGCTCTTCACCGCAGCCAAGCTCGCACATCTGAACCTGCTCCCACAGGGCCAACCGGAACGTCAGCGGCGTACGATCGGCATGGTGGAGGAGATGGAGAACTACTTCGGGTCGTGCACGAACCACCGAGAGTGCTCGGCGGCGTGCCCCAAGGAGATCTCGATCGACTTCATCGCCATGCTGAACCGCGACTTCCGGAAGGCTCGACGGTGAATCACGCTCAGATCGCTCGCCTGATCAGCTCGGTTCCAGCCACCACCGAACAGCGCCACTTGAAGCGCGTCGAGGGATACGCGTACACGGCCCGCCGGGTCGAGACGCGGATCGACTCCCTGCGCATCGAGCTCGAACGGGCGCTGCGCGGGGTCGACGAGGCGGTGCCGGAGGGCCGCGGCGACGAAGCGGCGGACAAGGCCCTCGACCTCGCCCGGGACCTGGATTCGCTCGAGCGGATCCAGCCGCGGGTGGACTCGTGGCTGCGCGTGGCCGTCAGCTCGGTGTGCGACGACCCGGGCCTCGCGCCGTTCGGCGAAGGCCCGACCGCCTAGCGGTCGCTGGACGAACGTCCCGCTGCGCCGCGGCGGGACGGGGTCTACCGTTGGCGGTGGATGGAAAGCGCCCTGATCGCTCTTGCTCTGCTCGCGCTCGGCGTGCTGTCCGTCGTCCCGCTGCGCCGCGCCCTGCGCACGGCGCCCGCGCCGGCCCAGCGGATCGCGCGGTTCGGCTTCGCGTGCCTGGCGCTGTCGATCTCGCTCCCGTTCTTCGTCGCTCCTGACGACGCGCTGGACGTCGCGGTCGTCGTCTTCGGCCTGTACGGGTTCGTCGCGCACGCCGTCTGCCTGGGCGTCGCCACGGTGATCGCCGTAGCCGCCCGTCGCGTGAGGTCCTGAGTGGAGGTCGTCGCCACCGCCCTCGTCCTGGTGGTGCTCATGTCTTTGGGCGGGTTGGTCGTGCTGCCCGCGCTGCCGTTGCTGCTGCGCGCCCGTGGACGCTGGGGCCGGCTCGGCCGCACGCTCGCGCTGTGCGGCGCCGCGTTCTTCCTCACCTGGTGCGTCGTGCCGATCTTCGTCTTCCCGTCGGACGAGGTGACCGTCGGGATGACGATGTTCGCGCTCTACGGCGCGATGATCGAGGCCCTGGTGGTCGCGGTCGCCGCGGTCTTCGCCTCTTACGGCGACAAGACCGCCTAGATACCGGGCGATCGGGCATACGGTGAGCGCATGCGAACCGTGCTCCTCGCCTTCGCCCTCTGGTTGACGCTCAGCGCCACGGCCGCCGCCCAGGCGCCCGTGTGCCGCGGGCAGAACGCGCCGCCGCCTCCCATCTCCGAGGAGCAGCGCGAGCTCGAGCAGCTCAAGTCGTGGGCGGCGAGCCGCGCCGAGTTCGGCTTCCGGCACGACCTCGAGTACGTGCGCAAGCTCTACGAGCAGGGAACGTGGGAGTACGACGTCAGCTACTTCCCGGCCACCGACCGCGAGAACGAGTACCTCAAGCTGCGTGACCGGCTCACGCTCGGCGCCAAGGGCGACCGCTACGTGCGCGAGCACCGTGAGGTGTACGGCGGGCTCTCCGTCGAGGACGGCTGGCCGCGCGATCCGTACCTGCGCGTGCGCTTCACCCGCGACGTCCAGCACCACCTCGCGGCCCTGAAGCAGGTCGCCGCGATGCCGAAGCACCTGCGCGCGAAGCGGGTGCGGTTCAGCGAGCGCGCGCTGCGTCGTGTCCAGAGCCGCGTCGACGACGACTGGAAAGCGCTCGACAAGGCGGGCTTCCATCTCCAGAGCACGTCCTCGGACACCGACCGCGGCGTGGTCAAGGTCGAGCTGGTCACCAAGCGCAAGGACACCAAGGCGTACTTCGCCAAGCGCTACGACAGCCGCGTGAAGCCGATCGTGCGCGGCACCGAGGAGACCGTGCTCGGGTGCCACACGAGCACGAGCTTCTCGATCGCGCCGGACGGGCTCTCGATCACGGTCACCTACGAGTCGGGCGGCGGCGCGCAGTTCGAGAAGACCGAGGTCGTCCAGAACCCGGACCGCGTCGTGGTCGGCGTCGTCGAGCGGAGCTCCACCGGCCCCCGGACGGCCGACCTCGTGATCAAGACGGCCAAGGTGCCGCTCAGCGCCCCGTTGGGCGACCGCGCGGTGATCGACGCCGGGTCCACGCAGCGGCTCATCCAGGCCGGCCCGAGCCCCGGCGACCCGCCGTGCGTGGAGCCGCCGGAGCCGACCGAGCTCCAGCAGGCCGTCGAGGACCGCGCCCGCGAGGGCTTCAACGCCGACCCCGCGTACACGCAGCAGCTGCTCGACCAGGGACGCCGCGTCACCGCCGCCGAGCAGCGCTGGCTGGACCGCAAGGACCGGCTCGAGGACTCCGACCCGCGCGTGGACAAGTACGTCAACCAGCACGCGGACGCGTTCGGCAGCTACACGATCGAGGGCAAGTTCCCGGCGGCGCCGTACATCGTCTACGGCACCACCAAGGACCACGCCCTCCACGACCGCGCGCTCAAGCGCCTGACCCGCTTCAAGGGCCAACTCCAGACGCGTCCCGTGCAGTTCACGTTCGCCCAGCTCGCAGCGCTCGAACGTCAGATCCGCGCCGACGCCCAGGTCGGCAGCGGCTTCCTCGACGGCTACGGCCGCGCCGGCTTCTTCCTCCAGGACATCCGCGTGGAGGGCCAGTCGGCGCTCGTCCGGGTCTGGACGACGCGTCCCGACGCCGCGACCTGGCTCACGGCCCGCTACGGGCCGGCCGTGAGCGTCGAGGTCGTGGGCGAGCGCTTCGAGTGCGCGACCCGGGCGTTCGACCCGATCTAGGCCTCGACCTCCAGCGCAAGCGTCCGGAGCGCGCGCGAAACCCGGGTGCGGGCGGTCTCGATCGTCACGCCGAGCGTCTCGGCAACGTCCTCGTAGGCTGCGTCGGCGCAGACGCGCAGCTCGACGGCACGGCGTTGCTCCGGGGGGAGTGCGGCCAGCACCTCGGCCGCGCGGGGCAGGCTCGCCAGCTCGTCCACACGTTCGATCGCCGGATCCTGCGGCGGCGGCGCGTCCACTCCGAGCCGCGTCAACGCGGCGCTGTGCAACGCGTTGCGCCGCCAATGCTGCAGCAGCTCGCTGCGAGCGATCGCGAGCAGCCACCCGCGCTCTTCCTCGGGGGTCGAGCCGCGGAACTGGTGCCGGCGCTCGAGCGCCTTCGCGAACGTCTCCGAGACGAGATCGATCGCGACCTCTGCGTTCCCGCAGCGCCGGAGGATGAAGTGGCGCAGAACCTCTGCGTGCTGGACATACACCGCGGCGAACGCTTCGCGGTCTTGCAACCGACTTCCGCCTGCCATGCCCGGACCCTATGTGCGCCTGCCGGCCCGCGAATGTCGTTCATGTGACCAACATCTACATTTGATCAGCAGAGCCTTATGAATTAGCAGCGACTTCGCGATCGTGCCTTGCGCGTCCGGACCCTACAGTCCGGTCAGCGCGCGAACCATCGCTGTCACGCCGAATGCGGCTCGCGGATCTCCACGAATGCAAGAGATGCGCAGGGCATCTCTATCAGTACGAGGGGGAATGCTTCAATGCCGAAGTATCGCTTCATGCTGGGCGGAATCGCCGGCGCCGCGCTGGCGGTCGCGGGGTTGGCGGGCGCCACCGGCGCGGCGGCGCAGACCAAGCCGAACCCGCCCCCGGCCCCGCTGGTCGGCGCCGGGGCGCCCGAGGGGGCGAGGCCGGCGGCGTTCCCGCCTGGGGTCAAGCCACTGCTCCCTGAGGATCAGCTCGGCAAGGTCACCGATCGCGCGGCGGCGGCCAAGACGCTCGACCCCGTCGCGGTCAAGGAGTACAGCGCGCGATTCAGCGTCAGCGAAAGCGAGGCGCGCCGGCGGCTCACCGACCAGAGCCTGGTGCTCGGGCTGCCGGACGCGATCGGCGAGCGGACCGATGCCAAGCTCGGTGACGTCTGGTACGACAACGAGGCGGGTCGCTGGGCGGTCCAGGTCGCGGAGAGCGGCGACCGCGGCTCGGTCGAGACGGCGCTCGCGGACATCGGCCTGACCGAAGGATCCGCAGAGGTCTCAGTGTCCGGTTACACCGTCGAGGCGCTGTACGAGGCGGCCGACGCCGTGCAGGCCGCCGTCGCGAAGACCTACGGCGAAGAGGGTGCCCGAGCCGACGTGAGCATGGGCAAGGTCCTCGTGACGATCGCCAACGGCAAGGGCCCGCAGCGGGCGTCCTCGGCCGAGCGCACGGCGGAGACGGCGCTCCGCGCGGAGGGCGCGGGCGAGATCCCCGTCGTCGTGACGCGCAAGGACACGCTAGCGCCGAAGACGGCGCAGACCTGCGGGCTGACCCAGTACCGCACGTGGTACGACTACGACCGCACCTGCAACGCGATCCTCGGCGGCCATGACTGGCACAACCCGGCGGGCGCCGTGTGCTCGACCGGGTTCACCGGTGGCCCGCCGACGGTCTACGTGCCGTACATCCTCACTGCCGGCCATTGCATGGGCGTCTACGGCCCGAGTGGCTGGGGCTGGTCGGCCGGCAACCTGCCGTACACGGGCTTCGCGACGATGGGCACGATGGAGGGCAACTACTACGGCTCGACGTCGTACGGCGACGGCATGGCGCTGCACATGACCAACATCGGGTTCATGGGTTATCCCTACGGCCGCTTCTGGAACTGGGCGGCGGGCACCTCCTACCCGGTGACCGGCTACTACGCGTGGAACGGGTCGCTGCCGAACTGGGGCAACGTCCCGGCCGGCCAGTGGGTCTGCAAGCACGGTCACTGGGAGTCGTCGTGCGGCACGGTGTCGGTCAGCGCCACCGGCATGACCAGCGTCGGCGGCGTCGCCGTCTCGGCGATGGTGCAGATCGACGGCCTCTGCTCGCTGCCGGGTGACAGCGGCGGATCGGTCACGCTGGCGAACGCCACCGCGGTCGGCGTCGTGTCGGGCAGCAACTGGGTGAGCGTGCCGCCGGCGTTCGCGTGTGGCACGGTGCCGTACACGCTCGCGGAGCCGATCGGCCGCTTCCAGGCCGTGGTCGGCCTGGTGCCCTACGGCTAGGCACCGCGCACGCCCCGCATCCCGCCCGCGACCATGTCGGCATGGACTCGCGGGCGGTGGTGCGGACGTACTTGGCGCTGATGCTCGGGAACACGCTCGCGGCGTCGTTCATCTGGGGCATCAACACGATCTTCCTGCTCGACGCGGGGCTCTCGAACCTGGAGGCGTTCGCGGCCAACGCGCTGTTCAGCGCCGGGATGGTGCTGTTCGAGGTGCCGACCGGGATCGTGGCGGACGGCGTCGGGCGGCGCGCGTCGTACCTGCTCGGCACGATCACGCTGACGCTCTCCACGCTGTTGTACGTCTACCTGTGGGAGGTCGAGGCGCCGTTCTGGGCGTGGGCGCTCGCGTCGCTGTGGCTGGGACTCGGCTTCACGTTCTTCTCCGGCGCGGTGGAGGCGTGGCTGGTCGACGCGCTGGACGCGACGGGCTACGAGGGCTCGCTCGAGACGGTGTTCGGGCGCGGGCAGATCGTCGGCGGCATCGCGATGCTCGGCGGTGCCGTGGCGGGCGGGTTCCTGGCGGCGCGGATCAGCCTCGGCTTCCCGTTCGTGGTCCGGTCGGTCGTGCTGGCGGTGATGTTCGTGGTGGCGTGGCGGCTCATGCACGACATCGGCTTCACGCGCCCTGAGCGGCGGGAGCGGCCGCTGGCGGAGATCCGCGGGATCTGGAACGCGTCGATCGAGCACGGCTGGCGGGTGCCGGCCGTGAAGTGGCTGATGGTGCAGGCGCTGTTCACCGGCGGGATCGGCATCTACGGCTTCTACGCGCTGCAGCCGTACCTGCTCGAGCTCTATGGGGACCCGGACGCCTACCAGGTGGCGGGCATCTCGGCCGCGATCGCGGCGGGCGCGCAGATCCTCGGCGGTGTCGCGGCGCCGCAGATCCGGCGCGTGTTCGCGCGGCGCACGTCGGCGCTGGCGTTCATCGCCGCCGCCGGGGCGGCCACGCTCGCGCTGATGGGCCTGTTCGAGCACTTCTGGGCCGTGATCGGGTTGACCGTCTCCTGGGGCCTGCTGTTCGCGGCCTCGACCCCGATCCGCCAGACGTACATCAACGGGCTGATCCCGTCCCGCCAGCGCGCGACGATCCTGTCGTTCGACTCGATGATGACCTCGGCCGGCGGTGTCTGGGCGCAGCCGGCGCTCGGCCGCGCGGCGGACGCGTACGGCTACGCGGCCACGTACCTGATGAGCGCGGGCATCCAGCTGCTCGCGCTGCCGTTCATCGCGCTGTCCCGGCGCCAGAACGCGCCGGCCGACCTAGTCGCGGCGGGCCCGTTTGCCGCCGAAGTAGGACCCGAGGTCGACGAGAAACGCCAGCCCGACGATGAACCACTCGAACCCTGAGACCTCGCGCGTGCCGACGTCCCACATCACGACGTAGGCGAGCGTCGTCCACGGCAGCAGGAAGAAGCCCAGGATCGGCACGATCCAGCCGTCGAACGCCCGGTCGATCCAGCTCGTGAAGAGCAAGACGAAGAACAGCGCCAGGCGGGGCGAGATCAGCGCGAACAGGGCGATCAAGCACGGCATCACATTGCATGGTCACAGAATCGGAGACTTCCCGTACGTAGGGGTCAGATGGCCACCTCGGATGAGCAGCTGCTGAAGGGCGGACCGGCGTCGTTCGGCGAGTTCTACGCGCGCCACGAGCGGGCGGTGTTCCGCTTCTTCTACCGGCGCGTGTACGACGCCGAAGTCGCCGCGGACCTGTCCGCGGAGTGCTTCGCGGCGGCGCTGCTCGGGGCCGAGCGCTACCGGGGTGAGGACGGAGCGCCGGCGGTCGCGTGGCTGTTCGGGATCGCCCGCAACGTGCTGCGCCGCAGCGCCGAGCAGCGGCGCGTGGAGTCGCGTGCCCGCGCCCGGCTCGGGATGCCGCCGCTCGTGCTCGAGGACGACACGCTCGCCGCGCTGGACCGCATCCACGCGGGGCAGCTGATGGAGCACGCCCTGACCTACCTGCCCGCCGACCAGGCGGAGGCCGTCCGCGCCCGGATCGTCGACGAACGCGAATACGAGGACATCGCCCGCGAGCTGCGCACGTCCGAGGCGGTCGTGCGCAAGCGCGTCTCGCGCGGGCTCAGCGCGCTCCGGCGCCGTGTGGAGGACCGCGCA
Organism: Solirubrobacter phytolaccae; assembly: GCF_027587195.1. Classification (GTDB taxonomy): domain Bacteria; phylum Actinomycetota; class Thermoleophilia; order Solirubrobacterales; family Solirubrobacteraceae; genus Solirubrobacter; species Solirubrobacter phytolaccae. Next base: position 1,325 of record NZ_JAPDDP010000054.1, on the reverse strand, counting down.
TGACCGATCTCCCCCAGCTCCAGACCCTGCTCGTCGACGCGGCGGTCAAGCGTCGCCGGCACCGTCGTGTGCGCCGCGCCGGCGTGCCGGTGCTCGTGCTCGCCGCGCTGGTGCTGGCGCTCCCGTGGGTGCTGCGCGACGCACGCCTGCCCGACCTGGAGACGCCCGCCGTCACCCCCGGGCCCGCGCTCAGCGTCGAGGACACCTTCGGCGGCTTCCGCGCGCCGACCGAGCGGGACCCGGCGGCGCTGCAGCTACCGGACGCCCGCGTGCGCACCCTGGGCCAGCCCGGTACCGCCTATCGCGACGCGTACCTGCGGCTGCGCGGCCCGGAGCTCTGCCTCGTGGTCGTCCCCGACTTCTTCGAGTGCGGCGCGGCCTCCGAGCTCGCCGGCGGCCACAAGATCCTCGCCAAGATCGTCGGCGGGCGCGTCTACGCCGCGTTCCCCAACCGCATCCAGGCCATCCGGCGGACGTGGTCGGGCTTCGAGCCCGCCGGGTTCGTCGTCGCCAGGAACCTGGTGGTGTTCACCGCGCCGCCCGGTGCCGGCGAGCTGAGCTGGAAGGCGCCCGACGGCACCCCGGTCACGCGCAAGCTCCGCGACATCCGGGACCCGCGCCTGTGGTATCCGCGGCTGACCGAGCCCGAGGACGCGCTGGACCGCCTGGCCGGGTTCGCCGGCGCCCGCCACCTGATCGCCGACGAGGACGCCGACGTCCACGCGTGGCTCGTCCCGCGCAAGAACGCGATCTGCCTGCTCGTCCGCGTCCGTCGCGTCGAGAACAGCGGCTGCCGGACGCCGGTCGAGGACGTCGGCTCGCCGCTCGTGGTCGCGACGCCCGCGTCACCCGAGCCGGTCGTCGTCGCCGCGTTCCCGAGCACGCTCGTGCCGCTGGAGGTCCGTCCCGGGGAGGTGCGCGACAAGATCGTCGACGACGGCGTGCTCATCCTCGACGGCGAGAGCGCGATGGCGATCGACTACCGCTACCCGCGGGAGCGGGGTACGCGGGACGTGATGCTGCCCTACAACATCGACGGCTACGTGATCAACGGGGACGAGGTCCGCCCGGGGGAGCTGAAGCCCTGATCAGCGCTTGGGCAGCGCGAGCGCGGCGCGGATCCGCGGCGCGTCGTTGACGGAGGCCGGGCGAGCGGGGCCGGTGAGGAGGGCGCCCTCGGCGATGAGGGCGCGGATGGCGAGCGTGCGGGGAGTCATGCTGGACATGACGCCCGCCGGCTCACGCCTATTCCGCCCGCCGCCACGCGCCGCCTGCCGCCACCCGCCGCCTGCCGCCACCCGCCGCCCGCCGCCACGCGCCGCCCG
>NZ_JAPDDP010000053.1 GCF_027587195.1 Solirubrobacter phytolaccae | reverse complement strand
GGCCTCCGACTTCGCGCAGACGCCGCCGCGCGCGTCCTCGCCGTACGCGAGCTCGCGGGCCGCCCGGCCGTCGTCGCCGGGCACGAACTCGCGGGCCGCCCGGCCGTCGTCGCCGCGCGCGAACTCGCCACCCGTGCGCTCGTCGTCGCCGCGCGCGTCCTCGTCCTCCCGTGCCGCGGCGGTGATCGCGGCGCGCAGGATGCTCGCCGCCGAACCGCGCGTCGTGGCGGGGGTGGCGGGCGCGAGACGTGCGGCGAGCTCGGTGGCGTCCGCGACTTCAGGCGACCGCCGCAGCACGGTGAGGACGAGGAGCGTCGCGCCGGCCGCGCGCGCGAGGGACGCGGCGGCGTGGAGCGCGCGCAGGGACTCCGGCGTCGGGAGGAGGCCGACGCCGATCGTCCCGAGCGCGCGCTCGCCGTGGCCCCGTGGGACCACCGCGACCGCGCGCGCCGAGCCGTGCAGTACGCGCTCCGCGGTGCCTCCGAGGGCGACGCGGCCGTGGCCGGCCGCCGCGGAGGAGCCGAGCACGGTCAGAACCGGCTCCTCGGCGGCGATCAGCCGTTGCAGCCCGGCCGCGGCCGAGCCGGCCCGCTCGACGCGCGCGCCGGCGGGGATGCGGGGTACGTCGTCGGGCTCGTCCGCGCCGTTCACGGCGACCGTCATGACCCGCGCTCCGAGCACGCCCGCGATGACACGGGCGAAACTCGCGGGAGCCGGGTCGCCGCTGCACGCCACGAGCACGGTGGACCGCATCGGCGCCGAACCTACGGGCGCGGAGGATGACGCTCCTTCACCCGGACCGGGTGAGGCTCGGTCACCCGAGTTCCAGCAAAGTTGCTGGAATCCACAACGGATCGGCAGGGATCTTGGAAAGTGAGCCTCTGGTCGTGCGCCTCGAGCGCGCGGTCCATCGCTTCCGGTTGCAATCGGCGCACAACCTGCTCGACGAGGCGTTCGCGTCCGTGCCGCCCGAGGCGTTCGTGCGCGACGTCGGCCGGCCCCTGCTCATGCGGCTCGACGACGCCGCCGAGCTGCGCTTCGCCCGCTCCCTGCTCGAGCTGCGCCTGCTCGCCCAGGCCCAGGGCTGGGAGCGCGTCCACGGGCCGCTCGTCGTGCTCGCCTGCGCCCCCAGCGACGACGACGTGCTCGAGCTGATCGCGATCGGCATCGCGCTCGCCGACCGCCACTGCCGGATCGCCTACCTGGGCGCCGCGACGCCGGTCGACGCGCTCGCCGAGGCCGTCCGCCGTCAGGACACCGCCGCGGTCGTGCTCGCTGCCGAGCGCGGCGCGCTGACCCGCCGCGACGGCGCCGAGCTGCGCGCGCTGCCCTGCCCGCTCGTGGTCATCGGCACCGCGCGGGCGGCGCTCGCCAAGGCGACGGACGGCGTCGCGCTCGACGCCGAGGCCGTCACCGCCCCCGCGCGCATCGCCGGCCTCGCGCGACGGCAGTCATCCCGGCGGAGCGACGAACCTTCACCCACCTGAGGCCCAACATGCTGCCTTCGCGGTATGAGCCTCAACTACGAGATCCGCGTACGTGGCCGCGTGGGCGAGCACCTCGCCGACGCTCTCGGGCTGGAAGCCGAGACCGAGCCGGTGGAGACGGTCCTGCGCGGGCCGGTGACGGATCAGGAGGGCCTGCACGGGATCCTCGAGCACCTGCAGGAGCTGGGCCTGGAGCTCGTCGAGGTCCGCCAATTGCCGCGCAAGGGCGGCGGCTGAGGCCCGGGCGCCAACGGCCCGTTTCCCGGTGCACGCGCACCGGTATCTGGTGGGTTTCACAAAACTCGACAAACCTTGCACGCTCACATAGGGTCCTTGGCAAGGACTCGCCGCATGGGGGCAAGTCCGCGTGTAGAAGGAGTGACGTTTGAGCTCACCGGCCGTCAGGAGGGCACCGGCTCTGGTCACGCAGTTCGCGGTCCCGCCGCTGCCGTTCGGCATGGTGGATCGCCCGCGGCTGACCGAGCGTCTACGCAGTGGGCTCAGCGAGCCCGTGACCCTCGTGTGCGCCCCCGCCGGGAGCGGGAAGACGGCGCTCGTCGCGGCGAGCGTGGAGCGCGCGGCGTGGGTGACGCTCGAGCCGACCGACGACGAGCCCGGCCGCCTGTGGGACGCGGTCCTGACCGCGCTGGAGCTGGCCGGCGCCGTGCCGAGCGACTCCGCGCTGGCGGGCCTGGCCGCGCCCGTGCGCGAGAGCCGGGACGCGTTCATGCCGCTGCTGGTCAACGCGCTCGCGACGCTCCCGGAGCCCGTGGTGCTCGTGCTCGACGACGTGCACGTGCTGCGCAGCCGCGAGTGCCTGACGCAGCTGTCGTTCCTGCTGCTGCACACGCCCGACACGGTGCGGCTGGTGATGACCGCGCGCAGCGACCCGCCGTTGCCGCTGCACGTGCTGCGCGTGCGCGGCCGGCTGGCGGAGATCCGCGCGACCGACCTGGCGTTCACGCTCGACGAGTCGCGGGAGCTGCTGCAGGCGCACGGCCTCGAGCTGCACGAGGAGCTGATCACCGCGCTGCACGGGCGCACCGAGGGCTGGGGCGCGGGCCTGCGGCTCGCGGCGCTGAGCCTGCAGGGGCGCGAGGACCCGGAGACGTTCGTGGCGGATTTCGCGGGCGACGACCGCGTCGTCGGCGACTACCTGCTGGCCGAGGTACTGGACCGCCAGCCGCCGAAGCTGCGCGCGTTCCTGCTGCGCACGAGCCTCGTGGACCGCATCTGCGGCAGCCTCGCGGACGCGCTCACCAACGACGGTCACGGCGCGGACACGCTCGCCACGCTGGAGCGCACCAACGGGTTCGTCCTGGGCGTCGACGGTCACCGCGAGTGGTTCCGCTACCACCGGCTGTTCGCGAAGCTGCTGCGCACGCGCGCCCAGCGTGAGCTGCACGCCGAGCTGCCGAAGCTGCACGCCCGCGCTGCGCGCTGGTACGCCGAGCGCGGCGGCTGTGTCGACGCGCTCGAGCACGCGGTGCTGGCCGGGGATCACGACCTCGCGGTGGAGGTCGTCGCCGGCCATTGGTTCGACCTCTACGTCCACGGCGACGCGGCCGCGGTCCGCAGGCTGCTCGCCAAGCTCCCGCCCGAGCGCCTGGAGCGCGACGCCGAGCTGTCCGCCGCGCTCGCGTGCGCGGCGCTCGACGTGGGCGACACGGACTCGGCCGAGCTGCACATCGCGCACGCCGAGCACGCCGACCTCCCCGAGCCGCGCCGGCGCCGCTACCTGGAGGCGATGGCGCTCGCCGGGCTCGGGACCGCCCGCCTGGAGGGCGACTTCGACGCCGCGCTGCGCGCCGCCGACGACCTCCTCGCCGAGGCCGCCACCCACACGGGCGACGATGACGGCGCCCGTGAGGCGCTCGTGCACGCGATGCTCGGCGAGACCGCGCTGTGGGCGCACGACCTGCCGCGCGCGGGGGAGGAGCTGCGCCGCGCGGTCGCCTCCGCTCGCGCCCACCGGCTCGACTATGTGGCGGTGTCGGCGCTCAGCTACCTCGCCCTGCACGACGTGATGATGTACGGCCCGGCCGACGAGCACGGGCACGGGCGCCAGGCGATCGAGCTGGCGGAGCGCCGCGGCTGGTCGCAGCTGCCGCAGACGGCGTGCGCGCACACCGCGCTCGCGCTGCACGCCTTCTACGACCTGCAGCCCCAGCAGGCCGCCGAGCACCTGGAGCTCGCGAAGGTCGTCGCGCGGCAGCTGCGGCGCCGGCACCTGGACTTCGTGATCTCGCACCTGGACGCACGCATGCACGGCGCGGCTGGCGCGCCCCGCGACGGGTTGCGCGCGCTCGAGGACTACGAGGCGCTGAACCGCCATCGCGGTCCGCGGCTCGAGCACGAGCTGGCCTCGGTCGCCGCGATGCGCGCGCGGCTGCTGATCCAGGCGGGCGAGCTGGAGGAAGCCGCCGCGACACTCAAGCTCGTCGAGGACGAGCCGTGGATGGCGGTGGGCTCCGCGGCCGCGCGCCTGGCGCTGGCGGTTGGTGAGCCCGCGGACGCCGTCGAGCTGCTGGAGGCGACGCTGAGCCATCCCGCGGTGCACGCGGTCACGCCGGTGGAGACCCGCGCGCTGCTCGCGATCGCGCTCGCCGAGAACGGCGAGCCGCTGAAGGCCACGCGGATGCTCGAGCAGGCCCTCACGCTGGCCGAGGCCAACCGCCACCGCTGGCCGTTCCTGGAGCTCGGCCGGCCGATGGAGGAGCTCCTGCGCCACCAGATCCGCGCCGGCACCGCGCACCGCGCGATCGTCGGCGAGCTGCTGGACGCGTTCGCCGACCGCGCGCCCGCGACCCGTCACGTCGCGCCGTTGCTCGAGCCGCTGTCCGAGCGCGAGCAGGCGATCCTGCGCTACCTGCCGACCGCGCTCTCCAACCGCGAGATCGCGGCCGAGCTGTTCGTCACGACCAACACGGTCAAGACGCACCTGCGCAGCATCTACCGCAAGCTCGACGTCGCCCGCCGGCGCGAGGCCGTCGAGCGCGCCCGCGACCTACGGCTCCTTTCCTCCCGGCGCTAGCGCCTCGGTGGAGAATCGACGGTGTGCCCGATGTGGTGCAGCCGTGGATGCCTCGGGTCGCACGCGGGCGCAGGCGGGCGGTAGCCCGTTGAGCTTCGCGGGTGGCGCGAGGCGCCGCGGATGTGCCGCAGCGGGTGCGCCGGAATTCTTCATCGGGGTGCCCACGCGTACCCCACCAACCCGAGCGGCAGGGGCAGCCAGTAGGAGAAGAGCCGGTAGGCGAAGGTGGCCAGCACCGCGTCGCCGGCCGAGACGCCCGCCAGCGCGAGCATGGCGGTGAGGCCGGCCTCGACGAACCCCAGGCCGCCCGGCGTGACCGGGATCTGCGCGAGCACCTGCGCGCCGCAGAACGCGAGCAGCACCAGCCCGGGCCGCGGGTGCGAGCCGATCGCGGCCAGCGCGGCGAGGAGGGTCAGGTAGTCGAACGTCCAGCGCCCGACGGTCGCCAGCAGCGCACGCTTCCAGCGCGGGCCGAGCGTGGTGAGGAGGCGGTCACGCTCGCGCAGCAGCCGGTCCGGCAGCGTGCGCAGCGGCTCCGAGCCGCGCCGGACGCGGTTGCGCGCTCCCTGTGCGACACGCCCGACCCACGCGAGCGCGCCGTCCTTGGTCAGCAGCACCGCCCCCAGCGCACTCGCGGCGACGAACACGCCCAGGCCGGCGAACGCCGTGTGCTCGAGCGTGTCGTTCACGCCGCCGCGCAGCAGCGCCGGGATCGCGAGCACCGGCATCGCCAGCACCATCGCGAAGACGAGCACGTTGACCGCGGTCAACGCGGTCACCGTCGCGGCCGGCGAGGCGCCCGCCCGGACGAGCAGCTTGTACTGCAGCGCGGAGCCCATCGCCCCGCCGCCCGGCGCGACCTTCGCGAGCGCGTTGCCCGCGAGCTGCGAGCTGATCACGGCGCGCCAGCGCACGCCGCGCATCGCCACCCACTGCAGCGCCCACAGGCACGCGAGCGCCGCCGCCTGCAGCCCCGCCATCGCCAGCAGCGACAGCCACGAGAAGCGCGTGATCTGCCGCCACGTCCCGAACACCTCGACGATGCTCGGGAACACGAGGTAGACCGACACGCCGGTGATCGCGAGCCAGAAGATCGTGCGGCCCAGGCGGCGCGGCGGCGCCGCCTCGGTCTCGACCGCGGTGTGCGCCTCGATCGCGTGCTCGACGCGATCGCCGAACGCCTCAGGCGGTGGCGCGTCCGGTCCCGTGGACGATGAGGGCGTAGATGACGAGGCCGTCAAGCACCAGGATCATGACCGACCAGATGGGGTACGCGCCGAGCGACATCAGGGCGACCACCGCGTTCAGCAACGCGAGGATCGCGCCGAGCGCCGGACCGAAGTCGTTCGCCCGGTAGATCAACCACGCCGCCAGGAGCTGCAGCGCGCCGACGACGAGGTACAGCGCGCCCCACATCGCGAGGTCGCCGAACAGCAGCTCGTCGGCGCGGAAGTAGTCGTCCTGCACGAGCGCCGCGAGCCCGTCGATCAGGTTGAAGCAGCCGAGCACGAAGAAGAGGCAGACCACGAACGCGGCCCAGTCCTGGCCCCGGCTGGATGAGGGTTGCGCGCTCATACCGCCACCCTCCGCCGCGCGCGGGTGAGCGCGGATCATTCCGCCGGGATGACCACGCGTCACCCGTGTGGCCGGGAGGGTGGACGGCGTGACCGACGTGGCGATCAACGACGAGGTCGAGCGGCTGCGTGCGCGCAACGCCGAGCTCGAGCGCCGCGTCGCGCGGCGGGTCCGCTGGCGCAGCACCGTCTCGGGGCTCCTCCTCGTGCTCGGCTGCGGGCTCGCCGTGCTCTCGCTCGTGGCGATCTGGCTGCGCGTCACGCTCCTCGACACCGACCGCTACGTGAGCACGGTCGCGCCGATCGCCGCGCAGCCCGCCGTCCAGGACGCCGTCGCCAAGCAGCTCGAGACCGCGATCTACAGCCGCGTCGACTTCACCTCGCTCGCCCGCCAGGTGCTGCCCGACCGGGCCGACGTGCTCGCGCCCGCGATCGAGACCGGCGCCAAGACCGTGATCAGCCAGCGGATTGCGTCCTTCACCCGCTCCGAGCAGTTCCAGACCCTGTGGGTGGAGGCCAACCGGCGCGCGCACACGCGGCTGGTGGCGCTCCTGACCACCGGGCGCTCGAACCGGCTCGTGCTCGACGACGAGACGCTCTACCTGGACCTCTCGCCGGTCGTGGACCGCGTGAAGACGGCGCTGAGCGAACGCGGGCTGAGCCGGATCGCGGCCGCGATCCCGCCGACCGTGGACGGCCAGGTCGAGCTCGTGCAGTCGTCGGCGTTCGCGGACGCCCGCGCCGGCGTGCGCTGGCTGAAGGCGATGGCGGTCTTCCTGCCGGCGCTCGCGCTGCTGTGCCTCGCCGGCTCGGTGTACTTCGCGAGCCGCTGGCGGCGCGGGCTGCTGCGCGCCGGGATCGGGGTCGCGCTGGCGATGCTCGGGCTGATCGCGGTGCTCGCCGTAGCGCGCTCCCTGTACCTGGACGCGCTCGGCCAAGGCGCGCTGCCGCGGGACGCGGCGTCCGGCATCTTCGACACGCTCGTCGCCCTCCTGCGCGACGGCGTGCGGGTCGTGGTCGTCGTCGCGCTGCTGGTGGCGCTCGTGACCTACCTCGCCGGGATGCCGCTCGGCCGCTACGCGCGACGCGTGTGGGGCTCCTCGCAACGCCGCTGGGTCGCGCGCTACCAGCGCACGCTGATGCTGATCACGGGCGGGCTCGGCCTGCTGGTGCTGTTCGCCTGGAGCCCGCTCACGGGCGGCGTGGTGCTGGTCACGCTGCTCGCGGTCGGCGTCGTCTGCGGGTTGATCGCCGCCCTCGGGCTAGAGGCCCGAGATCCCGTCACCGACCAGCTTCGCGCCGATGACCAGGAACAGGACGGCCATGATCACCGTGTTGTTGGCGGACATCCATGACCTGACGCGGTCGAGCAGCGGCTTGGACCGCTCGCCGAGCGCGAGGTAGATCGCCAGCGGCACGCCCGTGCCGAGCGAGCCGATGGCGACGAACACGGCGAACGCGATCGCCTGCTCGCCGGCGGGGATGCCGGTGCCGGCGATCGCGGCGGCGGCGCCCGCGGTCAGGACCAGGTTCTTCGGGTTGACGGCGGCGAGCAGGATCGCGATCCCGATCGCCTTGCCGGGCTTGAGCGTGTCCATCGCCTGCATCCACTTCGGCGCGGGCTTCTCGACGTCGCGGCCGCGCCACTGGTTGACGGCGAACACGAGCAGCAGCGCGCCGAGCGCGAGCTTGACCAGGCTCACCCACGTGGCGGGCTCGCCCGCGTCGGAGGCGTCGGCGCCGCCGGCCACGAGCAGGATCAGCCCGCCCACGAGCGTCAGGCCGACGATCCATCCGAGCAGGAACGCGAACCCGTTCACGCGGGCCCGGGGCGTCGCGAGGATCAGCACCACGGCGATGATCGGGAATGGGCTGAGCGCCGTGCCGACGGCGAAGGGGAGCAGCTGGCCGATCGCTTCAGTCATGACGCGGCATCGTGCGCGGCGCACGGGTGGGATCGCTTCACCCATGCGAGATGAAGCGCCCTCATCCGTGCCGTGCCGAGGATGCGCGCCATGCCCCTTCTCTTCCGTCCCCGACGCCCGCTGCTGCGTGGCGCGATGCTCGGCGGCACCGCGTACATGGCCGGCAAGGCGGGTGCCCGCGCGCAGGAGCGTGCCTACGCCGACCAGGCCTCCGAGGCCGAGCAGGAGGCGCGGCTGTCCGCGCTCGAGTCCACCCAGGCCCCGGCGCCGGCCGCGCCCGCTCCCGCGCCCGGTGGCGGCTCGGACCTCGTCGCCGAGCTCACCAAGCTCAAGGGCCTGCTGGACGCCGGCGTGCTCTCGCAACCGGAGTTCGAGACCGCCAAGCAACGGGTGCTCGCCGGGGGCTGAGCCGCCCTGCTGTTCTCGTCGCTGCGGGGCTACGACCGGAGTGGGCTGCGCGGCGATCTGATCGCCGGCCTGACGGTCTGGGCGGTGCTGATCCCCGAGTCGCTCGCGTACGCGAGCATCGCCGGCGTCTCGCCGGTCGTCGGCCTGTACGCAGCGCCGGGCGCGCTGCTGCTGTACGCCGCGCTCGGCAGCTCCCGCCACCTCGTGTGCGGGCCGATGAGCGCGACCGCCGCGCTGTCGGCGGCGACGGTCGCGGACGTGATCCCGGTCGGGGACAACCGCTTCGCCGCGTTCACCGCCGCGCTCGCGATCGCGACCGGGCTCGCGGCCCTGCTGGCGGGCCTGCTCCGCCTGGGCTTCCTCGCGAACTTCATCTCCGAGCCGGTGATCAAGGGCTTCATCGTCGGGCTCGCGCTGACGATCATCATCGGCCAGCTGCCGAAGCTCTTCGGCGTCGAGAAGGGCGACGGCGACTTCTTCGAGAAGGCGTGGGACCTGATCAGCAAGCTCGGCGACACGGACGCGCTCACGCTGGTGGTGGGCGTCGCGTCGCTGGCGGTCGTGCTCGGGTTGCGCCGGTTCGTGCCGGGCGTGCCGGGGTCGCTCGTCGCGGTGCTGCTGGGGATCGGCGTGGTGCAGGTCCTGGACCTCGACATCGCCATCGTCGGCCACATCGACGGCGGCCTGCCGTCGTTCGGCGTGCCCGACGCGGACTACGGCGCGCTCGCGGCGGGCGGCGTCGCGGTCATGCTCGTCGGCTTCGCGGAAGGGCTCGGCGCCGCGAAGACCTACGCCGCGCGCCAGCACTACGAGATCGACGTCAATCGCGAGTTGCTCGGGCTCGGCGGCGCGAACCTCGCCGCCGGCCTCTCGCAGGGCATGGTGGTCAACGGCTCGCTGTCGAAGACCGCCGTCAACGGCGCCGCGGGCGCGCGCACCCAGCTCTCCGGCCTCGTCGTCGCCGTGCTCACGGTCGTGACGCTGCTGCTGCTCACCGGGTTGTTCGAGTCGTTGCCGGAAGCCACTTTGGCGGCGGTCGTGATCGCGGCGGTGATCGAGCTCGTCGACTTCCCGGCGCTGCGGCGGCTGTACCGCGACACGTCGAGCGGGCTGCGGCGGGCGTACGGCGTCGCCGCGCGCCCGGACTTCATCGCCGCGCTCGCCGCGCTGCTCGGCGTGCTCGTGTTCGACACGCTGCCGGGCCTGTTCATCGGCATCGCGCTGTCGCTGCTGCTGCTCCTCTACCGCGCGTCCAAGCCCTACGTCGCGACGCTCGGCGAGCTGGGCGGCGCGTACGTGGACCTCGCGCGCAGCACCGACGCGCAGCCGATCGACGGCATCGCGCTCGTGCGGGTCGAGGGCGGCCTGTACTTCGCCAACGCCGAGGCCGTCCGCACGCACCTGCTGGATGCCGCGGGCGACGGCGTGCGCGCGGTGATCCTCGACGCCGAGACGATCCCGTTCGTCGACGTCACCGCCGCCGAGATGCTCGACCGCGTCGCCGCCGACCTGCGCCGACGCGGCGTGAAGCTCGTGATCGCGCGGGACGTCGGCCTCGTGCGCGACATGCTCGACCGCGTGGCCGAGGACGCGGCGCTGCACGACGTCTATCCGAGCGTGCGCGCGGCGATCAAGTCAGTAGGTGCAGTGCCCCGCTGAGCGTGAGCAGCGCGCCGAACACGAGCATCGACCCGGCCGCGACCGCGTGCATGTGCGCGATCAGCCACGTGCGCCCGGCCCCGAGGATGTGGCTCGCGCGCCGCGGCATCAGCACGTAGATCGAGAGCGGCATCAGGATGCACAGGTCGATCGCGACGACGAGCGCCAGGTTGGCGAGGATCGGGTCGCTGAGGTCGGCGCCCTGGATGCCCTGGAGCGCGGACAGGTAGACCGCGAGGTCGGCGGGGGAGATGAGCAGCAGCAGCGCGCCCATCCCGAGCGCCTTCAGCGCGGTGAGGTCGTCCAGCGCCTGCATCCAGCCCGGCGTGTGCGCCACCACCTGCGCGCCGACGCGGTGCCCGACGATCCGCCGCAGGCCGAACGAGATCAGCACCTGCCCGAGGATCAGGTTCAGGATCGCCTTGGTCGAGTCGGCGAGCCCGCCGCCGCCCGCGCCGAGCACGAGCCGCATGAACGCCGCGAGCGCGACGAGCACGAACGTCCAGCCGAGCAGCAGGCAGACCGCGTTGCGCAGCGCGTGGCGGTCGGCGGCAAGCACGGCGATCGTCGCGAGCACTGCCGCGGGCGAGAGGGCGCCGATCACGGCGGCGGAGATGAACTGCGTGAGGAAGACGTCCATCGCGGAGCGCGGATCGTCCGCGCCGCCGGAATGGGGCGGCATCGCCCACGGTGGGTGAGGCCGGGCCACCCACCCCGGACGGAGGATCGGGGCCATGAGCACACTCGTCGCGATCGCCTATCCCGATAAGTCCACCGCGGATGACGTGGTGGCCACGCTGAGCCGCCTGCAGACCGAGCACCTGATCTCGCTCGAGGACGCCGTCATCGTCACCCGCGACGACAAGGGCAAGGTCAAGCTGCACCAGACGAACAAGCTCGTCGCCGGCGGCGCCGTCGGCGGTGCGCTGTGGGGCGGCCTGATCGGCCTGATCTTCTTCGTGCCGTTGCTCGGCATGGCCGTGGGCGCGGCCACGGGCGCCGCGACCGGTGCGCTGACCGACGTCGGCGTCGACGACAACTTCCTCAAGGACCTCGGCACCAAGCTCGAGTCCGGCGGCGTGGCGCTGATCCTGCTCGTCCGCAGCGCCACGGCCGACAAGGTCCTGCCGGAGATCGCGCACTTCGGCGGCGAGGTCATCCAGACGTCGCTCGACAACGAGGCCGAGGAGCGGCTGCGGCACGCGCTCGAGACCCGCGAAGCCGCGGCCACCGTCTGAGCCGCTTCACACCCGTCTTCCTCGCCGGCTACCGGCGGGAGTGGCTGCGGCGCGACATCGTTGCGGGCGTCGTCGTCTGGAGCGTGGTCGTGCCGCAGGCCGTGGCGTACGGCCAGATCGCCGGGTTGCCGCCCGAAGCGGGATTGATGGCGGCGCCCGGCGCGCTGGTCGGGTACGCGCTGCTGGGCACCTCGCGGACGCTGATCGTGAGCGCCACCACGGCGACGTCCGCGCTCAGCGCCGCCGCCGTGGGTCCGCTCGCCGACGGTGACCCGGTCCGCTACGCCGCGCTGTCGGCCGCGCTCGCGCTGCTCGCGGGCGTGATCCTCGTCGCCGGCGGCCTGCTCGGCCTCGGCGCGATCTCCGACTTCGTCAGCAAGCCCGTGATGACCGGCTTCCTGTTCGGGCTCGGGCTGGTCGTGATGGAGGCGCAGCTGGACGCGCTGACCGGCGACAACGCGACGACCGTCGTCTTCGGGCTCGTCTGCATCGCCGTCCTGCTGGCGTTCAAGTTCCTGCGACCCGGGTGGCCGGCGATGTCGCTCGTGGTGGCGGGCGCGATCCTCGTCTCCTGGGCGCTCGGCCTGTCCGACCACGGCGTGGCGGTCGTGGGCGAGGTCCCGCGCGCGCTGCCCGATCCGACCTGGCCCGACGTCCACGGCGACGACCTGGTCGCGCTGCTGCCGATGGCCTTCGGCGTGCTGATCCTCTCCACGGAGGCCGTCGGCGTCTCACGCGCGCTGGCGGCGCAGCACCACTACGAGGTGGACACGAGCCGCGACCTGGCGGCGATGGGCGCGTCGAACCTGCTCGCCGGCCTGTCGTCGGGCTTCGTGCAGTCGGGCGGCGCGAGCCAGACCGCCGCGGCCGAGAACGCGGGCGGTCGGACGCAGCTCACCGCGCTGATCGCCGCCGCGCTGATCCTGCTCACCGGCGCGTTCCTCGGCCCGCTGTTCACGGACCTGCCGCAGACGGCGCTGGCCGCGATCGTGATCGTCGCCGTGTCCAGCTTCCTCAACGTGCGGGAGCTGCGCCGGATCGCGCGGCTGCGCCGCACCGCGATCGTGCTGGCCGTGATCGCCGGCGTGTCCGTGGTCGGGCTCGGCGTGCTCGAGGGCCTGATCGTGACCGCGGCGCTCTCGCTCGCGATCGTCGTCAAGCGCATCAGCCGGCCGCGGGTGACGGTCGCCGACGGCGTCGTCACGCCGCACTCGCCGCTGTTCTACGCCAACGCGCACGTCGTGCGGGAGGTCGTGCGTTCCCAGCCCGCACCGGTCACGCTCGACCTCCAGCACTCCTTCGACCTCGACGTCGAGACCGTCGACATGCTCGCCGACCTCGACGTAGAGCTGATCAACGTCCACCCACGCGCGGCCGCGATGCTCAGCCGGCGAGGTTGTAGCGATCTCGTCCGCCGTACGTGAACAGGCCCCAGATCACGATCACGTCGACGAAGAACAGCAGCATCGTCAGCACGGGGTAGCTCGCGATCGAGAGGAAGTTGGCGAGCATGTTCACGGACGCGAAGGCGATGCCGAGCCAGCGCGCCCACTCCTTCTGGGCGTAGATCCCGGCGGCCGCGGCCAGCTGCCCGGCGCCGAGGACGGCCAGCACCCAGCCCCAGAAGTTCAGGTTGGCGAGCACGAACTTGGTGTCGGCGACGAAGAACGAGGACTCGTCGATCATCGCGATCCCGTAGATCAGGTTGAGCACGCCGAGGATCGCGAGCAGCACGCCGGCGAAGATGAGCCAGGGCTTGCCCGGGTCGACGTCGTAGGTCGAGGGGTCGACGTGCATGTCAGTCCTCCCGGGCGCCGTGGGCGATCAGGCCGTAGATGACGAGGATGTCGAGCGTGAACAGCATCCCGGCCCAGAACGGGTACGCGGGCAGGACCAGGAGCTGGATGACGGCGTTGACCGAGACGATGGCCACGCCGACCCAGCGCGCGACGCCGACGTTCGCGGCGATGCCGAACGACGTCAGCAGCTGCAGCACGGACACGCAGATCAGCACCCAGCCCCACGAGTTCAGCCCGCCCAGCACGAACTCGGCCTGGCCGACGAAGAACGTCGACTCCGAGACGGCCGCGATGCCGTAGATGAAGTTCATGACGGCCAGCAGGCCGATCATGGAGGCGCTGAACATCACCCAGCCGGGCGAGCTGTCCGCGCCGAGGAAGACGCCGTCCGGTGGGCGCTGCTCAGCCCGGAAGCGCGTGGGTTCGACCATGCTCATCGGCCGAAGCTAGATCGCACCCGGAGCGCCCGGCATCGCCCGCGGTGGGTGATCCGGGCTCATCCCGCCGCGCGCGAGCCTGTCGCGCCATGGAGCTGCATCCCGACGAGCAGATCGTCTTCGAGGGCCACCCGTCCTGGCGCGCGGTCCTGAGCTTCTACATCGGCGGCGTCGCCGGCGCGCTCGTGCTCTCGGTGATCGTGTGGCTCGCGGCCGGTTTCGGCCTGGCCATCCTCGCTTTCGCGCTGCTGGTCGCGGGCGTCGTGCTCGCCGGCATGGTCAAGCGCACGGCGACCGACTACATGGTCTCCACCCAACGCCTCTACATCCGCCGCGGCATCCTCGCCAAGAAGGTCCAGCAGACCCAGATCGACCGCGTCCAGAACGTCAACACCGAGCAGCGCTTCCGCGACCGGCTGCTGCGCGTCGGCACGGTCGACTTCGACACCGCCGGCAGCGACGACTCCGAGTTCCGCTTCGTCGGCATCGCCGAGCCGGCCCGCGTCGTCGCGGCCGTCGACAACGCCCAACGGAACCTAAAGCAACCTAAAGGGGTCTGACCCCTTTACGAATTCTTTAGCAGGCCGAGGGCTGTCGCGCGGTGCACGGCCTCGGTCCGGGAGTGGGCGCCCAGCTTGCGGTAGATCGCCTTCAGGTGCGTCTTGACGGTGTTCGGGGAGAGGAACAGGTCGGCGGCGATCTCGGTGTTGCTGCGAGAGGTCGGAAGCTGCAGCAGGATCAGCTCCTCGGCGGGGGAGAGCGGCTCGGCGGGGGCGCCGAGCGTCCCGGCGCCGAGACTGCCGGCCACCCGCTCGGCCAGCGCCGGCATGCCGCCCGCGTCCTCGCAGTCGGCGATCAGCGTGCGCGCTTCGTCCAGCGTCGTCTCCGCGCGGCCCAGCTCGCCGCGGGCCGCCCGGATCTGCGCCAGCTCGAGCAGGATGCGGGCGCGGAACGCGCCGCGCGGGTGCAGCTTGAGCGCGGCCTCGGCGGCGCGGACCGCGCGGCCGAGCCGGCCCTCGGCGCGGGCCACGATCGCGTCCGCCGCGTGGGCGCGCGCGTCGATCCGGCTGTCGATGTTCCCCATCGAGCGCACGACCGCGAGCGCCTGGTCGGCGTGCTCGCGGGCCGCCGGCAGCCGGCCCGCCGCCACCTCGGTGATCGCCAGCGTGGACAGCGCGCTCGCGAAGCCGTGCGGGCGCCGCTCGGCCGTGGGGTGCATGAGCGCGCGAGCGCAGGTGCGGCGCGCGAGCGGCTCGTCGCCGGTGTCGAGCTGCATCGCCGCGAGCGTCGCCAGCGCCCCGACGGCCAGGTCGTCGTCGGCGTGCTCGACCGCGGACTCGGCGGCGGCGAGCGCGGCGGGCACGTTCTCGTCGCGCGCCAGCGCCGCCGTGATCGCGGCCATCGTCTCGTGGAACGGCGTCCACGCGTCCGGACGCGCCTCGCGAGCGCGCTGGGAAGCGGCCAGCAGTCGCTCGACCTCGAACGGCGGGCGGCCGGTCGCGCCCGCCGCGGCCGCGGCGGCCAGGAGCGTCACGGGCCGGTCGGCCAGCTCGGACTCGGGCAGCTCACGCACCCAGCGCAGCAGCGTCGCCGTGCGGCCGGTACGCGTCAGCGCGATGTGATGGCGGTCGACGAGGTCGGCGGCGAGCGCGTGGTCGCCGCCCGCGCGGGCGTGCTCGACGGCCTCCTCCGGATGGCCGTGCGCGTCGTACCAGGCCGCGGCGCGCCGGTGCAGCGGCGCCGGGTCGGGCAGCTCGCGCCGCACGAGCTCGCGGAACAGCGGGTGGTAGCGGAACCAGCCGGCGTCGTCGTCGAGCGCGACCAGGAACAGGTTGGCGTCCAGCAGGCGCTGCAGGCACTGCGCGGCATCGTCGATCTCGAGGACGTGGTCGCACAGCGGCGCCGACAGGCGCGGCAGCACCGACGTGCGCACGAGGAAGTCGTGCAGATCGGCCTCCAGGCCGGCGAGCACCTCGGTGGTGACGAGCTCGGAGAGGTGGTGGCGCGGCAGCGTGTTCGGGTTGCCGCCGTTGCGCAGCCAGAGCGCCACGAGGTAGATCGCGGCCGGCCAGCCCTCGGTGCGCTCGGTGATCGCCGTCGCGTCCCCGCCGCCGAGCACGTAGGCCGCTTCCTCGGTGCTGAACGCCAGCGTCTCCGCGCGCACCTCCCCGAGCCCGCCCTGCACGCGTAGCCGGGCGATGCGGATCGGTGGATCGCGGCGGGAGATCAGCACGAGCCGCGGCATCACCCGCGTGGCGTGAGCCAGCGTCGCCAGACAGCGCCGGTCCGTGAGGACGTGGACGTCTTCGAGCACGAGCGGCACGTCGAGCTCGGCCAGCGCGTCGATGTTCGCCTCGAGCGGGCCCGACGCCAGGTCCGCGCCGAGCGCGGCCGCGGCGTAGCGCCAGAGCCGCAGCGGGTCGTTGTCGTCCTCGTCGACGGAGACCCAGGCCGCGGGCCGGTTGCGCAGCCACGCGCTCACGGCCACCGTCTTGCCGTAACCGGTCGGCGCCGAGACGAGCACGACGCCCGCCTTGGCCGCCCGTTCGAGCGCGGCGGTCACGCGCGGTCGCTCGAGCACGTCCGTCCGCAGGAGGGGGCGCGCGATCTTGCTCTCAATAAGGGGAAGATCGAGCACTGAGGGAAACCTTACGATAGTCCGGCCGCGACGGCGAATCCCAGCACGGTGACCAGGCCGGCGATCCGCCCCGCCTTCTTCGTCGCGTCCGGGATCATCGAGTCGACGAGCATCACCAGCAGCGCACCGGCCGCAAAGCCGTTGATACCCGCCTTGAAGTCTCCGGAGGTCGCGTCCGCGAGCCCGAACCCGCCGACCGTGGCGAGCGTGCAGACCACGGCGACGACGCCCCACAGGCGCAGGATCGACGGGCGTGAGCGGCCCGCGTCGCGCAGGTCGGTGGACGCGCCGATCGCCTCCGGCAGGTTGGACACGAAGATCGCGGCCAGCAGGCTGATCGATACGCCCTGGCCGCTCGCGAGCCCGATCCCGAGCACCGCCTGCTCCGGGATGCCGTCCAGCAGCGCGCCGAGCGCCAGCGCGGTGCCGGCTCCGGGCACCCGCTTCTCGACGATCCGGTCGAGCGTGAAGTACGTCAGCGCTCCGGCCGTCAGCCCGATCGCCACCGGCAGGCCGCCGCCCTGCTGCACGCCCTCCTCGAACAGGTCGAAGCTGACGGCGCTGATCAGCGCGCCCGCCCCGAAGGCCAACACGGCGCCGATGAGCTTGTCCGGCCACTCCCGAGCCACGCCGAGCAGCCCGCCGATCACGAGTGAACCAGCCGCCACCGCGCCCCAGAGCAGCGCTTCCAACATGGAGCGCACGCTACCCGCTTCGCCCGCACGGGGTGATGAGCAGTCGCCCGGTCCGGCGGGAGCCTGTCGGCATGCATTCGCGCGACGTGCTGCCGATCCCGGACATCCCGGCACCGGGGCTGACCACCTACGACGCCAAGGATCCGGATACGCGCTATCCGCCGATCACCCCGCTGCTGCCGCCCCAGGGCGCTCCCAACGTCCTGCTCGTCCTGATCGACGACGTCGGCTTCGGCGCGAGCAGCGCGTTCGGCGGCCCGTGCCAGACCCCGAACTTCGAGCGCCTCGCCAAGCAGGGCCTCAAGTACACGCGCTTCCACACCACGGCGCTGTGCTCACCCACCCGCAGCGCGCTGCTGACGGGCCGCAACCACCACAGCGTCGGCATGGGCAACATCACCGAGCTGGCCACCAGCGCGCCCGGCAACAACTCGATCTGGCCGAACACGTGCGCCCCGCTCGCGCGGACGCTCAACCTCAACGGGTACAGCACCGCGCAGTTCGGCAAGTGCCACGAGGTGCCGGTGTGGGAGACGAGCCCGATGGGGCCGTACCGCCAGTGGCCGACCGGGATGGGCTTCGACTACTTCTACGGCTTCCTCGGCGGCGAGACCAACCAGTGGTATCCGGCGCTGTACGAGGGCACGACGCCGGTCGAGCCGTGGGGCACGCCCGAGGACGGCTACTACCTCAACGACGACCTGTCGGCGCACGCGATCAAGTGGATGCGCCAGCAGAAGGCGCTCATGCCCGACCGGCCGTTCTTCGCCTACTACGCGCCGGGCGCCACCCACGCGCCGCACCACGTGCCCAAGGACTGGGCGGACAAGTACCACGGCGTGTTCGACGACGGCTGGGACGCGCTGCGCGAGCGCACGTTCGCGCGCCAGAAGGAGCTGGGCGTGATCCCGGCCGACGCCGAGCTGACCGAGCGCAGCCCCGGCATCCCCGCCTGGGACGACATCGCGGACGAGCTCAAGCCGGTGCTCGCCCGCCAGATGGAGGTCTACGCGGGCTTCCTCGAGAACACCGACCACCACATCGGCGAGCTGCTCGACGCGCTCGAGGACCTGCACATCCTCGAGGACACGATGGTCATCACGATCATCGGCGACAACGGCGCGTCCGCCGAAGGGTCGCTGCAGGGCACGTTCAACGAGATGATCACGCTCGGCGGGTTCGCGGCGCTGGAGACCGCGGACGTGATGGCGGCGAAGATCGACCAGTTCGGCGGGCCCGAGGCCTACAACCACTATGCGGTCGGCTGGGCGCACGCGATGGACACGCCGTACCAGTGGACCAAGCAGGTCGCGTCGCACTTCGGCGGCACCCGCAACGGCACGATCGTGCACTGGCCGCACGGGTTCAGCGCGAGCGGCGAGACGCGCGACCAGTTCCATCACGTGATCGACATCGCGCCGACCGTGCTGGAGGCCGCCGGGCTGCCGCACCCGACCTTCGTCAACGGCGTGATGCAGAAGCCGATCGAGGGCGTTGCGATGAACTACTCGTTCGACGACGCGAGCGCGCCCGAGCGCCACGAGACGCAGTACTTCGAGATGTTCGGCAACCGCGGCATCTACCACAAGGGCTGGACCGCGGTCACCAAGCACCGGACGCCGTGGGAGACCGGCGCCCACGAGCTGCCGGCGTTCGACGACGACGTCTGGGAGCTCTACGACACGCGCAGCGACTGGACGCAGGCGCGCGACGTCGCGGCGGAGTTCCCGGACAAGCTGCACGACCTGCAGCGGCTGTGGCTGATCGAGGCCGTCAAGTACAACGTCGTGCCGCTCGACGACCGCTTCGTCGAGCGCGGCCTGCCCGAGTCGGCGGGCCGGCCGACGCTCGTGCACGGCAAGCGCCAGCTGCTGTTCGGCGGCATGGGCCGCCTGACCGAGAACAGCGTGCTGATGATGAAGAACACGTCGTTCTCGCTCACGGCCCAGGTCAAGGTGCCCGAGGGCGGGGCGGAGGGCGTGATCGTCGCCCAGGGCGGCGTCTCCGGCGGCCAGTCGCTCTACCTCAAGGACGGCAAGCCCAAGTACACGTACAACTTCTTCGGGCTCGACGAGTACTCGGTCGCGGCGAGCGAGGCGGTGCCGCCCGGCGACCACCAGGTGCGGATGGAGTTCACCTACGACGGCGGCGGCGTCGGCAAGGGCGGTGAGGCGACGCTCTACATCGACGGCAACGCGGTCGGCTCCGGCCACATCGAGCGCACCGAGGCGTTCCTGTTCAGCGCCGACGAGACGTGCGACGTCGGCAACGAGTTCGGCTCGCCCGTCACCACCGACTACTCCCAGCGCGAGTTCAGCGGCGAGGTCGAGTGGGTCGAGATCGACCTCGGCCTCGACGACCACAACCACCTGATCCGGCCCGAGGACCGGGTCAACCTGGCGATGGCGCTCCAGTGAACACGCGCGGGCGGATGTCCTCGCCCCGCGCCGCGATGTCGCCGAGCTCGGAGATGAACTCGACCAGGTTCAGGTCGGGCGGGCCGAGCTCGGCGGTGTGCTGGAACCCGGAGGAGCGGGCGCCGAGCACGATGCCGACGAGCCGCGCGATCAGGTCGTCGGCGGCTTCTTGGAGGGAGAACCCGACGCCGTAGGTGAGCCCGGCGAGGGTGAGGTGACAACGGCCGGCTGACTCGCGCAGCGAGAGCCCCGGCGACCAGACATCGGACACAAGAAGAGGTTGTGCCCGGAATCGACCGCTAACCGAACATCCCGGTGATCTCGACCACGACGGCTCACGGAACGGTCCCCAGCGCTCGGCGCTCCCCCGGAACCCGGTTGAGCTCCACCGGCGTCCCGGCCGGGACGGCACCCGTCAGCGCGGAGAGGAGCTGCGCGTCGCCTGCGCCCGGGGCGTCGCCTTCGACGTGCACCACGAGCGCCTCGCCCTCGTAGCGCACCCCGATCAGCGCCTCGCCGCCGCGCTCGGCCCAGCTCGTCGCGATCGCGCGCGCCGACGCCTCGCGCTGATGGAGCTGCACCGTGCGGTAGGTCACGACGCTGAGCGCGAGGACGACCACGGCGCCGGCGACGGCGACCACGAGGTACACCGGGCGGCGGCGCATGCTCGGCGCGTCCGCCGCCTGCGGAAGCAGCTCGAGCAGCGAGTACAGCAGCGTCCCGGCGACGATGATCGCGAGCACGTTGGTCGTGAACAGCAGCAGTGCCCCGACGGTGTCGTGCCAGGCGCCGTCGGCGGCGGTGATGCCGACGACGGCCAGCGGCGGCACGAGCGAGATCGCGATCGCGACGCCCGGCAGGATGTCGCCGATGTCGCGGCGCGCGATCGCGAGCGAACCCGCCAGGCCCGTCGCGGCGGCGGCCACGAGGTCGATGACGGTCGGTGACACACGGCTCGTGATCTGCCCGTTGGACGCCGCCGGGACGACCTCGGGGAGCACCCAGCTCGCGACGGCGCCCAGCGCCGCTACGGCCACAGCGGCGGTCACCAGCGTGCTCGCCGACTTCAGCAGCGCGGCGAGCTCCCCGCCGGCCAGGGCCACGGCGATGCCCTGGATCGGGGTCGCGAGCGGCGCGATGATCATGGCGCCGATCACCGTCGCGGTCGAGTTGCCGATCACGCCGGCGGACGCGATCACCGCCGACAGGACGAGCAGCAGCCAGAAGCGCGTGAGCTTCGGCGGCGCGTCCAGATAGACCGCGTCGCGCACCTCGTCGGCGGTGCGCAGCTCGCCGCCGAGCCAGTGCGTGATGCGCGAGCCGGTCACGATCGACACGGCTTGCATCGTGTCGGGGTCGGAGTGGACCGGGCGTCGCCCCCGGCGGGTGATCTTCACTCACCCCGCCACCACGGAGACTTCGCCGGGCGATGAGGAGGGCGTCGCTGGCATTGGCGGTCGTGGCCACGGTGGCGTGGACTCAGCCTGCGCAGGCCGAGCGGCTGTCGGACGAGCACACGCTGAGCCGCTGGGCGTACCCCGAGCGGCTGGGCTGGGC
Organism: Solirubrobacter phytolaccae; assembly: GCF_027587195.1. Classification (GTDB taxonomy): domain Bacteria; phylum Actinomycetota; class Thermoleophilia; order Solirubrobacterales; family Solirubrobacteraceae; genus Solirubrobacter; species Solirubrobacter phytolaccae. The sequence continues at coordinate 30,547 of NZ_JAPDDP010000053.1, read as the reverse complement.
GCGGAGCGCGCCCAGCACGGCGGCGCGACGGGTCGTGCGCCTGCGCGCGCTCACCGAGGACGGTCGCCCCGAGCTGTATCTCGCGTTGCGCGACCGGGTCGGCGCCGACGGCCGGCGGTGGATCGAGCTGCGGCTGCCGCGCCGGCCGAACGGCTCGAGAGGCTGGGTTCCGCGCGCGTACCTCTCGCGCCTGCGGGTCGTGCGGACGGCGCTCGAGATCGACCGGACGCGCCTGCGCGCTTGGCTGCGCCGGGACGGCCGCGTCGTCTGGACGGCGCGGGTGGGCGTCGGCGCGCAGGGCACGCCGACTCCGGCCGGACGCTTCTACGTGCGCGAGAAGCTGCGCGGTGACGGCGCCCGCTACGGACCGTGGGCGATCGGCACGAGCGCGTACTCGGCGCTCTCGGACTGGCCCGGCGGTGGAGTCGTCGGGATCCACGGCACGGACCGGCCGGACCTGATCCCGGGGCGGCCATCGCACGGCTGCGTGCGCCTCGCCAACCGCGACGTCGCCGCGCTGGTGCGTCGCCTCCCACTGGGGACGCCGATATGGGTGCATTGAGAGTCCTGGCCGTCGCGATCGTGGGCGCCGCGGTGCTCACGCCGGCCGCCGGCGCGCAGCAGCAGCGGCTGGTGACCTACGCCGCGCGGGCGTGCCCGAGCTACGACGCGGTGCGCGCCAACCTCGCGCGCAACGACATCCAGGAGAGCCTGAAGGACCTCGGCGCGGACACGCTCTACGTGAACGGCGAGCTGATCTCCGCCGCCAAGGAGATCGAGGGCCAGCCGCGGTGCCGCCCGCTCGTGAACTGGCGTTTCGTGCTGGGCACCGGCTACCAGACGCAGGCCGTCAACGGGACCTGGGGGTCGCTCTCGAAGGTCACCAACCCGTACGCCACGCCGATCCTCACGCAGGCCTCGACGCCGCTGCTCGACCGCGTCGGCGCGCCGGTCGGGGTCGATCTCCCGGGCGCCGTCACGGTGGCGTTGACGGGGGACCAGGCGCAGCGCTCACAGGCGTACCAATCGTTGTGGCTGCAGGGCGGCGCGGTCGACGACCCGGTGCTCGACAAGGTCTACCCGCAGCAGTACGGCTTCGCGGCGCTGCGGTGCGCGGTCGACAACCTCAACGGCGACAACGTCGAGTTCATCGCCTACCCCAACGGCGTCAGGCACGTCCTCTGCTACGCGTACTACGTCGAGCCGCCGCCGACGAGCGGGACGATCATCGTCCGCAAGGTCGTCGACGACCCCGACGCCACCGCTTCCCAGGACTTCGGCTTCACCGGCAACATCTCCTACACGGAGGACCATCACTTCACGCTGTCGGCCTCCGACGGCCGGCCCGCCGAAGAGACGTTCTACCGGGCCGCTGATCCGAACCAGCCGTGGACGTTCACCGAGGAGGTCCCGGTGGGCTGGTCGCTGAGCGGCCTCGCGTGTGTGTCGGCGACCGGCGCGAGCACGTCCGTGACGTCGGTGGCCTCGGGTGAGGCGCGGGTGACGTTGGGCGCGCTGGACACGGTCACGTGCACGTACACGAATCGGCTGACCCCGCCCGCCGCGGGGCTGCAGCTGGTCAAGCGCACGCTCGGCGGCGTCGGCAGCTTCCGCTTCGACATCAGCGGGCCTGACAGCGGGAGCCAGACGATCGCGACGACCCGGATCGGCGTCCCGGTGGCCGGCGCGCCGCTCGCGGGATCTCCCGGCGCCTACACGGTGACCGAACGCCTACCCGCACGGACCGCCGAGGGCCGCTGGCGGCCGGCGAAGGCGTCGTGCGACGGCCGCGCGTTCGACCCGCTGGAGCCCGTGCGCTTCAGGGTGGGCGCGGGCGAAGGCGTCGCGTGCGAGTTCACCAACGAGTTCATCCCGTCCGGGGCGCTGCGCATCCGCAAGGTCGCGATCGGCAACATCGGCACGGCGTTCTTCCAGATCTCGCCGCGGGGCGACAACACGGTGACCCACCGTCAGCGCGCCCGGGTGCAGCGCCAGGTCGTCCCCGTCACGGCGACGGGCGACGACACGACCGCGCTGCCGCTCGGCGTCTACGACATCCGCGAGCTGGGGCGCCAAGTGACGGACGAGGGCTTCTGGCGCCTCGAAGCGGTGCTGTGCGACGGGAGCCCGGTGCCGAACGCGCAGGGCCGCACGCAGGTGCGGTTGACCCGCGCGGACCCGCGCAAGGACTGCACGTTCATCAACCGCTTCATCACCGTGGGACCGACGCCCCCGGAACCCACGCCGACGCCGACCCCGACCCCGGCGCCACCATCGCCGGTCCCGACGACGTCGCCATCGCCGGCGCCGGTCCCGCCGATTCCGACACCGGACCAGGGCCAGGTGCTCCCCGCCGACGGCCCGAACGCGGACCTGGCGGTGACCAAGCGCGCCGCACCGCGGTCGGCACGCCCCGGGCAGGCCGTCCAGTACACGATCACGGTCGTCAACCGCGGCCCGGACCCGGCGTTGCAGGTGGTGGTCAGCGAGCTGCAACCGCCGAACACCGCTGAGCTGCGCCTGTCCTCGACGCGTGGCACCTGCACCGGGACGCGACCGGCGAACTGCTCGCTCGGGACGTTGCGGCCCGGCGGGCAGGCCGTGATCACCGTCGACGCCGTCGCGGGCGATCCCGGGCGCCGCGTCAACCAGGTCGCCGTGTCCAGCGCCAGCGACGACCCCGACCTGGCGAACAACCTCGCCCAGGCGACGGTGATCGTGTCCGCCCCGACCGCGCCGCGCTTCACCGGATGACGGGTCACTCCACGCGGGTGACCCCCGCCCACCTCGACGCTCGATAGACCGCAGTGGACATCAAGAGACGAAGGGAAAACGCATCGTGGCCAGGCCGTTCAAGGGTGTCATCAACCTCGATGTCCGCGACTCCGTCATGGATTGGGACGCGTTCCGGGACGAGCCCGCGCCGGCCGGCGCGCCCAACGTGCTCGTCGTGCTCTATGACGACACCGGGCTCGCGGCCTGGTCGGCGTACGGCGGGCGCATCAACATGCCCACGCTCGACCGCCTGGCCGCGAACGGGCTCACCTACAGCCAGTGGCACACGACCGCGCTGTGCTCGCCGACGCGCTCGTGCTTCCTGACCGGGCGCAACCACCATCAGAACGGCTTCGCGCAGATCGCCGAGGGCGCGCAGGGCTTCCCGGGGCACACCGGGATGATCCCGATGGAGAACGCGACGATGGCCGAGGTGCTGCGGGAGAACGGCTGGAACACGTTCTGGGTCGGCAAGAACCACAACGTGCCGCTCGAGGACTGGGCGATGGGCGGCTCCAAGAAGCACTGGCCGCTCGCGCGCGGGTTCGATCGCTTCTACGGCTTCCTCGGCGGTGAGACCAACCAGTGGTATCCGACGCTCGCCGAGGACAACCACTACGTCGAGCAGCCGGCGACCCCGGAAGAGGGCTACCACCTCTCCAAGGACCTCGCGGACAAGGCACTCGGGTTCATCCGCGACTCCAAGCAGTCGCACCCCGACAAGCCCTGGTACATGTGGTTCTGCCCCGGCGCCAACCACGCCCCGCACCACGCGCCGCAGGAGTACATCGACAAGTACAAGGGGCAGTTCGACGACGGCTACGAGGCCTACCGCGACTGGGTGCTGCCGCGGATGGTCGAGCGCGGGATCCTGCCGGAGGGCACGGAGCTGACGCCGATCAACCCGCTGCCCGAGGGGCAGATGATCGCGACGGATCAGGTGCGCCCGTGGGACACGCTGTCCGCCGACGAGCAGCGGCTGTTCAGCCGCATGGCCGAGGTGTACGCGGGCTTCAGCGAGTACACCGACGCGCAGGTCGGGCGGATCGTCGACTACCTCGAGGCGTCCGGCCAGCTCGAGAACACGTTGATCGTCTACGCCGCCGACAACGGCGCCTCGGGCGAGGGGTCACCGGACGGGTCGGTGAACGAGAACAAGGTCTTCAACGCCTATCCGGACGACATCGCGCAGAACCTCACGCAGCTCGACGAGCTCGGCTCGCCGTCGACGTACAACCACTACCCGACCGGCTGGGCGGTCGCGTTCTCGACGCCGTTCAAGATGTTCAAGCGCTACACGTACCAGGGCGGCGTCAGCGACCCGCTCGTGATCTCCTGGCCGGCGGGGATCAAGGCCCGCGGCGAGGTGCGCGACCAGTACCACCACTGCACGGACATCGTCCCGACGATCCTCGAGTGCTGCGGCGTCGAGTTCCCGGACGTGGTCCAGGGCTACGAGCAGTCGGCGTTGCCCGGCGTGTCGATGCGGTACTCGTTCGACGACGCCGCCGCCGCGACCATGAAGCGGATCCAGTACTACGAGATGTTCGGCACCCGGGCCCTGTGGCACGAGGGCTGGAAGGTCGTGGCCGAGCGCGGCCCGAACCTCGGCGCGGGCCGTTTCGACGACGAGACCTGGCAGCTCTTCAACACCGACGTCGACCGCGCGGAGGCGCGCGACCTCGCGGCCGAGCATCCCGAGAAGGTCAAGCAGCTGGTGGACCTGTGGTTCGTCGAGGCCGGCAAGTACGACGTGCTCCCGCTCGACGACCGCACGCTCGCCGAGCTCGTGGCCGTGATGCCCGAGGCCATGATCCCGCCGGGCGGCGTGTGGCGCTACTACCCGGGCACGACCGAGGTGCCGGAGTTCGTGGCCGCGAACACGCGTGGGCGCTCGTACAAGATCCTCGCCGAGGTCGAGATCGGTGGCAACGGCGGGGCGGAGGGCGTGATCTTCGCCCAGGGCGCGCGCTTCGGCGGCCATTCGCTGTTCATCAAGGACCACAAGCTCTGGTACGCGTACAACTTCATCGGCATCCCGCCGGAGCAGCAGCTCGTCTCCGGGCAGGAGCTCGCGGCCGGCCGGCACGTGGTCGGCGTGGAGTTCGAGAAGGCGTCCCATGGCGACCACCACGAGACGCTCGGCGTGGCCAAGCTCTACATCGACGAGGAGGTCGTCGCCGAGAGCGAGTGGAAGACGCAGCCCGGGCACTTCGCGCTGTGCGGTGAGGGGCTCACGATCGGGCGCGACTCCAGCGACCCCGTGAGCCAGGAGTATCCGGCCGGCTTCGCCTTCAGCGGTGGCCGCATCCTCGAGGTCGAGGTCAACGTCGGCGACGACGTCTACTTGGACGTCGAGCGCGAGTTGGCGGCCGCGTTGGCGCGCGACTGAACGCGGCGGAGGAGCTCGCGCGGCTGGGGGTTCAGGCCCTGCATGCGCGGCGCGAGCTCCTCCAGCACGAGCGCGGCGGTGACGTCGATGCCATGCACGGCGGACATGTCGAGCACCGGCTCCGGGTCGAGCTCCAGCACGCGTCGCTTCACACGCTGGACGTTCGCGAAGTAGAGCGGGCCGACGACCTTGATCTCGCCGGTCTCCAGCCGCGTGACCTGCGGGTGGTTGAGCGCGTGGACGAGGCTGAGCATGCTCGCCAGCACGCCGACGAGCACGCCCTGGAGCACGCCGAGCGTGAGGACGCCCAGCATCGTCAGCAGCCCGAGGGCGACGCCGCGGCGATGGATCTCGCCGATCTGACGGAACGGCTCGAGCTGGATCAGGCCGACGGCGGAGACGAGCACGAGCGCGCCGAGCGTCGCCTGCGGGAGGTCGGCGAACACGCTCGTGAGGAACAGCAGCGTGGCGAGCGTGACGAGCGCGGTCAGCGCTCCGGCGCGCTTGGTCTCGGCGGTGTCGTTGACCGCGGTCTGCGACAGCCCGCCGCCGGCCGGGAGGCTGCGGAAGACGCCGCCGGCGAAGTTGGCGGCGCCGAGCGCGATCAGCTCGCGGTCGGCGTTCGGCTCCGGCTCGTCGGAGTGCGCGATCGCGCGTCCGGCGGCGATCGACTCGACGAAGCTCATCAGCGCGATGCCCGCGGCGGCGGGGAGCAGCGGGCCGATCAGCCCGAGGTCGGGCGCGGCGGGCGTGGGCAGGCCGCCGGGGACGGTGCCGGTGAGCGCAACGTCCAGCAGCCCGGCCGCGCCGACCACGATGCCGGCGCCGACCGCGACCAGCGCGCCCGGGATCTTCGTCCGCTTGAGCGCGAACAGGCCCGCGACCGTGGCGGCGGCGAGCGCGGCGGTCGGCCAGCTGATGTCGCCGAGGTGGCTGAGGGCGGAGCGCGTCTTCGCGAAGAAGCTGTCGCCCGTCTGCTCAACGCCGAGCACCTTGCCGAGCTGGCCCGCCGCGATCAGCAGCCCCGTGCCCGCCTTGAAGCCCGCGAGCACGGGGTGGCTGATGAAGTCGGCGAGGAAGCCGAGCCTGAGGACGCCCGCGGCGAGCAGCAGCCCGCCGGCGAGCAGGGCCAGGGTCGTGGTCGCCGCCATCGCCTGATCGGGCGGGACGGTGGCGACCGCGGCGCCGGTGAGCGCGGCGAGGGTGGAGGTGGTGGAGACCGACAGCGCCCGCGAGGTGCCGAGCAGCGCGTAGACGAGCAGCGGCACGAGCGCCGTGTAGAGGCCGACCTCCACCGGCAGCCCCGCGATCGTCGCGTAGGCCATCGACTGCGGGATCACGACCGCCGCCGTCGCCACGCCCGCGAGGGCGTCCTTGCGCATCCGCGGATGGTGCGCGGCCGCGGGCGTACGCCTCTTCGCCTCGCGTGGGTGAGAATGCGGGCGTGAGCATCCGCGAAGCGATGATCAAAGCGACCCCCGATGGCGCCGCGTCAGCGGCTGCCCGGATGGTTCGCCCGTGAGTGGACCTCTGCACGGCGTCAAGGTGATCGAGATCGCGAGCATCGGGCCGGGCCCGTTCGCGGCGATGCTGCTCGCCGACCTGGGCGCGGACGTGATCCGCATCGACCGCGCGGGCGGGGCGGGCAATCCGCTCGGCGAGGGCGCGTGGAACTTCATGCACCGCGGGCGGCGGTCGGCGGCGGTGAACCTCAAGAGCGGCGGCGGGCGCGAGCTGATCCTGCGGCTGAGCGAACGCGCCGACGCGCTGATCGAGGGCTTCCGGCCGGGCGTGATGGAGCGGCTGGGCCTCGGCCCCGACGACGTGCTCGCCCGCAACCCGAAGCTCGTCTACGGCCGCATGACCGGGTACGGCCAGGACGGGCCGCTGAGCGCCGTCGCCGGGCACGACCTGAACTACCTCTCGATCGCGGGCGTGCTCGGCGCGATGGGCCGGACCGGCGAGAAGCCGCCGATCCCGCTCAACCTCGTCGCGGACTTCGGGGGCGGCGGGATGCTGCTCGCGCTCGGCGTCGTCAGCGCCGTGCTTGAGGCGCGCACGTCCGGGCAGGGCCAGGTCGTGGACGCCGCGATGGTCGAGGGTAGCGCGCTGCTGGCGACGATGTTCCACGCCATGCGCGCCGCCGGGCTGTGGAACGACACGCCAGGCACGAACCTGCTCGACTCGGGCGCGCCGTTCTACGAGGTCTACGCGACGCGCGACGGCAAGTGGATGGCCGTGGGCGCGCTCGAGCCGCAGTTCTACGCCGAGCTGCTGCGGCGGCTCGAGCTCGACGCGGACGCGTTCCCGCAGTGGGACCAGCCGCGCTGGCCCGAGTACAAGGCGCGCTTCGCGACGGTCTTCGCCACTAAGACCCGCGACGAGTGGGCGGCGCTCCTCGAAGGCGCCGAGGCGTGCGTCACGCCCGTGCTCGGCCTGACCGAGGCCGCCGAGCATCCGCACAACGTCGCGCGCGAGGCCTTCGTGACGGTCGACGGGAAGGTCCAGCCGGCGCCCGCGCCGCGCTTCTCGCGCACGCCCGCGGCGGTCTCAGGTCCCCCGAGCGAGCCCGGCGCCGACACCGACGCCGTCCTTGCCGACTGGGGCATCGACGACGTCACCGCTCTGCGTGACGCTGGGGCCGTCACGTAGCGCGTCCATCCGTCTGCGGCGTGGCGCGCTCGCCTCGCGGATCAGGATCTTGATCACGGCCGCGAACGGCACGGCCAGGATCGCGCCGACGATCCCCAGCAGCGAAGAGGCGATCAGCACGGCCACGATCGTGGTGAACGCCGTCAGCTCCACCGCCCGCCGGTAGACGATCGGGTAGACGATGTAGTTCTCGACCTGCTGGTAGATCAGCTGGATCACCAGCATGATCACCGCCTCGCCGGTGCCGACGGTGAGCGCGACGGCGACGAGGATCACCGCCGCGACCGTCGCGCCGACCTGCGGGATCAGGTCCAGCAGGCCGGTGATGACGGCCAGCACGACCGGGAACGGCAGGCCGAGCAGCCAGGCCGAGACGCCGGCGATCGTGCCCGCGACGAGGCTGATCGCGAGGTTGCCCAGCAGCGAGGAGGAGATCGCGCGGATCGACTCCTCGACCACCGGGCTCCAGCGCTGCTCGGCCTCGGGCGGCGCGAACCCGAACAGCCAGCTCGTGATCTGCGGGCGCTCCATCAGCAGGAACAGCGACAGGAAGGTCAGCGTCACGAGGCTCAGCACCGAGCCGAAGACGCCGCCGGCGGCGCCGAGCAGCGCGGTCGCCGCGTCCGGGAGCTCCTTCGCGATGTCCGCGAACCAGTCGCGCACCTTGTCGTCGAAGCCCGCCGTGCTCGAGACGTCCGCGAACCAGTCGGTCGCCTGCAGGTCCTCCCACATCTCCGGCAGCGCGCGCAGGAACTCCTCGATCTGGTTCCACACGGGGCCGACGGTCACCAGCACGAGCGTGAACACCGACGCGAACAGGCCCGCGAACACCAGCAGCGCGGCCTTTCCGCGCCCCCAGCCGCGCTGCACGAGCCGTGTCACCACGGGGTCGAGTCCGAACGCCAGCACCGCCGCGAGGAAGATCGACAGCAGCGTGCCGAGCGACAGGATCGCCAGGACGACCAGCAGGCCGAAGACGAGGATGGTCGTGAGGGTCTTGACCCCGATCACGATCTCGACGCGCTGTGGCCGCACGTGTCGCACGATGCTGGCCCGGCGGGCGATACCGCCTCATCCCCTCGGGGTGACAACCTACTAAGGGCCCGGCTGCTTTAGGTTCGCGCATGGTGCGCGGCGGAGGTGGGCAACCAAGAGGAAACGCCATGTCGACCACCGGTGAACACCCAGCCTTGCAGCACGAGCCCGACGAGAACGCGGATGCGGTGGAGCACCAGGCTCCCGACATCACGTACGACGAGCAGTTCTATCCCGCCCGTCCGAAGCGCTTCCGCCCGTCGGCACGCCGCTCGTTGCGGCGCCGCCTCGCGGACCGTCGCGGCGGTGAGGAGCTGGCCGACAACCGTGAGTACGTCGAGTGGCTGGTCGAGGAGTCGATGCTCTACGACGCCAACCGGCTCGCCACGCAGCTGTCCGGCACGGGCAGCATGTGGCAGAACCCGTTCGCGCACCCGGACCCGCGCGCGGCGGTCGAGCGCGCGTCGGTGTGGTTCACGGCCTACCCGCTGAGCTTCGTCACGCGCCAGGGCGAGTCGTACCTGTCCGCGCTCGCCGACCGCGGGCTGTGGGAGGCGTTCCGCCGGATCGGCATCGATGCCGTGCACACCGGGCCGGTCAAGCTCGCCGGCGGCCTGAACGGGCGCCGCCTGACGCCCTCGATCGACGGCCACTTCGACCGCATCTCGATGAACGTGGACCCGGAGTTCGGCACCGAGGAAGAGTTCCGGATGCTGTGCGCCACCGCGGCCGAGTACGAGGGCACGGTGATCGACGACATCGTCCCGGGCCACACCGGCAAGGGCGCCGACTTCCGCCTGGCCGAGATGGGCCACCAGGACTACCCGGGCATCTACCACATGGTCTCGGTCGCGCCCGAGGACTGGGACCTGCTGCCCGAGGTGCCCGAGGGGCGCGACAGCATCAACCTGGACGCCGACACCGAGGCGGTGCTCGAGCGCCGCGGCTACATCATCGGCCGCCTGCAGCGCGTGATCTTCTTCGAGCCCGGCATCAAAGAGACCAACTGGTCGGCCACGCGGGCCGTCCTGGGCGTCGACGGCGTCGAGCGGCGCTGGGTCTACCTGCACTACTTCAAGGAGGGCCAGCCCTCGATCAACTGGCTCGATCCGTCCTTCAGCGGCATGCGACTGGTGATCGGGGACGCGCTGCACGCGCTCGCCGACCTGGGCGCGGGCGGCCTGCGCCTGGACGCGAACGGCTTCCTCGGTGCGGAGAAGAGCGCGGAGGAGGAGCCGGCGTGGTCGGAGGGCCATCCGCTCTCGGAGGCCGCGAACCACTTCATCGCCTCGATGATCCGCAAGATGGGCGGGTTCTCCTTCCAGGAGCTCAACCTGTCGATGGACGACATCAAGAGCATGGGCGAGTCGGGCGCCGACCTGTCCTACGACTTCGTCAACCGGCCCGCGTACCACCACGCGCTGGTGACCGAGGACACCGAGTTCCTGCGGCTGACGCTGCGGCTCGCGATGGACATGGGCATCGACCCCGCGTCACTAGTCCACGCGCTGCAGAACCACGACGAGCTCACGCACGAGCTCGTGCACTTCTCGACGGTCCATCGCGACCAGTGCTTCGAGTGGCACGGGGAGCAGGTGCGCGGCGAGGACCTGGCCGAGGAGGTGCGCCAGACGCTCAACGCGCGGCTCACCGGCGTGCGCGCGCCCTACAACCGCACGTTCACCACCAACGGCATCGCCTGCACGACGGCGACGGTGATCGCCGCGACGCTCGGCATCCGCGACATCGCGCTGATCACGCCCGAGGAGCGCGACCGGATCAAGGACGTCCACCTGCTGCTGGTGATGTTCAACGCCATGCAGCCGGGCGTGTTCGCGCTCAGCGGCTGGGATCTCTCCGGGATGCTGACGGTCGACGCGGCGGCGGTCGCGGACCTGATCGCCGACGGCGACACGCGCTGGCTCAACCGCGGCGGGCACGACCTGCGCGGCGTCCCCGACCCGTCGAGCGAGGGCCACATGCCGGCCGGCCGCTCCCTGTACGGCTCGCTGCCCGAGCAGCTCGCTGACCCGGCGTCGTTCGCCTCCGGCCTGCGGCGGATCCTCGACGTGCGGGGCCAGCACGGGATCGCGACCGCCAAGCAGATCGACATCCCCGACGTGTCCAACAAGGCCGAGCTGGTGATGGTCCACGAGCTCGACGGCGGGCAGCTGCAGATCACGGCGCTGAACTTCTCGGCCGAGGAGATCGCCGGCTCGGTGCGCTCCGAGCACCTGCCCGGCGGCGCGCTGCTGACGGACATGTTCACGGGCGAGGAGCTGGGCACGGTCGACGACCTGCACTCGTTCAGCCTCACGATCTGCGGCTACTCCGGGCGCTGCCTCCTGGTCACGCCGCCGCGATGAGTTTCGCGGCGGCACGCCGTCGTCGTCGTTGACAGACGTTTCTCACCGCGCGAGCGGCTGCGCGCCAGATGATCACGCAGGACACCGGCGGCGTGATCCTGTTCTTCGGTGGTGACGGCGACCCGCCGCGCGGGTTCCAGCTCGGGGCGCTGCAGACTGGGTTCGCGGCGGTCGAGGCGATGCGCCGGCAGCTCGCGGTGGAGCTGGGCGCGCACGGCATCCGCACCGTCACGCTGCGCTCCGGCGGCGTTCCCGAGTCGATCCCGGACGCGTTCGACGGCAAGGCGGAGATCGCGGAGAGCCTGGTCGCGTCGACGCTGCTGGGTCGCGCGGCGACGCTCGAGGACGTCGGGCACGTGGCCGCGTTCGTCGCTTCCGACCGCGGTCGCACGATGACGGGGGCGACCGTGAACGTGAGCAGCGGCGCATTGCTCGACTAGGAGTTCCTAGAATCCCGCGCCGATGCCAACGGTGGCGGCCCGTGCGCACTGGGAGCTGCCGGCAGAGCCGGAGAGCGTCACGCTGTCCCGAGGGCGAGTGCGGACGTTCGCGCAGGAGCACGGCGCGTCCGCGGAGGACGTCGTCGATCTCACGCTCGCCGTGACCGAGGCGGTCACCAACTCGGTCATCCACGGCTTCCTCGACCGCGAGCCGGGCGTCGTGCGCGTGACGGTCAGCACCGCCGCGGACGAGCTGACCGTCGTCGTGTCCGACAACGGGCGTGGGATGCAGCCGCGGGCGGACTCGCCCGGGCTCGGGCTCGGGCTGCCGACGATCGGCCGGCTCGCGGCGCACGTGGACCTGCGCGAGGCCCAGGGCGGCGGCACCGAGCTGTCGATGACGTTCGCGACGCCGGGCGTGCTGGGACCCGAGCGGGCGGAGAGCGGCGCGGACGTGCGGCGCGAGACCGAGCTGCTGGACGCCGTCACCCGGATGGCGCAGGGCGCGTGGCCGGGGGAGGGGGTCGAGCGGCTCGTGGACCTGCTCGTGCCCACGGTCGCCGACGCGTGCGCGGTCGACGTGATCGCCGCGGACGGCGCGCCCGAGCGCTTCGCCGGCCGTGTCGGCGGCTCGGACGAGCACTCACGCTGGCTGGCGACGTTGCGCCCGCGGTCCGACGCCGCGCGCTCCGCCACGCGCGCCGCTCTGGCGGACGGCGAGCCGCACGTCTCCGAGCTCACCCTGGACCTGATCGAGCGGCTCACGACCAGCCCGGAGGACGCGGCGACGATGGCCGCGACCGGCATCCGCTGGTGGGTCGTGATCCCGCTGCGCGAGGGGCAGCGCCTGCTCGGCCTGCTGCACTTCGGCCTGCTGCCCGCGCGAGCCCGGCCGTCGGAGGCGGTCGTCGGGTTCCTGGCCGAGCTCGGCGTGCGCGCGTCCGCCGCGCTGGCCCGCACCCAGCTGATCGAGGAGCTGCGCCGCACCCGCCACCGCTTCGAGCGCGTGCTGGACGTGCTGGGCGAGGCCGTGATCGTGCGCGACGCCGACAGCCGCCTGGTCTACGCGAACGAGGCCGCGGCGCGGCTGTTCGACGTCGAGCGCCCGTCGGAGCTCAACGCGCTCAGCGGCGAGGACATCTTCTCGCGCGTCGTGATGGTGCGCCCGGACGGCACGCCGCTCGCGCTCGACGAGCTGCCCTACCGGCGGCTGCTGGTCGGGCTGGACGCGCCGCCGCTGCTGTGCCGGATGGGTGAGCGCTGGCTGCTGGTGAAGGCGTCGCTGCTGGACGAGGGCGAGCGCCTGGTGGTCTCGGTCATCGACGACGTGACCGGCGCGCGCTAGTGGCCTGAGTCGGAAGTTCGCGTGCGCATAGCGGGCCCGATCGTCGTGGCTGGGTCCGGCGGTGATTCCAGCGCATACTGGTGGTACGTGCGGGATCGCCGGCGGCCGCCAGGCGCGGCGAGACGTCCGGTAGGCGCCCGCGAACTTCTGATTCAGGACACTCTGTCGGCCGGGAAGAACAGCTCGACGCGGATCTCCTGCAGCGTGACGTCCTGCGGCGTGCCGACCGTGGTGACGAGGCTGAAATAGCGCACGTCGAGGTCGTCCTTGACGAAGTGGACGGGGACGACGGGCGAGGCGGGACGGGCGAAGTCGGGCGGGGCATCCGGCCGGATCTCCTCGAGCAGCGCCTGGGTCCTGGGGTCCGGAACGCCGCCGACGGCTTCCCGGTACACGCGGGCGAGCAGCGCGTCGCCGGTCGCGTCGAAGTTCGCGACGTGCGGGCGGAGCGGCCCGAACATGAGCCGGATCACGTTCGCCGGCTCCGGTGGCGGGCCGTCGAGCAGGCAGGTGAACAGCGCCGTCGCCGCGGCGTTCGCCTGCTGGATGTCCCAGTGGTGGTCCATGACGACCGCCGGGTACGGCTCCTGCTGGGCGAGCATCCGGTCCAGCGCGCGCTGGACCTGGCTCAGCGCGGGCGCGTCCAGACCGGTCTCGCGGTACTGCGGCGCGTAGCCGGCGGCGAGCAGCAGCTGGTTGCGCTCGCGGAGCGGCACGTCGAGCGCGCGGGCGACGCGCAGCACCAGCTCGCGCGACGGCTCCGCGCGACCGCTCTCCACGAAGCTCACGTGCCGCTGCGTCGTGCCCATCTCCGTGGCGAGCACGAGCTGGCTCATCCGGCGCTCGCGCCGCCAGTGGCGCATCAGCGTGCCGACGGGGCTGGCCATGGCCCGGACTGTACGCGGGCGGAGGGCGCGATTCGATTCCCTCGCGGGGAATTGAGCCGCGACCGCGCGCGGCGGACGCTGCCGGGCATGTTCACCGTCCACACCGCCACGTCCGCCCCCGCCGGCTCCCGCGACGCGCTCGCCGCCCTGGAGCGCAACGTCGGCTTCATCCCGAACCTCGCCGGGGTCATCGCCGGCTCCCCGGTCGCACTCAATGGCTTCGTGGGGATGCAGAGCGCGCTGCGCGGCAGCCGGCTCACGGCGTTGGAGCGCGAGGTCGTCGGCCTCACCGTGAGCCGGGTCAACGACTGCGCGTACTCGCTCGCCGCCCACTCGCGGTTCGCCGCGGCGGCGGGAGCGTCGGAGGGTCTGCTCGCCGCGGTGCGCGACGGCGCGTCGCTGGAAGACGAGCGCCTGGAGCGCCTGCGCGCGTTCACCGAGGACGTCCTGGCCGAGCGCGGCCACGTCGCCGCGGCGTTCGACGCCGAGGAGACGCTCGAGGTGCTCACCCAGATCGCCTACACGACGCTCGCCAACTTCGCGGCCGACGTCTCCGGCGCCCCGGTCGACGACGCCTTCCGCGCACTCGTGTAGCGTCAAGGAGGTGTCCCGCCGCCTGCAGCTCGTCACCGTCGCCGCCGTTCTGACGGCTCTGCTCGTGGCGGGGTACCTCCTGCTGCTGCGCCCCGAGTCGCTGACGCTCACCGTCACCGACACGTACAACACCGACTCCTCGGGCGCGCACCCGCTGCCGGAGCAGGAGCAGCGCCCGGAGACCCTCACCACGCGCTGGGTGGTCGCGAAGAGCGGGCTCACCTACCAGGCGCGCGAGGGCAAGTTCGAGCTCGGCAAGACCTACACGTGCACGGTCCACCACCCGAGCTCGGGCCTCGAGCTGCGGGGCTGCAAGGCGGCCTGAGCCGTGGCGTCCTATGCCTTGAATGAGGCGGGCGTGGCGCGAGCACGCGAGCTGATCGACGCCCGCCAGTACGTGCTGGATTCCGAGTGGGGCGACGTCCAGCCCAACGCGGAGGCGCAGAACGCCTACCTCGAGCGCCACTCCTGGGACGAGTACGCGGCCTGGCACCTCGGGCTCACCGAAGGCGCGAACGACGAGACCAAGGCCCGCTTCGCGTTCGTCTACGGCGACTTCCGGCGCATCCACCGCTCCGGCCTGATCGCCTGCGTGTACCGGGCCGCGGAGTGGCGCCACAAGGCGGTCGAGCTCGCCGCGCACGACCTCCTGCAGCACCTGGACGAAGTCAGCGGCTGAGCGCGGCCCGCTCCACGGGGAAGTCGAAGAACGTCTCCGGGAACGGCTCGTCACGCAGCGTGAAGTGCCACCACTCCTCCTTGAGGCCCTTGAAGCCGGCGTCGTACATCGGCTCGCGGAGCAGGAGTCGGTTCTGGTGCTGCTCGTCCCCGACGCGCGCGTTGTAGGTGTGCGAGAGCGGATCGAAGCAGTCGTAGCCCGTGCCCATGTCCAGCGAGTTGTCGCCGAACCGGACGCCGGCCTTGGCGGTGCAGTCGCGCAGCCGCTCGCCGCGGGTGTACTGCTCCTGCTTGCGCGGCGGCGTGCGGACGAGGGTCAGGTCGACGGTGCTGCCGCGGCTGTGGCCGGACTGCGCGGCGATGTAGCCGTCCTTGAAGAGCCGGTTCTTGCGCACGCGCGGGTAGAACTCGGCCTTCATGCGCGTGTCGTCGAGGTCCTTGGCCCAGGCGACGAACGCGTCGACGGAGCGCTGCGGGCGGTAGCAGTCGTAGACCTTCAGCGTCAGGCGGGACTTGCTGACCCGCTCCTGCACCCGCGCGAGCGCCTCAGCGGCCTGGCGGGTGAGGATGCAGGTGTTCTCGCGGTAGCCGGGCACGCGGCGACCGAGGAAGTTGTGCGTCGTCCGGTAGCGCATCTCGACGACGATGGTCGGCGCGACGTCGTGCAGGTCGACGAACGCGCCGGCCGGGGCGGTGGGGGTCGGCGTCTGGCCCGCCGCGGGGGCCGCGACCACGAGGAGCGCCACGGCGGCGGCGAGCAGGAGGCGGCGGGTCATGGGCCGCTCATACCCGCGATCACCAGGGGACGACGCCCGCGTCGTCGAAGAAGCCGCCGCGCGGGCCGTCGTCCGGCAGCGTGGCGAGCCGGATCGCGATCGCGGCGCCCTGCTCGGCGGTCCTTGGGGCGTTGAAGCCGGTGAAGTCGGTCGCGACGTAGCCCGGGCAGCAGGCGTTGACGATCACGGCGGTCTCGGCGAGCCGGCGGGCGTACTGCGCCGTGAGGCTGTTGAGCATCGACTTCGACGGGGCATAGGCGGCCATGATCGGGCCGGTCTGCAGCGTCAGCGAGCCCATGTTGCTGGAGACGTTGACGATCCGCGGCGCGTTCGCGCGCTGCAGCAGCGGGAGCATCGCGTTCGTCACGCGGACGACGCCGAACACGTTCGTGTCCAGCACGGTGCGGAGGACGTCGAGGTCGAGCGTCGTCGGGTCCTGCGCGCCGTCGTCGAAGCGGCCGGAGATCCCGGCGTTGTTGACGAGCACGTCGAGGCCTCCGGTCAACTGCTCGGCAGCCGCGCTGACGCTGTCGTCGTCGGTGACGTCGAGCGCGACGCCGAACGCGTCGACGCCCGCGGCCTGCAGTCGCTCGACGGCCGCCGCGCGGCGGGCGTCGTCGCGCGCGCCGACCGCGACCGTGAAGCCGATCGCTCCGAGGCCCTGCGCGATGGCGAAGCCGATGCCCTTGTTCGCGCCGGTGACCAGCGCGGTCTTCTTCTCGTTCACGAACGTCATGCTGGGCGGGTCGGGCGCGGGTTTCCAAGACCATCTCGGTACGCCCTGATACCCGGTGGGTATCAGGCGCTAGGCTCGGTCCGTGCACGACCTCGAGACCCGTGAGCTGCGGTACTTCGTCGCGGTCGCCGAGGCGCTCCACTTCGGGCGCGCCGCCACCGCGCTCGGGATCGCGCAGCCGCCGCTCTCGCGCGCGATCCGCCAGCTCGAGCAGCGGCTCGGCGTCCAGCTCTTCGTGCGCGACCGGCGCGGCGTCGCGCTCACCGACGCCGGCCGCGTGCTGCTGCGTGAGGCCCGGCCGGCGCTCGACGCGATCGCGGCCGCGGCGCGGCGGACGCAGCGCGCGGCCGACCCGGAGCGGCCGCTCGTGCTCGTGACCAAGGCCGGGGCGTCCCACGCGCTGCTGCAGCGGCTGCTCGACGCGTCGACGGCGCCGATCGAGGTGCTGCTGTGCGAAGTCGGAGAGCAGGCGCGGTTCCTGCGCGACGGGCGCGCCGACGTGGCCGTCATGCATCGGCCGGTCGACGACCTGGCCGGCTTCGACACCGAGGACCTGCTCACGGAGCCCCAGGTCGCGATCGTGCCGGCGCAGCACCCGCTCGCGGCGCGCGAACGGCTCACGTTGGCGGAAGCGGGCGCCGTCGCGGACTTGCCGATCGCGCGCTGGCCGCGGCTCGACGGCTCCTACCCGGACGGGCCCGGGCCGGAGGTGCGCACCCAGTCGGAGATCGCCCAGCTGGTGGCGCTCGGGCGGACGTTGCTCGTCATCCCCGCCTCCAGCCGCGCGTGGCAGTGGCCCGAGCACGTCGCGGTGCCCGTCGTCGACGCGCCGGAGATCACGACCGTCCTCGCGTGGCCGGCGGGCAGCCGCGTTCCGGCGGTCGCCGCGCTCGTGCGTTCGGCCGCGGCGCTCAGGTGATCGTGGTGAGGAAGTCGGCGAACGCGCGGTCGGTGCGGTCGGCGTCGCCGGTCGCGTCGAGGTCCATCAGCAGGCCACGGATGACCGCGAGCACGACCGTGGCCAGCTCCGGCCGGCCGAGCGTGCGCAGACCCTCCTCCAGCGGCGCGAGCCAGTCGGTGGTCGCGCCCTTGCGGAACCCGGGCCACAGCGGCTCGCCGGCGGTGTCGTGGAGGCGGCCGAACATGCGCAGATACGGGCGCCCGAGCGGGCCGGCCATCCCGGACCACGCCCGGCTCAACGTCGCCGTGTACGGCTCGTCGGCGCGCACGCGCAGCAGGTCCGTGAACGCGTCGAGCTGGCGCTGCCGTGCCTGTCCGAGGATCTCGCGGAGCAGGTTGTCGCGCGTGTCGAAGTGGTAGATCAGCATCCGGCTCGAGGCGCCGGTGGCGGTCGCCAGCGGGCCGAGCCGGTCGGGCAGCCCGTGCGCGAGCGCGTAGTCCGTGCAGGCGTCGAGGAGGCGCTGCTTGATCTCCGGTTGCGGATGCCTCCCCACGGCGCCACTTTTTCACGTAACGATCGGTTCGTCTACCGTCGCTTGTCATGAGAGTCGTCTTCGTGCATGGCGCGTGTGTCAAGGACGGGTCGTGGTGGTGGCACCCGACCGCGGAGCTGCTCGCCGAGCAGGATGTGGCCAGCGTGGCTCCGCTCCTGCCGAGCTGCGGCGAGTCCGGCGAGCCGGTCGGCGCGGAAGGACCGGGGCTGAGCGCGGACGTCGCCGCGGTCCGGGCGGTGCTGATGGCGAGCGACGAGCCGACCGTCGTGGTCGCCCACAGCTACGGCGGCATCATCGCCGCCGAGGCCGCGGCCGGCGTCGACAGCGTGCGCCACCTGCTGCTCATCTCCAGCTACCTGCCCGAGGTCGGGGAGAGCCTGTCCACGTTCGGCGGCGAGGCGCCGGCCCCGTTCCTCGAGGTGGATCCCGAGGGCGGCACGTTCACCGTCCGCGCCGACGACCTGGTCGGGACGTTCCTGCAGGACTGCGGCCCGGAGCTGCAGCGCGAGGCGCTCGAGAAGATCGCCCGGCAGAGCGTCGCGGTGCTCCAGCAGCCGGTGGAGACGGCGGCCTGGCACCACATCGACACGACGTACCTCGTGTGCGCCGAGGACCGCGGCACGCCCGCGGACCGCCAGCGCGAGTTCGCGCGCCGCGCGGGCCGCGTCGTCGAGCTCGACACCGGCCACCACCCGTTCCTCTCCCAGCCGGCCGCCGTCCGCGACCTGATCGTGAGCCTGTGAGCCTACGTAAACGGACTCATAGTCCGTATCTGCTAGCTTCCATCAAATGGAACTTCAGTCCGTTTATCTGGAAGGCGCCTACCTGAGCGACCCCGTGCACTCGAACGTGGGCTTCGCGATCAAGGCCGCCGGGCTCGCCGGCTTCCGCAGCGCGTTCGGCGCGTTCGACGCCCGGCTCGAGGACGGCGTGCTGAGCGGGAGCGGCGAGCTCGACTCGCTGCAGATCCGCGAGCCGCACCTGAAGGCCACGCTCCTGTCGTCGCAGTTCTTCGACGCCGCCAGCCACCCGAGCGTCACCTTCACCTCCAGCGCGCTGCGCGTGGACGAGGCCGGCGGCCTGGAGCTCGACGGCGAGCTGACCATGCACGGGGAGACGCGTCCCGTCACGGCGCGCGGTGAGCTCGCCACGGGCCAGGACCCGAGCGGCGGTGAACGCGTCGCCTTCGACCTGAAGGCGCAGATCGACCGGCGCGAGTTCGGGATCGACTGGCAGCAGAAGCTGCCCAACGGCGCCGACGCGGTCGGCTGGAACGTCGCGCTCGAGGTGCAGCTCCAGCTGGTCAAGCAGGACTGATCTAGGCTGGCCCTCCCGTGCGGGCCGACGCAGCGAGAAACCACGAGAGGATCCTCCAGGTCGCGGGCCGGCTGTTCGCGGAGCGCGGCGTCGAGCACGTGACGATGGACGAGATCGCGGCCGCGGCGAACGTCGGCAAGGGCACGCTCTACCGTCGCTTCGGCGACCGGGCGAACCTCGCGGTCGCGCTCTTGAACGCCGACCAGTCGGCCTTCCAGGAGGCGTTCGTGCGTGGCGCGCCGCCACTGGGGCCCGGCGCGCCGCCGCGGGAGCGCCTGTCGGCGTTCTTCGCGGCGCTCAGCGACCACATACGCGAGTACGGCGAGCTGATCGCGGAGGCGGAGCGCTCGGTGCCGGCGGGGGAGCGCTTCACGTGGGGCGTCTACACCGCCTGGCACGCGCACGTGCGGATGCTCCTCGCCGAGCTCGACCCGCCGCTCGACGCCGACGTGCTCGCGCACGTGCTGCTCGCGCCGCTGCGCCCCGACGCCCACCGGGACATCACCGCGGGCAGCGACCGCCGGCGGCTGCTGGGCGCCATCGATGTGCTGCTCGACGGGCTCGATCGCCGGAGGCGCTGATCGTTCAGGATCTGACCGCCGCACGGGATCGCTTGCGCTCGGATGGCCTTGTGTGTTCAGCTAGCAAACATGAGGTGGACCCTGGCCCTGTTGGTGGTCGCGCTTGTGGTCGCCGCGCCGGCCTCCGCGCAGTCCCCGGCGCCCACGGTCGTGCGGTTCGACGCCGGCGATCCGCCCGGGGTGTACAGCGCGACGCTCGCTGACCACGGGCCGGGCTGTCCGGGGCAGCCGGTGTTCGACGACAGCGTCCCCGTCAGCGCGCCGACGTTCCTGTTCGCGCCCTGCCGGCCGACGCTGCGGCTGTCGTTCCCGTCCGCGCAGGCGTCGGTCCAGGTCATGGTGCGAGCGCTCGTGCTGCCCGCGAGCCAGCTCGTCGCGAAGGCCTACTCGGCGGCGGGCCTGCCGCTGGGGGCCGTGACGGTGAGCGATCCGTCGAGCTGGAAGCCGGTGAGCCTCGCGACGCCGGACGGTGCCGCGTCGATCGCCTACGTCGACGTGCGCGCGGAGGGCGCGAACGTGGGGGTCGACGATCTCGCGCTGTCCACACGTCCGCAGCCGGACACGAACCTGCTCGTTCCCGGGCTCCGGAGCGACGCGACGGAGGCGCGGTTCTCGTTCGCCGCCAACCGCCCCGACGTCAGGGAGTGGCGCTGTGCCCTCGACGGCGCCGCGTTCTCGCCCTGCACGCCCCCGGTCATCTACACCGGCCTCGCCCCAGGGCCGCACCGCTTCCGCGTGGCGGCGGTCGACCTCTACGGGGCGATCGACGCGTCGCCCGCCGAGTATCTGTGGACGGTCAGCGAGCCGGCGTCGGACCCGTCGACCCCCGGGGGCAAGCCGGTCGTCGACGCCGGGATCCTGCCGAGCGCGCTCCCCGACCTCGACGGCGACCAGATCCCCGACGCGCAGGAGACCCTGCCGCTCGGCAACGTGCCGCCGATCGCCGGCGAGCGCGCCCTCGCGCGGCTCGTCTCCGGCACGGTCTACGTCAAGCTGCCGGGCCTGCGGCAGGCCGGCCCGCTCTCCGGGTTCGTGCCGCTGAAGGGCGTGGCGGCGCTGCCAATCGGGACGATCGTCGACGCGCGCCGCGGCACGCTCGCCCTCGAGACCGCCGCGGACGGCCGGGCGGCGACCGACCGCCTACACCGGCTCAGCCAGTCGCGCCTGTCGGCCGCGATCTTCCAGATCCGCCAGGCGCGCTTGCGCCGCGCCTCGCTCCGGGCACGCGCCATCACGACCCAGCTGGTGCTGGTCACACCACCCGCGGCCGACGTCGGCTGCCGCCGCCTCCCGCCGGCGAAGGGCGTCGTGCGCAGCCTCACGGCCACGGTCACGGGCCTCGTGCGCGTGTCCGGCGGCGGCAGCTACGGCGTCGGCCGCAACGCGCAGTGGCGCACGATCGACCGCTGCGGCAGCACCACGACCCAGGTCAAGCGTGGCTCCGTGCGCGTGTACGACAAGGGAAGCCGCCGCACGATCACCGTCCGCGCCGGCCGGCGCTACGTCGTCAAAGCCAAGCTCTTCCAGGCCCGCAAGGGTCGCGCGCGGTCCGCCCGCCTGCCCAGATGAGACGCGGCTGATTCCGACCGGCGGTCCATACAGACGACCGCCTCCGCCGTACAGGATCGACGGCGGGTCCAACTGAAGAGAGGGAACTCTTTGAAACGCTCTATCAGCGCGCTTCCGCTGGCGGCTGCGGCAGCGCTCGTCGCCGCCTCGCCCGCGGGCGCGGTCAACACGGTCACGACGGCCAACGGCGCGAACTGGCAGATCCACGACGCGGCGCCGCCGATCCTGGACACCGGCAGCATCCGCGCGATCAGCGACAACGCCTTCTACGGGTTCGGCGGCATCCGCGTCAAGGTCGCCGACGTCCCCGCGACCGATCCGACCGGGCGGCTCAACGGCGAGCTGATGCGCGGCTTCGGGCTCGCGTTCGACGGGGAGGACTCGTTCGCGACGACGACGCCCGTCGGCCTCGGCGGCGTGGCCATCAGCCGCACGATCAAGGTCTCCAAGCCGGGCAACTGGACGCGCTGGCTGGACACGTTCGCGAACACGACGGGCCGCACGATCACGGTCGACGTCAGCTTCGGCGGCACCGCCGGCCTGAACACCACGAACAACCAGAGCAAGGTCGCTTCGACCTCCTCGGGTGACGCGGCGATCGACAACGCGGACACGTGGGTCTCGATCAACTCGCCGAACGCGGCGGGCGTCAGCTCGCGCGGCCCGAGCGCGGTCGTCACCGGCACCCAGCAGGGCACGGGCAACTTCCAGCGCGACCCGTTCGGCGCGGCGCTGCCCGCGGCCGGCCTGGAGTCGAACTTCTACGGCTACCGCAACACGATCACGCTCGCTCCGGGCCAGACCAAGTCGCTCCTGCGCTACGTGGTCGCGGGCCGCACGGAGACGACCGCGACGATCGGCGCGCAGACGTCGGCGGTGGGCGCCGCGGCGGCGACCCTGTCGGGCACGCCCGACCTCACCGGCCTCAGCGCGAGCGCGCTGTGCACGGTCACCAACTTCACGCTCGCCCAGGACTGCGCGACGACGCCGCTGCCGGCCGTCCCCGCGCTGCCCGACGCGAAGCTCAAGACGACGGCGTCCGGCTACGACGTGGTCGACAAGTCGATCACGCAGCTCGCGAACGACATGGCGAGCGGTCTGACGACCTCGGTCGAGATCACGCGCGCGTACCTGGACCGGATCGCGGCCTACGACCAGGGCCAGTTCGGCTTCCACGCCTTCATCACCGTCGCCAAGGACGCGCTGGCGCAGGCGCAGGCGGCCGACGTCGCCCGCGCGCAGGGCGTCAAGAGCGACCTGCTCGGCGTGCCGGTGATCATCAAGGACCTCTACGACACCAAGGACATGCCGACCACGGACGGCAGCCTCGCGTTCGAGGGCTGGCAGCCCAAGCGCGACGCCGGTCAGGTCAAGCGCCTGCGTGACGCGGGCGCGATCATCCTCGGCAAGGGCAACCTGTCCGAGTTCGCCAACTCCGGCTCCTACAGCGAGTCCGGCTACGGCATGGTCTGGAACGCGTTCAAGCCGTCCAAGACCTCCCTGGGGTCGAGCGGTGGTAGCGCCGTCGCCGTCGCGACGTCCCTCGCCGGCTTCGGCATGGGTTCGCAGACCGGCGTGTCCCTGTACGCGCCGTCCACCGGCGCCTCGCTGGTGACCCTGCGCGGCACGGACGGCATCGCCTCCGGCGCCGGCGTCATGCCGCTCACGTGGCTGCAGGACTTCGCGGGCCCGATCGCGCGCACCACGAGCGACATCGCCCGGATCCTGAACGTCACGACGGGCACCGACCCGGACGACATCGCCACCGTCCACGCCGACGCGGACGCCAAGCGCCCCGCCGACTGGAAGGTCGCGCTCGACAAGGACGCGCTCAAGGGCAAGCGGATCGGCTACATCCCGAGCTCGTTCACCAGCGCCGGCAGCTACGGCCAGGCCGACGGCACGGTCGAGGCGGTCATGGCCAAGTTCGCCGACATCACGGCCGCGGGCGCGACGATGGTCGAGCTGACCACGAACCCGCCGAGCGGCCCGAGCGGCCCGACCCTGTCCGGCAACCGCGCGGAGGAGGGCTGGCAGCAGTACTTCGACCTGCACGAGAACCCGCCGTACAAGACCGCGAGCGAGATCCTGAGCTCGCCGAAGGTGCTCCCGTACAACCGCCAGACGGTCGCCGCGCGCGCCCGCCTGACGGCCGCCGACAACCAGGCGATCATGCTCAACCGCGACGAGTACAAGGCGCGGATCAAGACCTGGATGGACACGAACAACGTCGACGCCGTCGTCTACCCGGGCTTCCGCTCGGACGTCTACGACAACGACGGCGCGCAGACGCTGTCGAGCGACCGCAACAGCGGCGTGCTCACGTCCAACGTCGGCCTGCCGACCCTGGTGCTCCCGATCGGCGCCAACCCGCACGGCGACCCGATCTCGATCCAGTTCGTCGGCCGCGCGTTCGAGGACGCGAAGATGCTCGGCTTCGGCTACGCGCTCGAGCAGCAGCTCGGCGGCAAGGGCCACCTCGCGCCGGACACCGCGCCGCGCCTGACGGTCGCCAAGGACACGCCCGGCACGATCGGCGGCACCGTGCCCGCGACGCTCGCGCTCGGCCTGAGCGGCCCGGCGACGTTCGGCGCGTTCACGCCCGGCGTCGACCGGGAGTACACGGCGACCACCAAGGCCAGCGTGATCTCCACCGCGGGTGACGCGACGCTCAGCGTCTCCGAGCCCGGCTTCCTGACCAACGGCGCGTTCAGCCTGCCCGAGCCGCTGCAGGTGGCGTTCTCGAAGGCGACGTGGTCCGGCCCGACCAGCAACGAGAACGTGGACGTCACGTTCAAGCAGCTGATCAAGCGCACCGACGCGCTGCGGACCGGCAGCTACAGCAAGACGCTGACGTTCACGCTCAGCACGACCAACCCGTAGTCGGTGTTCGCGCCGCCGTCACTCGCCCGGCCAGGGCGGGTGCGGCGGCGCGGACATGATCTCCACCTGGTGCCCGGCGGGGTCGCGCACGAACGTCCGCGGCGCGTTCCACGCGTTCGTGCCCTCGCGCATCGGCACGTCGCGCTCGGCCATCGCGCGCAGCACGTCCTGGTAGTCGGGCGCGACGATCGCGACGTGGCCCTCGCGGGCGGGCTGCGTCGGGTCGTCGGTCGGGACGAAGTGGATCTGCGTGCCCTCGCGCTGGACCCACGTGAAGCGGTCGCGCAGCAGCGGCGGCGGGTCCATCTCGTCGAAGCCGAGCAGCGCCCAGAAGGCGACGCAGTCTCGGACCTTGTCGGGGGCGACTTCAAGCGTGACGTGCTGGAGCATGCTCGCCGAAGCCTCGCACAGAACCGCTACCGCTTGAGCTTCCCCGCGACCGTCAGCTTCTGGCGGGTGAGCGCGTACTGGACGCCCGTCGCGCGCTTGGGGAGCTTGGCCTTCAGCTTGAGCCGCACGATCACCGTGCCGCCTTCGCGGACCGAGAAGGCCTTGCTCGCCAGGCGCTTGCCGGACCGGCGCAGGACGAGCGTGTCGCCGCACGGACCGCCGGCGCAGCGCAGCTTGACGGTGAGCTGACCGCCGCTCGCGCGCTTGGGCAGCGGGCCCAGGAACTTCAGCGTGCCGCGGGCGCCGGTCGGCTTGCCCGCGCGGGGGTCAGGCTGGGGGTCGACGGTGCCGGGGGAGTTCGGGATCGGCGTGTCGACCGGCGGCGTGAGCGGCGCCGGGATGAACCGCTCGGCCCAGGCCCACGTGCTGTTGCCGCCCGCGACGAGCAGCGTGTTGTCGCTCAGCCCGATGGCGGCGTGGCCGGAGCGCGGGAGCGCGAGCTCGCCGGTGAGCGCCCACGTGCCGCGCGCCGGGTCGAAGACCTCGGCGGTGAGGTCACCCACGATCGCCACGCGTCCGTCGCTGAGCGCGGCGAGGACGGAGCTCGAGCGCGCCTTGGTGAGGTCGGCGCCGCGCGTCCACGCGCGCGTCGCCGGGTCGAAGATCTCGGTCGTGCGGGTCGTGCCGCCGGTGACGAGCACGCGCCCGTCCGGCAGCAGCGCGGCGCCGGCTCCGGCGCGCGCCTCGGCCATCGCGGCCACCGGCGTCCACGCGTTCGCGGCCGGGTCGTAGAGCTCGGCGCTCGCGACCGCCGCGCCGCCGCTCGTGCCGCCCGCGACGAGCACCGTGCCGTCGCGCAGGCGGGCGATCGCGGGACGGACGCGGACGGCGTTGACCGGCGCGGTGAGCGCCCACGCGGCGCCCGTCCAGACCTCGGCGCCCTTGTCCGGTGCACTGGTCCCGTCACCGCCGACGACGAGCACACGGCCGTCGGCGAGCGCGACCGCGGCGTGCCGGGAGCGGATCACGTTCAGCGTTCCCGCCGCGGTCCACACGCCGCCCGCGTAGAGGTCGGCGGTCGTGCCGCCGGCGACCAGGACGCCGCCGCCGGGCAGCGTGGTCGCGGTCGGCGCAGAACGGGCGGAGCGCATCGGCGCCGCCGGTGACCAGGCGTTCGCTCGCGGGTCGAACAGCGCCGCCGTCATCAGCGCCCCGGGGGCCTGACCGCCCGCCACGAGCGCTTGCCCGTCGGGCAGCACGGCGATCGCGGGTTGCGTCGTCGTGGAGGGCATCCGCCCGGCGAGCGACCACTGGTTGAAGTTCGCCGAGGCGGGGGAGGCGAGCGCCGCGAAGGCGAGCACCGTGAGCGTCAGGGTCCGTCCTGTCATGTGCGGCGTATTGAAGCCACCGCTCAGAGAAGCTCAACCGAACAGATGTCGAGCGTGAACTCGTAGGGAACTCTTCATCTCCTCTTCGCTTGCCCCGCGACCGTTTTCGCGGTCATGGCGACGAGGTCGAAGCAACGCCCGCGAGCGGCGATGAAGGTCCGTGGGCCGAAGGTGGCGCTGCCGCGTCGCCGTCGGCGTCGTTCCGGCAAGCGCCGGCCAGGCGCGCTCACCGGGATTTTGGCCGTGCTGGCCGCGGCGGCGGTGGTCGCGGCGGTGCTGAGTATCGGCAGCGAGAGCGCCGGCGTGCAGGTGTCCGAGCGGACCGTCACGGTCGCGCGCGGCGTGATCGAGACCGTGGTGTCCGGCAGCGGCAACCTCGAGCCGGCCCGCCAGGCCGAGCTCGACTTCGCCACGAGCGGCCGGATCACGAAGATCTATACCTCCGAGGGGGCGCACGTCAGCAAGGGCGAGCTGCTCGCCCGCGTCGACGACCGCAGCGCGCGGGTCGCGCTCGCGAAGGCGCAGGCCGACCTCGTCGACGCGCAGGACGCGCTCAGCGACGCGCTCGAAGCCGAGTCCACGACCACGACCGCGTCGACTACCTCCGTCGAGGACGACGGTACGGCGATCGCGGTCGTCGCCCAGGCCACGCCCGCGCCCTCCGCGGCGCCGGCTCCGTCCGCCGCGCCCGCGCCGTCCGCGAGCGCCACCCCGTCGGCCACCGGCACCCCGGAGGCCACGCGCACCCCGGCCGCCACCGCTACCCCCCAGACCGGCGGTGGCGGCTCGGGCGGTGCCACCCAGGGCGGGGGCTCCACCCAGGGCGGGGGCTCCGCCCAGAGCGTCGAGTCCGCCCAGGCCGCGGTCGCCAGCGCGGAGCTCGCGCTCGACGAGGCCGAGGACGGGCTGGAGGCCACGCGCCTGCGCGCGCCGATGGCCGGCACCGTGGCCTCGCTCACCGGCGCGGTCGGCGACACCGCGGGCTCCGGCAGCACCGGCGCCGCTGCGGGCGGCGGCAGCGACACCAGCTCCACCGCGACGAGCTTCATCACCCTCGCCGCGCTCTCGCGCCTGAAGATGGAGGTCGGACTCAGCGAGGCCGACATCGGCAAGGTCGAGGTCGGCCAGTCCGTCACGGTCGCCGTCAACGCGGCGTCCGACGAGCAGGTCGCGGGCAAGGTCACGAGCGTCGGCGTGCTCTCGAGCTCGAGCGACAGCGGCTCGGTGAGCTACCCGGTCGTGGTCACGCTCGACCAGTCCGCGGACGGCATCCGCGCCGGGATGAGCGCGACGGCGGACATCGTCGTCGACCGCGCGACCGGCATCGCGGTGCCGAGCCAGGCGCTGCGCGGCTCCTCCGTCACCGTCGACAGCAATGGCCGGCGCGAGACGCGCCGCGTCCAGACGGGCGTCGTGGGGGAGAGCATGACCGAGGTCGTGAGCGGCCTCGAGGCCGGCGAGAAGGTCGTGATCACCTCCACGAGCGCGATCCAGGGCGCCGTGACCAACGCGCAGGGCACCGGGCAGCAGCGTCAGGGTCTCGGGGGCGCGGGCGGCCTCGGCGGCGGCGCGGGTGGTGCGCGAGGCGGCTTCGGTGGCGCAGGCGGCGGCGGTGGCTTCACACCTCCGGCCGGCGGGTTCGGCGGCGCGCGGGGCGGGCCGTGAGCGAGCGTCCGGTCATCCATCTGCGCGACGTCACGCGCGAGTACCGGGTGACGGAGGAGGTCGTCGTCCACGCGCTGCGCGGCGTCTCGCTGCGGATCGACCAGGGCGACTACGTGGCCGTGATGGGCAGCTCGGGCTCCGGCAAGTCGACGCTCATGCACATCCTCGGCTGCCTGGACTCGCCCACCGCGGGCCGGTACGAGCTGGACGGCGTCGACGTGCGCGACATCCCCGAGGACGACCTCGCCGACCTGCGCAACCGCAAGATCGGCTTCGTCTTCCAGGCCTTCAACCTCGTGCCGCGCACGACCGCGCTGGCCAACGTCGAGCTGCCGCTGACCTACGCGGGCGTGCCGCGCGCGACCCGTCGTGCGCGAGCCGCGGCCGCACTGCGCACCGTCGGCATGGGCGAGCGACTGCACCATCAGCCGTCCGAGCTCTCCGGCGGCCAGCAGCAGCGCGTCGCGGTGGCGCGCGCGCTCGTCACCAACCCGCCGCTGATCCTCGCCGACGAGCCGACCGGCAACCTCGACTCGCACTCGACGGCCGAGGTCCTCGACGTGTTCGAGCGCCTGCACAACGCCGGCCGGACGATCGTGCTGATCACGCACGAGGAGGACGTCGCCGCGCGGGCGCAGCGCACGATCCGGCTCGCCGACGGGCTCGTCCTCTCCGACACCGCACAGCAGGCGTTCGCGGCGTGAGCGCGCGCGAGATCTTCCGGATCGCGCTCGGCGGCGTCGCGGCGAACAAGCTGCGCTCCGGCCTGACGATCCTCGGCATGACGATCGGCGTCAGCGCCGTGATCATCCTCGTCGCGGTCGGCAACGGCTCGCGCAACGAGGTCCAGGCGTCGATCAACTCGCTCGGCTCGAACGTCCTGCTCGTGCAGCGCGCGTTCGGCGGCGACGTCACCTTCACCCAGCGCGACGCCGACGCGCTCGCCGACGAGTTCAACGCGCCGGACGTCAAGCGCGTCTCGCCGGTCGTCAACGCCACCGGCACCACGTTCCTCGCGGGCCAGGAGAGCTACGAGCCGAGCTCGGTCGTCGGCACCGTCCCGGCCTACGCGCAGACGCGCTCGTACGAGCTGCAGAGCGGCGCGATGTTCACCGCCGAGGACGTGTCCCGCCACCGGCGCGTGGTCGTCCTCGGGCCGACGGTCGTGCAGAGCCTGTTCTCCGGCGCCGACCCGGTGGGGGAGAGCGTGCGCATCAACGGCACGAGCTTCCAGGTCGTGGGAGTGACGGCGTCCAAGGGCTCGAACGGAACGCAGGACCAGGACGACGTCGCGCTCGCGCCGGTGACCGCCGTCCAGGACGCGATCACCGGCTACGCGTCCGGCTTGAGCTCGATCACGGTCGAGGCGCGGTCCGGCGACGTGCTCGACGCCGCCCAGGCCGAGGTGACCTCGATCCTGACGACGCGCAAGCAGAGCGCGGACAGCTTCCAGGTCATCAACCAGAGCTCGATCCGCGAGGTCGCCACCGCGTCCACCGACGTCTTCACGACGCTCCTCGGTGCCGTCGCCGCGATCTCGATGCTCGTCGGCGGGATCGGCGTGATGAACATCATGCTCGTCTCGGTCACCGAGCGCACGCGCGAGATCGGCATCCGCAAGGCGATCGGCGCGCGGCGCGCGGACATCCTCGCCCAGTTCCTCACCGAGGCGGTCGTGATCAGCGCGTTCGGCGGCGTCACGGGCGTGGTCGTCGGCATCGTCGGCAGCCAGTTCGAGATCGCGGGCGTAGAGCCGGCGATCGCCGCGTACAGCGTCGCGCTCGCGTTCGGCGCGTCCGTGCTCTCCGGCCTGTTCTTCGGCACCTATCCCGCAGGGCGCGCGGCTCGCATGCGCCCGATCGAAGCACTGCGGTTCGAGTAAGGAGTGACATGACCGACGAAGACTTGCTCTCAGAGCCGCTGCCGGTGCGCACGCGCGGGCGGCTCGTGACCGGCGCGGGCGCCGCCTGTGCCGCCGTGGCGATCGGCGCGCTGGGCTTCCTGGGCGGGGTGCACGTGCAGAAGGCCCAGGGCGACTCGGCGGCGCCGGGCGCGGGCCGGATGGGCGCGTTCCCCGGTGCCGGCGGCTTCGGCGGCGCGGCCGGCGGCGGCCAGGGCGGCCAGACCCAGTCCGACGCGACGACCGGCGAGGTCGCGAGCGTGGACGGGACGACGTTCTACGTGCAGGACGCGAGCGGCAACACGATCCGCGTGCGCGCGGACGAGAAGGCGAAGGTCTCGCGCAACGCGGTGGCCGACGCCGAGGAGATCCACCCGGGCGACACGGTCGTCGTCACGGGTCGCACCGCGAGCAGCGGGACGGTCGTCGCGACCTCGGTCGTCGCGACGGCGAGCAATGCGGGTCGATGAAAGGACACGAGATGGAAGAGGAAGTGCAGGAAGGCGGCATCAGCTGGATCGCGATCGTCGCGGTGGTGGCGATCGTGGTCGCGGCGATCGCGTTCTTCGCGGGCCGGGCGCTCGCGGGCGGCGGCGGGCCGGAGACGCTCAGCGAGGCGGTCGCGCAGGCGCAGGCCGGCGACCTGCCGTGCGGTGACGTGCCCGAGGTGCCGACGCCGGGCGCCGACGCGACCGGTGCCGGCGGCCCGCCCGAGGGCGGCGCG
>NZ_JAPDDP010000052.1 GCF_027587195.1 Solirubrobacter phytolaccae | reverse complement strand
CCCCGGACGGCATCGAAGCGGGCGCGGGCGGAGCCGCCGCGGCCGCGGCACGGGCCAGCGACGGCGCGAGCGGAGCCGCGAGCGTCGGGCCGGAGTCCACGTCGGCCGAGGGCGCAGTGGACGGGGCGTCGGCCGCGGCTGTGTCGGCCGCTCGCGCGAGGCTGGGGCCGGGCGACGCCGCGCCGCTCGTCGTTGCGGCCGTGTCGGCCGTGCGGGCGAGGCTGGGTGCGGCGGACGATGCCGTCGCTGGGGCGGCGGCCCGAGCCAGGCTGGGCGCGGCGGACGATGTCGTCGCCGGGGCGGCGGTCCGGGCGATGCTGGGCGCGGCGGACGATGCCGCACCGCGGGCTGCGTCGGCGGTCCGGGCGAGGCTGGGCGCGGCGGATGAGGCCGTGCCGCGGGCTGCGTCGGCGGTCCGGGCGAGGCTGGGCGCGGCGGGTGAGGCCGTTGCCGGGGCGGCGGTCCGGGCCAGGCTCGGCGCGGCGGGTGAGGCCGTGCTGCCGGCCGGAGCGGATGTGTCGGTCGAGGCCGTGCGCGCGAGGCTGGGCGCCGCGTCGGCGGAGCGCGTCGCCTCGTCGGCGTCATCGGACTGCGCGGCGCGCGACAGGCTCGGCCCGTCCGCGGGGAGATCGTTCCCCGCGGCGTCTTCGCCGTCGGCCTGTGCCGAGCGCGCCAACGTCGAATCGGCGGCCATGGCCTCGCCGGCGGCGGACGCGGAGCGAGCCAGGGTCGGCTCCGTCGCGCCAGGGTCGGTCGAGCGCGCAAGGGTCGGGCCACCGCCGGCAGGCGCCGACGACGTGTCGGCCGAGCGTGCGAGCGCCGGGCCGGCGGCCGCGGGCGTACCGGCCGTCCGAGCGAGCGTCGGGCCACCGGCCGCGGGAGCCGCGGCCGTCCGAGCGAGCGTCGGCCCACCGGCCGCGGGTGCCGGCGCCGTGCCTGTGCCGGCGGCGGCGGTGCTGCTGGCCGTCCGCGCGAGTGTCGGGCCGCTGGCCGCGGGTGCCGACGTGGTGCCTGTGCCGGCGGCGTTGCCACCGGCCGAGCGTGCGAGGGCCGGGCCGTTGCCTGCGGCTGCCGAGCTGGCGGCGGGGGTGCTGGCCGACCGCGCGAGCGTCGGGCCACCGGCCGCGGGTGCGGACGTGTCGGCGGTGCGTGCGAGCGTCGGCTCGCTGGCCGCGGGCGTGTCCCCGTCGGGCGTGTCCTCCGTGCGCGCGAGCGTCGGCCCGCTGGCCGCGGGCTCGGCGGGCGTGTCCTCGGTGCGCGCGAGGGTCGGGTTCTCGTCCTGCGGCTCGGTGCCGGACACGGCGTCGATGAAGCGGCGGAAGATCCCGCGGCGCGGCGCCTCCTCGGGCGCGTCGTCGGCGACGACGGGCGCGGCGGCCGGCTCCGGCTCGGCGACTGGCGCGGGTGCCGGCTCGACCGGACGCAGCGGAGCCTCCGCGACGCGCGCGACCTTCATGACCGGTCGCGCCGGCGCCTCGACGGGTTCCGCGGCCTTGCGAGCGAGCTTCACAGGCCCGGCCGGCGCCGCGCTCGGCAGCGACGGGGCGTCGTCGGCGGGCGTGCGCGCCACCGAGGCGGGGCCCGACGAGGTCGTGGAGGGCGCGTCGGTGCCCGTGCGCGCGCTGGAGACCGGGGCCGACGAAGTCGGCGCGGCGGGTGCCGGGCTGGGCGAGGCGGACGTGTCGTCGGCGGCGGTGCGCGCGACCGAGGCCGGGGCCGACGAAGTCGGCGCGGCGGGCGTGTCGTCGGCGGCCGTGCGCGCGACGGAGGCCGGGCCTGACGAGGTCGCCGCGGCGGGTGTCGGGCTGGACGCGTCGTCGGCGGTGCGCGCGATCGAGGCCGCGGCCGACGAGGTCGGCGCGGCGGGCGTGTCGTCGGCGGCCGTGCGCGCGGCGGAGGCCGGGCCTGACGAGGTCGGCGCGGCGGGTGTCGGGCTGGACGCGTCGTCGGCGGGCGTGCGCGCGATCGAGGCCGGGCCTGACGAAGTCGGTGTGGAAGACGTGTCGCCGGCGGCCGTGCGCGCGACGGAGGCCGGAGACGACGAAGTCGACGTGGCAGGTGCCGGGCTCGACGAGGCGGACGTGTCGGCGACGGCGCTGCGCGCGATCGAAGCCGGGCCCGACGAGGTCGGCGTGGAGGGCGTTTCGTCGGCGGCCGTGCGCGCGACCGAGGCCGGGCCCGACGAGGTCGGCGTGGAGGGCGTTTCGTCGGCGGCCGTGCGCGCCACCGAGGCGGGACCTGACGAGGTCGGCGCGGCGGGTGCCGGGCTGGGCGACGAGGTGGGCGCCGACGACGTGGGCGCGGCGGGCGTCGACGGGTTGTCGTCGGCGGGGGTGCGCGCGATCGAGGCCGGGGCCGACGAGGTCGGCGCCGCGCTGGGCGTGTCGGCGGGGGTGCGCGCGATCGAGGAGGACGACGGCGCGTCCTCGTTCGGAGTGCGCGCGACGGAGGCCGGCGAAGGCGTCGGCGCGTCCTCGCCCGGGGTGGGCGCGACCGGAGCCGAGCTCGACGGCGCGGCGTCGGCGGGCGTCCGCGCGATCGAGGCCGGGCCGGAGGAGGTGGGCGCCGACGACGACGGCGAGGCGGAGCTCGACGAGGCCGGGGGCGCGTCGGCCGGTGTGCGCGCGAGCGACGGCGACGACGGGGCGGAGCTGGACGGCGACGACGGCGCGGCGGAGCTCGACGAGGCTGCGGGCGAAGACGGCGTGTCGGCGGGCGTGCGCGCGAGCGACGAGGACGGGGTGGAGCTCGACGCGGCCGACGGCGCGGCGGAGCCCGACGAGGCTGAAGACGACGGCGTGTCGGCCGGCGTGCGTGCGAGCGACGCCGGGCCTGACGACGCGGGCGCGTCGGACGCCGACGGCTCGATCGGCTTGCGGGAGAGGCGCTTGAGGCTCGCGCCTGAGTCGCCTTCTTCGGAGTCGCCCATGCCGAGCTCCTCGGAGGAGATCGGGCCGGCGGCGGCGCCTTCGACGATGCGGGCGCCGCGGGAGCGCTCCAGGCCGCCACGGGCGAGGAAGCGCGCGAGGCGCTGCTCCTTCGTGGGCTCCTGCATCTTCTCGGCGATGTTCATCGGCACGAGGCCGTCCTGGGCGGCGCTCTGGTCGCCGAAGAGCCAGTTGGCGGCGAAGTCGCTGATGCCGGCCTTCGCGTAGTCGGGGCCACCCGCGGGCGGCGCGGCGGGAGCGGCCGGAGCAGCAGGGGCGGCGGGCGCCGGGGCAGCTTCGCGCGCGACTTCCGCGACGGGCGCGGGCGCGGCAGCGACGGGCGGCGCCGGGGGCGCGGGCGGGGCAGGAGGCGCCGGCGGCGCCGGGGCCTCATAAGACGAAGCCGGCTCGGGATGACGCGCGAGCCGGGTGGAGGCGTCGAGGTGCTTCGGCGCGCGCGCGTCGATCACGTCACGCGCGAGGGCCCGACCGCCGTGGCGGCCGGCGCTGTGGCGGGCAACCACGCGCAACCCCATCTTCACGGGTGGGCGCTTCTGGGGCGGGGTGTCGTCGGCCATCTATCTGTTCATCCCTCGTACGGATATGCGAGCGCGTCCGCTTCGCGCAGGAACTTGCGCCGGTCGGCGTGTTCCAGGTCCAAGATCGTGTCGAGCGGCCAGTGGAAGTGATACGCGAGCCGGGCCGTCTCCTCCAGCAGTTCAGGAGGGGACGGCCTCGTCATTCCCCCAGGCGCCCGTCCTCTATCTCCGTCAGGTCCACTTCGAACTGGTTGGAGCAGGCCGGACAGGCCACCACCCCCACCGCCTCGCCGTCGGAGTTGATCCGCTCGTAGAGGCGCTGGAGGTGGTCGAAGTCGGCCGCGAACAAGCTCTCGATCAGCTCGGGGGTGATCTCGGTGAACTCCCCGACCCGGGTGACGGTGCGAGCCAGCAGCAGCACGGTGAGGTACGCCTCGTTCTGGCGGACCTCCACCGAGCGCAGCGGCTCGATCTCGTCGCGGGCCGTCGCCAAGCGCATGGTGCCCTCGCGGTGCACACCACCGGCGCTGTCGACAAGCCCCCGCGGGAGCGTGAACGCGTATTCCGACTTCACAGGCGCAGGTCCAGCCTTACTTGATCTCGAAGCCCTCGTGGCAGAGCGTGATGCCCTCGACGGCGACCTCGTTGGAGTCCGCCTTCAGGCCCACGCCCGTGTACTTCTTCGGCCACGCGTTGATGATGGAGTACGTGACCACGGGGTTCAGCTCGTAGTCCATCATCGTGATGGTGCAGTCCTTGCGGGCTTCCTTGAGCTTGCCGTCGACGATCAGCTTGCGCCAGTTCCACAGCGTCTTGTCCTGATCGACGCCGCGCTTGAGCTCGATGTCGCCCCACTTGGTGTTGCCCATCGCCTTGATCACGTCGGTGCGCCCGTTGGGCAGCGACCGCTTGATCTCGGTGACCTCGGACTCCGAGTCGAAGCCCGTGGCCTCCTTGAAGAACCCAGCCGCCTCGGCGCCCCCGATGGACAGGGTGAACCAAATCGGAACGTGTGCTTCCTTATCGTTGGCCGGCATCCCGGTCGATCCTTTCTCTCAGTTCCCGAACTGACTAGCTGATGGAGGAGCCTTCGCCGCCGCTGAACTGCGACAGGCGGAAGACCACGAACTCGGCGGGCTTGACCGGCGCGATGCCGATCTCACAGATGACCTGCCCGGCCTCGATGACCTCGGGCGGGTTGGTCTCGGAGTCACACTTGACGTAGAACGCCTGGCCCGGCGTGGAGCCGAACAGGGCGCCGTCGTTCCACACGCGCGTGAGGAAGTTCTCCGCCGCGATGCGCAGCTGAATCCACAGCTTCTCATCGTTGGGCTCGAACACGCTCCACTGCGTGCCCTCCATGATCGACTCGCTCACGAAGTTGAAGAGCCGGCGGACGTTGATGTAGCGCCACTCGGGGTCGCTCGACAGGGTGCGGGCGCCCCAGACGCGGATGCCGCGGCCCGGGAAGGCGCGGATGCAGTTGATGCCGACCTTGTTCAGGCCGCCCTGCTCGGCGTGCGTGACCTGGAAGCCCAGGCCGTTCGCGCCCAGCGCGACCTCGTTGGCCGGAGCCTTGTGGACGCCGCGGGTGCCGTCCACGCGGCACCACAGGCCGGCCATGTGGCCGGACGGCGGAACCATGATCGGCTTGTTGGTCAGCGGATCCTGGACCTCGATCCACGGGTAGTACAGCGCCGCGAACTTCGAGTCGTAGCCGGCGGTGTTCAGGCGCCACTCGAGCACGTCCTGCGGGAGCAGGTCCGGCGGGGTGTCGAGGATCGCCATGCGGTCGCCCGAGCCCTCGGCGTGGGCGATCATCTTGCCCTGGAGGTCACGGAACGCCGTGTCGTCGCCGTCATCCCCGAGGAGGTTGACGATGTCCGGCGCGACGATCATCGTGATCTCGTCGACGGCGGCGAGGCCGCCGAGGCCCTTGCGCCGGGCGACGTCGCCGGCGAAGTGGCTGCCCTCGACCTTGCCCGGGTCGATCGACGGCGTGGAGAGCTTGAACACGCCGGTGGCCGGCGTGCGCTGCGCGTCCGGCAGGGCGGCGCCGGTCTCCTCGATCTTGATCAGCTTGGACTGCGCGTTGACCTTGGTGGCCAGGTTCGTGCGGCCCTTCTTGGTCGACAGTCCCGTGAACTCCTCGTTCTCGGAGCCCTGCGTGACCTTGACCGTGTAGGTCTTGTCGGCGCCTTCACCGGCGGTGGGCTCCTCGGAGACCTCGACGGTGACCTCTTCCTTGCCGGCGTTCAGCGCGACGGCGGCGAACGCCTCGACGGACGCGTCGGTCGCGGCGGGCAGCGCGGCACGCGGCGTCGCCGCGCGGCCGTTGGAGCTGCCGTCGTCACCGACACGCACGATCCAGCAGGTCGTGCCGCCGTTCTGGAAGAAGCCGTAGACGCTGTGCGCCAGGTAGGCGCCATCCATGAACGGGCCGTTGTCGGGCTCGTTCGGGTCGCCGTAGATCTTCGCGAACTGAGTCCAGTTCGAGATCCGCATCGGCGTGTTCACAGGGCCGCCCGGGGCCAGCCCGACGAACGCGGCGACGGACGTGCTCACGCCCTCGATCGGCTTGTTCGCGGACGGGACTTCCTCGACGTAAACGCCGGGAGTCAGGTACGTGGGCATGTCACTCCTTCACTCGTGGACGTGCTGGCCGCTCAGTTCGCTTCGCAGTCGCTCGACAATCGGGACGGCGACGAGGCGAGATGTATTCCAGACCGGCTCGAGAACCTCCATGAGGTCCTCTTCGCGGGCCCAGAGCACGACGGTGGTTTCCGGAGACGCGCCGCGCACGAGCTGTGCCAGCTCATGCGAGGACCCGTTGTCCAGATCGAGCACCACGATGTCGGGGCGCAGACGATGCGCGGCCCCGATGATGGCGCTGGGCCGGTCCTCATGACCGACCACTTCACAGCCCTCCTCGATCAGGACGCGATTCATGCCCATTCGCATGATCGGTCCCAAGTTTCCGAGCAGGACGCGGGGGCCGGGCTCAATCGCCATGGCCACACCTTGCTGCGGATCGATCGGGAAGGCCAGAGGCTGACAGGCAGCCATTTGGGCAATCCGTGCCGGAGAGCGTGTTCATCAATGTTCAGGCGATGACTAGATCGGCGCCAGGGCCGGGGACTTGGAGCAGTCCGTCGGCCTCGCGGCCGTCGGCGCTGCGGGCCAGTACCCGGTGCAGGCCCGGCGGCAAACGGTCGAAGCGAAAGGTCCCCTGCGGCGTCGAAGAGGCCCACGCGCCCAGGTCGGGCAAGGTGACCCAGACGTCGGACACCGGGTTGCCCTTTTCGTCCTGGACCCGCCCCGTGGAGCGGTGCATCTCGAGCACCGTGCGCGGCGAGTCGGTCAGCTGCGTGCGGATGGTCTGCGTACGGACCTCCGGGCCACGCTCGCGGCGGGCGCCGGACTCGACGGCCAGCCGCACCACGTAGTCGAGTGACACCTTGTACTGGCCGCCGACCGCGCTCCAGAAGTCCGACTTCTCGCCCTTGCCCTGCCCGATCCGGCCCTTGATGGGCCACGGCTGCGAGCCGTTCATGAGGCGCCCGTTCAGGCGCTCCTCGGGCAGCTGCGGGTAGGCGAACAGGATCGCGAGGACTTGGCTGAGGAGGCGGTGCTCGTCCTCGACGGCCTGCGTCCACGCCGTCACCGCGTACGAGCACTCCATGACCATCGGCGGGCGGACCTCCACCCGGCGGCCGTTGCTGGAGCTCTTGGTCGGCGTCCACTCGCTGGCGCGGAGGTTCTCGGCCTCGCGCAGGTCGTAGAGGAACAGGTTCACGGTCGGCTTGGAGAGCTGCCCGGACCAGTCGCGTGACGGGGCGTCGAACTCGATGTCGATGCCTTCGAAGCCGTGCCGCTCGAGCTCTTCCTTCAGCAGGTCCCGGAGCGTCTCGTCCAGGTCCGCCAGCATCGTGTTGAGCGGCACGTTGATCGTCAGCACGGCAGGCACCCTACCTGCGGCGGGCCCAACGGTGTGAAGATTGCCCGCCTGATGCCCGAGACCATCTACGACGAGGTACGTTACTCCAACTTCCCGTATGCGCAGACCCATCCCGATCGTCTGGCGACGGTCGCGATGCTGCACGGGATCGAGCCACCGGACCCGTTCTCCGCGCGGGTGCTGGAGATCGGCTGTGGCGCTGGAGGGAACATGCTCGCCATGGCCGCGGCCACGCCGGGCCTGAAGGCGGTGGGCGTGGACCTCGCCGCGACCCCGATCGCCGAGGCGCAACAAGCCGTGCAGGAGATCGGCCTGACCAACGCCGAGTTCCACCAGGCGGACGTCCGTGACCTGACGACCGGGGCGCTGGGGCAGTTCGACTACGTGATCGCCCACGGCGTCTACGGCTGGATGCCCGAGGAGGCCGACGACGCGCTGCTCGCGACGATCAAGGCCTCGCTGACGCCCGCCGGGATCGCGTACGTGTCGTTCAACGCGCAGCCCGGCGGCTACTTCCGGCGCATGCTGCGCGACGCCGGCCTGTGGCACGCCCGCAAGGAGGAGACGCTGCTGGCGAAGGCCGAGAAGGCGCAGGAGCTCTACATCTTCCTCAAGGAGCACCGGATCAGCGACGCCGACACCTACGGCGCGCTGCTCGGCCGCGAGGTCCCGGTGCTCGCCGACGCGCCGAGCTACCGGCTCGTCCACGACGACCTGGGGGACTCGTGGACGCCGCGCTGGTTCGGGGAGTTCGCCGAGCACGCCGCCGGCCACGGGCTCGGGTACGTGGGCGAGGCGGACCTGTTCAGCCTGCGCTCGGAGATGCTCCCGGACGGGGTCGAGCCGCAGGTGTGGAACCTCGCCGACGGCGACCGGGTCGCGTTCGAGCACCTGAGCGACGTGCTGACGGCACGCCACTTCCGTCAGAGCGTGATCTGCCACGCGGGGCGCGACGCCTCCGCCGACGCCTCGCCCGTGCAGGCGCAGCGGCTGCACTGGGCGGTGCGTCCGAACGCCGAGCCGTTCGAGGTCGGGCTGACCGCGGACGCGTTCCGGGTGCTCGACGCGCGGCGCCCGCGGGCGGTGAGCTTCGAGGCGCTGCGCGAGGAGCTGGGGGCGGAGCCGATGGCGCTGGCCGAGGCGCTGCTCGACGGCTTCCGGCGTGAGCGGCTGATGCCGCACGCCGGGCCGCTGCGCGCGGCGGAGGAGCCGGGGGAGCGGCCGACCGCGTCGAGGTTGGCGCGCTGGCAGGCGGCGCGCGGCGCCGACATGGTCTCGCTCGCCTACATGCGGGTGCGGATGGAGGAGCCGGCGGCGCGAGTGCTGATCACCCTGCTCGACGGCACGCGCGACCGTGCGGCGATCCAGGCCGACCTGAAGGCCGCGGTGGGCTTCGAGATCGGGCTCGAGGACCTTGAGCGCAACCTCGTCGAGCTGGCGCGTTTGTTCTTGCTCGAACCCTGATTCGTACCCTGCTCCCGCTTGCTCTTCCCGACCGTCCAGTTCGCGCTGTTCTTCCCGGTCGTCCTCGTTCTCTCGTGGGCGCTGATGAAGCGACAGGCGCTGTGGAAGCCGTTCATCATCGTCGCGAGCTACGTCTTCTACGGCTACGCGGACTGGCGGTTCTGCGTCCTGCTGGGCGCGATCACGGTCGGGAACCAGGCGGCGGCGGTGCTGATCGCACGTACCGAGGGCGAGCGGGCGCGGTCGTGGATCCTGGGCGTGGCGGTGGCGCTCGACCTGCTCGTGCTGGGCGTCTTCAAGTACTACGCGTTCTTCGTCGACAGCTGGGATCGCGCGCTCGGGCCGTTCTCGTTGCCGCTGCCGCTGCTGACGATCGCGCTGCCGGTCGGCGTGTCGTTCTTCACGTTCCAGGCGATCTCGTACGTGGTCGACGTCAAGCGCCGGCTGGTGGAGCCGGCGTCGACCGTCGACGTCGCGATCTACCTGAGCTTCTTCCCGCACCTGGTGGCCGGCCCGATCGTCCGGGCGCGCGAGTTCCTCCCGCAGCTCCAGCAGCCGCCGGACCCGCGCAAGGTCGCCGTGGGCAGCGGGTTGGCGCTGATCGCGCTCGGCCTGATCAAGAAGCTCGCGATCGCCGACACGCTCGCGCGGGAAGTGGTGGACCCGGTGTTCGCGGTGCCCGACGCGTACGCCGCGCCGGACCTGTGGCTCGCCGCCTACGGCTACACCGCCCAGATCTACTGCGACTTCTCCGGCTACACGGACATGGCGATCGGGCTCGCGCTGTTGATGGGCTACGTGTTCCCGCAGAACTTCCGCTCGCCCTACCGCGCGACCGGCTTCAGCGACTTCTGGCGCCGCTGGCACATGACGCTGAGTCGCTTCCTGCGCGACTTCCTCTACATCCCGCTCGGCGGCAACCGCAAGGGCAAGTGGAAGACCTACCGGAACCTGATGCTCACGATGGTCCTCGGTGGGCTCTGGCACGGCGCCGCGTGGCCGTTCGTGCTGTGGGGCTTTTTCCACGGCGCGTGCCTGTGCATCGAGCACGCGTGGCGCGGGCGGGTGAAGATCCCGGCGTGGGTGCGCTGGGCTGTGACCTTCCATCTCGTGGTCTTCGGCTGGATCCTGTTCCGCTCGCCGAACCTGGACATCTTCGGCGACTTCCTGGAGCGTATGGTCGAGCCCGGGCCTGCCACGCTGTTCACGGTGCCGGTCGCGCTGATGATCGCGGCCGTGATCGGGCTGCAGCTCGTGCCCGAGCGGACGGTCGAGCGGGTGCAGGTGCGCATCGAGCGCACGAACCCGGTGTTGTTGGGCGCGGGGCTCGCGGTGGTCATCGCGCTGGTCGCCGCGACCGTGTCCAGCCAAGGCGTCGCCCCCTTCATCTA
The DNA here is from genome assembly GCF_027587195.1 of Solirubrobacter phytolaccae. Classification (GTDB taxonomy): domain Bacteria; phylum Actinomycetota; class Thermoleophilia; order Solirubrobacterales; family Solirubrobacteraceae; genus Solirubrobacter; species Solirubrobacter phytolaccae. Next base: position 41,260 of record NZ_JAPDDP010000052.1, on the reverse strand, counting down.
CTTCCGCTTCTAGAGCCTTGCCTGACGACTCCCTCATGAACCGCTTCGACCGCAACGGGCTGACCCGGTTCCGGGCGCGCGACGGCGTGCTCGCGCTGCTCGTCTGCGCCGCGCTGCTGGTGGTCTTCAAGGGCGACGGGCTGCGCAACCAGGGCGAGCGGATGGACCCGGGCTGGGACCGCGACGTCGTGCTGTTCTTCGGCAACCCCGCGGGGGAGATCGCGGACGCGCTGCCGTTCGCGGACGCCGCCGACGACGCGCTCGCGTTCCTCTCGCCGGACGAGAAGCTCGAGAGCGGCGGCGGGTTCGAGAACGTCGCCGCGCAGGCCGGGGGCGAGCTGCCGCCGGTCACCAAGGACGCGTTCGAGCCGGCGACGATCGGCGCCGCGCCGCCCCAGAAGGAGCGCCTGCGCACGCTGCTCGTGACGGGCGACTCGATGGCGCAGCCGCTGGACGCGAAGCTCGCGACCGCGCTGAGCGACAAGGGCGTGAAGGTCGAGCGCGACGTGCGGCTCGGCACCGGCATCTCCAAGTCGTTCCTGCTCGACTGGGGCGAGCTGTCCACGCAGCAGGTCAAGCGCCGCACGCCGGACGCGGTCGTCGTGTTCATCGGCGCCAACGAGGGCTTCCCGATCGAGACGGGCGCGGGCCAGGAGGTCGAGTGCTGCTCGGCCGAGTGGGCGGCGCTGTACGCCAACCGCGCGCGCCGGATGGCCGACACCTACCGCCAGGCGGGGAACGCCCGCGTGTACTGGATCACGATCCCGACGGCCCGCGACGCCGACCGCGCCAAGATCAACCGCGTCGTCAACGCGGCGGTCAAGGTCGCGGCGCAGCCGTGGGCGAGCCAGGTCCGGATCCTCGACACCGTGCCGATGTTCGCGCCCCGCGGCTACGAGGACGCGATCACGATCGACGGGCGACGCCGCATCGTTCGCAATGCTGATGGGATCCACCTCAATGACGAGGGTGCCGGTCTGCTTGCGGAGACGGTCCTGGCGCGCCTCGGGCAGGATTTCACCTACTGAAGGGCCACCAATGAAACGTCTCGCCGGTCTTGTCGCAGCACTCGCCCTCCTCGTGGCCCTGCCCGCGTCCGCGCAGGCCGCCACCTGCACGCCGCCGAAGTACCCGGGGTCGGGCTACTTCACCTCGCTCAAGGCCACCAAGGTCAGCTGCGGTGAAGCGAGCAAGGTCGCGCTGGCCTTCCACAAGTGCCGCACCAAGAAGGGCGTCAGCGGCCGCTGCGTCTCCAAGGTCCGCAAGTACGCCTGCAACGAGAAGCGCACGACGATCTCCACCGAGATCAACGGTCGCGTGACCTGCAAGTACGGCAGCCGCAAGGTCGAGTTGACGTACCAGCAGAACACGTGATCGCGGCCCTCGCGGTCGCCCTGAGCCTCTTCGGAGGCACGCCGTGCACCGGCGCCGCCGCGCGGGACACCGAGCAGCGCTGCGTCAACGCGTCCAAGTCGGTCGAGCCGACGCCCGACGAGGCCGCGCTCACGCCCAACGTCGCGTGCGTGCGCGGCGCGGTCGCGGGCCTCGCCGACGCGTGCGCCTACGGCGCGCAGAACCCCGTCGCGACCGTCGCCCTGCTCGGCGACTCGCACGCCGCGCACTGGCGGGCGGGGCTCGAGGTGGTCGCGAAGGCCAAGCGCTGGCGCGTGCTCGAGTTCGCCCGCCCGCACTGCCCGTTCTCCTACGCCGTCCCCGCCCCGAGCCAGGCGGGCGCGGACGAGTGCGTGGCCTACAACCAGCACGTGCTCACCTGGCTGGCGGAGAACCCGCAGGTCGCCACCGTCTTCGTCTCCAACAACGCGCGGCTGGAGATGGCCGAGCGCGGCAAGCTCTACCGCGTCCAGGGCGACATGGCCGCGTTCGCCTGGCTGCCGCCCTCGGTCAAGCGGATCTTCGTGCTTCGCGACACACCCACGAACCTGCTCGCGACGCCCGACTGCATCCGCGGCGCGATCCGGCGCAAGCTCGAGGCGGGCGCACGCTGCGCGGTGCCGCGCAAGCGCGCGCTGGTGAGCGACCCGACCGTCACCGCCGCCGCGCGATCCCCGCGTGCCCGGGTGATCGACCTCACGCCGTTCTTCTGCTCCTCGAAGGAGTGCTTCCCGGTCGTCGGCGGCGTGCTCGTCCACAAGGACCAGGACCACCTCACGCAGGACTTCTCGGCCTCGCTCGGGCCGTACATCACCCGGGCGATCGATCGCTCCGCCGATGCGGCCATACTGGCCCCATCCGCGGCCGGCTGACATCCCTCGTGGCGGCGGTCGCGCTCGTCGGCTGCGGTGGCGAGCGGTCGCGTGCGTGCTCGCCCGCGATCCAGGGCGAGGCCGAGCGCCGGCCGCCGGCGGCGTTGGCGCTGCCCACGGGGGCGCGCGTCTACCTGTCGGAAGGGCCGTTCGGTCGGACGGAGCGCTTCTACGCCGTGATCGACGGCGGGGAGGCCGAGCTCGAAGCCAAGCGTGACGTGGCCGCCGAGGCGCTCGTGCGTGGCGGCTACACGCTGCTCCGCGAGGACGCCGAGCCCCCGGTCGAAGCCGAGGCGCACCTCGAGGGTGCCGACGGCCGGCTGGTCAGCGTGCAGGTCGCCTCCCTGTGCGACGGGAAGCTGCGCCTGCGGTACACGGTCTCCTGACGCTATCGCGTGACGCCGAGCCGCCAGCGCCGGACGAGCCCGAACTGCGCGAGCGCCAGGGCCAGGCAGCCGAGGAACCCGAGCAGCATCATCGCGCTGGCGTATCCGTAGCGGAGCAGCTCGAAGCCCATGTCGAACGAGTAGATCGGTAGGAACAGGGTGGCGCGGTCCGGCCCGCCGTCCGTCAGCAGGTAGGTCGCGGTGAACGTCGCCTGAAGGCTGACCGCCACGTCGCGCACGGCCAGCAGGGTGAGCACGGGCGCCATCAGCGGCAGCGTCACCGTCCGCAGCACGAACCACGGCCGGGCGCCCTCGAGCCGCGCGACCGCGTACAGCTCCCGGGGCAGCTCCTGCCGGGCGGCGAGCGCGACGATGAAGGCCTCGCCGACGGTGAAGGCGAGCATCAACACGATCGCGAAGAACGCGGCGGTCCCGTTCGAGAACCACGAGACGGGGGCGATCCCGAGGAGACCCAGGAGCCAGTTGACCGGCCCGTAGACCGGGTTGAGCAGGAACAACCAGACCATCGCCCACGCGGCGTCCGGGATGACGCTCGGCAGGAACGCGAAGGTGCGGCCGGCGTGCACGCCACGCGCCCGCGCGTGCAGCATCAGGGCGAGCGTGGTGGCGACCGCGAGTCGCAGCGGCACGGCGATCACCACGAACAGCGCCGACCGCCACAGCACGCCCGGGACGATCGGGTCGTCGAACGCCAGCTCCTCGAAGTTCGCCGTCCCGACGAAGCGTGACGGCGTCAGCAGGTCGGCGTCGGTCAACGCCAAGGCGATCGAGTACGCCGCGGGCACGACGAACAGCAGCAGCGCCCCCACTACGTAGGGCGCGAGCATCAGGCCGAGCTGGCGGCGTTCGCTCACGGGTCGAACCGGCGGACGCGACCGGGCACGACGGTGACGGAGATGCGCGTACCGCGCTCGGGCACGTCCTCGTCCGCGGGGGCGCGCACGACGACCTCCGTGTCGCCGAGGTGCAGGTGCCAGTAGCGCTCGGCGCCCACCCGCTCGGCGAAGGCGAACGTGTACGCCCCGTCCGCGTCCACCGCGCAGCTCGCGTGCTCGGCGCGGAAGGCCTCGCCGGACGGCAGGATGTTCATCGGGGGCGTGCCGATGAAGCGCGCCACCCACGCGTTGGCCGGCCGCTCCCACACCTCGTCCGGCGTGCCGACCTGCTCCACCCGTCCGTCGCGCATGACCGCCACGCGATGCCCGAGCGCCAGCGCCTCGACCTGGTCGTGCGTGACGTGCAACGCGGTCACGGCGGTCTGCTTCTGCACGCGCCGGATCTCGTTGCGCGTGGACACCCGCAGCTGGGCGTCCAGGTTCGAGAGCGGCTCGTCCAGCAGCAGGACCCGTGGGCGCGCCGCCAGCGCCCGCGCCAGCGCCACCCGCTGGCGCTCGCCGCCCGACAGCTCTCCCGGCCGGCGCGTCAGCAGCTCGGTGAGCCCGAGCGCGGCCGCCGTCTCGCGGACGCGCTCGGCGATCAGCTCGCCCGGCGCCGAGCGCGCCCGCAACCCGAACGCGATGTTGCGCCGCACGTCCAAGTGCGGGAACAGGGCGAAGGACTGGAAGACCATGGCGACGCCGCGCCGGGACGGCTCGACGCGCGCCTGGTCGGCGCCGTCGATCAGCACCCGGCCGGCATCGGCCGGCTCGAGGCCGGCGATCACGCGCAGCAACGTCGACTTCCCCGATCCGGAGGCGCCGAGCACCGTCATCAGCTCACCCGGCGCCACCGTCAACGACAGCGATCGCAGTGCCTCGACCGCGCCGTACCGGCGCGAAACCTCCTCGACGCTCAGAATTGCCCGTCAGTCTCCTTCGCCAGCCGGTCCAGCGCCTCGTCGAGCTCGATGCGGCCGTAGTACAGCTCGCCCAGGATGTCGTCCGTGCGTCCTTCGACCTCGCTCCAGTTCGCCGTCACCGGCAGCTGATGCATCTGGGAGAGCGCGTCGACGAACACCTTCGAGTTCGCGGGCGGCTCGCTCGGGTCCAGGAACGCCGGCGATTCCGCCACCGCCTTCAACGACGGGACGCTGCGCCCCGACGCGGCGAGCACCTGCTGACCCGCTTTGCCCAGGGCGTACTCGACCCACAGCCACGCGGCGTCCGCGTGCTCGCCCTTGGCGATGCAGAAGCCGTCCGAGTGCAGCACCGAAGCCGGCTCGACGTCGGTCGGGAACGGCGCGACGTCCCATTCGAAGCCGGTGATCGTGCGCAGCATCGGCACGTCCCGGCGCGAGGAGAGGAACATGCCCAGCGACCCCTCCAGGAAGCGCTCGTCGATCGCCTTCGAGTCGGCTTCGTCGGCCGTCGGCGACCAGCCGTTGGCCCGCAACGCCACCACGTGCTCGAGCCCGCGGCGCCCCTCGGGCGTGTCGAACAGGAACTTGGTCGGGTTCACCGGGTCGTCGACGAGCTCACCGCCCGCGGCCCACACCCACGGCGCCGCCCGGATCGTGCTCAGGTCGATCCCCACGCCGTAGGTCTCGCCGGTGGTCAGCTTGTCCGCAGCCGTCGTGAACTGCTCGTACGTCCACGAGTCGCCCGGCTCGGCCACACCGGCCCGCTCGAAGAGGTCCTTGTTGTAGTAGACCGCCAGCGAGGACGCGTTCTGCGGGACGCACTGCAGCTCGCCCTGGTACTCGAACGCCGCCATCGGGATCGGGTAGAAGTCCTCGCGCGCGAAGGCGTTCGACTTGTCCAGGCGCGGACCCGCGGGCTCGACCACCCCCTTGTCGGCGAAGCCGCCCAGATAGCGGTAGTTCAACAGGAACACCTCGGGCGCCTGGCCGGCCGAGAAGCCCGTCGTGAGCTTGGCCAGGTGGACATCGCGCTCAGGGACCTCGTCGATCTTGACCGTCCGCCCCGTGTCGCGCTTGTAGGACTCCGCCAGGTCCTTGTAGACCCGGGTCTCCTCCGGGTCGCCGGTCACCTGGAACGTGATCTCCGGCACAGCCTCGGCCGTCGCCGTGCCCCGCGCCGCCGCCGGCTCGTCCTCGCCGCCGCAGCCGCTCAGGCCGAGCGCCACCATGACCCCCGCGCATATCAGCGCCTTGGCACCCATCCCGCCCTCCTTGTGTCGTCGAGAACCGCTCGCTGCGCAACCGCGAACGCGAGCACGGGCGGCACCGTCGCCACCACCGCGCCCGCCAGCACCACCGGCGCGTCCGTCGGGCCGAGCTGGCGCAGGCTGCTCAGGCCGATCGGCAACGTCGCCTTCGCCGTGTCGAAGAGATACAGCAGCGGCTCGATGAAGTTCCCCCAGTGCGCGACGAACGCGAGCGCGGCCACCGCCATCGCGGTCCGCCGCGTGAGGGGGAGCACCACCTGCCACCACACGCGGATCGGGCCGAGGCCCGCCAGCCGCGCGGCGTCGATCAGGTCGCGCGAGAGGCCACGCGCGCTCCAGTAGCACAGCAGCACGAGCAGCGGCGACGTCCCGACGAGCGCCGGCGCGATCAGCGGCACATAGGTGTCGAGCGCGCCCAGCGTCCGGAAGACCGCGAACCGTGGCACCCACAGCGCCGACGCCGGGATCGTCAGGCACACGAGCGTGAAGGTGACGGCGAGCCCGTGCCACGGTCGCCCGAGCCGGGTGATCGCGAAGCCGGTCAGCGACGCGCAGACGACCGTGAGCGGCACGGCGATGGCCACGATCGTCAACGAGTTCAGCAGCTGCTGTCCGAGCGGCACCAGCTCGAACGCCCGCGCGAACGCGTCGAGCGACGGCTGGACCGAGAGCAGCTCGAACCCGACGGGCGGCGGCGCGCCGGGCGGGTGCAGCGCGCCCAGCACCATGACCGCGAGGGGTACCGACAGCAGCGCGACGATCAGCGCCGCGCCGGCAGACCGGCTCCTCGTTCCCCATGACCACACCCCTCGATGCCCTCGGCGCGAACTATTTCACGCACGTCTCACCTTTGCCACATCGACGTAGGCGGAGTCGAGCCGATCGTCCGCGAGGGCCTGCTCGCGCGGCGCGTCGAGCACGATGCGGTCGCCCTCGACCAGGACGATCCGGTCGGCGGCCGCGCTCGCCAGGGCCAGGCGCTCCTCGGCGATCAGCACCGTGAGCCCGCGCAGCGCCCGCGCGACGGCCTCGACCGCGGGCGGCGCCAGCCCGGCCGACGGGTCCTCGAGCACGAGCAGCGCGGGCGCGCCCATCAGCGCCCGGGCGATCACCAGCAGCTGCTGCTCGCCGCCCGACAGGGTGCCGGCGCGCTGCGCGCGACGCTCCTGCAGGCGCGGGAAGCGGGCGTAGATCCCTCCGAAGTCCTTGCGCGCGCGGTAGGCGCCGACCGCGAGGTTCTCCTCGACGGTCAGCGACGCGAACACGCGCCGGCCCGGCGGCACGTAGCCGACGCCGTAGAAGCGCCGCGCGACCCGGGCGGGCGCGCCGTCGTGCCCGACGACGGCGACGACGGAGCCGGACGCGACCTCGATCATGCGTACACCCGGGCCAAGGCGTCGACGCCGGCCGCACGCCCGTCCTCGAGCACGGTGATCTGGTCGGCCAGCACGGTCATCCAGCGCAGGTCGTGCTCGACGATCAGCACGGCGCGTCCGCTCGCCGCGAGCTGCCGCAGGGCGCCGGCGAGCCGGTGCCGCTCCTCCGCCGACATCCCGACCGCGGGCTCGTCGAAGGCCAGGTTGGGCGCGCCGGTGGCGGCGGCTCGGGCCACGGCCAGCAGGCGCCGCTCCCCCGTGCCGAGGTCCGTCGCCTCGGCCGGCACGCCGACGAGCCGCAGGTAGGTCCACACGCGCTCGTCGTGCCCGGGCGCGCGCAGGGCGAGCAGGACCTGGCGGTAGGGGGTGAGCGACGGAAAGCCCGCGTCGCGCTGGAAGGTCCGGGCGACCGGGAGCGCGTCGATCGTGGTCGACTTGCCGCTGCCGTTGGGCCCGAGCAGCGCGTGGATCTCGCCCGCGGCGACCGTCAGGTCGAACCCGCGGAGGATCTCGCGGCCGCCGCGCGTCACGTGCAGATCGCGGACCTCGAGCCCGCCGCGTGCCGGTTCCAAGGGCGGTGTCTCCGCGGGCACGACGTCGTCGGGCCGCAGGCCGAGCGGGCGCCGGGCGAGCACCGCGGCCAGCAGGATCAGCGGGGTGATCAGATCCGGGGCCCGGTGGAGCGCGACGATCGCGACCAGCCCGAGCAGCGGGTGACGCGTCGCGGCGAGCGCGGCGGCGAGCAGCTCGAGCGCGAGCAGCGGCGACGCGTCCGTGGGCGCCGCCACGCCCAGCAGGATCGCGATGCCCGCACCGGCGGCCGCTCCGGTCGCGCCGGCGAGCGCGAGCAGCAGCGCCTTGCGGGCGGCGATCGGGACGCGCAGCTCACGCGCGAGCTCGGGGTCCTCGCGCAGGGCGACCGCGTCGCTCCCGATCGCGTTCGCGCGCAGCCGGTGGACGACGAGGGCGGCGAGGCCGCACAGCACGACCGCGGCGACGAGGTGCACGCCCGGGGTGAGCTCGAGCGTGGTCCCGAACGGCGTCTGGACGGTGTCGAAGGCGGGCCGGACCAGCCCGTCGGTGGGGAAGCACAGCGGCGCCAACCAGGCCAGCGCCCACGTCGACAGCGCCGCGAACGCGGGTTCGGCGCGTGCGATCAGCAGGCCGGTCAGCGCGCCCGCCACGGCGCCGAGCGCGGTCGCGGCCAGCAGGGCACCGCCGATCGGCAGCCCGGCCTGCTCGAGCCGCAGCGCCCCGAAGCCGCCGACGGCCACGAACGCGCTCTGGGCGAGCACCGGGACGCCGGCCAGGCCGACGGCCGCGAGCAGGCCGAGCACCGCGGCGAACAGGTACAGCTCGTGAGCGAGGTCGGTCACGCCGGGGCCAGGCCTCCACGAGGCCGCGTGGCGGCGAGCACGGCCAGCAGCGCGAGGATCGCGATGTCCGCCCAGCGCGCGCCGAGCCCCGGCCAGGCGAGGATCAGCCCTTCCGCGGCGCCGAGCACCAGCCCACCGGCGAGCACGAGCGGCAGCGACGCCAACCGGAACAGCAGCGCCGCGGTGATCGCCTTCAACCCGAGTAGGACGCCGTCGCCGACGCCGATCGGCGCCGCCGGGGCGATCAGCACGCCGGCGAGGCCGGCCAGCGCGCCCGCGAGCGCGAACGCGGCCAGGACGACGCGCTCGGTCGGGACCCCGAGCAGCGCCGCCGCGCCCGCGTCGTCGGCGACGGCGCGCATGACGGCGCCCGCGCCGGTGAGCGCGAGCAGCCGCTCCACGAGCACGCCGGCGGCCAGGCCGATCGCGAGCACCTCGAGCGCGCGCACGGGCACGGTCACGCCGTCGCCGAGGCCGAGGACGCCGGGCGTGCCCAGCGGGTCGGGCAGCGCGTAGGCCTCCTGGATGAACGCGACCCCGAGCAGCTCGCGCACCGCGAGACCGGCCGCGAGGGCCCCGGCCACCCAGGCCAGCGCATGGGCCCGCAGCGGGCGGACGGCGACGACGTAGACGGCGACCGACAGCAGCGCTCCCGCGACGAGCGCCACGAGCACCAGCGCCACGGCCTTGCCGGCGCCGAGCGGCGTGGCGATCGGCGTGGCGCCGAGCAGCGCCAGCACCCCGATCAGCACGCCGCCGGTGACCACGTCCCCGTGGGCGAACGCGAGTGTGCCGGTGAGCCGGTGGACGAGCGCGAAGCCGAGGGCGATCAAGCCGTAGGCGGCACCTGTGGCGAGCCCGGTCACGAGCGCTTGGATCGCGACGGCCCCGCTCACGTCGGCAGACCGTATACCGGATGCGCCGCCGGCCCTCGCGCACTGTGGCCGCCTGGGGGTCCGCCGCGTTCGTCATGATGCCTGCCCGCATGGGCCGGTTCTCGCTCGTCATCCCGCTGCTCGCCCTTGCGCTCGCGTCGGGCTGCGGCCAGGACGGCGCCGCCGTGCCGATCGTGGTCAGCGCACCCATCTCGACCGAGCCGTGGATCGCCGCGTCGATCGAGAAGGGGGCTCGCCTCGCCGTCGAGGAGATCAACGACGAGGGCGGCCTCGTGGTCGGCCTCGAGGGCCGGCGCCACCCGCTCGAGCTGGTGGTCCTCGACAACGCCTCCAGCCCGGCGCAGGCCCTGGCCAACGCGCGTGAGGCGGTGTCGCGCGGAGCGGCGACGCTGATCACCGACGGCACGGGCGCCACCGCGATCGCCGATGTCACCGACCGCGCGCGGCTGACGACGTTCATCGTCTTCGAGGGCGGCGCCGGCCTGATCGACGCGGCCCGCCACCCGAGCGTGTTCCGCCTCGCTCCGGCGGACGCGATCATGACGCGCCGCCTGGCCGACTACATCGCCAACGCCGGCCCGAAGGTGGCGTTGCTGACGGACGACTCCAGCTACGGCGAGCAGGGCCGCGCCGCGCTCAAGGAGGCGCTGGCGATCGACCAGGTCGAGGTGGTGTCCGACCAGGTGATCCCGCGCCGCGCCACCGGCCTGGCACCGCAGATCCTGCAGGCGCGTCGCGCCGGCGCCGACCGCGTGGTCGTCTGGGCCAGGGCCGCCAACGTCGCGACCGTGCTCGAGGACGTCGCCACCGCGGGTTGGGACGTCCCCGTCCTCTCGGGCCAGACGGGTGAGGACCCGCTGATCCGCCAGCGCCTCGCCGCGCATCCCGAGCGGCTCGCGCGCCTGCGCTTCGTCTCCTCGCGCATCACCGCCGAGGTGGGGCCGAAGCCCTTCAACGCGTTCCGCGAGCGCTACGAGTCGCTGCTCGGTGCCGACAAGGTCGGCGTCCAGCAGGACGGCCGCGACGTCATCCAGCCTCCGGACTGGGCGATGTACCCCTACGACGCGATCAAGCTCGTCCAGGAAGCCGCGGGGCAGTCCACGGGGCTCGGCGCGCCGCTGCTGGAGACGATCAACGACGGCGCGAAGATCATCGGCGCCAACGGCGACCAGCGTGGCTACAACGCGGACTACCACGAGGGCGTCTCGCCGACCGACATGTACCTCGCGCGCTTCGAGGGCTTCGTGTTCGTGCCGGTCTCGGACGACCCGCTCTCCGGCGCGCTGCCCCGGGTGGAGCAGCTCGCCGGCAAGTGAGCGGGCGGGAGCTCCGTCGGCGACGGAGCTCCCGCGTGCGCTAGGGGTTGGTCGTCGACAGCGTGAACGTCAGCGTCTTCGAGTAGCGGCCGGTGCGCAACGGCTGCGATGCACCGATGTGCTGGCGGAACCCGATCGTCACCTCGTCGTTGGAGACGGGCGCGGTCCACGTGGACTTGCTGAACGACACCTGCAGCGGCTCGGGCAGCGAGAACGCGCCGTTGGCCAGGCAGCAGGGGTCGGAGACGCTCAGCGTCGCGTCACCGGCCGTGCTCACGACGTTCGCGGTCGTGGACGCCGTGTACTCCCGGTCGACGCCCGGGACGAACGCCGCGAACGTGGCCGGCCCGCGCAGCTCGAGCGCGAGCGTGGCCGGCACCGAGCCGCCCACGCCACCGCCGTCGGTCGCGTCCGTGCTCAGGTTGAGCTTGAGCAGCGAGCGCCCGAAGGTCGCCGCGTAGAGCGCCTTGTCGTCGTGGGAGAGCTTGAGGTCGAGCACCGGCACCTCCGGCATCCCGACGCTGATCTCGTACCAGTGCGCGTCGCCGTCCTTGCGGTCGAAGACGCCGACGTCGGTGGCCGCGAAGAGCACGTCGTTGCGCGCGTCGTACTCGAGCATCTGGACGGGGCCGTTGGGCAGGTTGCCCGAGATGTTCTGCCATGAGTCGCCGCCGTCGCGTGTCTCGTAGACGTTGGCGGCGTCGATGCCTTGGCGGAAGCCGCTGAAGGCGATGTACGCGTGGTCCGGGCTCTCCGGATCGACGACGATCTTGTTCACCCAACGCTCCGGCAGACCCTGCATGCGCTGCCAGGTCGCGCCCGCGTCCTCGGTCTTCCACACGAGGCCCGTGTCCGTGCCCGCGTAGATCACCTGCGCGTAGGGGACGGGCGTTGCCGACTTCGCGGGCGCCAGGGACGTCACGGCGCCGTAGAGGTTGGTGTAGAGCCCGATGTCGACCTCGGACGCCGGGATCGGCCCGGGCAGCGCGGCCGTCGGGTCGGTCGAGTCGGCGGGCGTCTCGTCGATCGGGCTGATCGGGTTCATCGTGGTGCCGCGGTTGAGCGAGCGCCCGATGTAGTTGCCGCCGACGTAGACCGCGTTGGGCGGCTGGGTGCCGTCCGCCGCGAGCGGCGGGACGTTCGGGTCGATCTCCAGCGGCGCGTCGGTCGTGTAGCGCTGCCCCGGCACGCGCGTGGTGGTGTTGGGGAAGGTGACCTGGCCGACGGTGAACGTCGTCGTCGCGGTCGCCGAGTCACGGCGGCCCGTGCACGAGTGCGTGCCGCCGCCCGATGACTGCGAGCACGTGTAGTAGACGCGGTCGTCGGTCGGGTCGATCGCGTTGTAGTGGCCGTCGCCACCGCCGGCGGCGTTCCAGGTGCGCAGCTCCGGGTCGGCGGGGACGGGGTCGGTCGCCGTGAACGTCCGGACGCTGCCGTTGTCCTGCAGGCCCTGGATCAGCCGCTGGGGCCGCTGCTTGGAGACCGCGAGGTGGTAGGCCTGGTTCCACGGCTGGTTGCTCGCCGGCACCCACGACGCCGACGTCAGGCCGCTCGTCTCGGAGCGGTACATGCCGCCGTCGTTGCCGAGGAAGACGCGGTTGGGCGTGGCCGGATCGCCGTCGAGCGTCGACGGGTCCCACGCCATCCCGTGCTGGTCGGCGTGCGGGCCGTTGTGCGCGGACCAGGTCTGGCCGCCGTTGGTCGACGTCCGCAGCGCGACGTCGGCGTTGAAGATGTGGTTCTCGTCGTCCGGGTCCACCCAGAGGCGGCCGAACCACCACTGGAAGCCGCCGTTGGCCTGGTAGGCGCGGCCCGCGGTGAACGGGCACTCGGTGGTCCCGCCCGTGGTGCACCACGAGTTGCCGCCGTCGTTGGAGTAGTAGAAGCCCTTGTCGGGGCCGTAGGGCGAGCCGAACGCGACGTACACGCGGTCCGGGTTGCTGGGGGCGACGGCGATGCCGATGCGGCCGAGGGACGCGTCGGCGCGCAGGCCGGTCTGCGTCTGGTCGTAGGCCGGCAGGGCCTGGCCCGCCGCCATCGTCTCCAGGCGCTTCCACGTGTCGCCACCGTCGTCGGAGCGGAACAGGCCCGAGCCGATGCCGCCGTAGGTGCGGGTGCCGTTCGTGCGCTTGTGGTCCCACAGCACGCCGTAGACGATCTGCGGGTTGTCCGGGTTGATGGCGACGTCGACCGCGCCGGTGGTCGAGGTCGTCGGCGCGAGGACGAGCTCCCAGCTCTTGCCGCCGTCGGTCGTGCGGTAGAGGCCGCGCTGGCCGGAGCTGCGGGCGATGTGGCCCGTGGCCGCGATGAAGACGCGGTTCGAGTTCTTGGGATCGACCGCGATGCGTCCGACGGACTCGCTCTCGCGCAGGCCCACGTTGGTCCACGTGCCGCCGTTGTCGGTCGACTTGTAGACGCCGTCGCCGAAGAAGGTCAGGCCGCCACCGGGCGGGTTCGCCTCACCCGTGCCGGCCCACAACGTCCCGTCGGGCGCCTGGTCGAACGCCCCCATGCTCTGGACGTAGGAATCGGGCCAGATCGACTTCCAGCTCGTCCCGCCGTCGGTCGTCTTCCAGATGCCGCCGCCCGAGACCGCGGCGAACGCCGAGTTGGGCGTGAAGCGGTCCGCGACCACGTCGGTCACGCGCCCGCCGATGTTGTACGGCCCGAGCTGCTGCCAGCCGACGGTGCTCGCGGCGGGCGCGATCGCCGCCGCCTGCGCCTTCATCTGGTCCACCTGCGCGCGCGTGACCGGCGCGTTGGAGCTGAGCTTGAGGTCCTGCATCTCGTCGGGCGTAACGCCGGCCAGCTGCTCGAGCGCCTCGTTCTCGGGCGCGATCGCGATCAGGTCGGTCGGCGCGGACGGCGGGCGCTCGGCCACCGAGCCGGTCAGCGCCAGCGTCACGATCGCCGCGAGCAGCGCGACGCCGCCGACGGCGCCCGCGATGGTCTGCCGCGGGGAGCGGCGCGCCCGCAGCCGCGCCTGGCCCAGTCCGCCGAACCGCCGCCGTCGTTGCGCTTGGCGCGCCCGCTTGAGCTGATCGCCGTAGCGATCCCGAAAATCACTCATGCCCGTCCCTCATCATCGTGCGCACGTTGGCTATGGCGCGGCTCACGCGCTTGCGCGCGACCGCCTCCGAGCAGCGCAGACGCAGCGCCAGCTCGGCGTAGGACTCCTCATCGACGGCACGGCCGCGCAGCGCCTCGTACTCGCTCGCCGACAGCGCTTCCCTGACCGTCTCGGCCAGGTCGGCGGCCTCGGCGACCTCCTCGATCCGCTGGATGTCGACGTCGTCGAGCACGAGCGGGTCCAGGCGCAGCCTGCGCCGGGCGGACTGCTCCACCTGCCCCCGGCGCGCGCTGTCGATCAGCAGGTTGCGAGCGATCGAGAACAGCCAGCTGGCAGGGTCATCCGGCGGGCGGGTGCGGAAGTGCACCAGCGCGCGCGCGAACGTCTCCGCCATCAGGTCGGCTGCGACCTCCGGCTCTCCCACTCGCCGCGCGAAGTAGCCGAGCACCGGGTCGCGGTAGCGCAGATACATGCGGTCGAACGGGTCCATCTACAAGGGGAGACGAGCGAATCGTCGTCGTGTGACCAACGCGTGAGGCCATCATGACCTCCGCCGACCGTTCGGGGGATGGCGGGTCAGTGCCCGTTCGCGCGGGCGCCGACCTTGATGACCTCGTGGAAGGACCCGAAGTCGGCTTCCAGGGTCAGGCGGCCCTGCTTGCCGTACTCGTTCGCGACCGCGCGGACCAGGTGCCGCATGCCGATCGGGGAGTCGTCGTCGGCGGCCTCGAAGGCGCCGGCTAGCGAGCAGTTGCGGATCGCGCCGCCGGAGAGCTTGAACTTCTCGGCGAGGAAGTCGAGGTCGACGTCGTCCGCGAGCGGCGCCTCGGGCGGGAGCACCTTGCGCCAGATGCGCCGGCGGTCCTCTTTCTCCGGGAACGGGAAGTCGATCACGAAGTCCAGGCGGCGGATGAAGGCGTCGTCGATGTTGCGGCGGAAGTTCGTCGCGAGGATCACCGCGCCCGGGTAGCCCTCCATCTTCTGGAGCAGGTAGGCGACCTCGATGTTCGCGTAGCGGTCGTGCGAGTCGCTGGTCTCCGAGCGCTTGCCGAACAGGGCGTCGGCCTCGTCGAAGAAGAGGATCGCGTTCGAGCCCTCGGCGGCGCCGAAGATCCGGTCCAGGTTCTTCTCGGTCTCACCGATGTACTTGGAGACCGTGGTCGCGAGGTCCACGCGGAAGATCTCCAGGCCGAGCTCGGCCGCGATCACCTGCGAGCCCATCGTCTTGCCCGTGCCGGACTCGCCCGCGAACAGGACCTTCAGGCCCTGGGTGCGGGAGACCGTCTTCTCGTAGCCCCACTCGCTGAGCACGCGGTCGCGGTGGCGCAGGTAGGCGCTGATCGACCGCAGCTGCTCCGTCTGCTTGGGCGGGACGACGAGGTCCTCCCACTTGTAGCCGGGCGGGAGGCGGGCGGCGAGCTCGCCGAGCTTGGAGGAGGAGGCCTGGCGCGCGCCGGCGTCGAGGTCGCTCAGCTCCGGCACCTCGGCCCCGCGGGCGATCGCGGACAGCCGCGCCACCTCGGCCGCCTCGATGATCTGCGTCATCGAGAGCCGGAACTTGGCGGCGACGTCCTCGGTCGCGGCGACGCCGGTCAGGTCCGCCCACGCCTGGCGGCGTTCCGCGAACGACGGCGGGCCGGCCTCGACCAGCAGCACGGTGCGCTCCCCGAGCGCGAGCGCCGCGGTGCGCGTCGGGGCGGCGAGGACCGTCCGCTCCGGCCGGGCCTCGATCGCCCGCAGGATCCGCGCGCGGTCGCCCGGCTCGACGTCCTCCAGCCCTTCGAAGATCATCGGCCGGTCCTCGAGCGCGCTGATCAGCGCGGCCTCGGCCATCACGTCCTTGTCGGTCAGGTCGCGCACGTGCGCGGCGACCAGCGGGCGGCCGACGGCGGTCGCGATCAGCGTGTCGGCGTCCGGTCCGGCCAGGACGATCGGCAGGTGCGACTCGCGCGCCAGCAGCGCGGCAATCATCTCGACCGCCTCGGCCCGGCCCGGGGCGTGCGCGGGCATGTCGATCAGGCGCAGCCGCGTGGGCTGCGGCGACTCGTCCATGCGACCGCCGAGGAGCACGGCCGCGAGCCGGTCGGCGATCTTGATCGGGCGCTCCGCGAGCGGCGTCTGCGCGTCCCCGAGCAGCTTCAGCGCGCCGAGCGAGCGCAGGCGCCCGGCCGCGTCGAACGCGACCATCACGTCGGCGGGCGTCAGCCCCTCACCCTCGAGCAGCTGGCCGACCAGGCGCGGTGACGGCAGCTTGCGCGTGACGTCGTCCTGCAGGTAGGCGTAGAGCCGCCCGTAGCGCGGGTTGAGCTCGGTCGCGGAGCACACCGCGAGCACGGCGGCCTCGAGCAGGTCCAGCCCGAGCGCGCGCACCACTTCCTGCAGTCGCCCGTCGGAGTCCACCGAGCCTTCGCCCTCGCCGTGCGAGAGCCGCAGCGCGACCTCGTCGGAGATGTACAGGCCCCGGAACGGATCGCCCGGGTCGGGATCGGACGCCGCGACGCGCTCGACCGCCGCCATCACGCGACGGTCGATGAAACCAAAGCTGATCTCTGTCACTGAGAGACTTTGTCCGCCACAGAATCCGCCTCGTTCTCCATGGCGTCGCCCGGATTCGAGACGGTCAGCGGCCCGCTGGTCGGCGCGCCGCGCTGCTGGACGACGTGGGCGAGCTCGTGCGCGATCAGCTTGTCGCCGTCCGACGTGCCCGGCTTGTACTGGTCCTTGCCGAAGTAGACGTCGGAGCCCGTCGCGAACGCCTTCGCGGACACCGCGTGGTTGAGGTCGTTCGAGTAGTCGCCGGTATGGACGCGGACATCCGACAGGTCGCCGAGCTGCGGCGAGAGCTTGTTGGCCACGCCGCCGTCGAGGTTCTGGCCGGCGCCGCGCGTGGAGTCGATCTTGGACTGCACGGACGAGTGGACCTGGCCGCCCTCCGTGATCCCCGCGCCCTGGCGGGCCGCGATCGCGCCGCCGAACGCCCGGTTGCCGACGTTGGAGACGAGGTTGTGCAGCGGGGCGGCCGCGTCCTCCCGCTGCTCCTCGGGCTTCGGGGCCCGCGGCTTCTCGTGCTCGTGAAGGCGCTGCGGATCGCTACTCACGCCTTCGAGGATACGTGTCCTTCTGTTAAGCGCGCAAGAGCCGATTGGGCGTCCAGCCGTGCACGCATTATCTTGTGCGACGTGCAGCAAGCACCCGAGCAGAAGGCCAACCCCTTCGAGATCCTCGGCGCCTGGCTGCATATTTGGACGCCGCCGCGCGACGTCCGGATCCCGCCCGTGCCGTGGCGCAAGATCGGGCTCTACAGCCTCGTCGGCGCCGTCATCGTCGGCATCGGGCTCGCGATCATGGTCCCGCGGATCGACTCCAGCAAGGACCAGTACGCGGCCGACTACGCCGCGTTCAAGGAGCGCGTGCGGCAGGAGAACGTCGCGCGCATCAACAAGGCCCAGGCGGCGAAGACCGGCGAGGGACTCGCCTTGCGGCCGGCCGACGGCGCGAGCGCCGCCGAGGTCGAAGCCGCCCGGACGCAGCTGATGGACAAGATGCAGACCGACATGTACGCGGACGCGAAGGCACGCTCCGCGAGTGGCGAGATCAAGCAGGTCACCGCCCCGCCGACGTGCGAACGCGCCGAGGGCACGCCGACCAGCGGCCCGATCGGCGTCTTCAACTGCTTCATCCAGACCACCCCGATCTCCTCGGGCAAGCGCAACATGGCCGGCGCGCTCGGCTACCCGTTCCGGGCGGTCGTCCACTTCGACACGTACACGTACGCGTGGTGCAAGGCCGAGCTCGTCCCGGGCGAGAAGCTCGTGGTCTCCCCGGAGTCCGCTCCGCTGCTGCCGCCGGCCTGCCGGCCGCCGAAGACCTGATTCGCTCATTCCTGGGCCGAATCGGTCCACGCGCGCAACCAATCGGCAACGAGCCGGTCACCTCGCGCTGAGTCGCGGGCGAAAGGGTTCGGTTGTCCCCCGCAGGGCTCGGCAGGAAGCCGGTCCTGAAGTGCGGAACCGACTCAGGAGCTCTCCCTTGTCCCATCCGTCTGCTCGCCGACGCGCGCTCTCGCTCGCGGTGGCGCTGGCCGTTGGCGCGCTCGCCTCGGCTTCACCCGCGCACGCCGACCCGGTGAAGGCCGGGCCGGCCGTCCCGGACGAGCTCGCCGTCCTGACGATCGGCGGCGCGCTCCCGCCGCTCGACGTCGGCCGCAGCGCCACCGACGAGATCGCGGTCTACCGCTACGCCACCGGCGACGGCGCGTACCGTGGCCGGCTGCAGTACCCGGCCGTTGCGGCCGAAGGCGTCACGCCGCTCACCAAGAACAACTACACGGCGATCGCGCCGATGCGCGAGCATGCGCTCAAGCGCTCCGCCGACGGGCGCTTTCTGACGTTCACGGCCAACGCGCTGCCGTTCAACTCCCAGGTCTTCATCAACCAGCGGTCGCACGTCGCGGTGCACGTCGGCGCCGACGGCTCGAGCAGCCGGCTCCCGCTCGGCTACGAGAACACCGGCAACTTCAGCGCGGTGACCGTCGACGGCACGCGCGACTGGTTCCACAACAGCGGCGAGCTGTACACGATCGTGCCCGGCGAGACCGAGAACACCCGGATCGGCATCAGCGCCCTCAGGGAGATCTCGCCCGCCATCGACCTCGTCGACGGCGCGCTGCAGTTCACGACCGGCACCGGCGTCTATCGCCTCGAAGGCGGCCTGCCCACGACGGGCTCGATCGCCACGACGCCGCCGCGCACCCAGCTGATCGACCTCTCCGGCTCGGTCGACAGCGCGTTCGTGGACACGGACACGACGCCCGGCGTGGACACCGCCTACGTCTCGCGCTACAGGCGCGGCCTGTACAAGTACACGCTCAGCGGCGGGCAGTGGACGCAGCGCGGCAACCTCAAGGGCGACTTCAACTACGTGACCGCGCGCGCCGTCGCCGGCGTCGTCGAGGTCTACACGTCCTCGGTCGACGGGATGCGCGTGCTGAAGGTCGTCGACACCGCCGAGAGCGGCGCCGCGCTCGCCACCACGGACGCTGAGACGATCGCCTACGCGCCGGACAAGCGCCGCTTCACCGGCCTCACGTTCGCCCCCGGCAACGGCTTCCCGGCCGACGCGACGCCCTACCCCGCGACGCCGCCGCGGTTGTACCCGGCCACCGAGGCCGTGGAGGCGTTCGCCGGCCGTACGACGACGCTGACGGTGGACGTCGCCGATCCGAACACGCCTTCGTCGGAGCTGACGCTGACGGCCCGCTCCACGAACCCCGATGGGCTCCCGGACGACGCGATCACGGTCACCGGCACCGGGACGCGCCGCACGGTCACGTTCGAGCCGACCGTCGCGGGCGGGAGCTACGTCACGCTGACGCTCACGGCCGGCGGCGAGCAGACGACGCGCGAGATCCTGGTCAGCGTCTTCCCGGAACCGCCCGACCCCACCAGCCACTACTACGAGAACCTGGTCGACATCTCGGCGGCCGTCGACCTCGGCGGTGACCTCTTCCTCGGCATGTCCGACGAGGTCAACGCCCTCACCCTGTTCAAGAAGGGCGAGAACGGCGCCGGGCTCGAGAGCTTCCAGGCCGGCCTGCCCGGCGGCGAGGCGGACCTCGAGGGCGCGGTGCGCAACGGCGACACGATCATCGTCTCCGGCTCGCACGGCCTCAACCGCTCGGGTGAGTTGCGCGTCGAGCGGCGCTTCCTCGCCTTCATGACGCTGTCGGGCAGCGGTGAGCAGATCAAGCTCACGGGCGCCGGCAGCTACACGCGCCTGTGGGACCAGTGGCGCGCGTGGGACGCGACCAACGGCCACGGCCTCGGTGCGAACAAGCTCAAGTTCGAGACGGCGACGCGGCCTGGCGTGCTGCCGAACGCGCCGAACGGCTGGAACGTCGAGGGGCTGACGATGGCCCCCGGCAGCTCCACGACCGGCTGGTTCGGCATGCGCGCGCCGACGGTCACGGGCGCCGACGGCATCGAGCGCGCCGTCATCCTCCCGGTGAACAACATCGACAAGCTCACGTCGAACGCGGTCGACGCGCAGCTCGGCCAGCCGATCTTCCTCGATCTCGGCGGCCGCTCGATCCGCGACATCGCCAAGAACGCGCAGGACCAGTACCTGATCGCGGCCGGTCCGGGCGACACGAGCGACTCGCTGCAGAACTGGGCGCTGTACACGTGGGACGGCAACTCGGCCCACGACCCGCAGATGGTCAAGGAGCTCCTGACGGACGCGGCCCGGATCGGCGCGTGGGAGGGCATCGCCGAGGTGCCGGCGAACCTCGGCCCGGGCAGCCGCGTGCTGCTCACCGCCGACTCCGGCGACACCGGCCTGGGCAAGACGTACGGCCAGTACGTCACGCTCGACGCGCCGACCGAGCGCCCCGGGGCCATCGGCGGCCTCACCGCCACCGCCGCGGTGGGGGCGATCCAGGTCGACTGGAACGCCGCCGAGCGCGCGACGCGCTACTACGTCACGGCCAGGACCGCGTCCGGGACCAACGCTCCGGGCTCGCCGCGGTTCGTGACGGGGACGAGCACCCGGTTCGAGGGCGTTCCCGCCGGAGATGGGTACACGGTCGACGTGCGCGCCGAGAACACCGCCTCGCGCTCCGCGAGCGCCACGAAGGTCGACGTGACGCCGCTGCAGGGCCCGCGGACCGCCACAACGACCACGCTGCAGGTGTCCGGGCCGACGATCTACGGCGAGGCCCTCAAGCTGACCGCGACGGTCAGCGACCCGGCCGCCACGGGCACGATCCGCTTCTGGAACGGCGGCTCGAACCTCCCGGACGAGGACTCCGGGACCCTCGACACCAACTTCCCGGTCGTCAACGGGAAGGTGACGATCCGACCCGGCACACGGCTGCCCGCCGGCCTGCGCAGCCTGCGCGCGGAGTTCATCACCAGCAACCCCGAGACGTTCCTCTCGTCGTCGTCTGAGGTCACCCCGGTGTTCATCGGGTGGAAGCCGCACGCGCCGCAGATCGAGGTCGTGTCGATCACGGGTGACCGCGTCGCCGGCGGCTCGCTCGCGATCAAGGCCAAGCTGCGCGGCTACACGCCGGCCGAGCTGGGCTCGAACCTCACGTTCCAGTTCGCGACGCGCGTCAACGGCTCGGCGACGAGCACGCCGATCGTGGGTACGAACACGCCGGAGAACCCGTCCGCCGAGTTCGGCTACATCACCGGGGACTCAGGCGGCGAGGCGACGATCCACACGACGGCGCTGGCGGCCGGCAAGCACCGGATCAACGTCCTGGTATCGACCGGCAGGACGAACCACCTCTCCGGCTACTCGGCGGAGATCCCGGTCGAGATCGCCCCGGCGGGCTCGACGCCGGCCGAGCCGCGCGCGATCACGATCCCGAAGGTCGCCGTGACCGTCACCGGCACGCGCATCACCAACCAGCCGCACACGTTGACGGCGCGCGTCTCCGACCGGTCGCTGGCCGGCTCCGTGCAGTTCTTCCAGTACGGCGGCACGGCCCTCGGCACGCCGGTGCCGGTCGTCAACGGCGTCGCGACCCGCACGGGCACGATCCCGACCGACATCCAGCAGGTGTTCGCGCGGTTCGAGCCGACCGCCGACCGCGACACGACCGCCTCGCCGGTCTCGCTGGGCGTCGGCCTGATGCGGGCAGCCGGCACGGAGCCGCCGCTGGGCGATCCGACGCCGACCATCACCACGCTGTCGCTCGTGGGCGAGCGCGTGGCGGGCAAGCCGCTGACGGCGAACGTCGAGGTCAAGGCCGACTCGACCGCGTTCGCGGCCGACCGCGACGTCAACGGCTACGTCGAGCTGCTCGACGGCGGCACCGAGATCGCGATGATCCCGGTGCTGCGCGGCAAGGCGACCGAGACGGTGACGCTGTCGGGCGGCGCGCACACGCTGCGCGCGCGCTACGTCTCCTCCGACGAGCGCCGCTCGCTGAGCTCGTCCTCGGCGGCGCAGGACGTCGCCGTGGCCGTCGAGACCAAGGCGGACGCGCCGGTCGGCGGGTCCGTCCTGGCGACGCTGGCGCTGACGATGGGCGCACCGGCGGCGTTCCCGACGTTCGTCCCGGGCGTGGAGCGCGAGTACACGGCCACGACGAAGGCGACCGTGATCTCCACGGCGGGTGACGCGGCGCTGACGGTGTCCGAGCCCGGCCATCTGGCCAATGGCGCGTTCAGCCTCCCGCAGCCGCTGCGGGTCGAGCTGGGCACGACGGCCTGGACGGGTCCGGTTTCGAACGTCGAGGTGCCGGTCACGTTCAAGCAGGCGATCGGCTCCAGCGACGCGCTCCGCACGGGGACGTACAGCAAGACGCTGACGTTCACGCTCAGCACCACCACGCCGTAACGCTCGCACCGGACAGATAGCCAAGCGGCGCGGGAGGAATCCCGCGCCGCGAGGCGAACTCGGGGCCTGAGATGGGCTTCCCCTGCGACAGCGAACGGAGCGTGTGACCGTGGCCAAGGTGATCGCCTTTGCCAATCAGAAGGGCGGAGTCGCCAAGACGACGACGACCCTGAACCTCGCCGCGGCCTTTGCCGAGGCGGGTCATCGCGTGCTGTGCGTGGACATGGATCCGCAGGGCAACTTGTCGATGTCCCAGGGCATCGACCCGGAGACGCTGGACAAGTCGATGTTCGACGTGCTCGTCCACGACATGCCGATTCGCGAGGTCACGTACCGCTGCGAGATCGACGTCGCAGTGGCCTCGATCGACCTCGCCGGCGCCGAGATCGCGATGTCGATGAAGATCGGTCGCGAACGTTCTTTGGACAAGGCTCTCCGCGCAGTTTCCGACGACTACGACTTCGTGTGCATCGATACGCCGCCCTCTCTGGGACTCTTGACGGTGAACGCACTTACGGCGGCCGACAAGGTGATCGTCCCCGTGCAGTGCGAGTATCTCTCGATGCGTGGGCTTCTACAGCTCCAGCACACCCTGGAAATGATCCGCGAGAACCTCAATCCAACCGTCGAGATCATGGGAATCCTTCCCACGATGGTGGACACGCGGACGCTGCACGCGCAGGAAGCGCTCGAGATCCTGGAGGAGAACTTCGGGGACCGGGTGTTCGGGGCGCGCATCAAGAAGACCGTTCGCTTCGCGGAAGCGCCCGTGAAGGGGATGTCCGTCCTCAAGTACGACCCGACTGGGCAAGCGGCAG
The DNA here is from genome assembly GCF_027587195.1 of Solirubrobacter phytolaccae. Lineage (GTDB taxonomy): Bacteria > Actinomycetota > Thermoleophilia > Solirubrobacterales > Solirubrobacteraceae > Solirubrobacter > Solirubrobacter phytolaccae. The sequence continues at coordinate 18,322 of NZ_JAPDDP010000052.1, read as the reverse complement.
ACGCGTATCGCCGGCTGGCGAAGGAGGTGCTCTCGAATGGGTAGCGGCAAGCGGGCAAGCATGCGGGAAGGCCCGTTGGCCAACCTGTTCCGCAAGACCGAGACGGAAGGGCTGGGCCCGTCCCAGTCGCCGATGATGAATCAAGAGGAATCGCCTGTGCCTGAGCCGCGGGAGGAACCGTCGGTGCCCGAGCGGGTCACCCCGGTGCAGCCGCCGACCCCGCAGGAGCGCCTGCGCCACGCCTTCAGCACGGACGTGCCGGGGGACATGATGGCCCCGCCCGAGGAGCCGCCGGCGCACGAGCCGCCGCCGGCCGCCACGGACTACACGTGGGGTTCCGGGCGCGACGAGCGCGTCGGCCAGCCGCAGCTGCGCGTCGTGGGCGTGGGTGGCGGTGGCGTGAACGCCGTCAACCGCATGATCGAGGCCGGCGTGAGCGGCGTCGAGTTCCTCGCGCTGAACACGGACGCGCAGTCGCTGCAGTCCTCCTCGGCGCACCTGACGCTCCAGATCGGCGCGGACATCACGCGCGGCCTGGGCTCGGGCTCTGATCCGGAGCGCGGCCGCGCGTCCGCGATGGAGGACTATGACCGCATCAAGTCCCTGCTCAAGGGCTCGGACATGGTCTTCATCACCGCCGGCGAGGGTGGCGGCACCGGCACGGGCGCCGCGCCCGTCGTGGCCCGCGTGGCGCGTGAGCTCGGCGCGCTGACCGTCGGCATCGTCACCAAGCCGTTCGGCTTCGAGGGCTCGCGCCGCCTGCAGGCGGCCGAGGCCGGCATCCAGGCGCTCGCCGAAGAGGTGGACACCCTCATCGTCGTCCCGAACAACAAGCTGCTGTCGGTGCTGGACAAGCAGACGTCGATGGTCGAGGCGTTCCGCGTCGCCGACGACGTGCTGCGCCAGGGCGTCCAGGGCATCAGCGACCTCATCACGCTCCCGGGCCTGATCAACCTCGACTTCGCGGACGTCCGCACGATCATGTCGGACGCCGGCAACGCGCTGCTCGGCATCGGCATGGGCACGGGCGACAAGCGCGCGCTCGAGGCCGCCACGCAGGCGACCACGTCGCCGCTGCTGGAGACGACGCTCGAGGGCGCGAAGGCGATCCTGCTGTCGATCACGGGCGGCCGGGACCTGTCGCTGTGGGAGGTCAACGAGGCGGCTCGCGCCGTCCAGGAGACCGCGCACCCGGACGCGAACATCATCTTCGGCGCCATGGTCGACGACAACCTGGACGAGGACGAGGTCTGGGTCACGGTCGTCGCCACGGGCTACGAGACGCAGGCGGCGCGGCCGGCCGCGTCCGATCGCGGCTCGTTTCGCGAGCCCGCGGGCGAACCGCGGGTAACCCGTACGCGTGAGCGTGAACCCGCCCAGCGTTCCCAGCGTCCGACCGACGTCGACGTTCCTGAGTTCATCCCGAGATTTTGAAGCCGGGACAACCCCACCGCCCCACCCCGATCATCCGCCCTCAACACCGTTGAGGGCTGAGCGTGGCTAGCCGCGGAGTCGTCGCGGCGGGCCACCCGCTCACCGCCCAAGCCGGCGCGGACATCCTCCGCGCCGGCGGCAACGCGGTCGACGCGGCGCTGGCCGCGCTGATGATGTCGCTGATGGCCGAGCCGCTCCTGACGGGGCTCGGCGCCGGTGGCTACATGCTCGTCGCGCCGCCCGGGGGAGAGCCGGTGCTGCTCGACTTCATGGTCGCCTCGCCCTCCAACGGCGAGCGCGCGCCGCTGGACGCGGTCGTGCTCGACTTCGGCGACGCCGTCCAGGTCTTCCACATCGGCGCGTCCTCGTGCGGCGTCTACGGCGTGCCGGCGGGGATCGCGGAGGCGTCCGCGCGCTTCGGCAGCGTCCCGCTCTCCGACCTCGCGGCACCGGCGATCGCGGCCGCCCGCGGCGGCGTCGCGATGAACGCCACCCAGGCGCTGCTGTTCGACCTGCTGGGGCCGATCGCGTTCGCCACACCCGAGTCCCGCGCCCGCTACCAGCTGGACGGGCGCGCGCCGCGCGAGGGCGAGGTCGTGCGCGACCCGGACCTGGCCGACGCGATCGAGCGCCTCGCCACCGACGGCGCCGCGCCGTTCTACACCGGCGACATCGGCGCGGCGGTCTCGGACTGGGTGCTCGAGCGCGGCGGCACGCTGTCCCGCGCGGACCTCGCGGCGTACGGAACGCTGCCGCGCGAGCCGGTCCGCGTCGGCTACCACGGCCGCGACGTGCTGACGAACCCGCCGCCGAGCGCGGGCGGGCTGCTGATCGCCTACGCGCTGGCGCTCCTGCAGCGCAGCGAGAGCAAGCCGGACGGCGCCGCGCTCGTGGCGGCGATGGAGACCGCGCAGGCCGAGCGCACCGACGCGTTCCTCGACCACCTGCACGAGCCGGGCTTCACCGACTCGTTCATGAGCTCCCGGCTGGGCTCGACCACGCACGTCTCCGTGATGGACGCGGACGGCTGGGCGTGCAGCGTGACGACCACCAACGGCGAGGGCTCCGGGCTCGTGGTGCCCGGCACCGGCGTCCACGTCAACAACATGATGGGCGAGCAGGACCTGTCGCCCGCGGGCTGGTTCACGCACCCGCCGGGCCGCCGGCTGCCGTCGATGATGGCGCCGACGATCGTGCTCGAGAACGGCCGTCCGGAGCTCGTGGTCGGCAGCGCCGGCTCGAACCGGATCCGCTCCGCGATCCTGCAGGTGATCGTCAACGCGATCGACCACGGGATGGACGCCCAGCCCGCCGTCGACGCGCCGCGCCTGCACTTCGAGGACGGCCTCGTCTACGCCGAGCCGGGGATCGAGGACGTCGTGGCTCGCACGATGGTGCGCTTCCGCGAGCGCAACCTGTTCTTCGGCGGCTGCCAGGCGGCGGAGCGCCACCACGGCAAGGGCTCGTTCAGCGGGGGCGGGGATCCCCGTCGGGGCGGGGCGGTCGTGGCGGTGTAGAGCGCACCGTCACCACCTGTGACATGTACGCGGAGTGCAGCGAGCACATCAGCAGGTAGCGGCCCGGCTCGGTGAAGCGCTTGCCGTAGCCGCCGCCGTCGCGCAGCCACGGTGAGGCGAAGCCGACGGGGCCGTCGGCGAGCGTGACGTCGTGCTGCTCGTCGTCGGGGAAGCGCCAGCGCACGACGGCGCCGCGCCCGACGACGAGGTTGGTCGAGCTGAACCGGAAGTCGCGCACGGTCACGGTCGCCGACTCGCCCTCGATCTCACGCGCCGTGCCCGCCGCGGTCGTGGTCGACCGCGCGAGGCCGTCCTTGCCGACCCGCGCGAGCGTCAGGCCGACCGTCGGCGGCGTGGTGCGCGGGCCCTCGAACTGCGCGCCGAGCTGCTGCGCGTCGGGTGGGGCGGCCGAGCAGCGCACGTCGGGCGCGCCCGGGAGCGGCGGCGCGACGTAGACGTGGCTGATGCCCATGACCCGCGTGTGCGGGCGCAGGTTGTCGTAGACCGCGGTGACCTTCAGGTCCTCGCCCTTGCGGAACGCGTAGCCGGTCGGCGACTGCCACCAGCTGATCGCCTTCGGGTCGGGCTCGTGCAGCAGCGGCTTGACGGCGTACAGCTTGTCGCTCGCGGGCGCGTAGAACGGCGTGTTGGTCACGAGCGTGCGGTGCTTGCACGCCGGCTGGCTGAGGATGAGGTCGTTCGCGCCGCCGTGCAGGTGCCCGCCGACCGCGACGATCCGGCCCGCCGTGGGCATCGCGTACATGCGGGAGCGCCGGTGCTCCTTGCTCCCCCGGCCGGGCACCGACCACTGCGGGTCGGGCGAGCACGGGATCACGCTCAGCCAGTACGGCGTGACCGGGGTCACCGGGCGCGGGTCGATCGTCACGCGGTACTCGAGGAAGAACTCCTGGAAGCCGCCGCGGTGGTGCATGACCATGATCGGCGCGTTCCACCGGTCGGCCGGGGTCGTCGGATAGCCGTAGCCGGGCGGGAGCGTGAGCGCGCGCAGCTCCTCGCTCGTGCCGAAGAAGCGCTCGCGGGTCGTCTTCTTCGGGCACATCGGGTCGCGCCGCTCGCCGTCCGGGCCGCCGTTGGTGAAGACGAGGTGATGGAGCATCGCCACGTACTGCGGCAGCTCCTTGCCGTCGGCGTCCACGAGCCGCGCGTCCATCCCCACGATCGCGCCCGCGACCTCCGGCGGCTGCACCTTCGCGGACGTCTTCAGCGTCGCGTACGGGCCGAGCTTGAACGGGCCGGAGCGCTGGACGTACGTGGTCAGCGACGGGTCCGCCCGGTGCTCGGGCGGCGGCGGGGTGACGGGAGTGGACGCGGCCCGCGCCGCCGGCGCGAGCACGAGCAGCAGCGCCAACGCTGCGAGGAACCGGACCATCGCCGCACAGTCAACACGATGCCGAGGACGCCGGGATCCGGCAACGGGTACGGCCAGCCGGACACGCGTGTCCGGCTGAGGGGCAGCGCGAGCACTCATCGGGCGTCGTTAGCTGTAGAGCCATGCACCTCCCCAAGACCTTGATCGCCGCCGCCGTCGCGGCGCTCGCGCTCCCGGCCGCCGCGCAGGCCGCGCCGCCGTGGAGCGCTCCCGTCTCGGTGTCCAGCGAAGCGACCTCCGCGCCGCACGTCCTCTTCGCCGGCGGTGCCGGCACCGTCGCGTTCAACGGGCCCGGCGCGTCGTTCGCGCGCCCCGTCCTGCAGGCGCCGCTCGACGGCTCCGCCCAGGCGGTCGACTGGCCGGGCGCGAAGGGCTTCGACACCACCTACGGCGCGTTCGCGGGCGGTGAGCGCGCGCTCTATGTCGGCTCCAACGGCGAGGAGCGCGTCCTCGTCGGCGAGGCGTCCGGCCCCAACGGGCAGTGGCGTACGTCGCTGCGCGGGCCCAAGACCGGCGGTGCTCGGGCGGCCGCGGCCCCCGGAGCGGCCGTGTTCGGCACGTTCGGGCCCGGCTCCGTGTACCTCGTGCGCCAGGAAGGCGCGAAGCTCGAGCCGACGCAGAAGCTCTCCGGCCGCGGCAGCATCCGCTCGGTCGCGGTGGCGACCAACGCCGGCGGCGACATCCTCGCCGTCTGGGATCGCGCGGGCACGATCGAGGCGCGGTACTGGTACGCGCGCTCGGAGCGGCTGTCGGCCGTGAAGGCACTCGGCAAGACCGACGCGGCGCTCAAGCTCGGCGTCGCGCTGGGGGACGACCGGCGCGCGGTCGTCGGCTGGATCGACCAGCGCATCAGCGAGGGCGAGGCCGCGAAGGGCTCCGCCTGGGCCACGGCCCGCACCGCCACGCGGGGCTTCGCTGCTCCCAAGCAGCTCGACACGTACGGCAACAACGACATCGCGGGCGGCGTCGGCGTCAAAGCCGCGCCGAACATGGTCGTCTTCTCCGGCTCGGACGCCATCAAGGCCGCGCTCGTCAACGGCCGCTCGATCGGGGCGCCGCAGGCCATCGCGCCGGTCGCGCCCGACCAGAGCTTCGCCGACATCGGGCTCGGCGACCTCGCCACCTCGGCGGGCGGCAAGGCCGTCGTCGCGGTCGCCGCCAAGGACCGGATCTGGGCCGTGCCGTTCGACGGGACCGCCTTCGGCGCGCCCGAGGACGTCAGCGGTCCCGAGCAGGAGCCGCACCAGCCCTCGGTCGCGTTCGACGGCGCGACGGCGTACCTGGCGTGGCAGTCGACGCCGACGCGTGTTGAGGTTTCCCAGCGCCCAACGCCTTGATTGTCCCTTAGGTGGCGCATAGGTTCTGCTCGCCAAATCTGCACGCGCGGTCCAGGCGCGGTGCTCTGAAGAGGGGGACCATGTCGCTCAGAAACAAGCTGATGACCGCTGCTGCGGTCACGGCCATCGCCGGGTGTGCCATGCCGGCCGTCGCGTCGGCGGAGCCGAACGTCGAAGCCGCCGTCACGGCGTTCCGGGATCTCGGCCTCGCGCCGCTGACCACGATGCCGTCCGGGCGCGTGGTCTCGAACACGGTCGGTGCCGCCGACAACTTCGGCTACCGCACCTACGACCAGATCAACCAGGAGCTGGCGAACCTCGCGTCCGCCAACCCGACGCTCGTCACGCTCAAGACGCTGCCGCGCAAGAGCGTGGAGGGTCGCGACGTCAAGTACATCGAGCTCGCCAACAACGTCTCCGCGTACGACGGCCGCCCGGTCTACTTCATGATGGGCTCGATCCACGGTGACGAGTGGGCCGCCGGCGAGCACACGCTCGAGTTCATCTACGACGTGATCAACACGTCCAAGACGAACCCGAAGGTCAAGGCCCTCCTGGACAAGGTCCGCCTGATCGTCATCCCGGTGGTCAACGTCGACGGCTGGGTGCGCAACCGCCGCGCGAACTGCGGCGGCATCACCGCGCCGCCCGCGGGCTCGACGTGCGTCACCACCGGCGTCGACATGAACCGCAACTATCCGTTCGGCTGGGGCTCGAACATCGGCGTCACGTTCGCCGCGCGCGGGCTCGGCCCGGGCTCGGAGCCCGAGGTCCAGAACACGATGGACATCGTGAAGAACAACCAGGTCGTGGCGCTGCTCACGAACCACAACAACTCGCACGCGTTCTTCTACCCCGGCCTCGAGGTCGCGGCCGGCCTCCCCGCCGACCTGGACTCCATCCGCGGCCTCTCCGTCGCGATGGCGGCCGCCACCAACAACGGCTACACGAACGTCCGCGACTCGGCGCACGACTACGAGACGTCGGGCGAGACGATCGACTGGTCCTACTACGCGACGCGCGGCTTCGCCGTGACGCCCGAGACCGTCGGCGGCTCGAGCACCTGCAACCGCGCCTCGGCCACCAACAAGGCCGGCAAGGCCCCGAACTACGTCAACTGCACCACGGGCGACTACACCGGCTTCGTGCCGGCCGACGCCGCCGCGGACATCAAGACGGCGTACAGCGGCCACGCGATGCGTGACGCCTTCTACCAGTCGCTCGTCTACTCGACGATCTCCGCCGGCCACTCCGTCATCAACGGCACCGCGCCGGCCGGCTACACGCTGAAGGTCACCAAGGACTTCAACCTGTACACGGCGACGATCCGCAACAACACCACGCCGGTCACGTTCAACCAGCCGCAGGCGATCCCGACGCACCTCGAGTCGTGGATGCAGGTCCCGGCCAGCGGCAAGTTCGAGTTCCACGTGAACCCGTCCGTGCGCCCGGTCCCGCCGTACCGCGCCGAGGGCATGGTCCCCGGCCCGAGCGGCTACTACCAGGAGAGCTGGACGCTCACGTGCTCGAAGCCGGACGGCACGGTCGTCGACTCCAAGACGGTGCTCGTCGACAAGGGCCAGACGGCGAACCTGTCGCTGTGCACCGAGGGCAACGTCGGTGGCACGGTTCCCGCGACGCTCGCGCTGTCGCTCGGCACTCCGGCGACGTTCGGCGCGTTCACGCCGGGCGTCGAGCGGGAGTACACGGCCACCACCGACGCGACCGTGATCTCCACGGCCGGTGACGCGACCCTGACGGTCGCCGACACCGGTGCCAACCCGGGCTACCTGGTCAACGGCACGTTCGCGCTGCCCAAGCCGCTGCAGGGCCTGGGCGTCGTCAAGACGTGGACCGCGCCGACGTCCAACGAGAAGGTGCCGGTCACCTTCAAGCAGCTCATCGGCGCCAACGACGCGCTGCGCACGGGCACGTACTCGAAGACGCTCACCTTCACGCTGAGCACCACGAACCCGTAAGCATCTCGCGCGCGGGCAGGCTCCCTATGGAGTCTGCCCGCGGCCGGCGAACACGCCCTCGGGGTCCAGCTGGGCCTTGAGGGCGCGCAGCCGGTGCTGGGTGAAGCCGTCGTAGAAGCGCGCCGGGCCGCTGGAGAAGTTCAGCAGCGCGCGGCCGGCGTCGTAGGGCTCCAGCGCGTCGGTCAGGCGCGTGAGCGCGGCGTCGACGGCCATCGCGGCCTCCGCGTTTCCCGCGATCCCGACGCCGAACAGGGAGTAGGACGCGTGCACGTCGTTGAGCGCGCCGTGGCAGACGCTCCCGTGGGCCATCGCGCCGCCCATGTGCCGCAGCTCGACCGAGACGAGCGGGGCTCCGGCGTGGGCGACGAGCGCGTCGAGCGCGCCGTCGGAGAGCTCGCCGAGCAGCCGGTGCCCGTGCGCGCCGGGGCTCGGGTCCTTCGGGTCGTTGTGGATGTCGGTGAGCTGGTCGGGCGTCATCGGGCCGATGAGGTCGGCGACGGGCTGCAGGGCGCGCAGCGGGGCGAGGATCGCGTCGTCGCCTTCGACCGCGACCTCGATCAGCACCACCGGGTCGCCGCCGGGCGGGTTCACGAGGCGGCACAGCGAGCTGACGGTGTCCGGGACGGTCTTCGTCCAGTCACGCCACGCCCGGAAGATCCCTTCGGCCCGGTGGCCGGGGAAGACGAGCGCGCCGCCGTGCAGCTCTTCGACGGGGTAGAGCTCGAACTCGAGCGCGGTGACGATCCCGTACGTGCAGGCCGCGCCGCCGCGCAGCGCCCAGAACAGCTCGGGCTCGGTGCGGGTGTCGGTGCGGACGTGCTCGCCGTCGGCCGTGACGATCTCGATCGCGGTGACGCTGTTGCAGGCGAAGCCGTGCGCGCGGGCGAGCCAGCCCGTGCCGCCGCCGAGCGTGTAGCCGACGACGCCGACGGTGGCCGAGCTGCCGGCGAGCGGGGCGAGGCCGTAGCGCGCGGCGGGGCCGGTCACATCGCCCCAGACGTTCCCGGCGCGGACACGGGCGGTGCGCGTGACGGGGTCGATCCGGACGCCGCGCATGTGCTTCGTGCTGACCAGCACCGTGTGCTCGAGCGGGCCGGTCGCGCCGGCGCCGTGGCCCGTGGCCTGCGGGGCGAGCTCCAGGCCGTGCTCGCGGGCGACGTGGGTGAGGGCGACCACGTCGGCGTCGGTACGCGGGAACGCGACCGCGAGGGGGCGCTGCTCGACCGCGCGGTTCCAGGGCCGGCGGACCTCGTCGTAGCCGGCGTCGTCCGGTCCGTAGACCTCGCCGTGGAGGCGGTTGCGGAGGGCTTCGACGGCGGCGGAAGATCGGTCCGTGATCAGCATGCGCCGATCGTGGACTGCGCGCGGGCCGCGCGCATCGGGGATCCCCCTAGGGGAGGGCCCGCCGAACCCTTTAGACCCCGCCCATCTCTTTCGGCGGCCAGTACGTGGCCACCGCCTTGCCGATCACCCAGTCGCGCGGGACGGGGCCCCAGAAGCGGCTGTCCTCGGAGTTGCCGCGGTTGTCGCCCATCATGAAGTAGTGGCCCGCGGGGACCGTGATCGGGTTCAGGTTGCACGACGAGTCCGAGCAGTCGGACGCGAACGACTCCTTGACGGGCTTGCCGTTGCGGATCACGTGGCCGTTGGAGACCGCGATCGTGTCCCCGGGCATCCCGACGACGCGCTTGACGAACGTCGTCTTGGACTTCTCGGCGGTCGGCTTCGCGCACGACTGGCGCGCTTCGGCGCCGCCGTTGTAGAACGGGCCCTGGCCCGCGTTGCCGCACTCGCGCTCGTCCGTGCCGCGCGGCGGCGTGAAGACGGTCACGTCCCCGAGCTTGGGGTCCCCGCCGATCTTGTGCGAGAACCGGTTCACGAGGATGCGCTGGCCCTCCTGGAGCGTCGGCACCATCGACTCGGACGGGATGCGGTAGGGCTTGACGGCGAACGCCTGGATCGTCAGGGCGAAGAACAGCGCCACGGCGACGGTCAGGATGAGTTCAACCGTCGAGCGGAGCGGTTTCGTCTTCACGCTTGCGAAGGGTAGTCAGCCCGCGCCGAAGCAGACGAACGCCGCTCCGGCAACGCTCATGAAGGCGTCTTTAGCTCGGGCCTTCACGAGCGCCTCGGCGGGTTTGGCGCCGGCCTGCAGCGCCTCGTCCAGGGCCAGCATCAGGCCTTTCGTCGCCTCGTCCGGGACCGGCACGACCGCGGCGATCACCGTGCTCGTCCCGAGCGCGAACACCGCGGCCGTGAAGCCCATCAGCTCGTCCCCGGCGTGCACCGCGGACAGCCCGGACTCGCACGAGGACAGCACGATCCGCTGGGGGAGGCGATGCAGCCGCTCGAGGTCGTAGACCGTGACGTTCCCGTCGGCGAGCTCGAGGCTGCAGAACTGCGGGTTGTCGTCCCGGAACCGCCCGTGCGCGGCGACGTGCGCGGAGTCGGCGCCGTCGAGTGCCCGCGCCACGTTGGCGACCGTGGCCTGCTCGTGCGTGAGCGTCGTCGCCTCGGGATGACGCCGCGCGAGCGCCTCGATCTCCTCGGTGGCCGCCGGGAGCCGCGGGCCCGCGACGAGCACGTGCCGCGGCCGGTGCGGCAGCGGCCCGGCGAACGCCGCCCGGTACCAGAGCCGCAGCGAGGGGGAGACCGACACCGGCCGCTTGTCGAGGCTCGGCAGCATCGACCACGGCAGCGCGTGCAGCTCCCCGGTCGGCACGATCACGAGCGGCCGGTCGCCGGCAGCGGCGGTCGAGTCGAGTGCGAGCAGCGCGTCGAGCCTCTGGGCGACCGTCGCCACCACGTCCGCCATCCCCTGCGCCATGCGACTTCCCGGCGCAGCGGTCGCGAGCCGCCGCAGCCCGAACCGCAGGCTCGCCACCTCCTTGGCGACGTCCGCCTCGCTGCCCAGCCGTTTGAGCCTGGCCCGCCCGTCGACGACCGTCACCGTGAACAGCACCCCGTCGAGCGCCACGAACTCCACGAGCACCCGCTTCCCGAGCGCCGCGACCACCGCGTCGAACGAAGGCATCCGCTCCAGGTCGGCCATCAACGCCACGTGGCTCGCGGTCTCCCGTCGCACCACGGCGGCCACGATCCCGCCGCCGCCGCCCCGCCCGGCACCGCGCTCGTCGCGCCGCGCCTCCTCGCCGCCCCGCGCGTCGTCGCTGTCGCCGCGTGCGCTCACGCCCACGCGTGCGCCGCCCACTCGCGCGGCGGTCGTCGTGCCCGCGCGCATCTCTCCGCGGGCCTGGAGCGCGCGGCGGCGGACGGACCGTTCGAGCGCGGCCTGGCGGCGGCGCAGCTCCGTCTCGGGCCGACCGTCGCGCAGTCCGGCCTCCAGCGCGGCGGACACCCGCCGGAGCTCTTCGAGGTCACGCGCGAGCGCCGCGTCGTCGGGCGGTCGCGCCGGCCGCCGCATCAGCCCGGCGGCGCGTCGTCGTTCGGCGGCGGCGAGCACGCGCTGGGCGGAGCCGGATTCGACCGCGAGCCGCAGCCCGAGCGTCGCGAGCGCCTCGCCGTGCCCGGACGCGTGCGCCCGCAGCTCCGTCGCTCCGAGCGTCATCTGGTGCGCCTCGAGCGCGCGCAACCCGGCTGCCACGGCCGCGCTCGCTCCACGCCGGTCACCCCGCGCGAGCCGCAGCAACGCCGCCGCGTGCGAGGCCCGCGTGCGCACCTGGACCGGCCCGCGGTCCCCTCCGGTCGCCGCGAGCTCGAGGTAGCGCCGCGCGGTCCGCGGCCGCCCGAGCTCCAGCGCGGCCCGCCCCGCGATGAGCCGCGCATCGAGCGCCTCGACGTCCCACCCGACCCGCTCCAGCGCCCGCACCGCCCGCTGCGCCGCGCCGAGCGCCGCTTCCAGCCGCACCCGCCGGACCTCGCCGGTCGTCGCCGACCCCGTCATGTCGCCGGTCGCCGCCGACCCCGTCGCGTCGCCGGCCGTCGCTGGTTCGTTCCCGCCGCTCGCCGCTGACCCCGTCGCGTCGCCGGCCGTCGCTGGTTCGTTCCCGCCGCTCGTCGCTGACCCCGTCGCGTCGCCGGCCGTCGCTGGTTCGTTCCCGCCGCTCGTCGCCGACCCCGTCTCGCCGCCGGCCGTCGCCGTCTCGACCTCGCCGGTCGTCGCCGACCCCGTCGCGTCGCCGGCCGGAGCCGTCTCGACCTCGCCATTCGTCGCCGACCCCGTCTCGCCGCCGGCCGTTGCCGTCTCGACCTCGCCGCTCGTCGCCGACCCCGTCTCGCCGCCGGCCGTTGCCGTCTCGACCTCGCCGCTCGTCGCTGGCCGCGGTGTGCCGTCCGGCCCCGCCGGTCCGATCCCGTCGCCCGTCGTCGCGGGATCGGCATCGGTGCGGGTGGCTTCGATCCAGGCGGCCTCAGCCGCGGCGGCTCGTGCCAGCGCGGCCCAACCCGGGCGGTGCTGGCGACTGAAAGCTGTGTCGGCTCGGCGTGCGTGCTCGCGGGCCGCCGCCGTGTCGCCGACCAGCAGCTCCGCGTGCGCGGCGAGCAGGCGGGCCTCGGCGAGGTCGGCGGCGAGGCCCGCGGCGGCCAGCTCGGTCACGGCGGCGGCGGCGTTCGCCTTCGCCTCGGCCGCCAGGCGCGCGGACAGCAACACTTCGCAGCGGTCCATCAGCAGCAGCGCGAGCGGCACGTCGTGGGCGCGGTACTCGACCTCGACGCGGTCGTACCTTGCGAGCGCGAGCGGCACGTCGCCGCTGCGGGCCGCGAGCCAGCCCCGGTTGTGGCGGACCTGCGTTGCGGCCAGGGCCTGGCCGATCGACTCGTGCAGCTCCTCGGCGCGGGCCAGGTCCGACTCGGCGGCGGCCAGCGCGCCGCGATAGACCTGCAACACACCGCGGTTGCACAGCAGCCGCGCCTCCCACAGCACGTCCCCGCTCGCGCGGTGCGCGCGGAGCGGCCGCCGGTAGCCCGCGAGCGCCTCGTCCAGCTGCCCGAGCTTCTGCAGGATCAACGCGCGCTGACCCTGCACGCGTGCGCGCAGGTGCCCGTCGAGCGCGGGCTCGGCCCGGTCCAGCGCCGACAACGCGCCCGCCGTGTCGCCGACCAGCGTCAACGCGAGCGCGAGCGACATGTCGGCCTCGCCGGCCCGGCCCGCGAGCCCGCCGCCCAGCGCCAGCTCGCGCGCCCGCTCGAGGTGCACCACGGCCGCGGCCACGTCCCCGAGCTCCACCGCCGCGAGCCCCAAGGCCCGCTCGGCGACCGACCGCGCCTCCACGTCCACCGTCTCGGCGACCACGGACGCCGCCGCCCGCCGCGCCGCGCGCGCATCGGCGGACGCCAGCCGCACTGCCTCCTCGGCGACCGAGAGCACGAACGGAGCCTATGGGAACGGCAACGGCTGACCAGACCCGAGGGCGCGGCGAGCGTGTAGGGGGTGCGGTCGCAAAGTGTCCTGTGGGGACAGTTTCCGACCGCGCCCCCGGTCGGCCCTCGCCATACGCAACGGGGGAACGCCCAGCGGTGTGCTCAGCCGTTGACGTCGCCGTTCAAATCGTCGTCCAGGGCACGGCGATCTGCGCGCCGCGCAGCAGCACGTGTAGGCGCACGACGCCCGCGCGGAGCCCTTCGAGCACGAACCGGCCGAGCTCGTCGGCCTGAACGGACACGGAGTCCTCGCCGGGCCGCTCGATCGTCACGACGGCCGAGGCGGGCGGCAGCAGCTGGCCCTCCAACCGCCGCTCGCGCGGCCCGATGTCCACCACTTCGAGCTCGATCCCGAGTCGCGGAGACTCAAAAGACAGCTGTCGCGCGCCGCTGGGGCCGCGCACGCCCGCTTCGAGGACCTCGTCGGCCGAGTCGCGCAGGAGCTCGGCGAGGTCCGCGTCGATCGTGCGCCAGCCGAACGCGGACCGCGCGGCCTCGTCGACCAGCGACGGCACCGGGTCGACGTGGCCGACCACCGCCCGCAGGCGTGCTTCCAGATCGTCCATGGCTCAGTTCCCTCCAGAGGTGTCAGTGGTGGTGACGCCCTCGCCCTCGGCCAGCCCGCGGAGCCGCTCCAGGCACCGCTGACGGGTCGGACCGATGCTCCCGATCGGCATGTCCAGCGCGACTGACACCTCGTCGTAGCTCGGCGGCGGATCCGCGACCAGCAGCCGGAGCAGCCCTTGGCAGCGCTCGGAGAGCCCGCCGAAGGCTTGCCACAGCGCGCGGTCGCGCTCCTCCACCAGCAACGCGGCGTCCAGCTGCGGCTCCGTGACCTGTTCCGGTGGTTCCTCGACGGCCACCATCCGGGCGGAGTGACGCAACGTGCGCAGGCACTCGCGGCGCGCCGTCGTGGCGAGCCAGGCGCCGACGCGCTCAGGGTCCTGCAGGCGGCCCAGATGCTCGACCAGGCGGAGCCAGGTCGTCTGCACCACGTCGGAGGCGTCCACCGTGGACAGCCGGTGCGACCGCGCGACGGACCAGACGAGCCCGTTGTAGCGGTCCACCAACGCGTCCCAGGCGGCACGATCCCCGTCCGCGGCGCGACGCACCAAGAGGGCGACCTCAGCCATGAGGCGCGAACGTACCATGAGCGGGCTTGACGTCGTCATGCGTCCGAACAGAGCGACGACGCCACGCCCTGATACGTCGCTACGGGATCAGCAGCAACTTTCCGGTCGAGCGCCGCGCTTCCAGGTCCTCGTGCGCGCGCCGCGCGTCCTCCAGTCCGTAGCGCTCCCCGATCCGCACGTCCAAGCTCCCGTCCGCGACCCAGCCCAGCACGGCATCGGCACGCGCGAGCAGCTCGTCGCGCGTCGCCGTGTAGGCGGGAAGCCCCGGCCGCGTGAGGTACAGGGACTTGGCCTGCAGCCGCTGCGGGTCGAAGTCCGGCGCCGGCCCGCTCGCCATCCCGTAGAGCACGAGGAACCCACGCGCGCGCAGTGACGCCAGCGAGTCCTCCCACGTCGTCGCGCCGATCGCGTCGTAGACCACGTGCGCGCCGCCGAGCTCCAGCGCCCGCTCGCGGAAGCCGTCGTAGCCGAGCGTCTCGTCGGCCCCGGCACCGCGCGCCAGGTCAGCCTTCTCCGAGGTCGAGGTCGTCGCGAGCACGTGCGCGCCCCGCGCCTTCGCCATTTGCGTGAGCAAGAGCCCGACGCCGCCCGCCGCCGCGTGCACGACGACCACGTCGTCCGCGGCCACCGGATAGGTCGAGTACGCGAGGTAGTGCGCGGTCATGCCCTGCAGGAGCACCGCCGCGGCCTGCTCGGACGTCACGCCATCCGGCACCGGGATCGCCGCGTCCAACGGCACCGCCACGCGCTCCGCGTACGACGCGGGCGCGGCCACCCAGCCCGCGCGGTCGCCTTCGCTGAACGAACCCGCGCCGCGCAGCACCGTCCCCGCGCCCTCGGCCCCCACGATCAGCGGCAGCTTCGCGTTCCCGTATGCCGCGCCGCGGCCCTCACGCTCGTACACGTCGCGGTAGTTGACGCCCACCGCCTCGACCTGCACCAGCAGCTGGTCGTCGCCCACCGTCGGCTCCGGCTCGTCCCGGACCTGCAGGACGTCCGGCCCGCCCTTCTCCTCGATTACGATCGCGCGCATGCTCGGCATTGTGGAGGAGGTCCTGCGCGCGGCGACGTCGGGCCGGCGCGCCCGGGCGGAGGCGCTGCTCGCCGAGCATCCGGAGGTGGCGCAGGACCGCTGGGTGCGGCTCACCGCCGGCCGCGCGTGGGACGGCGACGTCAACGCCCCCGGCGGCCCGCTGGACCGCGCCCCGCTCCTGTACGCCTGCTTCAGCGTCTTCGACACGACGGCGCTGGCGCGGGATCTCCTCGCCCGCGGCGCCGACCCGAACGCCACCTTCCTGAACGAGTACGGCCAGATGCCGGCGCTCTACGGCGCGGCGGGCGTCCGCCACGACCCCGAGCTGACCCGCGCGCTGCTCGAGGCGGGCGCGAACCCGAACGACGGCGAGTCGGCCTACCACGCCACCGAGGCGCCCGACGCCGCCTGCCTGAAGCTCGTCCTCGAGTTCGGCGCGGTCCCCGAGCCGATCGTCCTCGCGCACGCGCTCGACCACGACCGCATCGAGCACGCGCAGGTCCTCCTGGCCGCGGGTGCCGACCCGCGCGAGCTGCTCCCGTTCGCGGTCCGCCGCGGCCGCGGGCCCGAGACGCTGCGCCTCCTGCACGCGCACGGCGCCGACCTCGAGCACCGTGGGGGAGAGACGTGGCGCGGCGACGTCCCGCTGCGCACCGCCTACCAGCACGCCGTCCTGCGCGGCCAGAGCGACAACGCGCGCACGCTCGCGGAGCTGGGCGCGAACACCGAGGTCGACGCCGCCGACCGCGCCGTCGCCGAGCTGCGCGACGACCTGCCACGCGCGCTTGACGTCGACCAGCAGGAAGTCGTGATCCTCGCCGCGCTGCGTGGCCGGATGGCGCGCGTGGTCGAGCTGCTCGGGCCGGACTTCCGCGGCGTCGTCGGTGGGTCGCCCGAGGGCGCGCTGCTCGAGCACGTGAGTTGGGTGGGGGACCCCGCGCTCGCGCATTTCCTGCTGGAGCACGGCGCGCGACCGGTCGACCTCGGCTGGGCCGCCCACGGCTCCCAGCACCACGCGCTCGACGGTCGCGACTACGTGGGCGTGGCCGAAGCGCTCGTCGGCGCGGGCGCCACGGTCGACCGCGCCCACCTCGAGCAGGCCGACGGCGCGCTCGCCGAGTGGCTCGCCGCACGGCTCCCGCGCTGAGCCCGAAGGCTAGGCTCTCGCGCCTTGATCGGAGTGATCTTCGACTGCGACGGAACGCTGGTGGATTCGGAGCCGCTCTCGGGGGAGTCGTGGCGCCGCACGCTCGCGCCCTACGGCTACACCGTCACCGACGCAGACCTCGAGGCGTGCCTCGGGACGACCTACAAGCGGACCCACGCGTTCATGGCCGAGCGCGTCGCGATCCCCGCCGCCGAGACGCTGCAGCGCGAGCTGCACGCGACCTTGTTCGGCCTCTACGCCACACACCTGAAGCCGTTCGCGGACGCGCTGGAGGCGGTGGCGGAGCTGCGCGCGGCCGGCGTGCCGATGGCGGTTGCTTCCTCTTCGGTGCGTGAGCGGCTCGATCACACGCTGGCGAGCGTCGGACTCGAGTTCGGCATAACGATTGCCGGCGACGAGGTCTCCCGCGGCAAGCCCGCGCCCGACATGTTTCTGCTCGCTGCCGAGCGGCTAGGAATCGAACCGAAACGATGCGTCGTCGTCGAGGATTCCGGCCCTGGTGTGCGGGCCGGGCGCAGTGCCGGGATGCCGACGCTCGGGGTCTGTCGAGTGCCTGGAACCGAAGCTTCGCTCGCGGTAGCGGACCGCGTCGTCAACATAATTAGCGCCAGCGAAATACTTGCGCTGGCGGCGCTTTAGGAATCCGAAGTTCCCGCTCAGAGCAAAAACGCCATGCGAAGTTGACAGCTTGATGACTTTTTGTGTCGGGAGGCGTAGATTGATCCACGTCTTCTGGAGGTAGCAATGGCCGAAGCTGAACTGCACCCGGCGCAGGGATCGGGTGAGCTGGACGAATCGCTGCTTAGGGCGATCTCGCATCCGCTCAGACATCGTTTGCTGGGCATGCTCGACGGGCGGACCGCCAGCCCGAACCAATTGGCGCGTGAGCTGGACCTGCCCCTGGGGCGGGTCAGCTACCACATCCGCTTGCTGAACGACCTCGGGGCGATCGAGCTCGTACGCACCGAGCCGCGACGAGGTGCGCTCGAGCACTTCTACCGGGCCGTGACCACGGTCTGGTTCAGCGAGGCCGACTGGCAGAAGCTGCCGCGTTCGGCGCGCCGGGGGATCCTGGGGCAGAACCTCCAGCACATCTTCGGCAGCGTCACCGCGGCCGCCGACGCGGGGGGCTTCGACAGCCCGTCCAGCGTCGTCCTGCGGGCCCCACTGGAGCTCGACGAGCAAGGGTCCGGCGAGATCGCGGAGCTGCTGCGCGAGACCGTCGAGCGTGCGCGGGAGATCCAGTCGCGCGCGGCCGAACGGCGCTCGAACGGCAACGGCGCGTCCAAGGTCGCGATGGAGCTGGCGATCCTGCACTACGAGCACCGCGAATAAGCTCTCCGGCCAATGGCCGGAACCCGACGCGCGCTTGTCGCGATCGCAGCCGCACTCGCGCTGGCCGACGCGTCGATCGTCGCGCTCGCGCTCCCGCCGATCCTGGTCGAGTTCGAGACCACGATCACGGGCGCGGCCGCGATCGTCGGCGTCTACGCGCTCGTCCTCGCCGCATGCCTCTGGCCGGCCCGTGGGCTTCGTCCCGGACCGGCCGGCCTGCTCGTCTTCGCGGCCGCCTCGATCGGCTGCGCGCTCGCCCCGAACCTGTGGCTGATGCTGCTGTTCCGCGCCGTCCAGGCGGCGGGCGCGGCGGCGGCCCTGCTGACCGCCTTCCAGGTCCTCGAGGCCGGTGCATCCCCCACGGGCCGTCGCTGGTGGCTCGGCGCGGCGCTGATCGGCACGGCCGCCGGCCCGGCGATCGGCGGCGTGCTCACCGAGGCCTTCGACTGGCGCGCGATCTTCGTCGTGCAGGTCCCGTTGGCCCTCGCGGCGGCCTGGGCCTGCCGCACGGACGCGCCCGCGGTGGCCGCGCCGAGCAGCGAGAGCGGCAGCGCCGAGCTGCCGCCGTCCAGGGACACCGCGAGCGCGGCGACGAGGAGGGCGCCGGCGACGGCGGT
>NZ_JAPDDP010000051.1 GCF_027587195.1 Solirubrobacter phytolaccae | reverse complement strand
CCGGCCCGCCGGTCACCGGCGTGGCGCAGGCCGAGCCGCCGCCGCTCGTGCCGCGCGGCCCCGGCAGCACGCCGACTCCCACCCCGGGCGGGTCGCCGACGCCCGGCAACGCCGGGGCCGGCGCCGACCAGCACGGCCACGCCAGGCCCCGGCACCGCGACGCCGGAACCAGAAGGTGTTCGACGTGCCCTTCGGGAAGGGTGGCTCGGGCACGGCGGTGACGGTCGCGCCGGCCGTGGGGGCCAGCAGGACGAAGAACAGCGGGCACGGCGCCCGTGGGATTAATCGAATCCTTAGGTCACAAGCCGTCGCGCGGTGACTAAGTCCTTTGCAGAATGGATGTGCGCTCCGACGACGACCTGCTCGCGGCGACGAAGGCGCAGCCCGAGGCGTTCGCGGTCTTCTACCGCCGCCATGTCGCGGGCGTGCTCGCCTACTTCGCCCGTCGCACGCGCTGCGCGGAGACCGCCGCCGACCTGACCGCGGAGACGTTCGCGGCTGCGCTGAGCGGCGCGCATCGTCACCGTCCGGACAAGGGTCCCGCAATCGCGTGGTTGTACGGGATCGCCCGCCGGCAGCTCGCCCACGCGACGCAGAAGGGCGCCGTCGAGGATCGTGCCCGCACGCGGCTCGGGATGCAGGCGATCCCGCTCACCGACGAGGCACTGGACCGGGTCGAGGCGCTCGCCACCGCGAACGCGGCCTCGCCGATCCTGCGCGAAGGTCTAGCCGCGCTCCCCGCCGATCAGCGGGAGGCCGTGCTCGCCCGCGTCCTCGACGAGGACGACTACGCCGTGATCGCCCGCCGCGCCGCGACGACCGAGTCCGTCATCCGCAAACGTGTCAGCCGCGGGCTCACCGGCCTGCGGCAGCGACTGGAGAGCGGGATATGAGCTTCGAACACGCCCTCGAGGCGGAGCTACTGTCCGCCGCCCGCCGGCGCACCGCGGCGCGTCGCCGGCGCCCGCCCGCCCTCTTCGCGGTCGCGGTCGCCACCGCGACGCTCGCCCTCTTCGCCCTCGTCCCGCGCGGGACGACCATCGCGCCCTCGGCGCCCGCCTCGTCCCCGCCGTGCTCGGCACAGGAAGCGCTCCTGCGCGCGGGGTCCTGCACCTCCAACCCCTTCTCCTCTCTCAGCCAATGAAGCAGCTCCTCCCCCTCGGCGCGGCGTGCCTCGTGCTCGCCGCGTGCGGCGGCGTGCCCGGAAACTCGGTCGCGACCGTCGACGGTGACCCGATCACCAAGCAGGACTTCCAGCACTGGATGACGGTCGTCTCGCGCTCCGCGGGGCAGCCGTCGCCGCCACCGCTCGACGCGCCGGGCTACGTGAAGTGCGTCGCGGCCAAGCGCAAGCTGACGCCGACCCCGGCGAAGGGGCAGCCGAAGGTCACCGACGAGCAGCTCAAGACCCAGTGCAAGCAGGAGTACGACCAGGCGCGCGGCCAGGTGGTGCAGCTGCTCGTGTCCCTGCGCTGGATCGACGGCGAGGCCGAGGCGCGTGACGTGAAGGTCACCAAGGCCGAGGTCGACAGAGCGTTCGCCGAGCAGAAGCGCCAGGCCTTCCCGAAGGAGTCCGACTACCTGGCGTTCCTCAAGCAGACGACGCAGAGCGAGGCCGACGTCAAGGCTCGTGTCCGCTCGGAGCTGCTGGGTGGCAAGATCCGCGACCAGGTCGTCAAGCGTGCGAACACGGTCAGCGACCAGGCGATCAGCGACTTCTACGCCAAGAACAAGGCTCGCTTCGGGCAGCCTGAGAAGCGCGACCTGCGCGTGGTGCTGACGAAGGACAAGGCCGCCGCCGACCGTGCACACGCGGCGCTCGAGCGCGGGGACGGGTGGAAGGCCGTGACCAAGAAGTACTCGATCGACGACACGTCCAAGGCTTCCGCCGGCAAGCTCCCGGCTCAGGCGAAGGGCACGCTGGACAAGGAGCTCGACGACGCCGTCTTCTCCGCGAAGCAGGGCGAGCTCGTCGGTCCGGTCAAGACGCAGTACGGCTACTACGTCTTCACCGTGACGAACATGGTCGCGCCGACGCAGCAGACGCTCGCCGAGGCCAAGCCGACGATCCAGCAGACGCTCGGCGCCGAGGCTCAGCAGAAGGCGTTCACGGCGTGGCTCGAGGACTTCACCGCACGCTGGCGCGAGAAGACCGAGTGCGCCGAGGGCTACCGCACCAGCGACTGCGCCAACGGCCCGAAGCCCACGCCCACGCCGTCCGTCGAGTAACGCGCGTATGCGATAACGTACATATGTATGCCGCCCCGTGAATGGAATGCCGCCTCCTACGACCGCATGTCCGACCCCCAGCTGGCGATGGCGCGGGACGTCATCGACCGGCTGGACCTCCGGGGCGACGAGCGCGTCCTCGACGCCGGCTGCGGCTCCGGCCGCGTGACCGAGGCGCTGCTCGAGCGCGTCCCGAACGGCACCGTGATCGCCGTCGACGGCAGCCAGGCGATGGTCGACCAGGCGCGTGAGCGCCTCGGGGACCGCGTCGAGGCGTTCGCCGTCGACCTGCTCGACCTGACCGTGACGCAGCCGTTCGACGCGATCCTCTCGACGGCGACCTTCCACTGGATCGGCGACCACGAGCGGCTGTTCACCCGGCTGCACGACGCGTTGCGGCCCGGCGGTCGCCTCGCCGTGCAGTGCGGCGGCGCGGGCAACATCGCCAACGTGCAGGTCGCGATCGACGCCGTCGACCACCCGGCGCTGCGCGGGTGGCCCGGCCCGTGGAACTTCGCCGCGCCCGAGGAGACCACCCAGCGGCTGGCCCGCGCCGGCTTCACGGACATCTGGACGTGGCTGCAGCCGTGGCCGGTCGACCCGCCGGACCCGCGCGAGTACTTCACGACCGTGATCCTCGGCTCGCACCTCGAGCGCCTGTCCGAGGACGAGCGCGCGCCGTTCGTGGACGCGGTCCTAGAGAAAATGGACGCTCCGGTCCGCGCGAACTACGTCAGGCTGAACCTGCTCGCCCGACGCGCCAACTAGATCTTCACCCGATGACCCGCCGTCTCCGCGAAGGATGCGGCCATGAACATCAGACTCGCCCTCACGGTGGCGGCATCGCTGCTCGCGATGCCCGTCGCCGCGGCGCAGGCGCAGACGACTCCGCCCCCGTCCGACGACCCGCAGGTGATCGGCATGCGCGCGCTGATCGCCGAGCGCACGCCGATCGTCCAGCTCCCGGCGTGTGACCAGACGGCCGAGCCGGCCCGCTGGACCAACGTCGGCACGCCCGACAAGGGCCGTGAGCGCCCCATCATCTCGGCCCATCGCGGCTCGCTCACGTACGCGCCCGAGAACACGCTCGCGGCCTACGAGTACGCGTTCGCGCTCGGCGTGGAGCTGGTCGAGGTCGACATCCAGGAGACCAAGGACGGCAAGTTCGTCGCGCTGCACGACTCGACCGTCGACCGCACCACCAACGGGACCGGCAACGTCACGGAGCTCACCTACGACGAGGTCCGCGCGCTCAACGCCGCCGACTACGCGCCCTGGACGGGCGGCCCGTACGACGGCTCGCAGGTCGCCTCGCTCGAAGAGGTGCTGGCGCTGGCCAAGCGCGTCGGCGGTGGCGTCGAGCTGGACTTCAAGCAGATCCGCAACGCGCGTGGCGTGGCGGAGCTCGTCCAGCAGTACGGGCTCGTCGCGAAGTCGATCTTCAACTCGGCCGACATCAACATCTGGTCGGCTGCCCCGGGCGCGCGCATGATCTACAACCGCGATCGCTGGGAGCCGTCGTTCCTGATGTACGAGATCGCGAAGGTCGCGCCGGTCTTCGGCTCGCGCCGCGACGAGTACGACGCCGAGTCGATCGCCGCCATCCACGACAACTGCGGCGTCGTCATGCCGCACGCGTACGACGCGGGCGAGGCCGAGGAGGTCAACGAGTTCCACCGCGCCCGCGCCATGGGCGCCGACGGCGTCCAGACCAACCAGCCCGAGCTGATCGTCGCCGCGGCCGGCATCCCGGCCCCGTCCACGATCCTGCGCCACGACAATGAGGTCTGCCTCGTCAACCGCGAGCACACCGACCTGGGCTTCCCGGGCAAGACGCTGCTCGTCGACGGTGTCGAGCGCACGACGGGCAAGGGCGGCTGCGTCGCGGCCCCGGGCGCGGCCAAGGTCAGCTTCGCCGGCAGCGGCGCGGTCACGCCGTCGACGGCGGCCGTGACCGGTGTCACCGGCAACGTGGGCGGCGCGGTCGGCGGCGCGCTCGAGCTGACCCTCGGCACCGCCCCGTCGCTCGGCACGTTCCTCCCCGGCGTGGAGAAGGAGTACACGGCGTCGACGGAGGCGACCGTCCTCTCGACGGCCGGCAACGCGACGCTCTCCGTCTCCGAGCCCGGCCACCTGAAGAACGGCGCGTTCTCCCTTCCGCAGCCGCTGCGGGTGGACATCGCCCCGAGCTTCTGGCCCGGCCCGGTGACGGCGGCGAAGTCGTTGATCACGTTCAAGCAGTCGGTCGGCGCGAATGACCCGCTCCGCACCGGCAGCTACAGCACGACCGTCACCTTCACGCTCTCGACGACAGCGCCGTGAGCACGGCCTCGACGCGCTCGTCGACGGTGCCGCGGACCTCGATCCAGGGTTGGCGCAACCGCTCGCGGAAGCGCTGAGTCATCCAGCCGCGGATGTGCTCGCCGTCGCGGTACCCGTCCTGCACGAACGGGATGTCGTCGGCGGTGAGCACCGTCAGGTTGTAGGTGCGTGAGGCGGCGATCGCCTCCACGTCCGCGGTCGAGCGGCCGAGGTACCGCTCCTGCCAGATGCAGGTGGCGAGCGCGTCGGTGTCGCAGACGAGGATCGGGCCGGAGGTCAACGCCGCCCGGTCCTCGTTGCGCTGCTGGCGGCGGGCGATCATCGCGAAGTCCGCGTTGGTCCACGTGTATTCGAGTCCGCGCTGCTCGGTGACCTCGCGGCCGACCTCCGGGACCCAGCTCGTGCCCAGTCGGTCCGCCAACGCGCGTGCGAGCGTCGTCGTCCCCGTCGACTCCGCGCCCGTGATCACCACGCGCCGGCACAGGTACGCGCGGACCGGCGGCGTCAGCTGGTCCCAGAACGCGGCGGGATCGGCGCGCACCTGCGTCCCGGAGATGAGGCCGGAGCGCGGGTTGCAGACGTGCTCGACACCCCAGCGCTCGGCGAGCATGTCCCCGTACGCCTCGCCGGTGAAGACGGCGTCGATCGGCTCGTTGAGCAGCCGCTCCATCAGCGCGATGTGCAGGTCGTGGACGTGCGGGTCCTCGAAGTCGATCGGGAGCTCGTTCCAGCCCGCCACGACGCGGGCGGCGGGATGCCGGGCGCGCATCCACTCGCGGCGCAGGGCCAGCGGGATCCGCTCGGTCACCGACCCGAGCACGAGCACCGTGACCCGGTCGCACCGCTCCAGCGCGTGGTCGACGAGCTCGTGGTGCCCGCCGTGCGGCGGCAGGAACTTGCCGAGGACTAGACCGTGACGGTGCGCCATTGCCTCCATCCCTGGATGCACAACGCGAGGAAGACGATGTAGACGAGCGCGGTCAGGTTCAAGTCACGGCTGAAGTACAGCGGGACGTAGATCACGTCCACGGCGATCCACACGTACCAGGTCTCCAGCCGCTTGAGGTTCAGCAGCAGCTGCGCGCCGAGCGACATCGACGTCGTCAGCGCGTCCCACCCGGGCGCCGCACCGTGCGCCGCGCGCAGGATCGGGATGAGGATGAGCGTCGCGACGCCGACTCCCGCCGCGGTCGCGAGCAGCAGCCGGGACCCCGCGCGCCGCACAGAGAGCCCCTGGGGCTTCAACTTCGCCCACGCGATCCAGCCCATCACGCCGAGGGCGATGTAGACCAACTGGAGCGCCGCGTCGGCGTACAGGCGAGCATCCGTGAACAGGATCACGAAGAAGACGTTGTTGGCGATGCCGACGGGGAACGTCTCGATCCGCTGGGCGACGGCGAGCGCCACGCAGGCGATGCCGGTGATGAAGCCGAACAGCTCGGCCCAGGAGACTGGCTCCCCGAAGAGCTCGAACACAGTTTTGGTCAACAGGACCGAAACTATAGCCCTTCTAACCTGGAGAGGTTGCTCCGGAGCTTTCTAAGCCATCTCGAACATGATCCCGCCGCCGCGCAGCTGGCCAGCGAAGGCGGGACGGCGTTCGTCTCACAGTCCTTGCGCCCGTTCGTCGTGGCCGCGCTCGCGGACCAGGACGCCAAGCGCCCCGCGTTGATCGTCGTCGGCGACGACCGCGCCGCGCGTGATCTCGCGTCCGACCTGAAGGCGTGGCTGAACCCGCGCCCGGTCCGGTACTACCCGAGTCGCGGCGTCGCCTACGAGTCGCACCTCACCCCGCCGCCGCACCTCGTCGGCCTGCGCGTCGCGGCGCTCGACGCGCTCACGGACACGCCCGAGGGCTCCGAGCAGCCCGTCGTCGTGGTCTCCGCGACCGCGCTCTCCGAGAAGGTCCCGGACCCGAAGCTGCGCCCGCACGGCTTCATGCTCCGCGTCGGCGACCTGATCGACCTGGAGGAGACGGCGCAGCAGCTCGTCGCCGCGGGCTACGAGCGCGTGGACCAGGTCGACGAGCGCGGGCAGTTCGCGATCCGCGGCGGCCTGCTCGACGTCTATCCCGCCACGGAGGAACGCGCCGTGCGCGTGGACCTCTTCGACATCGAGATCGAGGCGCTGCGCTGGTTCTCGACCTTCACCCAGCGCAGCCTGGGGGAGACGGAGTGCGTCGAGATCTCGCCCGCGGCCGAGCTCGCGCCCGAGCACCGCGAGATGGCCGAGATCGCCGCGTCCGACGCGCCCGAGGACCGGCCGGACATCGCCGAGCTGCTCCCGGTGGACCAGTTCCAGGCGCTCCTGGACGTGATCCCGGAGCGCACGCAGATCATCGTCGCCGCCGAGGAGGACGTCGAGCCGACGCTGCGCGACCACTGGGAGGACGTCTGCACGGCGTTCGACGACCAGGACGCGCGCGACCTCTACGTCAACCCGAAGACGATCAACGCCGCGCTCGCCGAGCGCGCGCAGGTGCGGCTCTCGAGCATCTCGCAGGACCAGCCGATCGAGATCCGCGGGCAGGCCGCCGACTTCGCCGCGCGCAACCTCGGCGAGGCGGAGTCCGAGCTCGAGAAGCTCGTCCGCAGCGACTACACGACCGTCGTCGCCTGGCCGCAGATCGGCGCCGCCGAGCGCGCCGCGTACAACCTGGATCGCGTCAAGGCGTCGCTGAACGGCGCGCGCAAGGGCCTGATCTTCACCGAGGCCAACCTGCGCGACGGCTTCGTGGCGCCGGGCCTGAAGCTCGCGGCCTTCCCCGAGCACCGGCTCATCCACCGCAAGAAGGCCTCCACCCGGCCCACGCGCAAGGGCCGCGGCCTGCTGCGCAGCTTCACGGACCTGCGGACCGGCGACTTCATCGTCCACGAGGACCACGGCGTCGCGCGCTTCGCCGGCTTCGACACCAAGACCGTCGCCGGCACGACGCGTGACTACCTGAACCTCGAGTTCCAGGGCGACGACAAGGTCTTCATGCCGGTCGACCAGCTGGCGAAGATCTCGCGCTACCTCGGCGCCGACGGCGGCGCGCCGACCCTGTCCAAGCTCGGCGGCACGCGCTGGGACAAGGTCAAGGCCCGCGCCCGCCGCGCCGCGCAGGAGCTCGCCGGCGAGCTGCTGAACCTCTACGCGGAGCGCAAGCGCCGCCGCGGCCACGCGTTCCCGGAGTTCTCCGAGGAGCTGCGGAACATCGAGGAGGCGTTCCCGTACCGCGAGACGCCCGATCAGCGCGACGCGATCGACAACGTGATCGCCGACATGGAGTCCGACCGGCCGATGGACCGGCTGATCTGCGGTGACGTCGGCTACGGCAAGACCGAGGTGGCGTTGCGCGCGGCGGTGAAGGCGGCGAGCGACGGCAAGCAGGTGCTGATGCTCGTGCCGACGACGATCCTCGCCCAGCAGCACTACGGCACGTTCGCCGAGCGCCTGCGCGACCAGCCGTTCGAGATCGAGCACGTCTCGCGCTTCCGCTCCGCCGCCGAGCAGCGCGACGCCGTCAAGCGCTTTGCTGACGGCAAGGTCGACATCCTGATCGGCACGCACCGCCTGCTCTCGCGCGACGTGCGCGCGAAGGAGCTCGGGCTGCTGATCGTCGACGAGGAGCAGCGCTTCGGCGTCAAGCAGAAGGAGCTGATGCGTCAGCTCAAGCTCAAGGTCGACGTGATCTCGATGAGCGCGACGCCGATCCCGCGCACGCTGCAGATGTCGCTCGCGGGCCTGCGCGACATCTCCGTGATCGAGACGCCGCCCGAGGGGCGCCGCCCCGTCAAGACGTACGTCGGCGAGTACGACGAGCAGCTGGTCAAGCAGGCGCTCGAGCGCGAGATCGCGCGCACGGGCCAGGCGTTCTTCCTCCACAACCGCGTCGACGACATCGAGGAGACGGCCGAGCGGCTGCGCTCGCTGTGCCCGAAGATGACGTTCACCGTCGCGCACGGGCAGATGGACGAGAAGACGCTCGAAGAGCGGATGATGGCCTTCCTGCGCGGCGAGGCCGACGTGCTCGTGTCGACGTCGATCATCGAGTCGGGCATCGACATCCCGCAGGCCAACACGCTGATCGTCGACCGCGCGGACCTCTTCGGCCTGTCGCAGCTCTACCAGATCCGTGGCCGCGTCGGCCGCTCGCGCGAGCGCGCCTACGCGTACCTGCTGTATCCGTCCGCCGCCGCGCTCACGCCCGAGGCGGCGGATCGCCTGAGCGCGCTGAGCGACTACACCGAGCTGGGCGCGGGCTTCAAGGTCGCGATGCGCGACCTCGAGCTGCGCGGCGCCGGCAGCCTGCTCGGCGACGAGCAGTCCGGCCACGTCGCGGCGCTCGGCTTCGAGCTGTACATGCAGATGCTCGACGAGGCCGTGCGCGCGATGGATCCGGAGGAGGACGGTGCGGAGCCGCCCGAGCCGGTGCGTCTGGACATCAACGTCGACGCGTACGTCCCCGCGGACTACATCCCGTACGAGCAGGCGAAGGTCGATGTGCACCGTCGCATCGCGGGCGCGCGCGAGAACAGCGAGCTGATGGAGCTGCGCACCGAGCTCGAGGACCGCTTCGGTGAGATCCCTGACCCCCTGGACAACCTGATCACGCTCCAGCAGGCGCGGATCAAGCTCGGCCGTGCGGGGGCGACCGCGGTGTCGTTCAAGCAGGGCCGGCTCGCGGTCACGCCGATCGAGCTCGACGCCGCCACCGCGCGCCGTTTGCGGGAGATCCTGCCCGGCGCGAACTACGAGGCGGGGCGTTCGCAGCTGTCACTTCGCGTCCCTGACGATCCGTCAGAGAGATTCCCCGCAGTAGTACGGGCAGCCGACGCTTTGTTGAGTGTCTACGTAGCTGCCTAAAGGTCGAGTCAAAAGATGTCGGGTACCCAGAACCCGCCGCTACCATGCCCAGCCGGGAGAAGGTCAATTTCCTCGCTTGCGCCGGGCGGTTCTGCCTCGGCAATACCGTACGTCCAACGAACCCCTTCTCAGGACAACATGATCAAGGCTGCTCGCATCGCTCTTAGCCTCACCGCCGTTGTCGGCGTTGGGGCGACCTTCGCCGCATGTGGTGGTGTGCCCGGTAACGCCGTGGCCACCGTCGACGGTGAAGCCATCGATAAGAAGGAATTCACCCACTGGATGACGGTGGCGGCGAAGTCGACGGGCCAGGCCAACGCGGCCGTCCCGGACCCTGAAGCCGACTACAAGAAGTGCATCGCCGCGAAGCGCAAGGCGACGCCGGCGCCCGCCAAGGGTCAGCCGAAGGTGACGGACGACCAGCTCAAGACCCAGTGCAAGCAGGAGTACGAGCAGCTCCGCAGCCAGGTCATGCAGCTGCTGATCTCGTTCCAGTGGATTCAGGGCGAGGCCGGCTCGCTGGACGTCAAGGTGACGGACGCCGAGGTCAAGAAGTCCTTCAACGAGCAGAAGAAGCAGTCCTTCCCCAAGGAAGAGGACTACAAGAAGTTCATCGCCACCTCGGGCCAGACCGAGGCCGACATCCTGCAGCGCGTCAAGCTCGACCTGTTGTCGAACAAGATCCGCGACAAGGTCGTCAAGGGCAAGGACACGGTCTCCGACAAGGCGATCCAGGACTTCTACAACAAGAACAAGGCGCGCTTCGCGCAGCCCGAGAAGCGTGACCTCCGCGTCGTCCTGACCAAGGGCAAGGCGGAAGCCGACAAGGCCAAGGCCGCGCTCGACGGTGGCGACTCCTGGACCGCGGTCGCCAAGAAGTACTCGATCGACGACACCTCCAAGGCCTCCGGCGGCAAGCTCCCGGCCCAGGCCAAGGGCACGCTCGACAAGGAGCTCGACGACGCCGTCTTCTCCGCCAAGAAGGGCGAGCTCGTCGGTCCGGTCAAGACCCAGTACGGCTACTACGTCTTCACGGTCACGAACGTCACCGCCGCTTCGCAGCAGACGCTCGCCGAGGCCAAGGAGACCATCAAGCAGACGCTCCAGTCTCAGAACCAGCAGAAGGCCCTCGACACGTTCGTCAAGGACTTCACCGCTCGCTGGAAGGAAAAGACGGAGTGCTCCGAGGGCTACAAGACCTCTGACTGCAAGAACGGCCCGAAGGCCACCCCGACCCCGTCGGTGACCGGCACGGTGCCCGAGGGCTCCTAGTCATTCGAAGGTGGGGCGGCCCCTCCGCCCCACCCCGATCATCCGACCTTCATAGGTTCAGCGTGAACGCCGTCCCTCGGGGCGGCGTTTTCTGTTTAAGCTGCGCGGCAGTGGTCAAGGATCAACGACTGAGCAGTGCGCTCACTCTGGCGTTCGGGCTGCCGCTGCTCGCGTACGGCCTGATCGCGTCTCGCCGGGCGGAGCGCACGTGACCGCTTGGCCTGCCGCCAAGGAGCTGCGCCTCGAGGGCGTGGTCGAGGGCCTGGTCGGCCTGTGCGTGCTCGTGGTGGCGCTCACGACCGGCGCGGACTACCTGTGGCTGGCGGGCGTCGTGGTCGCCGTCCTGCTCGCATCGACGGTATGGCGCCTCCGCGTGGAGGCCCGCGCGCTCGCCAGGGCCGAGCCGCTCCCGGCCGACACGCGTCCGCCGACCCGGTGGCAACTGCTCGGGCGGGTACCGATGGCCTTCGTGTCCGCGCTGTGCACGGCCTGTGTCGCCTTCATCTTCCCGCCGTTCCTCTTTCTCACCGTCGCCCTGCTCTTCGGCGTCGCCCTCCTGGCGTTCGCTCGCGCCACGGCGATCACGCGCTGGGAGCGCGCCCACGGTGGCCGGATCGTGCGCGTGCGCGAGGACACCTTCGGGCCCGAGCAGTACTTCGTCGTCTCCCACTCGGGGCACTAGCCTTCGGGCGCATGGAATCCGCTGGTGGTGACGCCGTCGCGCGTCTGGACGAGCTGACCCGCAAGCTGCGGCGCGAGTGCCCCTGGGATCGCGAGCAGGACGAGCGCTCGATCGTGCCGCACACGGTCGGTGAGGCGTACGAGCTGGCCGCCGCTGCGCAGTCGGGCGACGACGCGAAGATGGTCGACGAGCTCGGCGACGTGCTCTTCCAGGTGCACTTCCTGTCGCTGCTGCTCGAGGAGCGGGGGACGGGGTCGCTTGCGGAGGTCGCCGACCACGCGCACGCGAAGCTCGTGCGCCGGCATCCGCACATCTTCGGCGAGGTGGAGGTCGACTCGTCGGGCGAGGTGCTGAAGAACTGGGACCAGATCAAGAAGGGCGAGGACGGCCGTGAGCCGGGGATCTTCGGGGACGTGCCGGAGAACCTGCCCGGGCCGCTCTACGCCCTCAAGACGCAGCGCAGAGCGGCCTCCACGGGCTTCGACTTCGATCACGTGCCCTACGACGGCGTGACGGGCGAGCTGGAGGAGCTGGAGGCGGCCAAGACGCGCGAGGAGACGTTCCACGAGGTCGGCGACGTGCTGTTCGCGGCGATCAACGTGGCGCGCAAGCTCAAGGTCGACCCGGAGCTCGCGCTGCGGGCCTCCGCCGACCGGTTCCAGGAGCGGGTCCAGGCGGCGGAGGAGATCGCCAAGCGCGACGGGAAAGCGTGGGACGCGCTGGATACGGAGGCGCAACTCGGCTACTACACGCGAGCCCGTACCCTGCTGGAGAGATGAGCCAGATCGAATCCGTACACGCGCGCCAGATCCTTGACTCCCGCGGCAACCCCACCGTCGAGGTGGAAGTCACGCTGCGCTCTGGTGCCCACGGCCGCGCGGCCGTGCCCTCCGGCGCCTCCACCGGCGAGTTCGAGGCCACCGAGCTTCGCGACGGCGGCGACGCCTACCTCGGCAAGGGCGTCACGAAGGCCGTCGGCAACGTCAACGGCGAGATCGCCGAGACGGTCGCGGGCCTCGACGCCTCCGACCAGGCGGGCCTCGACGGCAAGCTGATCGAGCTGGACGGGACGGAGAACAAGTCCCGCCTCGGCGCGAACGCCATCCTCGGCGTGTCGCTCGCCACCGCTCGTGCGGCGTCCGTCGAAGAGAACCTGCCGCTGTGGCGCTACCTCGGTGGCGAGTCGGCGCACATCCTGCCCGTGCCGATGATGAACGTCGTCAACGGCGGCGCGCACGCCGACAACAACGTGGACTTCCAGGAGTTCATGGTCATCCCGGTCGGCGCGACCTCGTTCGCGCAGGCGCTGCAGACGGGCGCCGAGGTGTTCCACAACCTCAAGGCGACGCTCAAGAAGCGCGGCCTGAACACCGCCGTCGGCGACGAGGGTGGCTTCGCGCCGGACCTCGAGTCCAACGAGGCGGCGCTGCAGGCGCTGATCGAGGGCATCGAGGCCGCGGGCTACACGCCCGGCACCGACGTCGCGATCGCGCTGGACCCGGCCGTCTCCGAGATCTACAAGAACGGCAACTACGAGCTGGCCGGCGAGAGCCGCACGCTCAGCGCCTCCGACCTGGCCGCGTACTGGACCGACCTCGCCGCCCGCTACCCGATCCTCTCGATCGAGGACGGCATGGACGAGGAGGACTGGGACGGCTGGAAGCAGCTCACCGACTCGATCGGCGACAAGGTCCAGCTCGTCGGCGACGACCTGTTCGTGACCAACGTCAAGCGCCTGCAGAAGGGCATCGACACCGGCACGGCCAACTCGATCCTGATCAAGGTCAACCAGATCGGCACGCTGACCGAGACGCTGGCCGCGATCGACCTCGCCCGCTCCAACGGCTACACGGCCGTCATGTCGCACCGCTCGGGCGAGACCGAGGACACGACGATCGCCGACCTCGCCGTCGCCACGGGCTGCGGCCAGATCAAGACGGGCGCGCCCTCGCGCTCGGATCGCGTCGCCAAGTACAACCAGCTGCTGCGCATCGAAGAGGCCCTCGGGGCCGACGCGACCTACCCCGGTCGCTCGATCTTCCGCTCCTGATCCATTCGTTGCAGAGGAAGGACGCCTGCCGCGTCGAACGAACGCGGCAGGTATGCCTCCCCGCCGTACCCTCGGGATTCGCTGGGACCGCCTTGGACGCTGGGCGCTCCTTGGTGTCTTCGCGCTCGTCCTCTACCTCTACATCGGTCCCGCGCTGACCTGGATCTCCACCTACAAGGAGGCCGCGCGTCAACGTGACGCCGTGGCCACGCTCCGCGCCGAGAACGACAAGCTGCGCGAGCGCAAGGCCGAGCTGCGCGCCCCCGGCGCGATCGAGCGCGAGGCGCGCCGCCTCGGCATGGTCAAGGCCGGTGAGCGGGCCTACATCGTTGAGGGCTTGAAGTAGCCCCCGTAACGTCGACCGGACGTCGGATTCGCCGCCGGGGCCCAGACACAGCCGGGGCCCAGGGGCGAAGACGATGGGAGGGCGAAATACACTGTTCTTTGTGTCGTCGTACGAGACTGCACGGGAGCAGTGGGATCAGGGGGTGCGCCGGCTCGACGATGCGTACCCCGAGCAGGTCCCCACGCTGGAACGCGTGACTCGCGCCATCCAGAGCGAGATCCGCCGCCGGGTCGGCGGCGCGTTCACCCTCGACGAGCTCGTCGAGCTCTATGACGAGGGCACCGGCTGGTGCACCGACCTCGCGGTCGAGGAAGCGCCGGACGAGCCGTTCGCGTGGGACGCGCGGATCGTCGCCGACGCCGCGTTCGGTCGCTACGCCCGCGGGGCGCGCGACTTCGCCGGCGGGCGCCGCATCACCTAGCCGGCGTGCGCACGAAGTTGTAGTAGCGCCACGCGGTGACGAACCCGAGGCGCTCGTAGAGCGGCCGTGCCTGACCCTCGTCGTCGGTCACGATCCACGCGACGTCCTCGCCGCCCGCCGCCAGCGCCGCGCCGACCAGCGACGCGCCGACACCGTCCCCGCGAGCATCCGGCGTGACGAAGAGGCCTTCGATCTCGATCGCCCCCGGTCCGGGAGCCAACGTGACGAAGCCGTCGGCGCCGACCATGAACGCCCGCATGCCACGCCGCGCCCACACGGGCTCCTGGGCGGCCATGAAGGCCGCGTCACCGTGCTCGCCGTACCACTCGAGGCGCAGGGGGCGGGTGGCGTCCAGCGGCACCTCGCGCACGTCGTGTGCGACCGGCGAGGGAGGGCCCACGCGGCGCATCATCGTGTAGCGCTCGGTCAGCCAGCCCGCGGCGTCGAAGAACGGCCGCGTGGCTTCCCCCGTGGCCTCGTCTTCGACGTAGAGCTTGCGGTGCTCGCAGTCGGCCAGGTACCGGTCCGCGGCGGCGAGCATCGTCTCCGCGGGCACGCCCGCTTCCTCGACGCGCACCACGTTGATGTCCCAGTAGTTCGGGACGGAGGGTGTGCGCAGCACCGAGCCGTGTCGCCACGGCTCGACGCTGTCACATTGCAACGCATCCTGCGACCGCCGCCAGGCGATCGCGGCAGACGCGTCAGTCTTCGTCGGAGTCCTCGCTCGCGCCGGCGCGGCGGATCACGATCTGGTCTTCCTCGATCGTGATCTCGACAGGACGGTGGCCCGCCCAATGCTCGGCGTAGATCGGATCATCCTGCACAGCGGGGTCGAGCCACAGTCCGTAGCCCTCCTCGCCATGGTCGAACGTGCCTTCGAGCGGACCCGCGGGTGCGGAGCGGCGCCGTGACCGGCCACCCCGACGACGCGAACCGCGCTTGGGCTTGTCATCTTCATCATCCGCGGCGGCGGCTGCCTCAGCTGCAGCGGCGGCGGCGGCTTCTTCCTTTTCAGCGGCTTCACGTGCTGCCTGTTCGGCGGCACGGGCCTCTTCTTCAGCCTTGCGCTTGGCATCCGCTTCGAGCTCGGCGGCGATCTGCGCGTCATCTTCTGCGCGCAGGTCCACCTCCTCGACGGCGGCGCCGTTTTCATCGGCGTCGGGCTCAAGGCCCTGCTCGCGCTTGAAGGCTTGGATCTGCTGGACGGTCACTTCCAGCTGGTGTGCGATCCACGCGTCGGTGCGACCCTGTCGCACCCACCCGCGGATCTGGTTAAGCTGAGGACGCAGGGACCGGCGGCTCATAAGAGGCCCGGAGACTAGCGCATAGGGTCCAACCTCTAAGGGGCTCATCGGGTGCACGCCCCATACCGGATACTCCAACCACTACTAGCCTCACCAGTGCTCACCACGCGGACAGAAGCGGGTCTGCCCCGTGGGACGAGTCAGAATTCGCCAGGGAGGCGGCGGCATGCTGGTACTGACACGTAAGTCCAACCAGTCGATCATGATCGGCGACGACATCGAGGTCTCCGTCCTGTCGATCATGGGCGAGAAGGTCCGTATCGGCATTCAGGCCCCTCGGGATATTCCGGTATTCCGCAAGGAGGTCTACCTGGAGATCCAGCAGGAGAACGTGGCCGCGGGCGCGAGTGCGCGCGCCGAGGTCGACGACGCGCTCAAGCGTCTGAGCGCGAACAAATAGACAGGGACGTGCTCAGCTGGGGCTGAGCACGTAATACAGCGTCGTGAACATCGCGTACGTCACGATCGCGGCGGTCGCGATCAGGACGAGCACGAGCAGGAAGAAGCGCATCGACCCGTGGCGGTGGGTGCGCTTCGCGTGCCGTTCGGCCGCGCGGCGCTCCGCTCGCTTGCGGAGGTTCTCGCGACGCTCGCGGTCGTCCTCGATCTCTTCGAAGAACTGGTCCTCGATCTCGGCGATGCTCTGACGCATGCGCATGATGGAGTAACCATAACGTCTGGCGTGACACCATCAGGCGTCATGTCCAGCCTGCAGGCGCCCGCGGGGCTTCAACCCTCGGCCTCCTACTCCTTCACGATGCGCATCGAGCTGCGCCAGCTGCCGGGCGCGTTCGCCTCCGTCGCGCACGCGGTCGGAGCCGAGGGCGCGATCCTCGGCGCGATCGACCTCGTCCGCGTCGACCAGCGCGGCGTGACCCGAGACGTGACCGTCGCCTGCGTGGACGCGCAGCACGGCGAGCGCGTCGTGAACGCCGTGAAGGCGCTGGACGGCATCAAGGTCGTCAGCGTCTCCGACCGCACGTTCCTGATGCACAAGGGCGGCAAGATCGAGGTCGTCGGCAAGGTGCCGATCAAGACCCGCGACGACCTCTCGATGGCCTACACGCCGGGCGTGGCGCGCGTCTCGAGCGCGATCGCCGCCGACCCGGAGGCCGCCTGGACGCTGACGATCAAGGGCCACACGGTCGCGGTCGTCTCCGACGGCACCGCCGTGCTCGGCCTCGGCGACATCGGCCCCGAGGCCGCGATGCCGGTGATGGAGGGCAAGGCGATGCTCTTCAAGGAGCTGGGCGGCGTCGACGCCTTCCCGCTGTGCGTGAACACCACCGACGTGGACGAGATCGTCAAGCTCGTCGAGCAGGTCGCGCCGACGTTCGGCGGCATCAACCTCGAGGACATCGCGGCGCCGCGCTGCTTCGAGATCGAGCGGCGGCTGAAGGAATCGCTGGACATCCCGGTCTTCCACGACGACCAGCACGGCACCGCGGTCGTCGTCCTGGCGGCGCTACTGAACGCGCTGCGCGTCGTGCGCAAGCGCGCCGAGGACGTGCGTGTGGTCGTCGTCGGCGCGGGCGCGGCGGGCCTGGCGTGCGCGAAGATCATCCTCGAGCACGGCGTCGAGGACCTCATCTCGTGCGACATCAACGGCATCCTGCACCCGGATCGCCCGGACCTGGAAGGCGAGCTGGCGGCGATGGCGGCGCGCACGAACAAGCGCGGCCTCAGGGGCACCGCGAACGACGCGCTGGTCGGCGCGGACGTCGTGGTGGGGGTGAGCGCGCCCGGCGCGTTCTCCGCCGACGCGGTCAAGACGATGGCCAAGGACGCGATCGTGTTCGCGATGGCCAACCCGACGCCCGAGGTGCAGCCCGAGGCGTGCTGGGAGCACGTGACGATCATGGCCACGGGCCGCAGCGACTACCCGAACCAGATCAACAACGTCCTGGCGTTCCCGGGCATCTTCCGCGGCGCGCTGGACGTGCGCGCCCGGGGGATCGACGAGGCGATGAAGCTCGCCGCCGCCCGCGCGATCGCGAGCGTGATCCCGGAGGAGGAGCTCGGGCCGGAGTACATCGTGCCGAGCGTGTTCAACCGCAACGTGGCGCCGGCCGTCGCCGCGGCGGTGGCCGCCGCGGCGATCGAGTCGGGCATCGCCCGCCGTGAGCGGCTCCCGGTGCAGGGAGCGCCGCCCACGGAGGAGATGAAGCTGCCGGGCTTCTAGAGCTAGGCGCTGACCGACGAGGAAGCCTCGTCGTAGACCTTCACGAAGCGCAGGTAGTTGTCGGCGATCTTCTGGGACTGCTCCTCACGGTCGCCACCGTCGAGGTAGGCCTTGAGCGGGTTCCACCAGATCGAGCGGCCGATGGCGAAGCCGATGAAGCCCTCGACGGGCGCGGCGGCCTGCAGCCACTGGTCGACCTTCTCGTCCGACGCGCCACGGCCGAGGAGGACGCTCTTGACGTTCTCGCGACCCTCGCCCTTGCGGGCCTGGTCGGAGAGCAGCTGCGCGTCTTCCTGCGTGTCGACGCCTTCGATCTTCCAGATGTCGACCTCGACACCCTCGTTCTGGAAGTGCTCGATGACGCGACGCATGAGCTCCGGGCGCAGCTCGGCGTCGTAGCGGTCGGTGTCGCCGCCGACGGACTCCAGCTGGGCCGGCTCGGCCGGGACGAGCAGCTCGAAGAGGAACTTCTTGCCGTTGGCGTGCAGCCAGTCGGCGAGCTCCTTCAGGCGCTTGGTCTGACGCTCGTTCATCTCGGCGTCGCCGTCCGGGTTGTACCGGACGAGCACCTTGGTGGCGAGCAGGTCGTACTTCTCGATGTGGGCGGGGAAGTCCTCGCCGTACTCGAACTGGAACTCGTTGACGCCCGACTTCTCGGCCGGCATCGTGAGCGACAGGCCGTGCTCCTTGGACGTCTCGGGGATCGTGCCGCCGAACTGCTCGTCGACCAGCACGCCCGCCGTCTTGGGATCGAGACCGGCCTTGACGGCCTTCTCGACGCCTTCGTAGATCAGCTGCTTCGCGTCGACGATGATCTTGGTCTCGTCAGGCGTGGGGTCGCCCTCGATCCCGAACATCTTCTTCTGGAACGACCCTCGGTGATCGAAGGCCAAGATGTAGAGCTTCCCGTCGTAACCGAGGGCCATCAGTCTTCACTCCTCTTTTGCTTAGAACCCGGACCAAGTATGAACGCTCTCTGGGCTCGTACTCTTCCCGACCACATGGAGCCGAAGTTCACCGGCCCCGCGTACACGGTCGGCATCGAGGAAGAGCTGATGATCCTCGACCCCGACTCGTACGCGCTGGTCAACGCCATCGACGACCTGCTGGAAGACTCGCCGGACGGCCAGATCAAGCCGGAGCTGATGGAGTCCGTGCTCGAGATCTCGACCAACCCGTGCGCGGATCTGCGCGAGGCCGGGGCGGCGCTGCGGTCGCTTCGGCGTCAGGTTAGAGACACCGCGGACAAGAAGGGGCTCGCGATCGGCTCGGCCGGCACGCACCCGCTCGCGCGCTGGGAGGACCAGCGGATCACGGCCGCGCCGCGCTACCGCGACCTCGTCCAGGAGCTGCGCTTCGTCGCCCGCCAGGAGATCATCTTCGGCCTGCACGTGCACATCGGGCTCGACGACCCGAACAAGGCGATCCACGTCGCCAACGGGATGCGGGTGCACGTGCCGATCCTGCTCGCCCTGAGCGCCAACTCGCCCTACTGGCGCGGCGACGACACCGGGCTCGCCTCCACGCGCATGCCGATCTTCCGCGCCTTCCCGCGCGTCGGCATCCCGCCCTATTACAAGGACTGGGACGACTACCAGGAGCGAATCGCGTTCATGGTCGACACCGGCGTCATGGAGGACTACACCTGGCTCTGGTACGACGTGCGGCCGCATCCGAACTTCGGCACGGTCGAGATCCGCGCGATGGACGCGCAGACGCACGTCGAGCACACGCTCGCCCTCGCGGCGCTGATCCAGGCGATGGTCAAGGAGCTCTCCGAGCACTTCGAGGCGGGCAAGGAGCTCGCCCCGTACCCGTACGAGATGCTCGACGAGAACAAGTGGCTCGCCTCCCGGCACGGGCTCGAAGGCAACCTCGTCGACCTCCCGCACCGCGAGACGGTGTCCGCGAAGGCTCTCGCGGAGCGGCTGCTGGACCGGCTGCGCGAGCACGCGCAGGACCTCGGAGCCGAGGCCGAGCTGGACGGGATCAAGGACCTCCTGGAGCGCGGCAACGGCGCCCAGAGGCAGCGCAAGGTGTACGAGGCGAACCGCGACTACAGCGAGCTGTTGCAGGACATCGTCGAGGCCACAGGTAGCTGAGCACCAATTGGCGTCGAGCCGGGCGCGCGGGCGGCGTAGACTTGGATGCCCCTCATGAGCAGCGGTCCAGACCTCTACCTCGTCTGCAAGAGCTGTGGCGCCGAGGTGTCGCCGTACATCACCGAGTGTCCGTACTGCGGAACCCGGATCCAGAAGCGCGCGCCCAAGCTCGATCGTGGTGGCGTGCCCAAGGCGGCGAAGGCCAAGCGCGCGCGTCCACAGCTGCCGCGCCTGCGGCCGAACGAGATCCCCGGCATCCGCGCCGATCAGCGCGCGTGGGCCGTCTGGCTGCTCGTCCTGGCGCCGCTCGTCGTGACCGTGGGGATCATCTCCAGCCTCATCCCGCTCGGGCCGTTCAACTACGGGCAGGGGATCGACGAGCCGTGGCGCGCGTTCACGTCGCTGTTCGGCTATGCGCGCGTCAACGACAAGTTCCAGATCGTCTCGGCCTCGGGCTATGAGTTCGTGAGCGTCGGCGCGATCGCGCTGTTCGGCTGGCTGCTCGAGAAGCGCCACGGCTGGTGGGCGGTCCTGCTGGTCTTCTTCGTGTGCGGCGCGGGCGGCGCGTACGTCGCCGTCGAGTTTGCGGACGAGGGCATCGCGCGTGGCGCGAACGGCGCGGCGCTCGGCCTGCTCGCGGCCTGGGCGATGCGCGACGTGCTCGGCCGCCGCAGTGGTCGTGAGGACGAGAGCGACCTGCTCGGCGTGCTCGCGATCGCGGCCGTCCTCGTCCTGCTGCCGCTGGCCTCCACGGAGGCGTCCGGGATCGCCGGCATCGTCGGCGGCGTCGCGGGCATGATCTTCGGGGTCGTGTTCGCGCGGCTCCGCGTCCGCTAGCTCCTACTCGGCCCGCAGCACGGTCGCGGTCGACGTGCGCGCCGCGGTGCGGCCGGGCACGAAGCTCGCCAGCGCCGTGACGGCGAGCACGAACGGCACGCACAGGGCGAGCGCGAACGGGCCGGGCGTGCCGATCACGTCGGTGCCCTCGCTCGGGTTCATCCCGGTCATCACGCCGCGGAAGATCAGCAGCCCGAGCGGGATGCCGACCACGATCGCGATCGCGCCCAGCGCCGCCCCGCCGGCGTTGACGACGCCCAGCACGCCGCGCGGCGTCAGGCCGACGGCCTTGAAGATCGCGAAGTCCCGGGCACGTTCGCGGGTGACGAGCAGGAGCGTGGCGAGCAGGTTCACGAGGCCGACGGCCACGAGCAGGAGGCTCGAGCCGAACAGGATCGGGCGGATGTCGGCGCGTTCGCCGCGGACCTCCTCCTCGGGGAGCTCGGCCTGGGCGCCGGTCGCGCCTTCGATCCGGCGGGCGGCGGCGGCCTGGTCGGAGCCGGGGGTGAAGTTCGCGATCACGGCGGCGGCCTCGACCGGCTCGGGAAGGCTTGCGGCGGGGAAGATCAGGACCTCGCCGTCGTTGTCGGGCTCGACGTGGCGGCCCACGAGCGTGAGCGTGACCGGGCGGCCGGAGACCTGGACGGTGAGGCGGTCGCCGACGTCCAGGCCGAGCGCGTCGTAGAGCCCGCGGCCCGCGATCGCCTCGCCGGGCTTGGCGAACATCCGGCCGTCGGGGACGGCGTAGGAGAAGGCCTGGAAGCCGTCGCCGAGGACGCGCGCCTCGAGCTCGCCGCGCGGGCCGGTGACCTGCAGGCCGGCGACGGTGGTGGCGGCCGCGACGTCCGCGTCGTCTTGCACGGCCGCGAGCGCCTGCGGGGCCTCCACGCGCACGTCCCACGGCTTGGCGCGCAGCGCGGGGTCGTCGATCACGCGGTGGAACGTCGCCTCGACCGACAGCGCGGCGACGAGCGTGACGACCATGAAGGTGAGCGCGGCGATCGTCAGCGTCGCCCGCGAGCGGCTCGTGAACGCGTCCTTGACGCCGAGCCGGGCGACCGTCGGCAGGCGCAGTGCGGCGGCGAGCCGCGCGGCGCGGGAGGCGTGGCCGGAGCCGCCGGCGCGGCCGAGCGCGAGCGCGTCGACCGTGTTCACGCGGCCGGCCCGCAGCGCCGGGATGGCGGTGAAGAGCGCGACGGCGGCGAGGACGAGGACCAGCGCGAGCAGCAGCGGGAGCGGACGGAGCGCGCTCGGCGTGGGCGTCGCAAGCACGTTCGCCATCGGCTCGAGCAGCAGCGGCGCGATCGCCGCGCCCGCGATCAGCCCGAGCAGCGCGGCCACGAGCCCGATCGCGAGGTACTCGCCGACGAGCAGCGCGACGACGCCGCGCGGCGTGAAGCCGACCGCCTTGAGCATCCCGATCTCGCGCCGCTGCGCGAGCACGCGTCCGCTGATGACCGTCGCCACCGTGAAGCCGACCGCGAACAGCGCGAGCAGCGTGTTGATCCCGATCACGATCGCGTTCGTGCGCGTCTGGTCGGTGATCGTGTCGCGCACGCCGTGCCAGTCGGTGAACGCGAGCCGCGTGCCCGGCAACGCGCGCCGGGCGGCGGCCGCGAACGCGTCGGTGGCCTCGGGGTCTTGCAGGCGCACGCCGACCCGGCGGCCGGGCGCGTCGACGGCCGGCGCCCAGACGAGGCCCGGGTCCCAGCGCGGATAGGTCGCCTGCTCGGTCGTGACCGCCAGCCCGACGACCGTGCCGAGGGCGAACCGGTCCCCGACGTGGAGGCCCGTCTCGCGCGCGAAGCTGCGTTCGACCAGGAGCTCGCCGGGCGCGGCCGGGCGCCGGCCCTCGGTGACGTGTGGCCGGTCCACGGGCGCGTTCGTCGCCGGCAGCGTCTCGAGCCCGACCTCGACCGTCGTCCCGCCGAGGCGCGCTTGATCGTTGCGGCGGGAACGCACGTCGGACGCGACGACCCCGGGGAGCGCGGCGAGCCGCGCGACGTCGGCGTCGCTCAGCTCGCCGTACACCGCCATGTGCGCGCCGCGCGTCTCGGCCATCGCGTCCGCGAACGGATCGTCGAGCCCGGCCCGAAGCGCGAGCGTGACGACGAGCGCGGTCGCGGCGGCGAAGATCGCGACCGCGGTGAGGGCCGTCTGGCCGGGCCGCGCGAGCAGGTCGGCGCGAGCGAGCCGGAAGAAGGCGGTGCGCATCTCACACCTCCAGCTGCATCAGGCGTGAGACGGACGTGGCGTCGCCCTGCTCCAGGCGCGTCTCGTGGGCGACCGCGCCGTCGCGCATCGCGAGCACGCGGTCGGCGCGGGCGGCGACCCGGGCATCGTGGGTGACGAGCACGATCGTCTGGCCGCGCTCGTCGTGTGCCTCGCGCAGGACGGCCATCACCTCGCGGGCGCTCGCGGAGTCCAGCGCACCGGTCGGCTCGTCGGCGAGCAGCACCTTCGGGCGGTTGATCAGCGCGCGGGCGATCGCCACGCGCTGCTGCTGGCCGCCGCTCAGACGGGTCGGCGACGCGTCCGCGAGCTCGCCGATGCCCAGCGACTCGAGCAGCTCGCCGCGTCGCACCCGCGCCTCCCGCGCCGACAGACCCGCGAGCAGGCCCGGCAGCTCGACGTTGTCGGCCACGGACAGGTTCCCGATCAGGTTGAAGAACTGGAAGACGAAGCCGAGCTCGTCGCGGCGCACGTGCGCCCAACGGGCCTCGGAGAAGCCGTCGACGCGGCGGCCGCCCAACTCGATCTCACCCGCGGTCGGCCGGTCCAGCCCGCCGAGCAGGTTCAGCAGCGTCGACTTGCCGCAGCCGGACGGGCCGGTCACGGCGACGAACTCGCCTTCTTCCACCGAGACGTCGATGCCGGCCAGCGCACGCACGCCGCCTTCGTACTCCCGCGTGAGGCCGCGCGTGACGATCACGGGCTCCATGGGTCAGCTCCCCAGTCGTTGTTCGCAGAGGTCCAGCCACTTCAGATCGGCCTCGAGGTGCAGGGCCGCGCCCTCGATCAGCAGCGCGGCGGTCTCGTCGCCGTTGGTGGTAAGCGCGACGTCGTCCAGCTCCCGCAGGGCCTGCAGGTAGGCGTCGCGCTGGCGGGCGATCAACTCGGCCGGGTCCGCGATCCCCGCGGCCCGGGCGAGCACCAGCTTGATGAAGAAGTCGTCCTTGAGCCGCGCCGCGGGGGTGGCGTCGGCCACCCAGCCGCCCAGCTCCGCGCGGCCGGCCTCGGTCAACGAGTACACGCGCTTGTTCGGCCGCCCATTCTGCGCGACGGCGTCGTCGCCCACCAGCCCGTCGCGCTCCAGGCGCGAGAGCGTCGTGTAGATCTGCCCCGCGTTGATCGGCGGGAGCACGGATCCGAACCGCTGCTCCAGCGCCTGCTTGAGCTCGTACCCGTGAGCGGGTCCACCGGCAAGCAAGGCGAGGAGCGGGAAACGCATCTAGATACTCGTTATATATACCGAGTATCCACTTGTCAAACCGAGTGATCGCTCGGTACTTTGGTCTGGTACTCACGCAAAAGGGGAGAGGGAGAAGTGAGACGGACCATGACCGGGCTGCTGCTCGCAGCCACGGCACTCGTCGGCGTGCCTGCGACGGCCAGCGCGCAAGGTGCACCCCCGGCGGATGACCGCTTCGAGGTCAGCCTGCTGGACCGCAACATCACGCAGGGCATCCGGATCGAGACGCTGCCCGACGGGCGTGTCCTGCTCGCCGAGCGCGACGGCCGCCTGAAGCTCTTCAAGCCCGCCACGGGCACCACCGTCGTCGCCGGGCAGCTCGCGACGGGCGTGCCCGGCGAGCTGGGCTTCGTCGGCCTCGCGGCGGCGCCCGACTTCGCCACCTCGCACCACATCTACGCGCACTACGTCCCGACGGCGCCGGCCTACGCGGTCAGCCGAATCAGCCGCGTGAGCCGCTTCACGCTCACCGGCGACACGCTCGACCTCGCCTCCGAGAAGCCGATCTACAACGTCCAGCACCCGGCCTACGCCGGTGGCGGCCACAGCGCGGGCGACCTCGAGTTCGCGCCCAACGGCGACCTTTACATCGCCACGGGCGACAACACCGGCTGCTGCGCGAGCTTCGGCTACCCGCCGATGGACGAGCGCCCGGGCCAGATCGCCAACGACGCCCAGGCCACCTCGGCCAACACGAACAACCCGAACGGCAAGATCCTGCGCATCCATCCGCGCAGCGAGCCGGGCGCGACCGTGGGCGAGGGCAGCACGTACGACATCCCGGCGGGCAACCTGTTCACCGGCGCCGAGGACGGCGGCGGCAAGACCCTGCGCGAGATCTACGCGATGGGGCTGCGCAACCCGTTCACGATCGGCGACGCGACCTCCAGCGGCGAGCTGTGGTTCGCCGACTACGGCCCGGACGCGACGCTCGCCGACGCCACGCGCGGGCCCGCCGGCCACGTCTCGATGATCCGCACGACCAAGCCCGCCAACTTCGGCTGGCCCTATTGCTACGTGCCCGGCCAGCCCTACGGCGACTGGGACTACGTCGCGGGCGCGTCACGCGGCTTCTACGACTGCGGCAACCTCGTCAACAACTCGCCGAACAACCTCACCCCGGCCGCGGGCACGTTCGTCAACCCGGGCCTGCTCGACATCCCGGACAACACGGCGCGCACGATGTGGTGGACCTACAGCGCGGGCTCGCCCACGACCCCCTTCGAGGACCTGTTCGGCGGCGGCGCGATGGCCGGGCCGAAGTACACCTACGACGCGAGCAACCCGTCGACGTCCAAGTTCCCGGCGTGGTTCGACGGCCGCTACTTCTTCTTCGACTGGACCACGGACTGGGTCGCGACCGCGGCCTTCAACGGCGACGGCTCCGTCAAGGACCATGAGTTCTTCCTGCCGGTGCACACGTTCGTGAAGCCGATGGACATGCAGTTCGGCGCCGACGGCGCGCTCTACGTGCTCGCCTACGGCAACGGCTGGGGCGCCAACAACGACGACACCGGGCTCTACCGCGTCACCTACGCGGCCGGCAACCGCCGTCCGACGGTCAAGGCGAAGGCGGACAAGGACTCCGGCGGCACGCCGCTCACGGTCAGCTTCGACGCGACCGGCTCGACCGACCCCGACGGTGACGCGCTCACCTACAGCTGGGACTGGACCAACGACGGCACGGCCGACGCCACCGGCGTCACGGCGAGCCACACGTACACGACGGCCGGCCAGTACGTGGCCCGCCTGACGGTGACGGACGCCAATGGCGCGACCTCGATCCAGAACTTCCCGATCACGGTCGGCAACACGCGGCCGGTCGTGAAGATCGTCTCGCCCGCCGACGGCACGCCGCGCGCGCTCGGCCAGCCGCTCACCTTCAAGGTCGCGGTCAGCGACGCCGAGGACGGCACGAAGGCCGACTGCACGAAGATCGCCGTGACGCTCTCGCTCGGCCACAACTCGCACGCGCACCCGGACGTGACGGTCAACCCGGGCGCCGACTGCACGGCCACGGTCACGCCGGACCGCGACTCCGCGCACAACGGCAACCTGTACCTGTTCACAGTGCTCGAGGCGACGTACACCGACCTCGGCAACGGCGACGCGCCCGCGCTCACCGCCACCGACGCGGCCGAGTACTCCCCGCCCACGCAGGCCACGAACGTCTACCCGCTCGGCGAGGGCACGGGCCTCTACACGGGCCAGACGTTCATGCAGGGCCCGGGCCACTGGTTCATGTTCCGCAACTACGACCTCGCCACGATC
This sequence comes from Solirubrobacter phytolaccae, assembly GCF_027587195.1. Lineage (GTDB taxonomy): Bacteria > Actinomycetota > Thermoleophilia > Solirubrobacterales > Solirubrobacteraceae > Solirubrobacter > Solirubrobacter phytolaccae. Next base: position 26,243 of record NZ_JAPDDP010000051.1, on the reverse strand, counting down.
GGCGCGATCCGGATGAGCATCAGCTCGCGCGGCTCGGGCGGCACGATGGAGGTCCGCGCGGACTCGCCGACCGGCCCGCTGATCACGAGCGTCGTGATGCCGGACACCAAGCCGGCCGCCTCGCTCCAGCGCATCTACCAGGTGCAGACGGCCCTGCTCGACGCGCGCAAGCCGCAGGGCGCGCACGACCTGTACTTCGTGACGAAGTGGACCAACCCGGCCGAGCACGGTCCGAACGACCCGTTCCCGGAGATCTTCTTCAACACGTTCACGCTCGTGCCCTACGCGGCGTCGGTCGAGACACCGGGGACGGTCGGCGGCACGGTGCCGGCGACGCTCTCGCTCGCGCTGAGCGGGCCGGCCACGTTCGCGCCCTTCCAGCCGGGCGTGGCGAAGGAGTACACGGCGACGAGCGAGGCGACCGTGACCTCCAGCGCGGGGGACGCGACGCTGAGCGTGAGCGACCCCGGCCGCCTGACCAACGGCGCGTTCAGCCTCCCGCAGCCGCTGCGGGTGGAGCTCGGCACGGCGCAGTGGACCGCGCCGGTGGCCAACGCCAAGGTGCCGATCACGTTCAAGCAGGCGATCGGCGCCAACGACGCGCTGCGCACCGGCACCTACAGCCGGACGGTGACGTTCACGCTCTCGACGACGAGTCCGTAAACGAGTCCAGCAGCTCGCGGAGCGGGGTGACGAGGTCGAGCGCCCCGCCCGCGAGCAGGTACTGGAGCTGGATCCCGTCGAACATCGCCACGAGCTGGCGGGCGCACAGCTCGGGGCTCAGCTCGGGGCGGATGCGGCCGGCCGCCTGGTCGGCCGCGAACGCCTCGGTGATCCGCCCGCGGACGCGCTCGTAGCGCTCGACGAACCACACGTGCGCCGGATGCTCGGGCGCCACGCTCTCCGCGGCGAGGACCGTGAAGAGGCGGATGTAGGTCGGATCGGCCTCGTGACTGGCCGCGAGCGCCAGCCATGCGCCGGTGAACGAGCCGTCGGAGGTCTCCCGCGCCGCCTTCATCAGCTCGATCGAGCCGGCCTCGTAGTGATCGAGCACGGCCAGCAACAGGGCGGGCTTGGTCGGGTAGTGGTGGATCAGTCCCGCCTCGGAGATCCCCGCCTCCTGCGCGATCGTCGCCAGCGACACGCCGCGGTAGCCGTGCGCCGCGAACCGATGGAGCGCGATGTCGACCACCTGCGCGCGGCGCGCCTGGCCTTTGCGGCTCGTCATCCGACGAGCGCGCGCGGGTCGGCCGGGCGGAAGAAAGCCATCACGCTCGTATGATGGCCTGCAGTGGCCGAACGCCGTGCGTACACCGAGGCTGAGGTCGAAGCCGCCGTCCAGGCGCTCACCGACCCCGAGCAGCTCGACCAAGCCCAGCGGATCGTGGCGGCCAACGCCCCGACGCTGCAGCGGATCCTCAACATCGCGCTCAACGAAGCCGAGTGGTTCGGCTCCGCGCACCACGCGCAGGTGCTGGAGGCCGCCGGCAAGGCGGACATCGAGGAACGGCTCCAGGCCGTGCAGACGCTGCTCGCGGAGGAGATCCGCGTCACGATGATGATCGGGGCGGCGGTGGGCTTCGAGCTCGCGCACCAGCTGATCGACAAGGAGGACAGCTAGATGCCTGCAGACGTGCGGTGGCTGGGCCATTCGGCCTTCCATCTCTCCGGTGGCGGGGCCGACGTCCTCGTCGATCCGTTCCTGAACCACAACCCGAAGGCCGCGGCCAAGCCCGACGAGGTCCCGGCCGACGTGATCCTGGTCACGCACGGGCACGGCGATCACCTCGGCGACACGGTCGAGATCGCCACGCGTACCGGCGCGGTCGTCGTCGCCATCGTCGAGCTCGCCGCGGAGATCCGGGAGTCCGGCGTCGACGTGCGCGACCCCAACCTTGGCGGCACGGTCCAGTTCGACTGGGGCTGGGTCAAGCTCGTGCCGGCGTGGCACACGGCGGTGTCACCGGCCGGCACGGCGCACATGCCGGCGGGCCTGCTGATCCACTACGGCGGCCACCTCATCTACCACCTCGGCGACACGGCGCTGTTCAGCGACCTGAAGCTGATCGGCCAGCGCGGCGACAAGGTCGACCTCGCGCTCGTCCCGATCGGCGGCCATTACACGATGGATCGCTACGACGCGGTGACCGCGGTCGAGTTCATCAACCCGTCGCAGGTCATCCCGATCCACTACGACACCTTCGCGCTCGTGGCGACGGACGCCCAGGCGTTCAAGCAGGACGTCGAGCAGGCCGGCTACTCGCAGGTGTACGTGCTCAACCCCGGCGACACCCATCACGTCAAATGACCCACGCCGTCGTTCTCATCAAGGCCGAGCGTGAGGGCCTGGCGACGCTCGGCAGCCAGCTGGCCGACGTCGACGGCGTCGCCGAGGCGTACTCGGTCACCGGGCACTGGGACTTCGTCGCGATCCTGCGGGTGCGTGACCAGAAGGAAGTGCAGGACGTCGTGACCTCCCGGTTCTCCGCGCTCTCGGGCATCAAGGACACCGAGACGATGGTCGCCTTCGAGGCGTTCTCGCAGCACGACCTCGAGGCCCTGTTCTCCATCGGCAACTGAGCTTGCTCGTCGCGCCTGAACACCGCCCGACGCTCCAGGAGGAGCTCAAAGGTCTTCCCTCGCGCTCGCGCTGGGTGGCGATCGCGATCCTGGCGCTGCTGGTGCTGGCCGCGGCGGTGCTCCTGCTGCGCGGGTCGACCGAGGACGGGACGCGCACGGTCGTCCGCGAGCCGATCGCCTTCAACCTGCGCTACCCGGACTCGATGCAGCGCGTCGAGGACGACACCCTGTTCCACCTCCAGCGCGAGGGCAAGGACGACTTCATCGTCGAGCCGCTCGAGCTGCCCGCCTACGAGGGCGACGTCGGCGGCGTGCTGCCGATCGAGGCCTCGCGGGAGATCGACCGCCTCAAGGAGCGCTTCCCGGACCTCGAGCCGGTCGAGGAAGGCAAGGTGCGCATCAACCGTGTCGCGGGGTACTCGCTCGCGTTCCGCGCCTCCCGCAAACCGCGCCTCTACGGCCGCGTGGTGCTCCTGCCCGAGCCGGTGCCCGGCGCGCGCACCGGGGTGAAGCTGCTGCTGCTGGCCACGCCGGGTGGCGGCGCGAACAAGGCGCGCGACGTCGGCACCACCGGTGAGCTCAAGACGCCGTACCGCTCGTTCCGCTTCGGCACCGAGGGCCCATGACCGAGATCGACTACGACCACTTCGCCGCCGTCGACATGCGCGTCGGCCGGATCGTCGGCGTCGAGGACTTCCCGGAGGCGCGCAAGCCCGCCTGGAAGCTCACGATCGACTTCGGCGCGGAGCTCGGCGAGAAGCGCTCCAGCGCGCAGATCACGAACTACTCGCGCGACGAGCTGCTCGGGCGGCGCGTGGTGGGGGTCGTGAACTTCCCGCCGCGTCAGATCGGCCCGGTGCGCTCGGAAGTGCTCGTCCTCGGCGCCTCGGACGAGGCAGGGCGCGTGATCCTGCTCGCGCCCGACACCGACGTGCCGCTCGGCGCGCGGATTCACTGACCGCAAAGCGGGGCATCAACACACTCCGTGGCCACCACGGAGCTCCAATCCACGCAGGTCGACCTCGCCGGTCTGATGACCGTGCTCGGCGGCCATCTCTACTCGACGCCCGCGGTCGCCGTCCGCGAGCTGGTGCAGAACGCGCACGACTCGATCACGCGCCGCCGGATCGAGGACCCCGCGTTCAGCGGCGGGCGGATCGACGTCACGTCGGACCCGCGGACCGGCACGCTGACCGTCAGCGACGACGGCGCGGGCATGACCCGCGAGGAGATCGACCGCTTCCTCGCGACGGTCGGCGTCGGCTACACGCGCGGGCTGCGTGAGCGCTCGGACGAGCTGATCGGCCAGTTCGGCCTGGGCTTCCTCTCCGCGTTCATCATCGGCGAGCGCACCGTCGTGCGCACCGCGTCCTACCAGGCGCCGGACGCGGCGCACGAGTACACGAGCACCACCGGCGAGCGCTACAGCGTGGAGCCGTGCGCGGAGCGGCCGGTCGGCACCGAGGTCGTGCTCAAGCTCACCGCCGACCACCGCGAGCTGGCCGACCCCGCGGTGCTCGCCGGCATCGTCGGCCGCTACTGCGCGCTGCTCGGCGTGCCGGTGCAGGTCAACGGCGAGCCGGTCAACGCCGACGCGCCGCCGTGGCGGGCGACCGGGGAAGCGGTGGCCGTCCATCCCGTGCAGGCGCGCAAGCAGGCGCTGGCGTTCGCGGAGCGGATGGACCCGTCCTTCCGGCCCCTGTGCACGCTCGAGGTCGACGGCGGCGGCGTGCGCGGGCTGCTGTGGCTCCAGGACGTGCTGACGTACGGCTCCTGGGACAACCGGCGGCTCGCGGTCTACGTGCGCGGGATGCTGCTCGACGACGACGCCCGCGACCTGCTGCCGCGTTGGGCGGGCTTCGTCTCCGGTGCGGTCGAGTCCGACGTGCTCACGCCGACCGCCAGCCGCGAGGACCTGCAACGCGACGACGCGTGGGAGGCGGCGCGGGCCGCGCTGCACGAGGCGCTCGTGTCCGGGCTCGCGCGGGTCGCGTCCGAGCAGCCGGAGGCCTGGTCGCGCGTGCTCGCTCGCCACAACGAGGGGCTGCTGGGCGCCGCGCTCGCCGACGAAGGGCTGGAGGCGCTGCTCGCCGCCGACCTGCGCGTGCCGACGAGCGAGGGCGAGCTGACCGTGCGCGAGCTCGTCGACGGCGGCGACGGCCGCGCGCACGTCGGGCTCGGCACGGGCGGGTTCGAGGAGATGCGCTTCCGCGCGCTCAAGCGCCCGATCGCCACCGGGACGCGCTACGCCGTCGTGCCGTTCGTGCGGCGCTGGTGCGCGCGGCACGGCGTCGACGTCGTCGAGCTCGGCACCTCGACCGGCGACCGCGCGTTGTTCCAGCGCGTCGAGCTCGAGGAGGCGGGCTGGCTGGCCGAGCAGCTCGCGAAGGAGCGCCAGGAGCTCATTCCGGCGCGCTTCGAGCCGGTCGAGATGCCGTTCGTGCTCGTCCCGGACCGCGAGGCGGAGCTCAAGGCGCGGCTGGAAGCGGACGCGGCGCAAGAGCGGATCGCGTCCGCCGCGCTGCACCTCGCGCGCTCGCACACGGCGACGATCGACGGGACCTACGAAGCGCGGCTGTACGTGAACGTGGATTCGCCGGCGATCGCCGCGCTGCTCCAGGCGCGGCGGGACGGGCGGGACGTCGAGGTCGCGCTCGGGCTGCTGCGCGCGGTGCTCGCGTTGATGGCGGCGGGCGAGCGCGAGACCCGCGCCGGGGTGGACCTGCTGGAGGCGTTGAGCGGTGTCGGCGATGCGGTGAGGAGGCTGCTGTGAACATCTGGGCCTGGGTGTGGGACACGCAGGAGAAGCTCGAGGAGAGCGGCAACGAGCGGCTCGCGGAGCTGATCGAGCGGCTCCCCACGGCGGCGCTCGACGACCAGAACGCCGAGGTCGAGGCGATCGTCCCGGAGGCGCTCGGGCTGGCGCGCTCGGCCGGGCTGCCGTGGGTGGAGATCTTCATCCGCCACTGGCACCTGCAGGCCACGGGCGACGGGTTCGAGAAGGTCCCGTACGCCGTCGAGACGCTCGACTTCAGCCACCAGGACGAGCACCGCGCGTGCCCGCAGTCGGTGTGCACGGTGCAGGACCTCGCGCGCGCCTACAGCGGCGCGGACGGCCCGGGCTACGCGCACGAGCGGCTGGCGGTGGTCGAGGAGGCGCTGGAGCGGATCGATCCGTCCTGGGACTGCTTCCACTGCATGATCGTGGAGAAGGTCGAGGCGCTGACGGACCTCGAGCGTCACGAGGAGGCGCTGACGGTCGCGCGCGAGGGGCGGGCCGCGGCGGCCGCGGCGGGGCGGGACTTCAGCCACGCCGAGTCCGACGTGACGAATCCGCTGCTCGGCCTCGGTCGCTACGAGGAGGCGCTCGAGTCGGCGCGCCCGCGGCCGAACGAGAAGGACGACACGTTCGCGCGCTGGCGCCGGCTGTCGCGCGCGGACGCGCTGATCGGGCTCGGGCGCCTCGACGAAGCGCTCGACGAGCTGCTCGAGCCGGAGGTCGCGCTGCGTGAGCCGCGCTACCAGCGGAGCTGGGTGCAGTCCGTCGAGCGGCTCGTGCGGCGTGGCCGGTTCACCAACGACTGGCGTCTCGGCGGGCTGCTGGAGCGGATGGTGGCGGCGCAGGTCGAGCGCGGGCGCGCGTGGGACGGCGTGCGGATCGGGGCAGTCCACGGGCGGCTCGCGCTGTGGCGCGGCGCGCGCGTGACGGCGGAGCGGGCGCTCGAGGACATGCGTGCCCTGGCGGCGCGGCTGCGCGAGCCCGAGCGGGCGGAGGAGCAGCTCCGGGCGTTGGCGGCCGGGCTGGAGCGGATGCGCGAGCGCGAGCCGGTGCTGCCGGACACCGCCGACGCGTTCCTGGAGGCGTGGCAGGCCGACGTGGGCAGCGGCCCGGAGCAGGACCTCGAGCGGCTGGAGGCGGCACGCCGGCGCTGGCCCGACGAGCTGGCCGTGGCCTGGGGGCTGCACCGCGCCCTGCACGCGGTCGGCCGGCGCGAGGACGCGCTGCAGGTGCTGCGGGCGTTCGCCGACGCCCACGCGGACGACGTCGACGCGCAGGCGACGTTCGGCCACGCGCTGATCGACGCGGGCGAGGTCGGCGAGGAGGTCGAGGCGCTCGCGGAGCGCGTGCGGCCGCTGGACGAGCTGCACGCGGCGTGGCTCGGCGCGCGCGCCGCGTACCGGGCGGACGACAGCCAGGGCGCCCGCGAGCTGTGCGAGCTGATCCTCGAGCGCGACCCGGAGGCGCTCAACGCGCGCCGGCTCGCCGCGCTGGCCTGCGAGGAGCTCAAGGACTTCGACGCCGCGCTCGTCCACCGCAACGGCGTCCTCGAGCACGCGGGCGATGAGGTGACCGACAGCGATCACTGGGACCGGCTCGTGCCGGCGACGATCGTCGGGGACTGGGACGCGGCGCGCGAGTCGGCTGCCGCGCTCGACATCGAGCTCCAGTCCGACTCCGGGCCGATCGACGAGGAATACGGGCTGGTCCGACTCCGTTTCGCCGTGGACGACTTCGTGGTGGCGCTGCGGACCGGGCCCGTGAGCGCGCGCGTGCTCAACGTCGGGTTGGGCAAGGAGCCCCAGCACGCCGGCGACCGGGTCGTGTTCGACGCGGGGCCGATCGGCACCGCCGCCGAGGGCGAGCTGGTGACGTTCCCGGTCGTGCACGTGCTGGCGGAAGGACCGCGGCGCGCGTACCCGTTCGACGGCGTGGACCCCGGCGACGACGCCTGGGCCGCCTTCGCGAAGACGCTCGGCGAGGAGGGCTGGGTCATCGACGTCCGCTACAGCACCGACTACGAGCTCGAGGTCGACGGCGAGACGTGCCGCGGGATCTACGGCCACCTCGCGGTGCCGGACGACGTGAGCGACGAGGCCGCGCACGCGCGCCTGGGCGAGCTGACCGCGGACTGGGATGGCCCGTTCACGTGGCTGCCGCTGGCGGAAGCGGCGGGTGACGAGCCGGCCTCGGCGCGCCAGCGCGAGCACGCGGAGGCGCTGGCGCTCTACTAGCGGACGCGAGCACGGTCGGCGGGATGCACTCGGCGCCGTCGGCGGACGACGCGGCGGGGCGACGACCGCAGGCGGGGCATCGGCGCTTGCCGCGGCGACGCGACCGTCGGCGGCGCTCGCCGGCGTTCGTCGCGGCGGGCTACTCGTCGCCCGCGGGCGGCTGCTCGTCGACCGTCGTCGACGACGGCTCGGGCGCGGCGGGCGTCGGGGTCGGCGAGCCGGCGTCCGGCGCGGGCGTCGTGACCGGAGCGGGCGGCGCCTCGGGCGTCGCGGTCTGCTCGGGCGTCGACGTCGGGGTCGGCTCGGGCTGCGGGCTCGGCGCCGGCGGCGTGTTCGCGAACGCCGGGCCGGTGCTGGTGCTCGGCGGCGGCGTGGTCGGCTGGAAGGTCGGGTTGCCGGTCTCGGCGGTGCCCTGCGTGTCGGTCGGCAGCGCCGTGGTGTCGCCGCCGCGGCCCTCGGCGGCGGGGGCCGTCGGCGTGGCCGTGCCGGTCGCGGCGGGCGTGCCGGTGGCCGACGGCGTGCCCGTGGCGGACGGCGTCGACGTGGCGGTCGCCTTCGGCTCGGCCGCGTCCTTGTCCTTGCCGGGATCGGGGGTGAGGATCTTGCGCTCGTCCGTGGCCGTGATCGGCTGCGGGGAGGAGGCGACCGGCACCGGGGCGGTGGTCGCGACGGCGGCGGGCGCGGCGGCCTTCGGCGCCGACTCGACCTTCGCGACCTGCGTCTTGGACTCGGTCGGCTTGGTCGCGTGCTGGACCTCGACGGCACCGGCGGTGACGATCGCCGCGGCGGCGAGGCCCGCGCCGACCTTGGAGGCGACGGTGCCGAAGCCGACCTGCAGCGCCGCGCCGGCGCCGGCCGTGCTCGCGCCCGCGGCGGCGCCCGTGCCCGTGGCGGCGGCCGCGCCACCGAGATGGCTCGTGACCAGCAGCTTCTTGAGGATCAGCAGCGGCCCGATCGGGAACAGCGCGGCGAGCGCCTTGTTGTTCGTGCGCAGGTGCTTGCGGAAGGTCGCGCAGCGCTCGCACGTGCGCAGGTGGCGGCGGACCGGGGCGGTCGTGCGCTTGAGGCCCTCGGCGACCTCGCCCAGCTCGATCCGGACCTCCTCGCAGGAGAGCAGCCGCGCCTCGGCGGCCTCGGCGAGCGAGACGCGGGCGCGCACGAGAAGCGACTTGACCGACGGGACCGTGGTCTCCATCGCCTCGGCGATCTGCTCGTAGGAGAGCGCGTCGATCTCCCGCAGCAGCAGCGCCGTGCGCTGGGTTTCCGGCAGGTCCTGGACGTCCGCGATCAGGAGCCGGAACTCCTCGCGCTTGTGCACCTTGTCGGCGGTGGTGAGCCCACCCTCGGACAGGTGGATGTCCATCGAGTCCATCCCGACCGCCTGCGTGCGCCGCAGGTGGTTCAGGGAACGGTTGCGAGCGATCCGGTACAGCCACGGCCGCACGTTGATCTCACGCTCGTCCGCCAGCATCGCGTTGAACGCGGCTGCGAACACCTCCTGCAGCACGTCCTCCGCGTCCTCCTTCGAGGACAGCATGTGCCGGCAGAACGCCAGCAGCCGCGACTGGTAGCGCGCGACCAGGGCCTCGAACGCCCCGTGGTTGCCACGGCGGATCAGCGCGACGAGGCGCTCATCCGACTGCAGGCGCAGCAGGGGGGAGCGGCCGTGCAGGCCAGAGTGCTGTAGAGCGGAAGCTTCCAAGCGAATACAGAGCGGCAGAACGTTGCCACCTGCGAGAACCGTCGGCAGGCGGGGAAGTTGCGGCGTTGCCCAGGCTAGCGACTGCCTGTGGGCGCCTAAACTCCCGTCCCGGCCCGGGTGGCGGAATTGGTCAGACGCGATCGGCTTAAACCCGATTGTTCTTTGGAGCGTGTGGGTTCGAGTCCCACCCCGGGCACTTCATGGCTGATGTGGCAATTCGACTGCAGCCTCGATCCAAGCGGAACGAGGTCGTCGGGGCGCGCGGCGAGGCGATCGTGATCCGCGTCACCGCGCCGCCCGTGGACGGGAAGGCGAACGCCGCGCTGTGCGCGTTCGTGGCCAAGACCGTCGGCGTGCCCGGGTCGGCCGTCGAGGTTGTCCGCGGTCAGACCTCGCGCGACAAGATCATCCGGGTGAACGGAAGTTCCGCGGACGACGTCCGCGCCGCGTTGCTCCGCTAAAAGCGCTTTTGTCCGGCAACGGACACCGGCGGCAACGCGCCTTGCAGCGCGTGCCGCTGGGTCAGAGCGCGGACTACGCCGCCGCCGAAGCGGCGCCGGTGCCCTTTCGGGCGAAGCCGCTGAGAACCGCGCCGGCGAGGCCGTCGCGACCCGAGATCTGGAGCGATTCGGTGGAGCCTTCGGGGCCGAGCGCACGCACCCATGCCGCCACGGTGCCGCGGACGGTCGCGGTGGGTTGCGCGCCACCGACCTCGGAGACCTCGACACCACCGCCCTTGATCGTCACCAGGTACTGACGCTCCGGCTGGTCACCCTCGGCCTCGACGATCAGCTCGACCGTTCCCTCGAGGCCCGCGGGCGGCTGCAGGATGCCCGGAGCCAGGCGGAAGATCGCGCCGACGTTGACGTCCTCGCCTGGGCGCGGAGCGCTCCAAGTCCAGTCGTAGCCCCATTGCGCGAGCGCGCCCAGGACGGGGATGAGCTCGCGTGAACGCTCCGTCAGCTCATAATCCACGCGTGGCGGTACCTCGCGGTAGCGCTGGCGTGTGAGCAGGCCGTCCGCGACCATGCGGTTCAGCCGGGAACGGAGTTGCTCCGTTGAGATCCCGGGCAGAACACGTTGCAGCTCGACGAACCGGCGCGGCCCGGCGGCGAGATCACGGATGATGAGTAACGTCCATTTATCGCCCACGAGATCCAAGGCGCGCGCATCTGGCGACCACTGATCGTATGGGTGACGTTTGGGCGGTGGAACTGGTGGTATGAGAGGCCTCCCTGATGCGGCCTTGAAGTGCGCGCAGAATACCTGTTTCTCCGACGGAAGGTTGCTGGTATCGACAATTACGGCCGATGACAGGAATGTGATCACGAGCGCAAGTTCCCGCCGCTTCGCACGTTGTATGCATGCGACGGGGGCAATTGCTTTCGCGTCTGGGGAACGACACGAGATCGAGGATGCACGGAATGGGTGAGGTCATACGGCTGGAGGACCGCCGCGCGCGGCGCCGGCCGGAGGCGATGGGGGACGCCGTTAGGGCGGAGTTCCTGTTCGACCTCGCGTCGCCGTTTACCTACTTGGCGGCGGAACGAGTCGAACGAGCATTTGATGAGGTGACATGGACGCCGGCGTGCTCGCGCACGCTGCGATGCGCGTCCATGCCCGCGGACTTCGGCGATGTCCAAGAGATCGTCGACCACGCTGAAGAGCGCGCCGCTGCGCTGCGCCTTCCGCTGCAATGGCCCGAGCGCTGGCCGATGGCCGTCCCGGCCGCGATGCGCGTCGCGCACTACGCCGCCCAGCAGGGGCGCGGGGGCGCGTTCGTGCTGGCCGCGACCCGGCTCGCGTTTGCGGGCGGGTTCGATCTGGACGACCTGGAGATCCTCACCGAGGCGGCCGCCGCCGCCGGGCTGCGGCTCGACGGGTGCCTGAAGGCCGCGCGCGAGGAGCGCCGCGACGGGGCGATGGAGGCGGCTTCGCGCCGTCTGCTCGGCTCAGGCGCGGACCGCTTGCCCGCGCTCTGGGTTGATCGCGGTGTCTTCTGGGGCGAGGACCGAGTAGGCGACGCGGCCGCGACCGCGCGTCTGCACGCTGCCGCTGCCGGACGTTAGCTACGGGCTGACGAGCGCAGCCAGGATCTGCGCGTCCAGCGACTCGCGCGGCTGCTCGATGTTCCCCGGGCGGCCGTCGCGCAGGATCGGATCCTCGCGGTCGGCCTCGGCGAGCAGCAGCTCCAGGTCGGCGTCGGTGAAGCTGAGGGTGGGCTCGTCGTTCACCCCAGTGACGCTAATCACACACGCGGTGCCGCGATAGGCGCAGGCGGCGCGATCCCCCCGCCCGGGGGGATAGATTCCGCCGCGCTTATGGACGACGAAGCCACGCGGCTGCACGGCGGCCGCCTCATCGCCCGCCGGTTGAAGGCGCACGGCGTATCCCGCCTCTTCACGCTCTCGGGCGGACACCTGTTCTCGATCTACGAGGGCTGCACGACCGAGGGGATCGAGATCGTCGACACCCGGCACGAGCAGACGGCCGCGTTCGCCGCCGAAGGGTGGGCGAAGGTCACGCGTCAACCGGGGGTCGCGGCGTTGACCGCCGGGCCCGGCGTCACCAACGGCATGAGCGCCATGGCCAGCGCGAAGCAGAACCACTCGCCGATGATCGTGCTCGGCGGGCGCGCGCCCGCGTTCCGCTGGGGGCAGGGCTCGCTGCAGGAGATCGACCACGTGCCGTTCGTCCGGCCCGTCGTCAAGCTCGCCGCCACCGCGGGCGCCACGCCCGAGATCCCCGGCCTCGTCGACGAGGCGTTCGCGGTCGCCGGCAAGCCGCACACCGGCCCGGTGTTCCTGGACTTCCCGCTGGACGTCGTCTTCTCGGAGGCCGAGGTCGAGGAAGCCCGGGAGGTGCAGGCGCCGCGGGCCGAGCAGCCCGACGGTGACGCGATCGAGCGCGTGCTCGCACTGCTGAGCGAGGCCGAGCGGCCGGTCGTGATGGCCGGCACCGACCTGTACTGGGGGCACGGCGAGGGCGCGCTGCGCGAGCTCGTCGAGCGGCGCGGGATCCCCGTCTTCCTCAACGGGCTGGGGCGCGGGTGCCTGCCGGCCGACCATGCGCTGGCCTTCGCGCGCGCCCGCAAGACGGCGCTGTCCGAGGCCGACGTGGCGCTGGTGATCGGCGTGCCGATGGACTTCCGGCTCGGCTTCGGCAAGGCGTTCGCCGAGGAGGCCGACGTCGTGATCATCGACGTCGCCGAGCCCCAGCGCGAGCATCCGCGCGGGGTCGCCGCCGAGCTCTACGGCGACCTCACGACGATCCTGCGCGGGCTGGTCGGCGACGGGCCGTCCACTCGCGGGTGGGTCGAGAAGCTGCGGGCAGAGGAGACGACGAAGCGCGAGGGCGAGCGCGAGCAGTTGCGGGACGACCGCTCGCCGCTCCATCCCATGCGCGTGTACGGGGAGCTCGCCCAGGTCCTCGACCGGGACGCGATCGTGATCGGCGACGGCGGCGACTTCGTGTCCTTCGCGGGCCGCGTCGTGGATTCGTACGAGCCGGGCTGCTGGCTGGACCCGGGTCCGTTCGGGTGCCTGGGGTCCGGCCCGGGCTACGCGCTCGCTGCCAAGCTCGCGTACCCGGACCGCCAGGTCGTGCTGCTCGTCGGCGACGGCGCGTTCGGCTTCAGCGGCATGGAGTTCGACACGCTCGCCCGCCACGGCGTGAACGTCGTCGCCGTGATGGGCAACAACGGGATCTGGGCGCTCGAGAAGCACCCGATGGAGTACCTGTACAACGGCTGGTCGGTCGCGGCGGACCTGCGGCCGGAGACGCGCTACGACACCGTCGTCGAGGCGCTCGGCGGCCACGGCGAGCTCGTGACCGAGGCGGGCGCGTTACGGGGAGCGCTGGACCGCGCCTTCTCGGCGGGCAAGCCGGCGCTCGTCAACGTCTCCACCGACCCGACCGTCGTGTACCCGCGTTCTGCCAACCTGGCCTGAACGCCTGGGCACGTGCGATCAACTCGCGTGCGCAGCCGCTGTCGCAATGACAGAGCTGCGTTACCGTGCAACTTCATCCGGTGTCCTCCTTGGGTCTGGCGGCCTCGAGAACCACCAGCCTCCAAGGAGGCCCGGATGAACAACGTGCTCAGGAACACTACAGCTAGGCCTCCGGCGACGTTGAATCGTCGCCACGCACGACGGTGGCGCCTTCGACGTCCGCCTCATGCCAGGGCCGCCCCGCGGCCCGGAGACGCTCGGTGAAATCCGCGCTGGCAACGCGCGCGGCGGTCCGCTCAGTCCAGGAGGCACGCACGACGGCCTGTGCGTAGTCGCTGAGCTCGTCATACGGCGCTTGCCCGGCGAGTACCTGCGAGATCGCGGCGTGGGTGACCGTCGGGGGAAGCTCGAACTCTCGATCGGCCATGTCCCGAATGTAGCTATGACCCCTTAAAGAGAAGCCGCCCGCGGCGGGGGCGGGCGGCTTCAAAATGGCCCCGTCAGGACGGGCAGGGGTACGTGCCTTGATGGGGCCTTATTGGGTGGTCCAGGCGGCGGGAGGCGCCGATGATGCGGCATCGCCCGGACCTATGCGTCGGTGGACGGCGGCGGGAGGCACGACCGCCCTTCCGACAGGCAGGATTCTCCACCTTGACGCTTCCGACTGCCAATCGAACACATGTCCATACACGGACAATTTGGACCGGTTTACGGAGCGTCGGCAAGGGTTGAGAGCGCGAGTCCGTAGAGGATGTCGTGCTCGGACGCCTCGACCTGGGCCAACCCGAAGGACGCCATCACTTCGAGCAGGATGGCGATTCCCGCCACGATCACGGGCGCTCGGGCGGGGTCCAATCCGCGCGTTTTCTGGCGCTCCGCGAGCGGCTTGGAGGCGAGGTCCGCGTAGAGCTCGTTCAGGCGCGTGGCGGTGAGGATGTGGCCCTCGATCCGCGCGGGGTCGTACTCGTCCAGCCCGAGGTCGATCGCGGCGCACTGGGTGGGTGTCCCGGCGACGGCGATCGCGCGCGTGGCGGGCGGGTGCTCGGGGAGCGTGACGTCCGCGCGGAGCGCCTGGAGCTCCTGGGCCGTCGGCGGGTCGTTGCGTAGGTGGCGTTCGCTGTGGCGCACGACGCCGATCTGGGTGGACACGTGGAAGGTCACGGCGTCGCGCCGGCCGATCACGAGCTCGGTCGATCCGCCGCCGATGTCGATCACCAGGACGGGATCTTGGTCGTCGCGCTGTGCGGTCGCGCCCGTGAAGGTGAGCTCGGCCTCCTCGTCGCCGGACAGGATCCGGGCCGGGAAGCCGAGGGTGTCCTGGACGCGGCGCGCGAATTCGGGGCCGTTCTGCGCGTCGCGGACGGCGGAGGTCATGACCGCGGCGGCGGGCGCGCCGTCGATCTGCTCCTTGTAACGGTGGAGGACGTCGAGGACGCGCTGCATCGGCGCCTCGCCGAGCCGGCCGGTCGCGTCGACGCCCTCGCCCAGGCGCGTGACGATCGACTCGCGCGTGCCGTCCGTGATCAGCAGACGCGTGGAGTTCGAGCCGATGTCGACCGCGGCGACGCGCTTCATGCGACCCGGTTGGGCATCTCGTCGCCGGCGAGCGCGGCGAGCAAGTTGTCCACGGCGAGGTCGGCCATCCGCGAACGCGTGCGGACGGTCGCGCTGCCCACGTGCGGGACGACGAGCAGGTTCGGCGCGGTGAGCAGCGGGTCGTCGGCCGGGAGCGGCTCGGGGTCGGTGACGTCGAGGCCCGCGCCGGCGATCTCGCCGTTCTTGAGGGCGTCTTTCAGGGCTGCCTGGTCGACCGTGCCGCCACGGCTCGTGTTGACGAAGTAGGCGGTCTTCTTCATGCGCGCGAACTGCGGAGCGCCCATGAGGTGCTTCGTCTCCGGAGTGAGCGGCGTGTGCAGGGAGACGTGGTCACTGGTTTCGAGCAGCTCGTCGAGTGGGATGCCCGACGAGCGCGAGGAGTGGACGATCTTCATCCCGAAGCCCTCGCCGCGGCGCGCCATCGCCTGGCCGATCCGGCCCCAGCCGATGATGCCGAGCGTCGTGTCGGCGAGGTCGCCGCCGAGCATGTGGCCCGGGTGCCACGGCGCCCAACGGCCTTCACGGACCTCCGCCTCGCCCTCGGGCAGCCGGCGCGCGATGGCGAGCAGGAGCGCGAAGGCGATGTCCGCGGTGGCGTCGGTGAGCACGCCCGGCGTGTTGCCGACCGGGATGTCTCTTTGGGCCGCGGCTTCGAGGTCGATGTTGTCCGTACCGACGGCGCAGTTCGCGATCGCACGCACCGACGGCGCCTGGTCGAGGAAGTCGCCGTCGACCTTCTCGGTCACCGTCAGCAGCAGCGCGTCGGCTTCCTGCGCACGCGCGAGGAACGCGTCGGCGGGCGGCGGCGTGCGCTCCTCCCACACGTCCACCTCGTGCTGCTCCTTCAGGCGGTCGAGCGCGGGAAACGGCAGGTCGCGAGAGATGAAGACGCGGGCCATGTCGTGGGTAGGGTCGCAGGATGGATCGCCCGGTGCATGTCGGCTGCTCGGGCTGGCAATACAAGGACTGGCGCGAGGCCTTCTACCCGCCGAAGCTGCCGCAGCGCGCCTGGCTGTCGCACTACGCGAGCGAGTTCGGCACCGTCGAGGTCAACTCGACCTTCTACCGGCTGGCGAAGCCGGAGGCCGTGTCGCGTTGGGTGCAGGACACGCCCGCGGACTTCATCTTCACGGTCAAGGCCTCCCGGTACCTCACGCACGTGCGCCGGCTGCAGGATGTGGAGGAGGGCATCGGCAAGTACTACGACGCGATCGCGCCACTCGTAGGTTCGCCGAAGCTCGGCCCGGTGCTCTGGCAGCTGCCCGCGAACTTCAACCGGGACGAGGACCGGCTCGCCGAGACCTGCGCCCTGCTGCCGCCGGGACGCCACGCCTGGGAGTTTCGCGACGAGTCCTGGTTCACGGAGGACGTCTACTCGATCCTGCGCGCGTACGGCTGCGCGCTCGTCTACGGCGACCATCCGGAGCGGCCGTGGCAGCCGCTCGAGCTCACCACGGATTGGACCTTCGTGCGCTTCCACTACGGCCATCGCGGCCGGCGGGGCAACTACAGCGAGACCGAGCTGCGCGAGTGGGCGGCCCGGCTGCGCGACGTGCGAACCTCGGCCGAGGTGTTCGCCTACTTCAACAACGACTGGGAGGCGTTCGCGCCCCGCAACGCCAAACGGCTGGAGGCGCTCCTCTGATGGACGACGTCGAGTTCATCCTCACGCAGCTGAAGACCTGGGCCGTCGTCGGCTGCTCGCCGCAGCCGTGGCGCGACTCGCATCGGATCGCGTCCATGCTGCAGTCGCGCGGCTACCGGGTCATCCCGGTCAACCCCGACGCGGGCGACGAGCTGCTCGGCGAACGCTGCCATCCGGCGTTGCCGGCGGACCAGGGCATCGAGGTCGTCGACCTCTTCCGCCGCTCCTCCGCGGTGTCCGCGCACGTCGACGAGGCGATCGCGATCGGCGCCAAGGCGGTCTGGATGCAGCTCGGCGTGATCGACGAGGAAGCGGCCTCGCGCGCGCGTGCCGCGGGTCTGCGCGTGGTCATGAATCGCTGCCCAGCGATCGAGCTTCCGCGCCTTGAGGGGCGCTGAAGCGCTGCTATTCTTTTACGTCCGCCGCGGGGTGGAGCAGTCAGGTAGCTCGTCGGGCTCATAACCCGAAGGTCGCAGGTTCGAATCCTGCCCCCGCTATGCACGAAAGCCGTCCAGATGGGCGGCTTTTGTCGTTCCTGGGCGTAGGCTGGACGTGTTGTTGCGCCCTGCCGTGCTCGTGGCCTGTTGCCTGCTGGTGTTCGTCGCCTCGGCACGGCCCGCCACGCCGGCGCGATGCAGTGGCGGGTCCGTCGCTCTGACGTTCGACGACGGGCCCGCGCCGACGACGCCGGCGCTGTTGGAAGCGTTGCAGCGGCGTGGGTTGCGCGCGACGATGTTCAACGTGGGGGTGCGAGCCACGGCGCATCCGGAGCTCGTGCGGGCGGAGGCGCGCGCGGGGATGTGGGTCGAGAACCACACGTTCACGCATCGGCGGCTCACCGCGCTCGATGACGCACGGGTGGCGTTCGAATTGGCAGAGGCGCAGCGGGTGCTGGGCGCGCTGACCGGACGGACGCCGACGCTGATGCGCCCGCCGTACCTGGCGACGGACGCGCGGGTTGAGCGCGTGGCAGCGCGGCTTGGATTGCGGCAGGTGCTCGCGACGGTGGACACGCACGACTCGCGCGGCGCGTCGGCGGACGCGATCGCCGACGCCGCGGAGCACCTGCGGCCCGGCGGGATCCTGCTGCTGCACGACCGGCCCGAGGCCGTCGACGCCGTGCCGCGGATCGCCGACGAGCTGGCCGCGCGCGGGCTCTGCACCGGGCCGATCGTCATCGCTCGATAAGGCGGCTCCCAGGGAACTCCGAGGGTCGGCGGCCACGGTTGAAGGGTGGATCGCACTCGACGCCCGGCGCTCGATGGACTCCGGGCGCTGGCGGCGCTCGGCGTGGTCGTCCATCACTGCTGGCAGTACTCCGGCAACCCGGAGCCGTGGAACCTGTGGCTGCAGCTGTCGCTCGGGGTCGCGCTGTTCTTCTGCCTGTCCGGCTTCCTGGTGTACGGGCCGTGGGCTTCCGGGCGGCAGATCCGGGTCGGTCGCTTCTACGCGCTGCGGGCGGCGCGGATCCTGCCGCTCTACTACCTGACGGTCGTCGCCGCGCTCGTGCTGCTCGCCGGAACCGGCCACGCGCGGGACATCGACCACTGGCCGCAGCTGCTCGGCTTCGCGGTGTTCGCCCAGAACTACTCGCCGGAGCTGGCCGGGCACCTGAACCCGCCGACCTGGACGCTCGCGATCGAGGTCACGTTCTACGCATTCGTGCCGCTGATCGGGCTGGTCGCGCGACGGCGGCTGTCTGTCCTCGTGGCGCTCACGGCGGCGAGCGTCGCGTGGTCGAAGCTCACGCCGGAGCCAGCGGTCGTCCAGCAGACGCTGCTGGACGTGTTCGGGCTCTTCGGCGTCGGGATGATCGCGCGGGTGCTGACCGAGGGCCGCGCGGTGCCGAAATGGCTCGTCCGCGCGCTGCTCGTGGGCGGCGCGGCACTGGTCGTCACCTACGCGATCGGCCGACTCGGGAACGCGCTCGGCCCGCTCCCCGCGGGCGTCGGTTTCGCGGCGATCGTCGTCGCGTGCTCGACCCCGCACGCCCCGCGGCTGCTCTCAGCGCGCCCGCTTGCCGACCTCGGCACGCTCTCCTACGGCGTCTACCTGTGGCACTACCCGATCCTGCTCGGCCTGCAGGCCCACGACCTGCTCCCCGAGCGCGACTTCGCGGCCACGTGCGCGCTCGTCGGCGCGCTGTCGATCGCGGCCGCCGCGCTCACCTGGCACGCCCTCGAGCAGCCGATCATGAGCCGTGCGAAGCGCGGCGGAACACGAGCAGGTGTCCGTCCTTCTCTCCGTGCAGCGCGAGGTTGGGCAGCAGCTTGTCGAACTCCCAGCCTTCCGCGCCGAGCTCGTTCAGCCGCTTCTCCAGCGCGCCGCGGTCCAGCTCCTCATCCTTCCGTCCGAGGAAGCCGTGGGTGATCACGTCGGTGCGGTACTCGTAGCTGGCCATGGCGGCAGACTAGTCCGTCACCATTGACTCAATGCCGTTTCGGCCGCCCCCGCTGGACCCAGACTCGCAACTGCTGCGAACCAGCGTCGCGGACGACTACTTCCAGGTGACGGAGTACATGGCCGACGGTGCGTACCCGTCTCATCGCGTGGAAAAGGACGAAGCCGAAGCCTATGTCGCGACGGTGGTCGGTGCCATCACCGCCGGCCACGCGGAGCGCCTTGCGGACGATCTTGAGCCCTATCTGCGTGCGATGTTCCCGCCCGAGGAGCTCAGTCGTGGTCATGCCGATGTCGTGGTGGGAGCCCGGCAGGTGGCCTTCGCCGCCCTGCAGCGTGCCCTCGACGGTGCGTGGCAGGCGCTGATCGACCGCTCGTTCGACCTGCCGTCGCCGGCCGACCCGACGTTCGCGGAGTATCCAACGCTCTGGGAACGCGTCACCAAGGACGGGTTGGTTCGACTGGAGCCCGCAGACGTGGTCGACGAGGCGCTGCTCGGCGAGGCGGCCTTCGCCTACGGCAACGCGGCGATCTACCCGCACCCGCTGCTCGCTCCCGCGCGGGAGCTCGTCGACACATTGCTCGAGCTGGCGCGGCAGGAGGAGTTGACCGTTGCGCTTGCGGTCCATCCGTTTCGCATCACCGACACGGACTCGGTGCCGGCCCGTCTGCTGGAGGACTACTGGTACGGCATCAAGATCGACGCGGGGAACCTGGACTCGCTCGACCCGCACGACGTGGGGGTTCGCACCTTCCACGCCGCTCGTCAGGACACGGTCGAGCGGCTCTTCGACCCGCTCCTGGGCACCTGGTTCGACTGGGAGCGGCGCAGTCGTCATGACGGCGCCGACCGGGTCAAGCGCTTGTACATCCGCGAGGTACGTCCCGCCGCCGACCGCCACGGTGAGCCGCTCGTGGCTGCGGCCAACCGCGAGTTGCACGCCGAACGTGACACCGCCGCGCGCCGGTTCACCCATGTTGACGGCAAGCTCTGCGAGTACGACGCCACCACGTACGAGCCCACCGGGGCGCGGCCGGATGCTCCGCTCGGCGTGCCGACACGCTCTCGGAAGCTGTGGCGCGTCGACGGCCCGATGTCCGATCACACATGGGGAACGTTGGTCGGGCTGCACTTCCGCCAGAACGAGCTGATCCAGGAGCACCTCGATGTGGTGCTGTCCGACGGGGCTGACTAGCTCAGCTGCGCGGGGAACGTCGCGTCCGCGAGGGCACGCCGGAAGGTCGGGCACTCCAGGTGCGACGGCGCGGGGCAGTCGGCGGCGTGGCGCAGGCCGTCGCGGAGCGCGGTCAGCTCGCGGATGCGTTCGTCCAGCTCGTCGGCCTTCGCGGTCAGCGCCGCGCGCTCGATGCGTGGCTCGCCGTCCGCGCCGAACATCCCCGTGATCTCGTCGAGCGAGAAGCCCGAGCGGCGCCAGAGGGCGATCAGGCGCAGACGCTCCACGACCGCGTCGTCGTACTGGCGGCGCAGACCGGTCCGGCCGACCGGCTCGATCAGGCCACGCTGCTCGTAGTAGCGGAGCGCGGAGGGCGCGACGCCCGTGGTGCGAGAGACTTCGCCGATGTCCATGACCTTGACCTCAAGTCGACTTGAAGTGGCACGGTAGCCGACATGGATCAGAAGACGCGGTGGAACACGACCGGCGGGAACGCGTGGGTCGAGATGCAGGACCTGCTCGATCGGGCGATGGCGCCGTTCATCCCGCCGCTCATCGACGGCGTGGCTGGTTCGGTGCTGGACGTGGGCTGTGGCACGGGATCGACGACAGAGGCGGTCGCGCGCCAGGCCGACCGCGCGGTCGGCGTCGACATCTCCGCGCCGATGATCGAGGCCGCGCGCAAGCGCACGGACGCGGCCGAGTTCATCGTCGCCGACGCGCAGTCCCACCCGTTCCACGAGCGGTTCGACTTCGTCATCTCGCGCTTCGGCGTGATGTTCTTCGAAGACCCGGTCGCGGCGTTCACGAACCTGGCGCGGGCGGGCACGCACCTGCGCGTGATCGCCTGGCGCGGCGCCGAGGACAACCCGTTCCACACCACCGCGGAGCGCGCGGCCAAGCCGCTGATGCCCGACCTTCCCGACCGCACGAACGAGGCCGCCGGGCAGTTCGCGTTCGGGAACGCCGACCGGGTGCGCGGCATTCTCACCCAAGCCGGCTGGAGCGACGTCGAACTGCAGCCGCTCGACGTCGAGAGCACGATGCCCGAGGACGCCCTCGAGGGCTACTACACGCGGCTCGGCCCGGTCGGGATGGCCCTGCAGGAGGCCAACGACACCACCCGCGCGCGGGTGATCGAGGTCGTGCGTCCCGCGTTCGATCCCTTCCTGCAAAACGGCGAAGTTCGCTACACGGCGGCCTGCTGGATCATCACCGCAAACAGCGAGAATCCGTAGCGGGTCCGCCGATGCGGCCCCTAGCCTCGCTAGGTCCGTGTCCGAACTCGACGTCCACGTCCCCGACTTCGCGCCCGCGCCGGAGCCTGCGCCGGAACCCGGCCGCTTCAAGGTCTTCGCCTACCTGACGGCGCCGCACGCCGAGCGGTACGTGCAGATCATGGAGCTGTTCGTCACGCACAAGCGGCGCTTCGGGCTGCGCCTCGCGCCGCGCGAGCTGCTCGTGATGTGGCAGGACGTCGCGCCCGACAGCGCACCCACGGTGGACGAGCTGGTCGTCGCGCTCGAGCAGCTCTACGAGTGGGAGGCCGTCGACCGCCAGGCGGACACGGGCCGCGCCGGCAGCACCGCCGAGTTCAAGCGCGCCCGCAACACGTACGACATCACCGCGGCGGGTGAGGCTTCGTGGGAGGCGGCCCAGCGCGTGCTCACGCTCGAGCGCCGGGTCGCGTCGCTCGGCCAGCAGCGCCTGCGCCGGATCGCGGGCACGCTGGACGAGCTCGCGCAGCTCTCCCAGACCAGCCCCGTGGACGGCCAGCGCGCCGAGCAGCTGCTGGTCACGCTGCGCGCGGAGATCGCCGACACGGTGCAGGGCATCTCGGCCTTCATGCGCGAGCTGGGCGAGGTGATGACGCTCGGCGAACGGCTGGAGCGCGAGCCGTTCCTGGCCTACAAGGCGCGCGTCGTCGACCACCTGCAGCACTTCGATCCGATGCAGCGCGAGTCGCACGCGCGGTTCACCGTCGCCGCGCGCACGGTGGAGGAGCACCTGGACGCGCTGGTCGCGGCCGTGGTCGCCGCCGGCGGGCAGGTCGCGGGCTACCGTCAGGCGCCCGAGCAGGCGGACCGCATTCGCGCGGAGGCCGTCCGCGAGGAGTGGCGCCAGGCGCACGACTGGCTCGTCGGCCGCGGCGAGACGACGCCGTGGGAGCAGCTGCGCCGGTCGATCAACGGCGCGGTCGACTGGCTGCTGGACACGTGGAACCGGCTCGCGTCCGAGCAGTCGGGCCGGCTGGACCGCTCCAGCGACTACCGGCGCCTGGCGGCGATGCTGGTCGAGGACCCCGACTCCGGCCCGGAGCTCTTCCACCTCGCGTTCGCGATGTCCCCCGCGCGCCACCTCTCGGTGCCCGACCCCGACGAGGACCAGCTCGAGAACGGCGCCACGCAGTCGTGGTGGACCGTGCCCGGCCTGCTGATGGACCGCACGCTGCGGCTGCCGTCGAGCCGCACGAACCAGGGCCGCACGACGCGCATCCCCGACGTCACGCAGGCGCGGCAGCTCGCGCGCGTGGAAGCCGAGGAGGACGCCCGCGCGGACGCCGCACTGCGCACCCGGCTGCTCGCGCTGCACGGCAAGCGCCTCAGCGAGTTCCACATCCTCGATGAGGAGACGATCGCCGCGATCGACGAGTGGATCATGGAGTGCGGGACCCGCGCGACGAGCATCGAGGATCCCGGCCCGTGGCGGCACGTGGACGCCGGCCGTGAGCTCACGGTCGAGCTCACCCCGCAGCCCGGTCGCGCGCGGCTGCGCACCGCTGCGGGCGAGTGGGAGCTCGACGACCTCAAGCTCGAGGTCAAGCCCGCGTGAGCGACGGGACGACGCGAAGCGGCGTGAGAGCGAATCCGCGAAGCGATTCGCCCGACTCCCTCGAGGCCCGGCAGAAGGCCCTGCGCCTGCTGCTGCGCGACGGCTGGCTGGAGCGCCGCGACGAGCCCGAGCTGATGGAGGTCCTCTGGCGCGAGCGCGAGCACGTGATCGCCGAGGTCTTCGAGGTGCTCGGCTACCGGCTGGAGGTGGAGCGCGACATGGCGCGCCTGCGCAAGCGGCCGCGCATCGCCGATCCCCGTGGTCGCGGCCCGCGCGTGCGCCCCGAGGCCAAGGGCGGCCCGACCCGCGACTGGTGGGCGAGCTTCGGCTACCGCCACTACCTCGTGCTGTTCTGCCTGCTGGCCGAGCTCGAACGCGACGCCGCGCGCCCGCAGGCGCTCATCTCCACGCTCGCCGAGGAGGTCCGGCGCGCGGTCACGCAGCAGGGCGAGACGCTCGACTACACCCAGTCCTCCCATCGCCGCGTGCTGTGCGACGTGCTGCGCTGGCTGGAGGACCACGGCGTGCTGGCGGTCGTGGACGGCGACCGCGAGGCGTTCGCGACCGGCGACCCGCGCGCGGTCGAGGCGCTCTACAACATCGATCGCGTCCGCCTGGACCGGCTCGCCCCGAGCTTCCTGATCGCCGACGCCGACCGCGAGGAGATGCAGCGGCGCGCGCTCGCGGAGCCGTTCCCGCCGTCGGAGGACGGTCGCCGCACCCGCTTGCGCCTGAGCACCGCCCGCCGCCTCGCCGAGGACCCGGCCGTCTACTTCAAGGACCTCTCGCTGGACGAGCAGCTGCACTTCCGCCACCAGCGGCGGGCGATCGCCGACCGCGTGTGCGCGCTGACCGGGCTCGTCGCCGAGCACCGGCAGGAGGGCACGGCGCTGATCGACCCGACCGCGGCCGAGGCCACCGACGTGCGCTTCCCGACGTTCCAGCGCGACCGGCAGGCGGCGCTGCTGATCGGCGCGGGACTCGCCGCCGAGCACGGCCGCACCGGGTTCACGACCGAGGACGTCCGCCGCGCCGCGCGCGACCTGCTGACCGCGCACCCCAAGTACTTCGCCAAGCCGGAGGAGACGATGGCGCGCGACGCCGTCGAGCAGCTCGCGGCGCTGGACCTGCTCGCCACCGACGGCGCCACGCTGCGGCTGCTGCCCGCGTTCGGGCGCTTCCGCGAGGCGGTCGGCACGACCGAAGAACCCGCTGATCCCCAGGAGAGTTTGCTGTGACCACGCGCGGCCAGTTCACGCGCATGGGCGTGATCAACCTCTACGAGTACGCCAACGAGGTCTTCGTCTTCGAGGACGGCAAGCTCGTGATCAAGGGCGCCAACGGCGTCGGCAAGTCGCGCGCGCTGGAGCTCACGTTCCCGCTGCTGCTCGAAGGCAACATCGCCGAGTACCGCGTGGACACGTCGGGCAAGCAGGGCCGGCCGTTCGCCTGGAACCTGTCGCTCGGCGACGTCTACACCAAGCGTGTCGGGTACGTGTGGCTGGAGACGCTGATGCCGGTCGGCGAGGACGGCGACACCGAGTACGTGACGATCGGCATGGGCGCGTCCGGTGGGCAGTCGGGCGGAAGCCAGACGACCGACAGCACGTGGTTCTTCATCCTGCGTGGCGCGCGCATCCTCGATCCCGCGCGTGCGGTCGGCGAGGTCGATCTCGCGCCGGACGGGCAGCCGCTCGGCCGCCGCTCGCTGCCGACCGCGCTCGGCACCAGCGGGCGCACGTACACGACCGCGATCGACTACCGCCGCGCCGTCAACGACGCGCTGTTCGGGTTCCCGTCGATGGACGCGTACCAGTCGATGGTCAACCTGCTGTTCCTGCTGCGTCGCCCGAAGCTGGCCGAGGTGCTCACGCCCGAGGTCTTCGACGAGCAGCTGACGAACTCGCTGCCGGAGCTGGACCTGACGCTGGTCAAGGAGGGCGCGGACCGGCTGGACATGCTCGAGCGGATGCGCGGGCGGATCGAGGGCCTGCGCGCGGATCGGGACGCCGCGGTCGCGTTCGGCGAGGTCTACGAGCGGTACGTGGCACGGCTCGCGCATGAGCGCGCGACGCGGCTGCTCGACACGGAGCGGATCCGCGCGTCGGCCGAGAAGGCCGAGGCCGGGCTGCAGGCCGACCGCGAGCAGCTCCAGCGCGACCAGGTGCGCCACGACGAGCAGCTCGTCGACGCCGACGCGCGCCGCGAGCGCCTCGAGGGCCAGCGCGAGGCGCTGATGCGCAAGCTCAACAGCCCGGGCGCGCAGCGGCTCAACGAGGCGACCGCGGCCGCGCAGGCCGCCGAGAAGACCTACGTCGCGCTCAACCAGCGCGCGCTGAGCCTCCGGGAGGACCTGGACGAGCGGCGCGGCGAGCTGCAGCGCCTGACGTCCGACACCGAGGAGGCGGAGGCGCAGCTGCGGGCCGCGCAGACCGCGATCGAGGTCGGGCTGGACGCGTCCGGCGTGCCGGTCAAGCCGTGGCCGGAGTCCCTGGACGACCTCACGGCGCACGTGGAGGAGACCGAGCGCGACCGCCGCCATCGCGAGCAGCTCCTCTCCCGCGCCGCGCAGCTGGACGCCGACCTGGACCGCAGCGTCGAGGCGCTGGAGCGGGCCGAGCGGCACGCCGGCACGCTTGTCGGCGCGCTGGAGGCCAAGCAGGCGGAAGCGGCAGCGGCGAGCGAGGCCGTGGCGGCGGCGCGCAACGACGTCGAGGAACAGGTGCGCTGGTGGGCGGGCGACCTGGTCGAGCTCGTGGCGGACGGCGAGCGCGTCGCGGAGATCGTCGCCGGGCTCGAAGGCGAGAGCGCCGCGCTGGACCTCGCGCCGGTCGCGATCATCCACGACGACCACCGCGAGCGGATCGGCGCCGCGCGCGCGGCGGCCGAGCATGGCCTGGCGGGGATCGACGCGGCGCTCGTCGCGGCGCGTGAGGAGCTCGAGCAGCTCGCGCGCGGCGTCAACGGCCGGCCCGGCCTGGCCGAGTGGCGCGACGACGCCGACGGCCCGGCGCTGTGGGAGCTGGTCGACTTCGCGGACGGCCTGACCGCCGCCCAACGCGACGGGCTGGAAGCGGCGCTCGAGGCCAGCGGCCTGCTCACCGCCGTGCCGGCGGGAGAGGGCGTGCGCACCGCGGACGGCCAGCTGCTGCTCACCGCCGCCGAGCCGGTGTCCGGCAAGAGCCTCGCGGACGTGCTGACCGTCGACCCGGACGCGCTGGGCGTGGCGCTCGAGGCCGAGACGGGCGGCGTCGACGGGACGCGCGTCGCGGCGGCGACGGCGGACGCCGAGCTCGCGGGCGGCGAGCCGGCGACGACGGCCGGCGTCGGCGCGTCGGCGGACGCCGATG
>NZ_JAPDDP010000050.1 GCF_027587195.1 Solirubrobacter phytolaccae | reverse complement strand
CCGCCGCGCTTGCCGCCCGCCGCCGCGCTTGCCGCCGCGCTCGCCGGCCGCGCGCCTACTTCGTGACGCCCTGCGGCGGCGCCGGGAGGCCGCGCTGCGTGCCTTCGCCCACGAACTCGTCGAGCTTCGTCGCGCCGCCCGCGCCGGTCGGCACGCGCGTGGACAGCGCCGCGTACAGCGCGGCCCAGCGGAGCGTGTCCTCCACGTCCATCCCGACGGACTCGCCCCAGGCCCAGGCGGCGACGAACAGGTCGCCGGCGCCGGTGGTGTCGATCGAGTGGCCGACGTCGAAGCCGTCCACGGACACGACGCGGCCGTCGATCGAGGCGGCGGCGCCGTCCGCGCCCAGGGACACGACGACGATCGGGACGCGCGCGCCGATCATCGCGGCGGCCTCCTCGGGCGTGCCCGCGCCGGTGAGGACGAGCGCCTCGCGCTGCTCGATGAACAGGCCGCGCACGCGGCCCGCGGTGCCCGGCAGGCGACCGGCGAAGGCGCGGGCGTCGTCGTCCCCGACGCTCACGTACGCGCGCGAGCCCACGGGAACGACGTCCAGCTGGCTGAGGCCGACAATCACGGCCCGCGGCTCCAGCGCGGCGACATCCGACGCGCGGGCCCGCACGCCGGGGTCGTAGGTGACCATCGCGCGCTCGGAGCCGATCGGCATCACGGCCGTCACGGGCGTGCGCGGGCAGCGCGGCCCGGCGAGCCGGACGCCCTCGCGCTCGATCATCGGCCCGATCAGGTCGCCGGCCTCGTCCTGGCCGAGCGGCGCCACCAGCGCCGTCGACAGCCCGAGCCGCGCCGCGCCGATCGCCGTGATCGCGCCGCCGCCCGGCGTGCGGACGAGATCTCCGGCGAACCGCTCCTCCCCCAACGCGGGCAGCCCTTCGAGCCCGACGAAGGTGATGTCCAGGAACGCAGGCACGGCGACGACCACGTCAACACTCATGAGACCTCCAACTCTTTCAGGTCCCGCGGCGAACTTAAAGGCCCAGGGCCTTTAAGTAAGGGAGGCGATGCGCCAAGTGCCGTCGACGCGCGCCAGCTGGAGCGTGTCCCGCGACGGCGGCTGGCCCTGCGCGGCGCTGTTGACCTCGGCCGTCGCCTTGTCGCCGTCGACCTTGATCGCGCCGATCGTGAGCGTCGGCGCCTGCACGTCCCCGAGGCCCTGGCGCAGCGCCGCCTCGCACGGCAGCCCGGTCGACTCGACGTCCTCGACGAGCTTGGGCGCGAGCAGCTCGTCGCACAGCCGCTGGTAGTCCTTGGCCGCCGTGGCCTTGCCGAACGCGTCGACGACGGTGTGCACCTGCTCGCTGTCCGACGGCCCGCCGCCACAGCCGCAAACGCCCACCGCGCCCAGGATCAGAGCAATGAGCGGGCCGCGCACGAGGCGGAGCATAGAATGGCTGCGCATGTCGACTGCGGGACCGATCGGATCGTGGCTGCGGTGCTACCGCTGCTGGTCACAGGACCTCGAGGTCCAGGTCCATTACGAGGGCATCCACCGGATCGACCCGGACACGGGTCGCCGCGCCGAGGTGGTCGACGAGCTCCAGGAAGCCGTCGTCCAATGCCTCGACTGCATGCACGACCAGCCCCACCTCATCTTCCACAACGATCGCATCGAGCCGGTCGAGGACCGCTGGGAGCGGATGGTCGTGGGCACGCCGTGGGTGGCGTCGTGCACGGTCACCGTGGACGCGGAGTCCGTGGAGACGTGCAGCGGCCCTGAGGCCGCGGACGCGCTCGCCTACGCCGCGTTCGGCGACCACGGCACGCGCGAGTTCTTCACCCACGTGCGCTTCCACAAGCACGAGGAGGACCAGATCGTGGTGCATCTGCTCGTGGAGCTGTACGCGCGCAACAACGACGAGGCCACGGGTGTCCTGGAGGACGCCGCACGCGGCCAGCTCGCGATCACGAGCCTCGCCGAGGAGTCACGCCCGCCCGCAGCGACCAGCGGGGACCACCCGCACTAATCGTTGCCCGAAGGGGCTTGCCGGGCTCCCCTGAGCCCGGCTAGTGTCGGGCGGTGACACCGGAGCACAACCCCGGCGAGCAGCGCGAAGAGCAGACCGCGGCTCGCGTCCCGGACGTCGCGCCCGACGTCCCGCAGTCCACCCACGACCGCCTGCTCGGCCTCCAGCAGCAGGTCGGCAACGCCGCCTTCGGCCGCATGGTGAGCCGCTGGAAGGCGGGCAAGGCGATCCTCGCGCGCGAGGACATCCCGACCGAGGCCGAGATCGCGGAAGCCGAGGCGTGGGCCGCCGAAGGCAAGAAGAGCTCGAAGGACCTCACGCCGGGCGCCGGCGGCGCCGGGCTCAACAACGCGCCGGGTGGCTTCGACGCCGAGTACGACCCCAAGCTCGGCGAGCTCACGATCATCATGCGCTGCGGCGTCGAGTTCGTGGACGGCATCTCCAAGGCCGGCGTCGCGCGCAAGGGCCTGGAGAAGGAGCTCGAGAAGGCCAACGCGCTGCCGACCGAGATCGAGCGCCAGCAGCGGCTCGCGCTGTTCCGCTGGGGCGACGGCGAGGACGCGGTCGACAAGACCACCTTCCGCACCGACGTGGAGAAGGAGGTCGAACCGTTCTGGAGCGGCAAGCACCAGTTCTTCATGCGCAAGAAGGGCTGGAGCTGGCTCGGCGCGACGGTCAAGGTGGACCTGAAGGTCGACAACAAGTCGCGCGTGCCCGACGCGCATCTGACCATGAAGCCGGTCAAGGTGCCGGACACCGTCAGCCTCGGCGCGAACGTCGAGCCCGGCGGCGCCACCAACGCGCGTGACCAGGTCATGAACGTCACGAGCAACGTGCACGCGTCCGGCTCGTTCCTGAACCACTTCGTCACGTTCGACGTCGGCAAGTCGGACGTCAAGCCCGGCCAGGACACCAAGCTCCAGAACGTGATCGACACCTTCAAGGGGGCGGAGACGAGCGCCGGCAGCGGCGTCGCGGACGCGCGCTCGATCCAGACGCCCGTCTTCCTCACCGGCCACGCGAGCAAGACCGGCAACGCCGCCTTCAACCAGAAGCTGTCCGAGGACCGCGCCCGCTCCGTCGAGAAGTTCATGAAGGAGCACGGCTTCGTCAACACCGAGGTGCGCACGGCCGAGATGGGCGTCGGCGACACCGAGGCGACCGGCGGCGAGGTCGAGAACGACCGCCGGGTGGACATCCAGATCGGCTCCGGCAACAGCCAGAACACGCTCCGGCACGAGTTCGGGCACGCGTTCGGGCTCGGCGACGAGTACGCGTCCACGCCGCTCGTCAGCCCCGGCCAGACGCCCGCCCAGGGCACGCCGGCGATGGGCGACACCGCGACCCACGACAACCTCGTCAAGAACATGGTCGACGCGGGCGGCACGCCGCTCAAGGGCGCCGTGTGCGAGCCGACGGACTCGATCATGTCGGTCGGCGACGTCGTGCGCCCGCAACACTACGCGACGTTCCACGCCTCGCTGACCAAGATCACGGAACCGCACGGCCCCTGGGCGCTCGGCTCGCCCACCGCCAAGAACGAGGCGCTGCCCGGCTCCGCGGGCACCGGCGCGACGACGGCCCCGGCCCCCGAGCCCGACGCCGTTCCCGTGTGAGATGGCTGGCGTGCGCGTTGATCCTGCTCGCCGGCTGTGGCTCGGCCTCGGAGACCCCCGTGGCTGAGCCCGCGCGCGAGGCCGGGGTGCTGTTCGCCTACGAGGTCGGCAACCACCTGCACCGCTACGGCGGGCGCGTGTTCGAGGACGGGCGCTACGAGCTCTTTTCCGGCGAGCCCGACTGGGAGACGTTCGAGCCGTTCACGCCCGACCAGGTCGAGCAGATCGCCGCCGCGGTGGACAAGGCCGAGTCCCTCCCGGGCGAGATCAAGGGCGGGAGCGACCCGATCCCGCCGGACACCGCCCGCGCGACCTTCACGCTGCGCGGCCGCGAAGTCGTCGTCGACGAGTACCCGCAGGCCTCGCCGCCCGAGCTGGAGGCGATCCTCGAGCTGATCGCGCGGCTGCGCAAGAAGCCGCCGGTGGCGAGCACGTGGGAGGTGTGGACCGGCTCGGAGACCGTCAAGCTCCAGGTGCCGTGCGACATGGGCGACGTCGCCGTGCTCGCCGACCTGCGCGACGCGCTCTTCATGCCCTCCCCCAGCGCGACGGCGTCCCGCTTCCCCGATCCGCCGTCGGGGACCCCGCTCGTCCGGATCGAGTTCGCTGACGGCGAGACCCACGCGGTCGCCGCCGACGACGGCGAGCCCGGCCGCGCCGACGCGGTCAAGGCCGCGCTCGCCGGTACCGACTGGGCCAAGCTCCCGCCACGGCTGTGCTGAGCGTCTACCATCTACGGTCGATTTCGACCCTCACGAGGACGCACCATGGCTGAGAAGAAGAAGAACGCCAAGATGGCGAACCGCAACGTCGGCGTCGAGGTCATCAAGGATGACGGCGACAAGTACGTTGTGATCCGCGACGGCTTCCGCGTCTACGGCGGCAAGGGCGTCGTCCTGGCCGAGGCCGTCCGCCTGGCCACGAGCCTGGAGGAGTCCGCCGGCGTCTCGCGCGTCAACGGCGACGGCTCCGTCACACCCGGCTCGGTCACCGACGCCGGCGAGTTCATCGAGTACCAGGCCGCTTAAGCAGCATTCCGCGAGGCGCCCCTTCCGGGCGCCTCGCCCTTCAGGTACGCTCCGCTCGCGCGCTGTGACTGGCGCTCGGGTGGAAGTGACCACCGGGAAGCGGCGCGCATCCTGATTGCCGCGCGCCTGGGCACCAATCCGCTCCACGGAGGTGCTCATGCCCAGCCCGATCGCCGTCGCCGACCCGCAGGTCGCCGAGCTGATCGACGCGGAGATCGTGCGCCAGCACGACACGCTCTGCCTGATCCCGTCGGAGAACCACGTCTCCCCCGCCGTGCTCGCGGCGACCGGGTCCGTGCTGACGAACAAGTACTCCGAGGGTTACGCGGCCCGTCGGTACTACCAGGGGAACGCGGTCATCGACCGCGTCGAGACGCTCGCGGTCGACCGTGCCCGTGCGCTGTTCGGGGTCGAGCACGCGAACGTCCAGCCGCTCTCCGGCGCGCCCGCCAACCTGGCGGTCTACGCCGCCTTCCTCGACCCCGGCGACACCGTGCTCGGCATGGCGCTGGACGCCGGCGGGCACCTCACCCACGGCTGGGGCGTGTCGGTCACCGGCAAGTGGTTCCGAGCCGCGCGCTACGGCGTGCGCCGCGACACCGGCCGGATCGACCTCGACGAGGTGCGGGAGATCGCGCTGAAGGAACGCCCCAAGCTGATCTGGTGCGGCGGCACCGCGATCCCGCGCACGATCGACTTCGCCGGCTTCGCGACCATCGCCGAGGAGGTCGGCGCCGTGCTGGCGGCCGACGTCGCGCACATCGCGGGCCTGATCGCCGGCGGCGCCCATCCCTCCCCCACCCCGCACGTGGACGTGATCGCCACCACGACGCACAAGACGCTGCGCGGCCCGCGCGGCGCGATGCTGCTCACGCGCGAGCAGCACGCGCGCGCCATCGACCGCGCCGTCTTCCCCGGCCTGCAGGGCGGCCCGCACGACCACACGACCGCGGCCATCGCCGTCGCGCTGCACGAGGCCGCGCAGCCGGCGTTCTCCACCTACGCGCACGCGATCGTCGCCAACGCGGTCGCGCTCGGCGAAGCGCTGCTCGCGCGAGGCTTCGACCTCGTCTCCGGCGGCACCGACAACCACCTGCTGCTCGTGGACCTCACGGCCAAGGACGTCGGCGGCCGCGTCGCCGCCGAGGCGCTCGAGCGCGCCGGCCTGGTCGGCAACTACAACGCGGTGCCGTTCGACCCGCGCCCGCCGCTCGACCCCTCGGGCATCCGCATCGGCACCCCGGCGATCACCACGCGCGGACTGGAGCCGCACCACATGACCGACCTCGCCCGCTGGATCGACGACGCCGTCCAGGCGGTCGAGGCCCCGGACACGCTCGACCGCATCCGCGGCGAGGTCACCGAGCTCGCGCGGGCCTTCCCACCACCCGCTTAGCGCCCTCAGCGCGTCTTGAAGAAGCCGCCGCGCAGGTTCTCGCTCTCCGCCCGGTTCGTGGCGTCGTAGGCGTCCACCACGCCCTTACGACGCTCGCGACGCCAGGCCCGACGCTGGCGCCGATCGCGGAGCCGTGTGCGGAAGCGCTCGGTCCGGCTGGTCTCTGCTGCTGGTCGGGTGCTGCGGTCGTCCATCCCAACCTCCTTGGTCGGGTCGACGCTACGCCCTCCGGCACGCCGGCGTCAAGGCGACCCGTCTGCGGCGGATACCCGAGCGTGGGTACCCGCCGCGAAGGGCTCTCCTCCTAGCGGCGCGCGGGCTTGCCGCCCTTCACGATGCGCGCCTTGCCAAGCTTGCCGTCCACGCGGACCGCGCGAACAGTAACCGATGCGGCGCCGTCGTCAAACATCCGCTTGACGACGACCCGCCGGGCCTTGGTCTCGTAGTGGATCGCGCGGTCGTCGCTCGTGGCCACGTCGACCGTGTAGCGGATGGCGCCGGGGACGGAAGCCCACGTCGCCGTCAGCCGCTCACCGCGCCGCACGAGCTTGAGCTTCCGCGGCGCTGCGAGCTTCCGCGGCGCGCGCGCCACGAAGCGCGCGACGTTCAGCTCGGCCCGCGGCATGCCGCGCTGCTCGACGAAGGCCACGATCCGGCGCGTGCCGCCCTTGCCGAAGCTCGGCGTGAACGTGAACGCGCCCTTGGTGCCCTTCGCGTCGGCGAGCGGCTTGTCGACGTCGCCGCCGACTTCACGGAAGCGCACGACCTGGCCGGGGATCGACTTGACGGTGTAGCTGACCTTCAGCTTGCCGTTCTTGGCCTTGGTCACCTTCGCGCTCGCGGACGGCTTCTCGAGGCCGTTCGCCGCGCGAACCGCCAACAGCGCCGCCGAGCCGGGCTGCGGCTCGACCGTCCAGTCGCCCGCCGCGGGCTTGCCGACGATCAGGTAGCTGCTGTTGGTCGCCGGCGACTGGATGATCATGTAGCCGTCGCCGCGGGTGATGCCGGTCGTCTCGGCGGGCGCCGGGATCGTCTTGCCGTCCGGCCCCTTGAAGGCCACACGCGGCACGCCGCCGTTGCCCTCGACGCCGATCACCGCGTGCGGGAGCCCGCCCTCGACAGCGACCGTGTTCGGGGTGCCGCCGGCCTGTGAAGCACTGGCGGGAGCGGTGTGCCAGGCGTCCACGTCGCACGTGCCCGTGATCGCCTCGGACTTGAGCTCGTCCGGCTGGTCCTTGCCGGCCGTCGCCGACCGCAGGCCCCAGCCGAACGCGCCGTTGAGCACGCCGATGTCGACCTGGCCGCACGCCGTCAGCGCCAGCAGGCCCTTCTTCACCGAGAGCCGCACCTCGCCCTGGCCGAGGCAGGTCTTCTCCTGCTCGCGCTCGTAGTGGGAGCCGATCCGCAGCTCACCCTCGAAGCACGCGGTCGCGTCGCCCTTGAGGTCCACGCCCTTGCTGTCGGCGCTGCCGGTCACGTTCGCCGCGATCGACGTCTTCAGGCGCAGCGAGGCGACGCTGACCTCGGCCCGGACGTTCGTCTCCTTGTTGATGCCGGCCCGGATCTTCACGCCGGCGCCGGTGACGTCGACGTTCGCGTTGCCCCACTCGTCGCCGCCCAGGTACAGCTTGGAGTCGAGCTTGACGCCGTCGGAGCTGAACGCGATGCCGCCGTCGACCTCGATCGCCGCGTGCCGGCGCTTGCCGGCGAAGCCGCCGAGGATGCGCGGGCCGACGGAGACCGCCGCGCCAAGCGAGTACTCGCGCGGGGGACCCTGCGCGTACCCGATCTTGACCTTCTGCAGGATCAGCCCCGCGAACAGCGGCTGGTTGATCCCGT
The DNA here is from genome assembly GCF_027587195.1 of Solirubrobacter phytolaccae. Taxonomy (GTDB): domain Bacteria; phylum Actinomycetota; class Thermoleophilia; order Solirubrobacterales; family Solirubrobacteraceae; genus Solirubrobacter; species Solirubrobacter phytolaccae. The sequence continues at coordinate 45,073 of NZ_JAPDDP010000050.1, read as the reverse complement.
CGCCCTCGGCCTCGAACTTCGTGACCGCGCCGTCCTTCATGGCGATCGCGATCGTGACCTTGGGCTGCTGGAACCATGGGATCGTCGCGCTGATCGAGGCGCCCCACGCGTTGTCGTTCGGCGCGATGTAGAAGGAGGCGCTCGGGAGCGTGAACCCGCCCACCGAGAGGTTGCCCTCGGACTTGAACTGGACCTTGTCGAAGATCAGCCCTTCGACGTTGGCCGACTTGAAGCCGATCGCGACGCCCGGGTTGTCGGCCGCGTCCTCGTAGTTGTCGCCGCGGTCCTCGCAGTTGTCGTCGAGCCCGTCCGTCTTGCCGTCGTCGTCGTTGTCCTTGCCGTCGCCGCACTCGGCCACGCCACCGTCCGGGACCTTGCCCTGGAACATGCCGGGCAGGGCCAGCGAGCCGTCGAAGTTGAACGCGCCCTGGCTGACGGAGAGCTTCAGCGAGCCCTTGAGCTTGCGGCCGAACAGCTTCGCGCCGCCGGCGACCTGGAAGCCGTCGGCGTCGGAGCCGCTCAGGCCACCCGCCTCCTTCGGCAGGATCCAATCCAGCGCCGTGTCGCTCTTGAGCGGGATCGGGATGCCGCCGAACCACTTCGACGGGATCCGCATCGTCATCTTGGTCGCGGTGACGCGGCGGGTGGCCGGGTCGATCGTGATCTTCGTCGCCGGCGCCGGGACGATGTCCAGGCCGTTCAGTCGCACGGTCGTCTCGGAGACGTAGACCTCCGCGCCCTTCTCGCCCTTGCCCTTCTTGAAGCAGTTCGAGTAGGCCTCGAGGATGCCGCTGCGCACGTAGGACATGTCGCCGCTGGAGTTCCAGTCGACGAGGCCCGGGTTGCGGACGATCACCGCACCGCCGGTCTGGTCGTTGGAGCCGGAGCAGCCGATCGGGCTGGTCGTCGGCGTCGTGTACTGGCCGTCGGAGCCGAACACGAGGTTCAGCGCGACGCGGTCGACCAGGTGCGGCGCCTTGCGCCACTCGATGATGTCCGTGCCGCGGTGCTGGTAGGTGACCTTCGCGTCGTACTCGGTCTTGTCGTCGGCGACCATCGACGTGTGCGTGAGCGCCTCGTCGAGGAACGTCGCCTCGTGCGAGGCGTCCATGCCCAGCGCGGAAGCCGCCGGGACGACCTCGTCCTTGAGCGCGGCGATCGCGGTCCAGTCGGTGCCGCCCGCGCCCTGCGGGTTCTGGAACTCGGGCTTGGCCAGCTTCTCGACGAAGAGCTTGCCGGAGGCGGTGCCGGGATCGAGGTCGATGCACGCCTGGCGCGAGCACGAGGCGCTGAGCCCGGCGACGCCGCTGTGGGGCGCGCCGAGCGTCACAACGTCCTCGACGATCAGGTCCGTCGGCCAGCCGGCGGCTTTCTGCGCCGACATCGCCAGCGCGTAGCGGACGACGACGCCGCCCGTGCCGTGCGCGACGACGTCGACGGCCTGCGCCTTGCTCGAGTAGGTGGCCTTCAGCCAGGTCGCGAAGTCCTTGGCCTGGCCCTCGAGGGGCTTCGCGCCGCCGCCGACGAGCACCTTGTCGCAGCCCTTGTCGGCGTCGTAGTCGGTGACGGAGACCCGCGCGCCGGTGAAGCGGAACTTCTTGTCCTTCGCCTCGAGCTCGATCGCGCTCAGGCGCTGCTCGAGCTTGCCCCAGAGCGCGTTGCAGTCGACGGAGGTGCCGTTCTCCCCGCCGCTGAGCAGGACGACCGGCTTGGCGCCGTCATCGGAGCGGCCGGCCTGCGCCGCCGGGGCGGCGAGGCCGAACGTGGCGGCCGCCGCGGCGACCAGCGTGACGAGACGCCTCATCGACGGCCTCCCTTCTTGTTCTTCTTCGTGGGCTTGGAGTTGAGCGGCTTGGCCTTGGCGGGCGCGACGTTGGCGCGGCGCGTGGCCTTCACGCGCAGCTTCGACGCCTTGCCGACCGCGCCGTCCATGCGGGTCGCGCGCAGCTGCACGCGCACCGTCGTGTCCCGGCCGACGCCGCTGACGCGGATCGGCGCCTTGGCGTTGGCGGGCGCGAACGAGAGCTTGCGCCCGTCGCTCGTCGTCACCGTCGCGGTGTAGCCGTTGGCGCCGGGCACGGCCGCCCAGCGCACCAGCACGTTGGAGCCGGAGCGCCGCGCGCGCAGCAGCCGCGGACGGCCGGGCAGACGGTCCTTGGGCGCCGTGTAGGTGGCGATCACCTTCTGATCGCGCGGGCGGCCGTCCTGCTCGATCACGGCGACGATCTCGCGCTTGCCCGCCGGGCCGCGGCCCGGGGTGAACTTCAGCTGGCCGCAGGCGACCGTGCGGTCGCTGTCGACGCCGCCCGGCTGCGCCTTGCAGCGACCGGCCTTGGCGGTGCCGAGCACCTTGGTGGTGCGCGGGCCGCGCTCGACGAACGTGATCGTCTGGCCCGGGTTCGGCGCGTAGGCGTAGCCGAGCGTGCGCTTGTAGCCCTTGCCGCCGACGCCGCCGCCGAGGGTCGGCTCCGGCTCGGCGTAGGCGCGGTCGACGCCGGTGATCGCGCTCGAGTCCGCGTGCGGCTCGATCTTCCACTCACCCGCGCCCGGGTTCGCGACCATGATCGAGGTCGAGTTGTCCTCAGGGTTGGTGGCGATCATGTGCGAGCCGTCGACGAGCGCGCCGTTCTCGGCGTCGGTCATCGCGATCCGGCGGCCGTCCGGGCCGACGAGGTCGACCTTCGGCGGCGCATCCTTGCCGTGCAGGCGCACGGTGAAGGCCGGCATGTCGCCCGGCACCCGGACGAGCAGCATGTCCCCGCCCACCTGCGACGGCCGCGCGAGGATCCACTTGCCGATCGAGCACGAGGCGATCATCAGGTCCAGGTTCTTGGTCTGCCACGTGTAGCCCGCGCCACCGTTGACCTTGATCGGGACCATCTCCCAGTGCATGCGCCAGGGCGCGTACCACTTCCAGTTGTCGTTCTTGACGAGCATCGGGATCTTCACGATCGAGACGCTGATGCAGCCCGCGGCGCCGATCGTGGAGAACACGGCCTTGCCCTCGGCGCACGCGAGGTTGTCCACGCACACCTCGACGTGGCCCTGGACGTTGAAGCGCGACGGGCTCTTGGTCTCGATCCAGCCGCTCACGCCGCCGCCGATGTGGGCGGGGCCGAAGCGCAGCTCGGCCTCGAAGCCGAAGTCGATCATGCCCGTGCCCTGGTACTGGAAGAACGCGGACGCGACCTGCTTGTCGAACAGCGACAGGCGGCCGTCGGCGCGGATCACCCACGGCTCGTTGCCGTAGGCGTCGGAGTAGTACAGGTCACCGTCCAGGCGCACGGCGGACTTGCCGGCGACGGACGGGCCGAAGGCCACGGCCGCGCCGCCCTTGACGCGGAACGGCGGCGGATCGAGGCAGACGCCGAGGCGCACGCTGTCGAGGAAGACGCCGGGCGCGAGCGGCACGGTCGTGCCGAGCCGGTCCACGTAGGCGCCCGCGTGCGAGAGCTTGCCGCCGCGGAGGCCGCCCCAGAGGCCGAGCTCGGTCTTGGAGGCGGTCGGCAGGACGATCGCGATCGCACCGTCCCAGCGGTCGGCCGTGTTGTCCGAGCGGCACTCGATGTACGGCTGCGGCTTGCCCGGGCCGATCGACGGTGCGGTGCACGGCGCGACGGCCGAGGAGCCAGCCGCGGCGAAGCTCAGGCAGACCATCTTCACGCCGAGCTTGCCGATGTAGGCGTTGGTGACCTGGATCTTGAGGCCGTCGAGGTGGACGCCCTCGTTGTCGATGTTGATCGAGACGTCACCGGTGACGCCGCCGGCGCCGCCGTCCGGGCCCGACTTGAAGACCTCGGGCAGCGCGACGTGCAGCGCGAACACCGTCTTGTACGCGCCACCGGCGTTGGCCGGCCGGCGCAGGCGCAGGGCGGCGAAGCCCTCGACCTTCATGCCGAAGAGCTTCTGCCCCATGCCGGAGAGGTCGATCTTCTTGAACTCCTTCTCCTCGCCGGCCCCGCCCTCGGGCAGGTCCCACGAGAAGCCGCCCTCGTAGAGCTTGATGCCGGCGATCTCGATCTTGATGTCCTCGACCGCCAGCGCGCCGCCCTTGCGCTCGGGCGTCGGGCCGGTGAGGACGATCTTCGAGCCGCCGACGACCGGCAGGCGCAGGCCGTTGACCTTGACCGGCTGCGTGGATTCCCACACCGGCGCGTCGCTCGTGCCGACGTTCGCCAGGCAGTCGCCGAGCGCCTCGATCAGGCCGAAGCGCACCTCGGTGTCGCAGACCAGGACGGTCCACGTGCGCTTGGCGGGTGACGGGTCCGTGTTGCCGGCCGCGTCGATCGCGCGCATCTCGACGGTGTGCTGGCCACCCTCGAGCTCGGCGAGCTTCCACGCCGCCGCGCACGGCTGCCAGGCGACGGTGTCGACGCCCTCCTTGGCCTTGTTGTCGAGGCGGCACTCGAAGGTCGAGCCCGGCTCGGACGCGGTCGCCGTGAACGTCGGCGTGCGCAGGACGGACTTGGAGCCGTCGGCCGGGCCGTCGGCGATCGTGGTCTCCGGCGGGTCGGCGTCGACCGTGAACTGGCGCTGCTCGGGCGTCGCGTCCTTGACGCCCTTCGTGTTCTTCGCGCGCACCTTGAACGTGTAGGCACCGGAGCGCAGCTTCGGCGTCTTGAACGGCGCCGAGCAGTCGGCCCACGCCGGCAGCGGGCTGCCGGCGCCTTCGATGAGGCACTCGAACATCGCGCCGGTGGCCGGAGAGCTGAACGTGAACGACGGCGTCGCGTCGTTGGAGAGGCCCTCGGGCCCGGCCTCGAGCACGGTCTCGATCGCCGCGGTGTCGACGGTGAACGCGCGCGACGGCGGGCTGGACTCGACGTTGCCGGCCGCGTCCGTGGCCCGCACGGAGAACGTGTAGGAGCCGTCGGTCAGCGCGACGCTGTAGGGCGACGTGCACGGCTTCCACGCGCCGGGCGGGTCGATCCGGCAGTCGAAGGAAGCGCCCGCCTCACCCGTGAAGGTGAAGGTCGGCGTGGCGTCGGTGGTCGTGCCGGTCGGCCCGCCGTCAACGGTCGTGCCCTGGGCGAGCGCGGGTGCCGCGCTCGCCAGGAGCATGGCCGCGGTCGCCGCCACGAGGCGGCGGAGGATGCGTCCTTGCATCGGTCTTAGTCCCTCTTGTTGGTCGTGTTGGCGGTCGCGGCCGGGCCGGCGCCGTTGTCGGCACGCAGCCCCACCACCCGGACGTCGACCAGCTCGGCGCGGTCGGCTCCGGGGATGCGCACGACGCGCTCATCCGCGTCACGCAGGAAGAACAGGCGGCGGCCGTCACGCAGCTCGACGGTCACCCCGTAGCGGGCGGCGCGCTTGGCGGCGCCCCACTTGATGGTCAGCGGCGTCGCGCGGCTGGCGCGCGCGCCGGCCCCCGACACCTGCAGCTTCGCCGGCTTGCCCGGCTTCGTGCGCGGCGGCGCCTTGAAGGTCGCCACGGTCACGCGCTTGCGCGGCAGGCCGTCCTGCTCGACGAGCGCGACGACCTTGCGGCGGCCACCGGGCCCGTCGGCCGGGGCGAAGCGCAGCTGCCCGCGCCCGCCCGTGCTCACGGCGCCGATCGTGCGCGAGACGCCGCGGCCCTCCTCGAGGAAGGTCACCTTCTGGCCGGTCGCGCGCTTGATCCGGTAGCGCAGCGCCTTGCCCGCGACCTTCGCGGTGACGGCCGGCGCCGGGCGCATGCCCGCGGTCTTGACCTCGGCGATCGCGGTCTCGCCGAGCGGCTTGACCGTCCAGCGGCCACCGCGCGGCGCGGCCAGCACGACGTAGGTGGTCTTCTCGCCGCGGTTGGCGAACGCGATCCCGGCCTTGGTCTTGACGACCTCGTTCGTGTCGCGCGCAGTGCGCACGACCGTCCCGCCGGGCCCGCGCAGCTCGAGCTCCGGCGCCGCGCCGATGCCGCGGACGGCAACCAGCACGCCGCGCGCGCCCTTTGGCAACTCGACGGACTTCGCGCCCGGCGCGGCGGCGCTGGCCTGCGGACGCTGCGCGCGCCAGCGGGCCACGTCGCAGGTGCCGGCCATGAACTTCAGGTCGCCGCCCCACTCGTAGCCGGCGCCCACGCCACCGAGCTTCTTGCCGTCGAGCTCGAGGTTGCCGCACAGCGCGATGCCCTTGCTGGACACGACGCCGGTGACGCCCGGGCACAGGCCCTTGGGGATGTTGACCGGGAGCGCGTCGGCGACGGTGAACTTGCCGGCGAAGCAGCCCTCGGCGTCGATGTCGGCGTTGAAGGCGCTGCCCTGGATCCAGCCCTTGATGCCGGCGTCGATGGTGACGGAGGCGTCGAGCGTGCCGATCGGCACCGAGCCCTTCAGGCCGAGCGCGAACTTCAGGCGCGCGCCGAAGTCGATCGCGCCGTTGGACGCGTACTGGACGAAGACGTCGCTGAAGGTGTAGTCGCGGTCGAGCTTGAGCACCGCGGTCGGCGCCTCCGCCCGCAGCGTCCACGGATCGCCGCCGGTGAACAGCAGGCCGGCGTTCGGGATCGTCAGCCGCGGGTTGCCCGCGTCGTCGGGCATCGCCGTCAGGGCGATCCGCCCCTCGGCCTTGAACGGATCCCCCGCGCAGACGGAGATCGAGATCTTCTGCACGCGGATGCCGCCGCCGATCGACTTGCCCGGCGACGGCCAGTTCAGCGTGCCCTTGGCGTAGCTGAACGCGCCGTCGGCGAAGCCCATGCCGACCGACTCGACCGTGAGCTTGTCCTTGGTCGGCAGCACGATCTTCTCCGCGCCGCCGTCCCAGCGCAGGCCGGGCGACTCCGCGTTGCAGGTCGCGGTGGCGTCGCCGTTGCGCTCGCCGTTGAAGCTCAGGTGCAGCTTGTGGACCTCGACCTTGCCCATGAAGGCGAGCGGCGCGTCGACCTGGATGCCCTGGATGTGGACGCCGCGTGTGTTGTCGGAGGCGACCTGGATCGCGCCCGTCAGGCCCTTGCCCTCGGCGTCCGTGAACACCTTCGGCAGCTCGATGTTCGCGCTCAGCAGCGCCTTGCCGCCCTTGAGCAGCTCGAGCTTCGCGGAGCCCTTGAGGTCGAAGCCCTGGACGTTGGCGCCGTCGTCGCCCTGCAGATCCAGCGCGCCCTCGGTGTCCTCCCCGTCCTGGGTCGGCGCGTCCGTGCGCGAGTGCGTGGCGAGGTCGAACTTGGCCAGCGTGACCTTGTCGCCCTCGGGCACCGTGTACTCGAGCTGGCCCTGGTAGAGGACGATGCCGGCGATCCGCAGCTGGATCTTGCCGAGCGAGACCTTGCGCTTGGCCGGGTCGAACACGAGCGGGCGGCCGGCGAGCGCGTTGATCGTGATGCCGTTGAGCTTCACGGCGCCCTCGGCCTGGTAGTAGCCGTCGGCGTTCTTGGCGAAGCAGTCGCCGACCGCCTCGAGCACACCGATCGTGAGCTTGTCGACGCAGTCCTTGACCTCGACCTCGACGAGCGCCGGCGACGCGTCGAGGTTGCCGGCGGCGTCCGTCGCGCGGGCCTGCAGCGTGTGCTTGCCGGCCGCGAGCTCGGGCGTCGTCCACGCCGCCTCGCACGTGGCCCAGGCGCCGTCGTCGACCTTGCACTCGAACGTCGAGCGCGCGCGGCTGGAGGCGAGCGCGTACTTGGGCGTGCGCTCCTTGGTCTGGCCCGTGATGCCCTCGAGCGTCGTCTCGGGCGGGCTCGCCTCGACGCGCACGAGCTTGGACGCGACGCTGCGGTTGCCGGCGTCGTCGACGGCGATCACCGTGATCGAGTGATGGCCGTTCTTGAGGTCGGACGTCGTGAACGGCGTCGCGCACTCGTCGCCGTCCTCGCCGTCGATCGCGCACACCGTGCTCGCGCCGGGTTCGGCGGTGAAGCTCACCGTCGCCCGCGTGTCCGTCGCCACCAGCTCGCTGGAGTCCAGCTCGAGAGTCGGCGCGACGGTGTCGACGGTGAACGAGCGGATCGCGTTGGCCGCGCGGTCCTTCGTGCGGACCACGAAGATGTGGCCGCCGTCGGTCAGCGTGGGCACCACGTACTGCTCCGTGCAGTCGAGCCACGGGCCGGTGTCGAGCCGGCACTCGGTCGCGTCGGCGGACGTGAAGGCGAACGCGGGGGTCGCGTCATTGGTCAGGCCCTCGGGGCCGTCGGTGATCGTCACGCCCGCGGCAGACGCCGCGGAGGTGAGGCCGAGCAGCAGGGCGATGCTCGTGAGTACGAGCACTGCGAGACGGGTCATCGACGGGCCTCCTGTGCCCTGAGGGTCAGCGTGAGCCGCTTGGACGGGGCCAAGCGGGTGTTGATCCGCACGGACAGCTCCTTGCCGCGCTTCGTGGTCTTGGAGACCGGGATGAGCACCGCTCCGCGGCGCTTGACGTTGAACTTCACGGCCTTGCCCGTCGCGAGCTTGACCGTGCCCTTGCAGGCGGAGCGGCAGGCCAGCCGGAGCTTGACCTTGCCGCCCTTGACGCTGACCTCGCGGCCGGCGTCCAGCAGGCGCGCCGTGCGCGGGTCGGGCGTGAGCACCACGTCGCTGCCGCGGACGGGACGCCCGTTGCCGGTGTCGATCGTGGTGAACACGGCCATCCGCGCCACGCGCTCGACGGTGTTGCGCACCGTCATGGTCAGCGGCAGGCGGACGGAGACGGTCTCCCCCGGCTGGGCGCTGAACTCGGCGCGCGCGAGCGTCACCGCGTTGCTCGGCACGCCCGGACGGGCCTGCGCCGCGCTCGCGGGCTGCGTGGCCAGGCCGACCGCGCCGTTGCAGGCCGGTCCGGTCTGCGGGCAGGACACGTTCACGCCGGCGCTGCCGTCGGCGCCGAGCGCGACCGTCGACCCGCTGCCGCCGCTCGCACTCGCCCCCGCGCCGGTGCGCGCCGCGCCCAGCACCTTGCGGGTGACGCCGTCGATGACGGTGACCGGCGGGGTCGTGTCGATCGCGAACTGCAGCGTCGCCGGGCTCGCGTCCTCGTTGCCGGCGGCGTCGATCGCCTTCACGGCGAACGTCCACTCACCGTCCGCGAGCGCGCTCGGCCGGTAGGTCGGCGCCTCGCAGGCGAACCAGGCGCCGGAGCGGCCCGGTCCCTCCAGCCGGCACTCGAAGCGCGCGCCCGCCTCGCTCGAGCCGAAGAAGAAACCCGGGCGGTTGTCGTTGATCGTGCCCTTCGGGCCGCTGGAGATCGAGGTCGACGGCGGCGCGGTGTCGACGACGAACGTCCGCTTGGCGGGCGTCTCGTCGGCGCCGATCGCGTCGACCGCGCGGGCCTCGAGCACGTACGGGCCGTCGGCCAGCGGGCCGGGCGTGTGCGGGTTGCCCTCGCACGGCGCCCAGGCCGCGTCGCCGAAGCGGCACTCGTAGGTCACGAGCTCCTTGGAGGCCTCGAGCTTGAACGCGGGGTCGCGGCTCGTGGTCATGCCGGTCGGGCCGCTGGTGATGGCCGTGTTCGGCTTGGCGCCGTCGTTCTGGCGCGCGGTCACCGACGCCTTGGCCGGAACCAGGTCGGCGAGGCTCGTCGACGCGAGGTCGGCGAAGTCGCCACCGCGCGGCGTGACCTGGGTGACCGCGACGCGCTGGCCGGAGCGGTGCGTGACGCCGAAGCGCAGCTCGCCCGTGCCGTGGCCGGCGACCTTGAGATCCTTCCAGCTCGCCGTGTCGCCGTTGACGGTCGGATCGGCCGTGGTCATCCCGGTCGTCGTGCCGGGGGTCGGATCCCACGCCGCCTCGTGCTCGACCAGCAGCGTGTCCACCGGCCGCTCACCCGCGTTCGGGTTGCGCAGCGTGACCGTGAACGCGTTCTCGTCCAGCGGCTGGACCTCGCCCTTGTCGGCCTTGAGCGCGAGCGTGAGCGGGATCGAGCCGTCGGGACCGAACGCGGCCAGCGAGCCGACGCGCGCCTGGCCCTTGCCCGGGACCTCGACGCCCCAGCCGATCGCCGTGCCCGGGTCGGGCTGGCTGCCACAGGCACACGTGTCCGCGAGCGGCTGGCCGGCGGCGATGCGGCCGAAGACCGCGGTCGCCGACGCCGAGTCGCGGCGGGCGTTCGGGCTCAGCGGCAACCATGCGGCGAGCGTGCGCCCGTCGTGGGCGCCGTCGCAGCCGGCCATCGAGGTGCCCGCGTCGTGCAGGGAGCGGCGGCCCGTCTCCTCGCCGATCGCGCAGCGCGCGGCGACGTAGACCGTCGCGGCCTGTGCCGCGTCCCCCGCGTTGAGCAGCTCCACGTCCGTGCGGTAGAAGGCCTTGCCGGCCTGGTAGCGGTCGGTCTGCTTGACCCGCACGCCGCTGTCGCCGAGCGCGACCGTCGTCACGAGCGTGGCGACGTCGCCGTCCTCCGTGCGCTCCTGGCTGACGGGCGTGTAGGTCTCGACGCCGTCGATCAGCTCCGGCGGGCCGTACGTCTTGCCGCCGACCGCCACGAACGTGCCGCACGCGCCGCCGCCCTGGGCGAGCAGCGGGATGCCGCGGCGGATGCTGCAGCGCAGGTGCTTGTCGATGCCGATGAAGTCGATCGGCTCCGCGCCCGTGGTCAGGACGCCCTTGATCGCGACGACCTCGAACGTGTGCACGACCTCGTTGCCGGCGTCGTCCTCGATCGTGAGCTTGACGGGGTAGTTGTCCTCGTCGGGGTAGGTGTGCTCGACGACCTCGCCGCTACCGGTCTGGCCGTCGCCGAAGCTCCAGTCGTAGTAGTCGACGGTGCCGTCGGAGTCCGTGGAGTCCGACCCGTCGAACTCGAGCTTGAGCGAGCCGGTCACGCGGGCGTCGGCGACCACCACGGGCGGCGCGTCGTACCACGTGAAGACGTCGGTGCTGTTGCGGGCGTTGCCGTCCCGGAAGCCGGGAAGGATGTTCTCGGCCTCGGTCATGACCGCGATGCGCTTGGCGTCCGCGCTCGCCGCGAACAGCTCGAGGTCGTCGTCGGCCGCCGTGATGACGTCGGTGAACTTGTTGCGCTTGATGTCCAGCCGGCGCAGGTCGTCCGTGCGGCGCTCGCAGTCGCACTGACGCGTCGGGATGAACGCGACGACGAAGCGCGCGTCGTCGGAGAGCCCGCGGATCTGGATGGGGAAGCGGACGCCGTGGTTGGGCTTGAGGTCGTACGTCGCCAGCGCGGCCGGCCCGGCCGGCGTCGCGCCGTCGAACCGGCGCGTGAACAGGTCCGGCTCCGGGCTGGTGTGCGGCAGGTCGTTCTGGTCGACGAAGTCCTCGATGACGGTGCCCGAGTAGGACGTCCACAGCACGGTCTTGCCGTCGCGGCTGAGCCGTGCGTTCTCCAGGTCGCCGCCCGTGCCGGTCTTGGCCGCGTTCGCCCCGTTGGTGACGAGCGCGGCCGGCCCGGTGGTCGTGACGTCGCGCAGGAACAGCTGGTCCTGGCGGAGCTCGGACTCGTGGCCGGCGTAGCCGTCGATGACGTCGCCCGCGCGCCCGCCGAACAGCACGATGCGACCGTCGCCGCTCAGCTGCGGCTCGCCCGAGGTGTCCCGGCCCGCCGGCTTGGACGGGTCGTCCCAGCGGTGGTCGACGAGCTTGGTCGTGCCCGTGTCGAGATCCCGCCAGTAGACGTGCGTGACGTTGCTGTCCAGCGGCTCACCCGGCAGCAGGTTGCGCGCCGAGGAGCGGAAGAGCACCCGGCGACCGTTGTCGCTGACCGCCGCGACGTAGCTCGAACCCGAGCCCGGGAACTGGCCGGTGTGCTCGACCGAGACGAGCGTCACCGCGCCGGTCGCCATCGAGTAGGCGAAGACGTCGCTGGCGCCGTTGGTGTCGTTCGGGACCAGCGCCGGCGCGTCCGCGGAGAACACGACGGTGCTGCCGTCGCGGCTGAAGCGGTACCCGTGCGGCTCGGCGTCGCCGCCCGACAGCCCGGTCTCGCGGTGGCTGACGAGCTTGGTCGTCTTCGTCTGCATGTCGCGGACGTAGAGCTGCTCGCCGGCCGGGAAGTCCTGGCCCGCGACGAGGTCCGTGGCCTCGGAGGCGAACAGGACGTACCGGCCGTCGGCGCTGACGGCGTTGGCGGTCGGCTCGGTCTGCGCCTCCCGGTTGGCGCCGCGCGGGCGGCCGTCGTCGCTCGCGTGCGGCAGGCCCGCGCTCACGACCTCGACCGCGCCGGTGACGAGGTCACGGCGGAAGACGTCGTCCTCGTGCTCGTTGGCGTCGATGAAGGACTCGACGAGGTTGGTCGCGCTCGAGGTGAACACGAGGTAGCGGCCGTCCGCGCTGTAGACGGGGTAGTGGCTGCTGCCGTTGCCGCTGGTGAGGTTGTCGCCGGCCTTGCTCCAGGCGCGGGAGGCCAACGCGGCCTTCTTGTTCGGCGCGGCCACGCGGTAGTCGACCGTGTCGCGCTTCTCGTTGCCGGCGTTGTCGGTCGCGACGACCTCGAACGTGAACGAGCCCGTCGTGGAGGTGTCGATCGGCTGGCCGCTCGGGACGGTGCCCTCGCAGCGCTTGAGCCCGGACGGACCCTCGTCGGCGCACTCGTAGTCGGCGAGCACGACGTCGCCCTCGCGGTACAGGCGGTCGTCCTCGGGCGTCGTGATCGTCACCGTCGGCGCGATCGGGTCCGACTCGGCCGCCGCGCGGGCGAGCCACGCGTAGGCGTCGGAGCCGTCGGCGCCGTTGCCGTCCTGGAAGCTCGCGAGCAGGTTCGTCGACGCGCTCGTGTAGGCGATCCACTCGCCGTCGCGGCTCATCGACTCCGACGCGATCGGCTTGTCGTTGGCGTCGTCGCCGAGCGCGCTGATCGGCTCGGCGTCCCAGTTGGAGGTGGCGACCCGGTAGAGGCTCGGCAGCTCGTCGTGGTGGCGCAGCGGCGCGGTCAGGTCCGTCGCGTCGGACTGCAGGAGGACGTACGCGCCGGTCGCGGAGACGTCGACCAGCGTGGACACCCCGTTGGCGCCGCTCGCCGGGTCAGAGCCCCGCGTGACCAGCACGGCCGGCTGCGTCGGGGCGCCGTTGTCGAGCGTCCGCGACCACACCTGGTCGGCGGCGGTGAAGGCGACGCGCGAGCCGTCCGCCGCGAGCTTCGCCACGGTGGGGGTCGAGCTCGAGCCCGTGATCAGGAACGCCTTGGGCACGACGAGGCGCCGGACGTAGACGTCGGGGGCGGCTCCGTTGCCGTCCACGAAGTCGTCGACGACGTCGCTCGCGGCCGACCGGAACAGCACGATCTCGCCGTCGGCGTCGATGCCCTGCAGCTCGCCCGCGTCGCCGCTCGTGTCGGTCGCGCTGCCGAGCGCGCCGTCGACCAGCGTGGTCGTCTTGGCGTCGAGGTCGGCGACGAAGATGCTCGCGTCGCCCTCGTTGTGGTCGACGAAGCCGGGCACGAGATCCGTGCCGGTCGACTCGAACGCGACACGGCGGCCGTCGTCGCTCAGGAACGCGCGCCCGGGTCGACCGGTGCTGGCGCCGCCGCCGACCTTGGCGGTGACGAGCGTCGTCTGGCCGAGGAGGTCGTCCCACACGAACAGGTCGGTGTCCATGTCGCCGAACGGCTCGGCCTGGTCGGCGAGGAGGTCGTTGCCCGTGGAGGAGAACAGGACGTAGCGGCCGGTGTCGCTGATCGCCAGAGGGCGGCTGTCGCCACTCGGGCCGGTCGTGGCGTGGCGCAGGAAGCGCGAGACGAGCGTGGTCTTGTTGTTGAGCGTGTCGCGGCGGTAGACGGCGGTCGCGCCGCCCTCGAAGCCGGCGAGCACGTTGCGCGCCGTCGAGCGGAAGACGACGAACTGGCCGTCGGCGGAGGCGAACGGCAGGTCCGAGTCACCCTCGGGCACGCCGCCGTCCTCGTCGGCGCTGACCAGCTCGGTCTCGCCCGTGGTCAGGTCGCGGTGGAAGACGTCCAGCTTGCCGTTGTCATCGTTGACGCCCGCGGCGAGGTTCGTGCCCGCGGAGGAGAAGTCGGCGTAGCGGCCGCCCGGGGCGACCTGGAGGTCGGCGGTCGACGCGTCGGCGCTCTCGCGGTCGGAGCCGGGGATGGCGGAGACCAGGCGCGTGCTGCCCTTGGCCGTGCGCAGACCCCAGTCGACGGAACCGACCTCGGTGGTGCCGCCGCAGCCGATCGAGCGCGGGGAGGCGGCGCCCTCGGTGTTGACGACCATCACGTCGCCGGCGCAGCCCTGCGGGTCACCCATGCGCGTGGCGCTGAAGACGACATGCTTGCCGTCGGGCGAGAAGGACGGGCGGCCCTTGACGAAGCGGCCCTGCTCGACCTGGTTGGACCAGAGGATGTCGGGCGCGCCGCCGCCGAGCGGGCGGACCGCGAGCTCGGCGTAGCCGAAGCCGCCGCCGGGCGCGAGCGGGGTGTTCACGTACGCGACGGTCGCGCTGTCGGGCGAGAACGCGGGGAACCCCTGGTGCGCGCCGCCGGTCGTGAGCTGGGTGACCTGCTCGTTCTCGAGGTTCTTGACGTAGACGCGGCGGTCGTTCTGCGCGTCCTCGGCGGAGAAGGCGAGCAGGCGGCCGTCAGGTGAGAAGGTCGGCTCGCGCGGGTCCTCGAAGGCCGCGGGGATCGAGACCTTGGTCAGCGTGCCGCCCGTGGCCGGGACGGTGAAGAGCCCGGAGGCGCCGTCGAAGCCCTCGAGGACGATCGTCTTGCCGTCGGCCGACCAGGCCGGGTTGGCGAGCCCACGCACGGGGGCGGCCGGCCCGGCGGCGTTGGCGACGACCAGCGGCTGGCCCTGGTGGCCGTCGGCGTCGATGACGCCGATCCGGCTCGTCTCGAGCTGGCAGCCGTCGCAGGTGAAGGCGCCGGCGAACGCGAGCTTGCGGCCGTCGGGCGAGGTGACGGGCGCGCGGAGCTTGAGCGTCGACCACGGGGCGCCCTCGCCGCCCGTGTGCCGGTCGAAGGCGGTCTTGCCGCGGGTGCCATCGCTCTCGACCGTGTTGATGGCGATGTCGCTCGTGGCGTAGGCGATCCGGCCATTGAGCCCGGGCGGCGCCGCTTGGGCGGCGGAAGTGGTGGCAGCGAGCGCAGCGGCCAGGCCAACGGCCGCGCGTGCGATCAGTCGTCCGTGAATCACGGTGGGGACCTTGCTGAGCCCCCATTGACCGAACCTTGACGCGCCCTTTAGAAAGGTTGCCGTGGCCTTGCCGCGGCGTCATCCTTAAGGTTGAGGTCGAGCTTTAGGCATTACTTCTTTGGGTTGATCCGGAGCTGGTCGCCGACGGTCACGGTGCCGTCGTCGTCGAGCACGACGACGACACCGTCGATCTCCACGGGCGACGGCGCGGTCACGATCGCGTCCGCGGGCTTGAGGCCGACCCCGTCCGCCGGTGGCTCGAACTGGTCGAACGCCACCTTGACCTTGTCGCGCAGCCCGCGCATGTAGTCGCCGAACCCGGTGCCCGGCATGTGCAGGTTCACGTACCAGACGTCCGCGGCCGAGCCGTTGCGGAAGCCGTGCGCGACCATCGGCGGCACCGCCACCACCGTCCCGGCGCCCACGACCCGCTCGCCGCCCTCGACCTTCAGCGTCAGGTCGCCCTCGAGCACCACGAACACGTCCGCGTGCGCGCGGTGGATGTGCAGATCGGCCCCGTCGCGCCCCGGTCCGAAGCGCGAGAGCGTCGCGTGCACCGCGTCGAGCTCGGCCAGCAGCTCGACCGTCCGCTCCGGCGAGTCCCCGATGATCTCGCCCTCCCCTGGCGTCACTTCATGCATCCGTCACACGCTACCGGCACGGGGATGTCGATCATCAATGCGGATCTGCCGACTGGTTTCGCGTGCTGCCGCACGAACCCGTACCGTATGGGTTGTGAGAGTCCACAGTCCTGCGTCGCTCGAGCGCTTCACGGTCGGCACGGAGACGTTCGAGGCGATGAGCGCACGGGTCGCGTGCGCGCTCGGAGGCAGCGAACGCCCTGAGCTGCAAGACGCGCTGCTCAGCGGTCGCGTCGTCCCCGCGGGCCAGCTGTGGCGAGGCGCGGGCATCGACGACGCGGTGCTCTACAACTGCTTCGTCACCGATCGACGAGCCGCGGAGGATCACGTCGACCTCGCGCGCAGGATCACGCGCTGGACGGCGTACGGCGCCGGTGTCGGCGTGGCGCTGGACGACGCCACGGAGCAGGAGGGGCAGTTGACGGCGGCCGTCGACGCGCTGGGCGCGTCACAGCAGACGCTCTGGGAAGCCGGCGTGAGCCGCACGGCCACGATGGTCTGCGTCGGCTCGGACGTAGCGGAGGCGGGCACGATCGCCCGACGCCTCACGCGGCCGGAGCTGCGGCACCTCAACATGGCCGTGCGTGTGAGCGACGCCTTCGTCCGGCAGTCGGTGGAGCACCCGCGCGGCGATGCGGCGGACGCGCTCCTGCGCCTGGCGGAGGCGATGTGGAGCACGGGCAATCCCGGGCTGACGTTCGAAGACCGGATCCGCGTCGATCACCCGTTCGACGAGGAGCTCCGGGCCTGCAACCCGTGCGGGGAGCAACACCTCGCGCCGGACGAGGGCTGCAACCTCGCATCGATCAACCTCGCCACGCACGTCGTGGACGGTCGTCTTGATCTCGCCGGCGTCGAAGAGGCGACCGAGCTGGCCGTCAGGATGCTCGATCGCGCCGTGGACCAGAGCGCGTTCCCGAGCGCACGCGCGCAGGAGCGCGCGCACGAGCGGAGGCGGATCGGGATCGGCATCCTGGGCCTGGCGACGGCGATGAACGCCGTCGGCGTGTCCTATTCCTCGAGCGCCGCGGCACACCTCGCGGACGAGATCGGGCGTGTCCTGCGGCGCGCCGCCGAACGGGCGTCCGCGGCCCTGGCACGGACGCACGGAGCGTTCCCGGGCTGGTCGCCGGAGCTCGGGGTTCCGTTCCGCCGGCACGCGTACCTGCTCTCGATCCCGCCGACCGGCGGGGTCAGCCGTCTCTGGGGCGTCTCCCCCGGCGTGGAGGCGATCGACCCCCTGGTGCCGTGGGAGCGCCAGGTCGCGATCGTGGCGGCGTTGCAGCGCCATGTGGACGGCGGGATCTCCAAGACCGTCTTGCTGCCGCAGAGATCCACGGTCGGTGACGTGGTCGCGGTCCTCCACGCCGCCTGGTCTCAGGGCCTGAAGGGGATCAGCGTGTTCCGGCTCGGCTCGCGACCCTCCCCCACCTCATGAGCGCACCTCTCCAGCTCGACCACATCGAGATCGACGACGTCGATCGCGACCTCATCGCGCGCCTCAGCCTGCGGACCAAGACGGTCTTCCTCGCCGCGCTCGACAAGGGGCTCAGCGGGTCCAGCGTGTGGCGTGCGCGCTGGGAGGTCGGCGGCGTCGACACCAAGGACCACGTCTTCAAGATCGGCGCGCTGTACAAGATCCAGCGCGAGCTGGACGCGTACGTGCAGGTCGCGTCGGCGATCGACGCGGGATCTCCGCAGATGGCGATCGCCAGGGACGTCGTCAACAAGCGCGGGATCCTCGTGCAGGAGCTGATGTCGTCAGGTCCCGGAAGTGGCAGCCTGCGTGCGCGCATCGCCGCCACGACCGTCCCGGACGAGGCCACGAAGCTCATCGATGACCTCTACCGCAAGCGGCTGCAGGGGTGGCATTTCCCGACGAAGAAGCGGTTCGCGACGGCGAACCTGCCCATGCGCGAGGCGCTCGACTGGTGGACGGACCGGATCGACCTGCCGAAGACCATGGACGAGATCGGCACCAGCGGGCTCGCGACGAGCCTCGAGCGCTTCGTTGCGATCACCCCGGACGAGGTCATCTCGCTGGTCGAGGACATCTTGGACCGGGAAGAGCGGATCACGCTCGGCCCGGTCCACGGCGACCTGCACTCGCAGAACATCCTCGTCGGCACCGGTCGGATCGACCTGATCGACTTCGGCTGGACCAACGAGAGCAAGTGGCGTGCCGTTGACTTCCTGATGCTCGAGTGCTCGCTGAAGTTCCTCGTCACCCCCGCGAACGCGCGCCTCGTCGATCTCCTCAGGATGGAGACCGCTCTCGAGCCGGCGCTCGTCGGTGACGCCGTCGACACCGCGTCGCTGCAGGCCTTGATCCACGGACGCGAGCTCGCCGTCGTGGCCGCCGCCGTCGGCGCGATCCGTCGCGCCGCGCTGGACGCCGGAGCGGTTACCGACGCGTCCCAGTACCGACGGGGGCTGGTCGCGTTGACGGCCGGCCTGGCGTCGCTGCCTGACAAGATCAACCGGGTGTTCCTCCTGCACAGCCTCGCGACCCACGTCAAGAAGGCCGCATGAGCCGGCAGCACGGAAACCGCGCGGCCACGCGCTCGGAGATCGTCGATCGGACGGGCGGCTCAGGCCGTTACGACGCGCTGTACGAAGCCGGCGCCGGTGCGCTGCTCTGGCCGGCCACGCCCGGTCGGATGGTCCGGCTGGCCGCCGAGCTCGCCCCACCCGGCACCGCGCTGGACATCGGCTGCGGCGACGGCAAGAACCTGCTGTACCTTGAGCAGCACGGCTGGACCGTCGACGGGATGGACGTGAGCCGCACCGCGCTCGAGCTCACCCACGCGCGGCTGCGCGACGCCGCGCACGAGCACCGGGGTGGGCTCACGTGCGCCGACGTGACGAGCTGGAAGCCCGAAGCCACCTACGACCTCGTGGTCTGCTACGGCCTCATCCACTGTCTGGACGACGGTGAGGTCGCACTGCTGTCGCGGCGGATCCAACAGACGTTGCGCCCAGGCGGCCTGCTCGCGTTCGCCGCGTTCAACGACGATCTGCCGGTCCCCCCCGGTCACGCGACGGGTCCGCTCGTACTCCGCAGCCGCCGGTCGTTGCTCTCGCTCTACCCGGGCTGGCACCGTCACGCGGTGATCCACGGGTTCATCTCCGAGGACCATCTTCCGCTCGTCGGCCCGCACCGCCACTCCCTCACATGGATGCTTCTGGAAAAGCCGTGAGCCGGCCCCAGGTCGTCGTGCTCACGGGCCAGTCCGGTGTCGGCAAGAGCCACGTGGCCACCTCGCTCGCGCACCACGGCTACAGCGTGCTCGATGTGGCTGAGGCGCTGCGCGACTCCCTCCCCCGCGACGAGCAGCGCAGTCGAGCGTTCCTCGGGGAGGAGTTCATCGCTCGTGAGGGCCGAGCCGCGATCTTCTCCGCGATCCGCGACGCGGTTGAACCGGGCGTGGACACGGTGATGGATGCCGTGCGCCTGGCGGAGACGTGCGAGGCGATCAAGGGGTGGCAGCCCGCCTCGGAGGTGTGGCTCGTCGAAGCCGAGCGGGAGCTTCGGATGGAGCGCCTGCGCAGCCGGCTGCGGGTCACGGGCGAGCTCGCCCCCCGAGCGCTCGAGGCCTATCAACGCTTCGATGACGAGCTGCCTCGTCTGCGGCAGCTCGCCGACGTCGTCCTCGTCAACGATGCGTCCCTTGAGCACCTCGAGGACCAAGTCGTTCGCGTGCTCGCCGCGCGCGAGCACTAGCAAGGGGTTCTTGTGCCCGCCCCGCGGGGGTGATAGAGGTCAAGCCCATGGCGGAACTGTCCGCCGGCGCCATCTTCGCCGGCCATGAGATCCGGGGCGTCGCGGGCCGCGGCGGCATGGGCGTCGTGTACCGCGCGCTCGACCTGCGCCTCAAGCGCGAGGTCGCGCTGAAGGTGATCGCGCCCGAGCAGTCGGCCGAGCCCGAGTTCCGCCTGCGCTTCCGCCGCGAGTGCGAGGTCGCCGCCTCGCTGCACCACCCGAACCTGATCCCCGTCTACACGGCCGGCGAGGAGGACGGGCACCTGTACGTGACGATGCGCTACGTCGACGGCGTCGACCTCTCGCACCTGATCGACCGCCACGGCCGGCTCGAACCCGCGCACGCCGCGCGGATCATCGCCCAGGTCGCCCGCGCGCTCGACGCCGCGCACGCGTTCGGCGTCGTCCACCGCGACGTCAAGCCCGCCAACGTCCTGCTGGACGGCGACCACGCGCTGCTCACCGACTTCGGCCTGCAGCGCGACCTGAACGCCACCACCCGCGTGACCGAGCCGGGCACGCTGATCGGCTCCTTCGACTACACCGCGCCCGAGCAGCTCGAGGACGGCGACGTCGACGCGCGCACCGACGTCTACGCGCTCGGCTGCGTGCTCTACGAGGCGCTCACGGGCGAGGTCCCGTTCCCGCGCGAGACGCCCGCCGCGAAGATGTACGCGCACCTGGACGCTCCCGTCCCGGACCTCGACGGCCCGCTCGCCGGGGTCGTCCGCCGGGCGCTCGCCAAGCAGCCCGAGGAGCGTTTCGCGAGCGCCAGCGCGCTCGGGCAGGCCGCTCTGGCCGTGCTCGGGGCCGCCCCGGCCACGCCCCCACCGCCGCCGAAGCCCACGCCGCTCCCGCCCGCCCTGCTGAACGAGACCGGCGAGCAGCCGTTCGTCGGCCGTGCCCACCACCGCGAGCGGATCGAGCATCACCTCGCCGCCGCGCTCGCGGGCGAGCGCCGCTTCATCGTCATCGAGGGCGAGCCCGGGATCGGCAAGACGCGGCTCGCGACCGAGATCGCCCGCGACGCGCACGCCGCCGGCACGGCCGTCCTCTACGGCCGCAGCGACCCGGACTCCCTCATCCCCTACCAGCCGTTCGCGATGGCGGTCCCGGGCGTGGACGAGCGGGAGCGCTTCGCGTTCTTCGACGCCGTCACGCGCCGGCTCGCGCAGCGCCCCACGCTGCTGATCCTCGACGACCTGCACTGGGCCGACCCCGCGACGGTCCAGCTGCTCGCCCATGTCCTCGGCGACCCCGAGCCGCTGCGCCTGCTCGTCCTGGCCACGACCCGGACGCGCTCCGAGCGCTTCCCGAGCCCGTCCGAGCGGTTGGCGCTCACCGGGCTCGAGCAGCATGAGCTGTCCGCCCTCGTCGTCGCGCTCGGCGAGCCCGCCCCGAGCCTCGACTCGCTCCGCAGCCTGCACGAGCGCACCGCCGGCAACCCGCTGTTCGTCGCCGAGACCCTGCGCGCCGACGGCCTGCCGGACACGATCCGCGATGTCATCTCCCGCCGGCTCGCCGACGTGGACGAACGCACGCGGCTCGCGCTCACGATCGCCGCCGTGATGGGCCGCGACTTCCGCCTGGACGTGCTCGAGACGCTCGCCGACGGCGCGCTCGACGCCGTCGAGGAGGCGTGCGCGAAGGGCCTCCTGCGCGAGGCCGAAGAGCTGGACCACTTCCTGTTCGCGCACGCGCTCGTGCGCGAGACGCTCTACGAGAGCATCAGCAACGCCCGCCGCGTGCGCCTGCACCGCAGCATCGGCGAGGCGCTCGAGCAGGCCGGGGTCGCGTCGCCCGGTGAGCTCGCGCGCCACTTCCACGCCGCCCGCCACCTCGATCCGGCCAAGGCCTTCGCCTACTCGGTCGAGGCCGCGCACCACGCCGACTTCGAGGAGGCCGTGGCGCACTACCGGCACGCTTTGGAGCTCGAGCCGCGGCTGGACCTGCTGCTCGGCCTCGGCCGGGCGGAGCTGCGCACGGGCGAGCCGACCGCCCGCGCGACGTTCGCCCGCGCCGCCGTCCTGGCCCGTGAAGCCCGCGACGCGATCGGGTTGGCGTACGCCGCGCTCGGCTTCAACGCGCGCCAGGCCGCGTCGGGCGTCCTGGACCGGGAGGGCATCGCGCTGCTGGAGGAGGCCGACGCGGCGCTCGAGGACAGCCCGCTGCGGGCGCGCATCAAGGCCCGACTCGCGGACGCGCTGCACTTCGCGCACCAGGCGGAGCGGACGATCGCGCTCAGCGCCGACGCGCTGACGCTGGCCGGCGAGGACCCCGAGGCCCGCGCCGCCGCGCTCGTCGCCCGCCACACCGCGCTCCTGCACGTCGAGCACCTGGAGGAGCGGCTGGACCTCGCGCGCGAGATCATCGCCGTCGGCCATCCCGAGCTCACCGCGCTCGGCCGCTGGTGGTACGTCTACGACCTGCTCGAAGCGGGCGAGCTGGAGGCCGCGCGCGAACAGCACGCTGCCTTGGTGCAGCTCGCCGATGAGCTGCGCCAGCCGCTGTTCCGGCACTTCGCGGCCGCCTGGGACGTGGTCTGGGCGCAGATCGCCGACCGGCCCGCGGACGTCGAGCGGCTCGCCGAGCACGCGTTCGCGCTGGGCACCCGCGCCGCCGCGCCGGACGCCGCGATGATCCGAGCCACGCAGCTGATGGCGCTTCGGATCCAGCAGGGCCGGCTGCGCGAGTACCTGGACGCGGTCGCGCCGCTCGCGCGCGAGTTCCCGCACCTGGCCGGGTGGCGCGGCGCGCTCGCGCTCGGGCTGCTGATCGCGGGCGAGCGCGAGGAGGGCACGGCGGTCTACGCGGCGCTCGCCGACGACGACGTCCCGCGCGACATGCAGTGGCTGTCGACGATTTGCTTCCTCACGTGGTGCTGCGTGCTGTTGCGGGATGGTGCGCGCGCGAGCGGCTTCTACGACGCGCTGCTGCCCTACCGCGACCGCACCGTGCAGGACGTGCTCGCCGCGAACTGGGGCTCGGTCGAGCGCTTCCTCGGTGCGTTGTCGGCCGTCCGCGGCGAGTTCACGCGCGCGTTCGAGCACTTCGAGCTGGCGTTGGCGCGCAACGCCGGCAACGCGCAGGCGCTCCGGCTGACCCGCATGGACTACGCGCAGGCGCTGCTCGCGGCCGGCGAGCGCTCGCGCGCCGTGCCGCTGCTGGAGCGGGTGCTCGAGGACGCGCACGCCGCGGGCCTGACGGCGCTCGCCGACGCGGTCGCGCTCCAGCTCAGCGACGCGTCGCTTCGATCCCCCGCGGGTCCCCCTCCTCGTCGCGCAGCACGCTGACGTCGGTGAACCCGTCCAGATCGAGCTGCTCGGCCTGGCTCCCGCCCAGCTCCAGCAGCAGCGCACCGCCGGACCTCAGCCGCGTGCGCGCGCCTTCGACCGCCCGACGCGCGATGTCCAGCCCGTCCGTGCCGCCGTCGTAGGCGAGTGTCGTCTCGAATGCGAACGTGTCGCGCTGGAGCAGCGGCAGGTCTGCCGTGGGGACGTACGGCACGACGCCCGTGATCACGTCGACGGGCGTGTCGGGCACGCCTTCGTAGAGGTCGGCGACGCGCGCGTCCACTCCGTTGCGGCGTGCGCAGGCAACGCATTGCTCGTCGAGGTCGGTGCCGACCATACGGGCTCCGCGTTCGGCGATCAGCACCGCCGCGATCGCGCCCGACCCGGTGCACAGGTCGATCCCGCTGCCGTTGCCGGGCATGCGCTGGACGGCCCGCTGGGCGAGCGACTCCGTGTGCCAGCGCGGCACGTACACGCCGGGGTCGATCCGGATCGCGTGCCCGCAGAACTCGACGGTGCCCGTGATCCACGCGAGCGGCTCCCCGGTCAGGCGCCGCGCGACGAGCGCTTCGAGGTTCCCGTCGCGCTCGGCCGCCCGCAGCTCCGCGGCCTCCTCGTCGGGCGCGACGAAGCCGTTGGTCATCAGCAACTCCACGAGCGGGTCGGCACCGGGCATCCCTCCGACGGTACCGACGACGTGCTCGCGCTACGGGCGGATCGTGGTCCTCGTCTTCGCCTGATCCTTCGAGCCCAGCTTCTGCGCGGTCACCGACGCCCGGAGCGGACGCTTGCCGACGAGCCGGCGCAGCGCGCGCAGCTTCGCGCCCGTCGCCTTCAGGGTGACCGTGCGCTCCTGCCCGGCCTTGAGCTTGATGACCTTGCCGATCTTCACGGTCTCGCCGGCGCGGCGGAACTCCGCGGTGACGCGGGTCCGCCCGTCGCGGATGCCCAGCACCCGGACCTTCACCCCGGTGTCGACCCGCGGGGACGTGGCGGTCTCGAGCTTGAGCGGCGTGGCGGCCGGCGCGGCGACGCGGACCGTGTTGTCGGCCTCGGCCAGGTCGGCGCCGTCGCCGGCGACGGTCACCGTGGTCGCGACCGCGTCCGGCGAGTCCCGCGTGAGCGTCACGGTGCGGGTCTCCCCCGGGGCGAGCGGCCGGTCGAGCGCGCACTGACGCCACTGCGCGGGCCACGGGCTCGCGGGTGTCTTCGGGCACGCGTCGCTCCGCGCGCCGGCGAGGTCGGTCACGAGCCGCGGCACCGTGGCGGCGAGTGGTCCGGCGTTGGTGATCCGCAGCGCGACGCGCAGGTTCCCGGCGTCGTCACGGCTCGGCGTCGCGCTGACCTTGAGGTCCGTGTGGTCCTCGGTGGTGTCACCGACGAGATCCTCGTCGAGGTCGGGCTCGTAGATCTCGGTGATCGCCAGCCGGGCGCCGCGCAGCGTCTCCGTCGGCGCGCCTTCGCCCGTGGAGGTCGTGAAGACGTTCACGCGCTGGATCTCGCACGGGTCCATCCACTGCCCGAGCGAGGGATCGCAGACGCTCTGGCCGACGACGGCGTGCCCGCCCGTGACCTGGTCGAAGCCGAGCTGGCTGCCGCGGGTGTCCCACCGGATGTGCGGCGCCGGGAAGCGGTAGGTCCCCGGCTCGGCCGGGAGCTGGACCGGGTCGCCGACCGCGTTGACGCCCTGGAAGGCCGCGCGAATGCGGATCGTGCCCGCCTGGCCTCCAGCCGCCACTTGGACCTCGGCGCCGACCAGCACGGCCGGAGGGCGACCCTCCAGCGTCGACGCACCGCGCCACTGGTTGAGCAGCGTCGCCGGCCCGGCCGGCGTGTTGTCCGCCGAGGCGGAAGCGGGAAACAGCGCGGCGCCGGCAACGGCGGCGGCAACGACGAACCTCCTCATAACCGCCAGCGTAGCTCCCTGATCAGGGATCGTGACGCGGTGGAGCGACGGGTCGGTCAGCGGCGCTCGAGGCGATCGACGACGTCGTCGATCAACTCGCTCACGCGCTGCGCGGCGGGATGCTTGCGCCCCTCCGCGAGCCGGTCGGCGAGCTCGTCCCGGATGTCCCCGAGGATCTTCCCGAAGCTGTCCTCGGTCGTGACCGGCGCCGGCTCCTCCGCGGCGCCTGCCGCCGCTTCACGCGCGGCCTGGCGGGCGCGCTCGCGGGCCACCTGCGCCTCCCGCAGCTCACGCTCGAGCTTGGCCATCCGCTCCTTGACGGAGTCCGCGGCCTCGCTGAACGTGTGCGACTGCGCCCGCCGCGGGTTCGCGCGGACCGCCTCGTAGGCCTCCTGGACCTCCGCGAACCGCCGCGCGGACTCCTCCGACCCACCGTTGCGGTCGGGATGGTGGAGCTTCACCAGCCGCCGGTAGGCGTCATGGAGCTCCTCGGCCGACGCGCCCGGCGAGACCTCCAGCACGCGGTACGGATCACGAGGCATCGCTTGAACCTAGCCGAACCGCGCGCCCGAGGAAGCCGGGTCAGGCCGGGGCGTGGGCGGCCGCCTCGGGGCCCTGCGCCGCGGCGGCCGGGTCCATCCACATGACCTGCCAGCCGTGGCCGTCGAGATCGAAGAAGCTGCGCGAGTACATGAAGCCGTAGTCCTCGGCGCCGTCCGCCTCGCGGGCGCCCGCCTCGAGCGCGGCAGCGCTGACGGAGTCGACCTCCTCGCGGGAGGACACGCTGAAGCAGAAGAGCGACAGCGCGTGCGTGGCGGGATCGGCCAGCGGCAGCTTCGAGAACTCCGCGAACTTCTCGCGGCTCAGCAGCATGACGAACGCCTGCTCGCCGACCAGCATGCAGGTGGAGGACTCGTCCGTGAACGCCGGGTTGAACGTGAACCCGAGCGTGGCGAAGAACGCCTTGCTGCGCTCGAGATCCGCCACCGGAAGGTTGACGAACAGCATGCGGCCGGGGTGCGTGGGAGTGGTCATGGTGGCGAAGACCGGCGCGGCCCGCGGAACTCATCGGTGGACCGAGGACTCGCCCGAAAGACCAGTTCGAGATTGTCAGACAGTCAGCTCATCCCTTAGAGTGGCGACAGCGTTTATTGGAGCGGCGTGAGTGCACGGTCCGTGCGGCGCGCCAAAAGGAGGAGAGGCCATGGATGGATGTCGTCGCGCCCTGACGGGGTGCTTGCTGGCGGCTGCGATGCTGCTCAGCGGGGGAGCGACTGCGTACGCGCAGAACGCCAACCCGACGGTCACCGCTTCACGCACCCCGACCGGTGCAGTCCGGGTCGGCGTGCCGATCCAGTTCACGGCGGTCGGCGCCGACGCCGACAGCGACGCCCTGACCTACGCGTGGACGTTCGGGGACAACACGACGTCGACCGAGCAGAACCCGAGCAAGACCTACCTCGCCGCCGGGACGTACACGGCGACGGTCACCGTCTCCGACGGCAAGGGCGGGACGGGCACCGCGTCCGTCGCGGGGATCTCGATCCAGGCCAACCGGGCGCCGAGCATCAGCGTCGGCTCGGCGACGCCCGCGGCCGGGGTCGTGCCGTTCACGACGCAGCTGGCCGCGACGGCCACCGACGCCGACGGCCACACGGTCAGCTACGCGTGGGACCTGGACGGCGACGGCACGTTCGAGACCACGGAGCGCAACCCGTCGCTCAACCTCACCGCCGCCGGGGACAAGACGGTGACCCTGCGCGCCAGCGACCCGTTCGGCGGCGTCGCCACGCGCGCCGTGACGATCGCCGGGCTGGCCGCGACGCCCGATCCCGCGAAGAAGTTCCACGTGCTCGTCTTCTCGAAGACCGCCGGCTTCCGGCACGGCTCGATCGGCCCGGGCATCACGGCGATCAAGCTGCTCGGCGAGCAGAACAACTTCGGTGTCGACGCGATCGAGGACGCCACGCTGTTCACGGACGCGTTCCTCTCCCGCTATGACGCGGTGATCTGGCTCTCGACCACCGGCGACGTCCTCAACGACACGCAGCAGGCCGCGTTCGAGCGCTACATCCAGGGTGGCGGCGGCTACGTCGGCATCCACGCCGCGAGCGACACCGAGTACACGTGGCCCTGGTACGGCCGCCTGGTCGGCGGCTACTTCCGCAACCACCCGAATGGCACGCCGACCGCGACGGTCGTCCGCGAGGACGCGACGCACGTGTCCACGGCCCACCTCCCGGAGCGCTGGACGCGCGTCGACGAGTGGTACAACTTCCAGGGCATCACCAACCCGGTGGTCAACGGCGGCGGCACCGACGTCAGCCCGCGCACCCAGACGCCGATCCACGTACTGCTCACCGTCGACGAGTCGACGTACAACGAGTCGGACGGCAACACCACCGACGACGACCACCCGGTCTCCTGGTGCAAGCGCTTCGACGGCGGGCGCATGTTCTACACCGCGCTCGGCCACACGAACCAGTCGTTCACCGAGGCACCATTCCTGCAGCACCTGGTGAATGGGATCGACGTGGCGGCCGGCTACACGTCCGACCTCTCGTGCGGCATCTACAAGGCGAACACGTCCGGTGACGTCGGCGGCACCGTGGCGCCCACGCTCTCCCTCGCGCTGGGCACCCCGACGCCGCTCGGCCCGTTCACCCCGGGCGTGGCCCGCAGCTACACGTCGACCGCGACCGCGACCGTCACCTCGACGGCCGGCGACGGCACGCTGTCGGTCAGCGACCCGAGCACCAACGCGACGGGCCGACTGGTCAACGGCGCGTTCTCACTCCCGCAGCCGCTCGAGGTCATGGCCGCGAGTGCCGGCGGCACCGGCGGCGCGTTCACGCCGCTGAGCACCACCGGCGCGCCGGTGAACGTGCTCACCTACAGCGGCCCGGTCAGCAGCGACGCCGTGACCGTCTCGACGCGCCAGGCGATCGGCGCCAACGACGCGCTCCGTACCGGCACGTACGCCAAGACGCTGACGTTCACCCTCTCGACGACAACCCCGTAGAGACCGACGACGCCCGTACCGCACCGCTGGTGCGGTACGGGCAGGTCAGGCGACGTCGATGACGCCGAGCTGCGCGTCGCGGGCGGCGCGGACCAGCGCCGGGAGCTGGTCGGCCGGAACGGGCGGCGAGTAGTAGAAGCCCTGGGCGAGGTCGCAGCCGATCGCGGCCAGGACAGAGGCCGCCGCGTGCGACTCGACGCCCTCGGCCACGACGTGCAGTCCCAAGGACCGGCCGAGTGCGGCGGTGGAGGCGACGATCGCGCGGTCCGCGGGGTCGCGGTCCATCGCCATCACGAAGGACTTGTCGATCTTGAGCTCGTTGACCGGGAGGCGCTTGAGGTGCTCCAGGGACGAGTAGCCCGTGCCGAAGTCGTCCAGCGCGAGGCCGACGCCGAGCTCCTTCAGGTCGGCGAGCACCTCGCCGGCGCGCTGCGGGTCGTGCAGCATCAGCGACTCGGTCACTTCCAACGTCAGCACGTGCGGGGGCAGGCCGTGGCGCTGCAGCGCGGCGGTGATCTGGCCCGGGGTGCGCAGGTCGAGCAGGTTCTGGACGGCGAGGTTGACCGCGATGTGCAGCTCGAGCCCTTCGGCGCGCCACTCGGCGAGCTGGCGCAGCGCGGTCTCCAGCACGTGGAGCGTCAGCGGCCGCATGAGCGCGGTGTGCTCGGCGTGCGGGAGGAACGCGCCCGGGCCGCGCAGGCCGTGGACGGGATGCTGCCAGCGCACCAGCGCCTCGACACCGTCGACCAACCCCGTGGTGAGGTTGACCTTGGGCTGGTAGTGCAGGATCAGCTCGTCGCGCTCGAGGGCGTGGCGCAGCTCGGCGATCAGCTGCAGGCGCTCGCGGGAGTGCCGGTCGCGGGACGGGTCGTAGCTCTGGAAGCCGGTGCGGGCCTCCTTGGCCTGGTACATGGCGACGTCGGCGTGCTGGAGCAGGCTGGCGGCGTCGGTCCCGTGGTCGGGCGCGAGGGCGGCGCCGACGCTCGCGTCCATCACGACCTCGAGGCCGTCGATCTCGAACGGCGTCTGGAGCGCGGAGCCGATCCGGCGGCCGACGTCGGCCGTCCGGGCCAGCCCCGCATCCGGGAGTAGGAGCGCGAACTCGTCACCGCCGAGCCGCGCGACGAGGCCGGAGCTGCCGACGGCCTCCTCGAGACGGGTCGCGAGCAGCGCGAGCAGCTGGTCGCCGGCGTGATGGCCGAGCGTGTCGTTGAGGTCCTTGAAGCGGTCGAGGTCGACCATCGCCACGGACAGCCGCCCGTCGCCGAGCTCGGCGAGCTCCTCGCGCAGCGCCTCGTGGAAGGCGCGGCGGTTGGCGAGGCCGGTCAGCTCGTCCGTCAGGGCCAGGGCGCGCGAGTGGTGCAGCTCGGTGTTCTCGACGAACGTGAGCGCCATCCGCACCAGCACGAAGACGAGCGTCGCGCCCGCGAGCAGGACGGCGGGCGTGCTCGTGCGGTTGAAGTGGTCGGTCACCAGCAGGCCGCCGGCGACGAGCGCGAGCACGGTCGGCGTGACCAGCGTGCGCCAGCCCTCGAGCGCGACCTTGCGCGGCTCAGCGGTCCGGCTCCACGCCGCGACGGCGATCACGACCGGCGAGATCAGGCCGAGCACCGGCACCCACAGGGGACGCTGCTCGCCGACGAACCCGGCGGACACGTAGCCGACGTCGGCCCCCGCGTGCGTCATCAGGCCGACGCCGAGCAGCAGCCAGACCGGGCTCACGAGCCACCCGCGCAGGGTGACGGCCACGAGCACCATGACCACGAGCAGCACGTCGAACATCGGGTACATGAGCGCGATCACGGCGTCCGATCCACCGCCGGTGGCGCGGTCCGCGGTCTCCCCCAGCAGCTGGGCGACGATCGCGGCGGCGCCGAGCGTGCCGATCGCGGCGTCGAGCCACAGCGCCGCGCTCAGGCGCTTCAGGCGGCGACGCGCGAACAGCAGCGCGGCGGCGAAGACGAGCGGGAAGAACAGCAGCAGCACGTAGTCCGCGTGCGCCGGGAAGGTCGAGCCGCCACCGGGCCACGCGAGCCAGATCGCGCCGATGGCCTGGGCGAGCACGGCCAGCCCGAGCGCCAGCCACGCGCCACGATCGTCCGGCCGCCGCAGCGCACGCGCCAGCACGGCGAGTGCGGCGAGAAGGACCGGCGTGCCGGCTGCGACGACGATGACCACTGGACTGCGCATCGGCCGGCGAGACCCGGAACTTGATCGACTGGACGAGTGTTCAGGCGCCCGGTTCGCGGCGCAGCCAGCCGAGCCAGCTCGGCAGCCGCGTGCGCGGCTCGGCGGCCGCCACGCGCTCGGGCGGCCCGAGCTGCCGCAGCGCGTCGTCGACGTCGTCGTCCGTCGGCGACCGGCCGAGGCGGCGCGCCAGCTGCTCCTCGATGCCCTGGAGCAGCGCGCGCCGTTGCGTCCACGGCAGATCCAGGGTCGAGCGCTCCACCTGCTCGAGATACAGGCGAACGCGGGGGTGCGTCAGTTCCTTCGCCATGCGTCGAACGCGCAGCGTAGCTTCACTGATCGCGCCTGGCAACCTCCGCAAACGTGCGCACGCTGACCCGCACGGTGTGCCCGCGCGACCAGGCGACGATCGCGTAGTCGCCGGCCGACCGGGCGTCCCGGTTGGTGGGGTTGGAGTGGTAGATCTCGGGCGCCGGACCGGCCGGAGCGGTGCGCTTGGCGAAGACGCCGTCCGGACCGGCGAGCGCGGCACCAAAGCCACGCCGGGTCGTCCACACCGCGAGCGTGCGGCCGCCGCTCAACGGCAGCGCGACGGGCTCGCTGGCGAGCTCCTTCGTGAGCGTCTGCAGCGGGCCGCTCCGCGTGAGCGACGCCGCGCGCACCGGGGCCTCGCGTGAGAACGGCTTGACCTTCGTCTTGAGCTGGAAGACGAGCGCGTTCGGGGCCGCCCACGGCGCGAACGCGCGATTGGGGCGCGCGACGGTCGGGCCGGTCGGCGCGCCGAGCGTGCCGTCGGGGTTGAGCGGGATCGCGCGCGGCTGGCCGGCGCAGCTGGTGTCCCCGCAGAGCGTGGTCATCGTCGCGCTGAGCACGGCTCCCCGCTCGCGATCAACGGTCACGCGCGGGTCGGTGAGGCCGTCGCCGACGACGGCCGGCTCGGTGAACGTGCCGCCGTGGGCGCGCAGCGCGTAGACGACCGGGTCGGGGTCGTCGTACGCGACGCCTTCGCGCTGGAAGACGAGCACGGCACGTCCGTCGGGGAGGACGGCCAGCGCCTGCGTCGGGCGGGCGTCGAGGCCGAACTGGCCGAGCCCGAGGTCCTGGGGAGGGGAAGTGGGGTTGCCGGCGGCGTCGAGGGAGAGGGCGCGGACGCGGTACGGCTTGCCGGAGCCCTTGCGCGGGAACTGGCGCTCGGCCACGACCCAGCCGCCGAGCGGGTCGGCGGCAATCGCGACGCCGTTGATCTCCGAGCCGGTGCTGCTCGCGACCTTGCGGTCCTTGAAGCCACCGCCCGACCGCACCGCGACGTGGATCCCGTCCTTGGCCTCGTAGGCGACGGCGCCGGGCGCGACCGCGTAGTCGAGCGTGTTGCGGGCGAGGACGCGCGGCGCGCCGAAGCGACCGCCCGTGCGGACCCGCACGACGAGCCGCTGGTCACCGGTCTCGTACGCGAGCAGCGCCTTCCCGCGCGCGTCGATCGCGACGCGCGGGACCGGTTCGTGGAACTTCGCCGCTCCGGCGTCGAAGCTCTGCGTCGGGCTCCACCCGGCGGCGGCGATCAGGGCGAGTGCGGCGAACGGCATACCTGCACTCTCGACGCATCCCGGCCGCCGCTCCATCACCATGGGTGTGAGCGTGCCCCCACCTTCCTTCTCCGACTTCCAGACCGTCTGGTGCGTGCAGGCCGTCGCGGCGCTGCGGGTGGCCGAGCGAATCGAGGCGGGGACAACGCGGATCGAGGCGCTCGCCGAGGGCGTCGACGAGCGGGCGTTGCACAGCGTGCTCGGCCACCTCGTCGGCGAGGGGATCTTCGAAGAGCCGTCCCCGGGCGAGTTCGCGCTCAACGACGCGGCGCGGGAGCTGCTGCTCGGGATCGGTGGGCGCTTCACGCTCGCCTGGAGCACGATGGAGACCTACGTGCGCACCGGCCGTCCGGGCTACGCGCACGTGTTCGGGCGCGGGTTCTGGGCCGACCTCGACGCGCATCCGGAGATCGCCGCCGAGTTCGACGACCTGATCGGCCCGGGCGGGCATCCGACGCCGGACCCGGACTTCGAGCTCGCCGACGGCTGGGATGACGTCCGCACCGTCGTCGACGTCGGCGGCGGCACCGGCACGATGCTGCGCGAGCTGCTGCGCGCCCGTCCGGGGCTGCGCGGCACGCTCGTCGACCTGCCGGGCACGATCAGCCGCGCCGAGGGTGACTTCGAGCGCGTCGCCCAGAGCTTCTTCGACCCGCTCCCGGCCGGCGCGGACCTCTACCTGCTGCGCAGCGTGCTGAACGACTGGCCGGACATGGAGACCGAAGCGCTGCTGGCGAACGTCGCGCACGCCGCCGCGCCCGCGGGCCGCGTGGTGATCATCGGCGGCGTCGCGCCCGACGAGGCGTCGCCGGCGTTCCAGATCGAGATGCTCCTGCTCGGCGGCCGGACCGACGCGCTGAGCACGTTCCGCGACCGGGCGGAGCGGGCGGGCCTGACCGTGGTCGGCACGTCCCACCAGGCCGACGGCAAGTTCGTGGTCGAGTGCCGGCCGCGCGATGTCGTTGCCGGCGCAATAAACGTCCAGGACGTTTAAGTCTTGGCCGCGAGGTCCCGGGCGAGCGCGGTGAGGTCGCTGTGGACGGAGGGCACGGCGGCCATGGCGCCCGGTGAGGAGAGGGTCAAAGGCGCGCCCGCGTAGTCGGTGACGACCGCGCCGGAGGCCTTCGCGATCGCGTGGCCGGCGACGACGTCGTACGGGTTGTTGTGCGCGAGCACCATGCCCTGGATGTTCCCGCTCGCGAGCCACGTCCAGAGCACGGAGGCCGCGCCGACGCAGCGGAACCGCATCGCCTTCCGGTGCACGTCGACCGTCATCTGCAGGTAGGCGTCGAGGCGCTCGCCCCCGCCCTGGTGGAACGCGTCGCCCATGCCGATGATCGCCTCGTCGAAGCCGTCCACGTCCTGCACCGCGCCGCTGTCCACGCGGGTGCCGAGGAACGGCAGGTCGATGATCCCGAGCGTCGGCACGCCGTCCTCCAGCAGCCCGAGCATCACGCCGCACAGCGGCGAGCCGGTCGCGTAGTTGATCGTGCCGTCGAGCGGATCGGCGACCCAGACGCGCCCCGTGTTCAGGTCCGCGCCGCCGCCTTCCTCGCCGAAGAAGCCGACGTCCGGCGTCGACTTGGCCAGCGCGGCCTTCAGCGCCGCCTCGGACGCGAGGTCGACCTCGGTCAGGAAGTCCTTGGCCGCCTTGCCGATCCGGTCCAGCGGCTTGTCGCGGCCCGCCCGCAGGACCGCGACCGCTTCGTCCACGGCGGCGTGGGCCGCCGCGCGCACCTCGTCATCGGAGCTCACACCGCCAGCGTATTGGGCAGCCCGAACGGCTTGAGCGCCGGGCCGTAGAACGCGGTGATGTCGGTGATCACGCCGCCCTCGATCCGCAGCACGTCGAGCGCCCCCAGCTCGAAGACCTCCGCGCCGGGCTTGCGGATGTAGTTGACGACGGCCGGCTGGCCGTTCGCCCGCGTGGTCACGCACTTGAAGTCACCGAAGTCGGGCGCCCCGAACCCACCGGAGAGCCAGGCGTCGACGATCGTGTCGCGCCCGAAGTACGTCCCCTCGTCGGGCGGCATCGCGAACCGCGCGTCCTCGTGCATGAGCGCCTTGATGCCGAGCGCGTCGCCGCTCTCGGTCAGCGCGATGTAGCGCTCGAGCAGCTCACGCTCGGAGCTGCTGCCCGCCGCCGTCCAGTCGCCGCGCTCGGGCGGCAGGTGCTCCTTGAGCACGGCCCGCGCCCGCTGCAGCGCGGAGTTCACGCCCGCGGTCGTCGTCTCCAGCAGCTCGGCCGTGTCCTTCGCCCGCCACCCGAGCACGTCGCGCAACAGCAGCACGGCCCGCGGCCTCGGCGCGAGGTGCTGGATCGCGACCAGGAACGCCAGCTCGATCGTCTCGCGCCCGAACACGTCCTCGTCGGCCGCCGCGACGGCCTCCAGCTGCTCCTCGGGGTAGGGCTGCAGCCACGTGATCTCGCCGTTCGCCGTGGGCGTCTTCGGCCGCTTCTCCAACGCGTCCAGGCAGGCGTTGGTCGCGATCCGGTACAGCCACGCGCGCAAGGAGGCCCGCTCGGCGTACGTCTCGCGCCGCCGCCACGCGCGCAGGAACGTCTCCTGCGTGAGGTCCTCGGCCTCCTCGTAGGAGCCGAGCATCCGGTAGCAGTGCACCTGCAGCTCGCCCCGGTGGCGGTCCACCACCCCCGCGAACGCGGTCTCGTCGTTCAGTTCCGCAACGGTCATGACTGGTTTGACGGGCAGGGGCCCGAAAACTCATCATCGCGCCTTCCTGCTATCACCACGCGCCGCAGATGTATGCACTTGCAATAAACGAGCTCGTCAAGCGCTATCCGACCGGCACCGAGGCGCTCAAGGGCGTGTCGCTGGAGATCGAGGAGGGCGAGTTCTACGGCCTCCTCGGGCCCAACGGCGCGGGAAAGTCGACGCTGATCCACTGCACGACGGGGCTCGCGCAGCCGACCTCCGGGTCGATCGAGATCTTCGGCCACGACGCCGTCCACCACTACGGGGACGCGCGGCTGGCGGTCGGGCTCGCGCCGCAGGAGCCCAACCTGGACTGGTTCCTCACGATCGAGGAGTCGCTGGACTTCCACGGCGGCTACTTCGGGATGCCGCGCAAGGACCGCAAGGAGCGCGCGACCGAGCTGCTGGACGCATTCAGCCTCACCGACAAGCGCCACGAGAAGACGCGCTTCCTGAGCGGCGGCATGAAGCGCCGGCTCATCCTCGCGCGGGCGCTGATGCACCGGCCCAAGCTGCTGATCCTGGACGAGCCGACCGCCGGCGTGGACGTCGAGCTGCGCCTGGAGCTCTGGCACTACGTCCAGCGGATCAACCAGGAAGGCACGACGATCCTGCTCACCACGCACTACCTCGAAGAGGCGGAGCAGCTGTGCACCAAGATCGCCTTCATCAACGGCGGTGAGATCGTCGCGACCGGCACCAGCGCCGACCTCGCCCGCGAGTACAACGTGACGAGCCTGGAGGACGCCTACCTTGCGCTCGTCGGCCGCGGAGAGCTCTCCCGCGCGCACGTCCCGGTGGCGGACGCGTGACCGGCGCGCAGATCCGGTTCCTCACGCTCCTGCGGCGTGAGACCACCCGCTTCTTCAAGATCAAGCGCCAGACGCTCGGCGCGCCGCTGCTGGAGACGTTCCTCTACATCTCCGTATTCGGCGCGGCGCTCGGCTCCCGCATCGACCAGCTGCACGGCGTCGACTACGTCGTCTTCATCATCCCCGGCCTGATCATGATGGCCTGGGCGACGAACGCGTTCTCCAACAACTCGTCCTCGCTGCTCCAGCAGAAGTTCCAGCGCTCGATCGACGATCAGCTCTCCTCTCCCGCCTCGCCGCTGGAGCTGCTGCTCGCGCTGTCGCTCGGCGGCTTCCTGCGCGGCGGGATCGTGGCGGTGCTGACCTTCGTCGCTGCCCGGATCCTGATCGACGTGCCGATCGAGCACATCGAGGTCCTGCTGCCCGGCCTGTTCCTGGTCGGCTTCTTCTTCGCCCAGCTCGGCGTGCTCGTCGGCCTGCGCGCGGAGCAGTTCGACGACGTGAGCTTCTACCAGACGTTCATCCTGCAGCCGCTGATCTTCCTCGGCGGCGTCTTCTACTCCGCGACGCTGCTGCCGGAGCCGTTCGAGACGCTCACGCAGTTCAACCCCGTCTACTACATGATCGGGCTCGTCCGCTATGGCTTCATCGGCTACAGCGAGACCAACATCGCGCTCTCGCTGGTGTTCCTCGTGGTCGCCTGCACCGCGCTGTTCGCGCTCAACCTGCGGCTGTTCGGCCGCGGGTATCGCCTGCGGGCGTAGGCAGCTGCACCGTCACGCGGAGCCCTCCCCCGTCGCGCGGCGTGAGGGTGAGGGTTCCGTCGTGCGCCGCGGTGATGCTGTTGACGATCGCCAGGCCGAGCCCGACGCCGCCGTGGTCGGTGCGCACGCGCTCGCTGCCGCGGCGGAACGGCTCGACCAGCGTCGCCACCAGCTCGGCGCTGAGCCGCTCGCCCGTGTTCTCGACGGTCACCCCCTCCGCTCCGGTCGTCACCCACACGCGGCCGCCGGGCACGTTGTGGACGATCGCGTTGTGCACGAGGTTGGTGGTCAGCTGCAGCAGGAGCGCGGGTGAGCCGACGGCGGCGGTGACCTCGCCGGCGGTCTCGATCGTGAGCCCGCGTTCCTCCGCGAGCGGCAGGAGCGCCTCGGTGGCCTCCTCCGCGATCAGCGACAGGTCAACGGGCACGCGGGTGAAGGACCGCTGGTCGGCGCGGCTGAGCAGGAGCAGCGCCTCGGTGAGGTCGATCGCCCGGGTGTTGACGGCGTAGAGGCGCTCGACGAGCTCGCCGACGTCGCGCGTCGGATCCTCGCGCGCGACTTCGAGCAACGTCTGCGTGATCGCGAGCGGCGTGCGCAGCTCGTGGGAGGCGTTGGCGGCGAAGCGCCGCTGCTCGGCGACGTGGGCCTCGAGCCGCGCGAGCATCGCGTCGAAGGCGTCCGCGAGCTCGCGAAACTCGTCACTGCGGCCCGGCAGCTCGATCCGGTGGGCGAGCGACCCGGTCGCGGCGGTGCGCGTGGCGTCGGTGATCCGGTCCAGCGGGGCGAGCATCCGGCCGGCGAGCAGCCACCCGCCCACGAGCCCGAACAGCAGCAGCATCCACAGCACGATCGCCGCCGGCAGGCTCAACCCGTTCAGCGGGTCGGAGCGGTTGGGCGGGAACCACGGCAGCCCGTACGCCACCCCGTCGGGGATGTAGCGCAGCAGCGACACCCACACGGCCGCGAGCAGCAGCGCGCCGGCGACCATCAGGAACCCGGCGTAGCTGAGCGTGAGCTTCAGGCGCACGCTCATGCCCGGCTCTCTAGCCACGGTCGGCGGCTTCGATCCGGTAGCCGACGCCGGCCACGGTGGCGATGATGCCCGGCTCGCCGAGACGCTTGCGCAGGCCCGAGACCGTGATCCGCACGGCGTTGGTGAACGGGTCGGCGTTCACGTCCCAGGCGCGCTCCAGCAGCTCCTCGGCGCTCACGACGCCGCCCTCGGCCGCCACGAGCACCTCGAGCACGGCGAACTGCTTGCGGGTCAACGCGACGTAGCGGCCGTCGCGGTAGACCTCGCGGCGGAACGGGTCCAGCCGCAGCCCGGCGAGCTCGCGCACGGGTGGCCGGCTGTGCGCGCGCCGGCGGTCGAGGGCGCGCAGGCGGAGCACGAGCTCCTGGAGCTCGAACGGCTTCGTCAGGTAGTCGTCGGCGCCGAGCTCGAACCCGCTGGCCTTGTCGTCGAGCCGGTCGGCGGCGGTGAGCATGAGGATCGGCATGCCGCTGCCGGAGGCGACGATGCGCTTGGCGATCTCGTCACCGGACGGGCCGGGAACGTCGCGGTCGAGCACGGCGATGTCGTAGGCGTTGACGCTCAACAGCTCCAGGGCGGTGTCGCCGTCGCCCGCGATGTCGGCCGCGATCGCCTCCAGGCGCAGGCCATCGCGGATCGCGTCCGCCATGTAGGGCTCGTCCTCGACAAGCAGCACGCGCATGCTCCGAGCGTAGAGCCGGCGCATATCGCGCGCGTATCGAAAACCGCATACGGCCGGGCAACGCCCCGTGGCCGTCAATGGAGGCGTGACCTACAGCCAACGCAGAAGGGTGCGGATTCGCCGGCGGCGCCTCGTGGGGCTGCTCGTGGTCGCGGCGGCGATCGCCGCCGCGCTCGGACGCCAGTCGCCGGAGTCGTCGCTCCCGACAGTGCCGACGATCTCCGCCGCGCCGTCCGCCTCCACCGTGACCCCGTCGCCGCAGCTCGCCCTCC
The DNA here is from genome assembly GCF_027587195.1 of Solirubrobacter phytolaccae. Taxonomy (GTDB): domain Bacteria; phylum Actinomycetota; class Thermoleophilia; order Solirubrobacterales; family Solirubrobacteraceae; genus Solirubrobacter; species Solirubrobacter phytolaccae. The sequence continues at coordinate 7,436 of NZ_JAPDDP010000050.1, read as the reverse complement.
CCGGGACCGACAACCTCGACGCCGAGCTGCTCGCGGCGCTGCAGCACGCCGCCGCCGAGGCCGCGGACGACGGCGTCGAGCTGGTCGTCGACAGCGGCTGGCGCTCCCCGGAGCACCAGCAGCAGCTGCTCGACGAGGCGGTCGTCAAGTACGGCTCGGCCGCGGAGGCCGCTCGCTGGGTGGCGACGCCCGGCCGGTCCGCGCACGTGTCGGGCGACGCCGTCGACATGGCGACCGCCGGCGCGAAGTGGCTGTCCCTGTACGGCGCCGACTTCGGGCTCTGCCAGATCTACGCCAACGAGCCCTGGCACTACGAGCTGCGGCCCGACGCCGCCGAGTACGGCTGCCCCGGCATGTACGCCGACCCGACCCAAGATCCGAGGATGCACCGATGACCCGACTCTGGCCACTGCTGATCGTCGCCCTGCTCGTCGCGGGCTGCGGGAGCACACCCGAGACCGAGACCACCGCCGGCGGGACCACCGCCACGCCCACGCAAGCCAAGGCGTCGACGTTCTCCGCCTGCATGCGCGAGCACGGGATCAAGGACTTCCCGGACCCCGACGCGTCGGGCGAGTTGACCGTCGAGAACGTCGTCAACGAGGCCAAGATCGACACGGATACGCCGGCCTTCAAGCAGGCCCTGCGTGCCTGCAAGGACCTGCAGCCCGCCGGCTACGCGGGTCGCGGCAAGCGCACCCCGAAGGAGCAGGACGGCGCCCTGCAGTTCGCCGAGTGCATCCGCGAGCACGGCGTCAAGGACTTCCCGGACCCGGTCAACGGCGAGCCGCTCGTCAACACCTACAAGATCCCCTCCTCGAACACGGAGGCGGGCATGGCCGCCCTCAACGCCGCCATGGCGGCGTGTGGCAAGTACGGGCCGAAGCCGTGAGGCGCGCGCTGTGCGGCCTGGCCGTGCTCGCCGTCGCGGGGTGCGGCGCCGAGCCCGTGACCACCGCCGCCGCGCCGGCGAACACGCTGCCCGTGGAGCGCGGCGCGCTCGCGGACATGGTGTCCCTCAACGGGATCCTGACCTATGGCGCGGGGCCGGACGGCGCGCCCTACTCCGCCGTCAACTACGCCCGCGGGATCTACACCAAGCTCCCCAAGCCCGGCGACGAGGTCGGCTGCGGCGACGTGCTCTACCGGGTCGACGACGACCCGGTGCGGCTGACGTGCCGCACGCACGCCTACCGGTCCCTCGCGAAGGGCAAGGCGGTCTTCCTGCCCCGGGCCGGCCGGATCGCGAAGGTGAGCGGGCAGCTCGGGGGCGTGGCGCAGCCGGGCGCCGAAGTGGTCCAGGCCACGTCCGCCACGCTCGAGGTGCAGGTGGAGCTGGAGCCGTCGCAGCAGGCGGACGTCAAGCCGGGCGACGCGGCCCGGATCACCCTGCCCGGCAACCGCTCGGTGACGGGGAAGGTGGCGCGGCTCGGGAAGGTCGCCCGGACCGCCGAGGAGGATCAGGCGCCGGCGGCCGCGACGATCCCGGCCTCGATCCGCCTCGACGCGCCCAAGCAGGCGCGCGGGCTCGAGAAGGCCCCGGTCCAGGTGGAGATCACGACCAAGGGCGTGGAGGATGCGCTCAGCGTCCCGGTCACCGCGCTCGTCGGCAAGGCCGGCGGCGGGTTCGCGGTCGAGGTCGTGCGCGCCGGCGATCGGCGCGAGCTGGTCGGCGTGGAGCTGGGGCTGTTCGACACCACGGGCGGACGCGTCGAGGTCGCGGGCGCGCTGCAGGCCGGCGACCAGGTCGTGGTGCCGTCGCCATGAGCACGGTCCTGGAGCTCGACGGCGTGACCAAGCGCTACGGCGAGCAGCCGCCGGTGGCCGCGCTGCGCGGCGTGTCGTTCTCCGTCCGGCAGGGTGAGCTGGTGGCGATCGTCGGGCCGTCCGGCTCGGGCAAGTCCACGCTGCTGCACGTGATCGGGACGCTGGAACGGCCGACCAGCGGCGTCGTCCGGATCGGCGGCGTCGACGCGGCGCAGCTGAGCGACCGCGAGCTCTCACGGCTGCGGGCCCGCGAGATCGGCTTCGTGTTCCAGCAGTTCTTCCTGGCCGAGCACGCGACCGCGCGCGAGAACGTCGCCGACGGGCTGCTCTACGCGGGCGTGCCCGCCGAGGAGCGGTTGCGGCGCGCGGACGAGGCGCTCGAGCGCGTCGGCCTGGCCGACCGCGCGACCTTCAAGCCCACCAAGCTCTCGGGCGGAGAGCGCCAGCGTGTGGCGATCGCCCGCGCCCTGGTCGGCAAGCCCGCGATCGTGCTCGCCGACGAGCCGACCGGCAACCTCGACAGCGCCACCGGCGCGTCGATCATGGCGCTGATCCGCGAGCTCAACGCGGCCGGCGCGACGATCGTGATGATCACCCACGACGCGGAGCTGGCCGACGGCCTGCCGCGCCAGGTCCGGGTGCGGGACGGGCAGGTGGTCTCGGATTGTCCCTGAGGGATGCGCTGCGGGTGATGAGCGTCGGGCTGCGCGCCCGGCCGCTGCGGGCCGCGCTGTCCGCGCTCGGGATCGCGATCGGCACCGCGGCGATCGTCGCGGTGCTCGGGCTCTCGTCCTCCTCGCAGGCGGGGCTGCTCGCGGAGATCGACCGGCTCGGCACGAACCTGCTGACCGTCGAGGCCGGGGAGCGCCTCACGGGCGGGAAGGCGGAGCTGCCGCTGGAGGCGCCGGCGCGGCTCACGCACCTCGGCGACGTCGAGCAGCTGGCGCACACCGGGCTGATCGAGCGGGCGAACGTCTACCGCAGCTCGCTGATCCCGGCGGCCGAATCCGGCGGCCTGCAGGTGCGGGCAACCAGCCTGAACCTGCCGGCCGTGCTCGGCACCGGCGTCGCCCGCGGCCGCTGGCTGAACGCCGGCACCGCGCGCGAGCCCGTCGCGGTGCTCGGCGCGGTCGCCGCGCGGCGGCTCGGGCTCGAGCGCGTGTACCCGGACGCGCGGATCTGGCTGGCCGGGCAGTGGTTCAACGTCGCGGGCATCCTGCGGCCCTCGCCGCTGGAGCCGGACATCGACAGCAGCGCGCTGATCGGCTACGCCGCGGCCGAGCGGTACGTCGGCTACGTGCGGCTGGTGGGCGGCGAGGGGAAGGCCGGCCCGCCGAGCTCGATCTACGTGCGCACAATGACGGGGCACGAGGCCTCGGTGCAGGAGCGGCTGGCGACGACGGCCAACCCGGCGGCGCCGAACGAGACGAGCGTGAGCCAGCCGTCCGACGTGCTCACCGCCCGGGCCGCCGCGGCCGGCGCGTTCGACAGCCTGTTCCTCGGACTCGGCGTCGTCGCGCTGATCGTCGGTGCGGTCGGCGTGGCCAACATCATGATCATCTCGGTGCTGGAACGCCGCTCGGAGATCGGTCTGCGGCGCGCGCTCGGGGCGACGCAGGGGCAGATCCGGGCGCAGTTCCTCGGGGAGTCGATCCTGCTCGCCGTGCTCGGCGGCGCCGTCGGCGTGCTGGCCGGCATCGCGGCGACGGCGGCCTACGCCGGCTCGAAGGGCTGGGCCGTCGTGATCCCCGTCGAGGCGTGGACGGGCGGCATCGCCTCCGCCCTGCTGATCGGCGCGCTCGCGGGGCTGCTCCCGGCGGTGCGCGCTTCCCGGCTCCCGCCTACCGTGGCCCTGCGGACGGTGTGAGCCGGCGCTCGACCAGGCGGTCGGCGGCGTGCACGGGTGAGCCGTCGCCGTCCGCGTAGAGCGCGAGCAGCTGGTCGCCGATGCCGCGCAGGCGCTCGTCGACCTGCTGCTCGCTCCAGCCCAGCGACTCCAGGCCGGCGCCGTGCAGGACGCCGCCGGCGTTGATGACGTAGTCGGGCGCGAACAGGATCCCGCGCTCGTGCAGGCGGTCCGCGAGTGAAGGCACCGCGAGCTGGTTGTTCGCCGCGCCCGCCACGATCCGGCAGCGGAGCTGGTCGATGCTGACGGCGTTGATCACCCCGCCGACGGCGCACGGCGCGAGGACGTCGCACGCGAAGCCGGTGACGTCCTCGGGGGCGACGGGCGTGCCGAGCGTGAGGCGGGAGGCGTCGACGTCGGAGACGTAGAGGTCCGCGCCCGCCTCGTCCAGATAGGACGCGAGCAGCGCGCCGACCGAGCCCATGCCCTGGACGAGCACGCGGACCCCGGTGAGGTCACGGTCCAGCGCGAAGCGGACGCTCGCCTCGATCCCGTGGAAGACGCCCTTGGCGGTGGCGGGCGACGTGGACCCCGAGCCACCCTTCTCGGCGGTCTTGCAGAACACGTACGGGCAGGTCTCGGCGATCACGTCCATGTCGTACTCGGACGTGTTCATGTCCGGCGCGCACGAGTACAGGCCGCCGAGCGACGTGATGAACGTGCCGAAGCGGTGCAGCAGCTCGGTGCGCGCTTCGCCGGTCGGCAGCTCCGGCACCGCCAGGACGGCCTTGCCGCCGCCGCGCGGGACGTCGCAGACCGCGAACTTGCGGGTCATCGCGGCGCTCAGCTTGAGCACGTCCGCGAGCCCTTCCTCGGGCGCGCTGTACACGCGCAGCCGCGTGCCGCCGCCCGTCGGCCCGCGCACCGTGGAGTGCACGCCGATGAACATCCACGTGTCCAGGTCCGGCTCGTAGCGGACCGCGACCTGCTCCCCGTCCCAGCCCTTCAGCAGCTGCTCGAACGCGCTCATCTAGGCAGCCTATAGGTAGGCCTGGGCGCAAAGTTAGGTGGGCGGTGCCGATGATCGACCGCGCCACGTGCGGGACCGTCAGTCCCGTGCTGTTGAACCCTGAAATCGCCGCTGAACACCGTCCCCGCCTCGTCGAAGTCGCCTCCGCGATCTGCGGCTCACGCCAACTCGCGGAGGACCTCGTGCAGGAGACCTACGCCCGCGTGCTGGCCAAGCCGCGCGTGCTGACCGAGGGCGCCGTCTTCCCCTACCTGGTCCGCGCGCTGCGCAACGTCGCCAAGGACCACTGGCGCTCCGAGCAGCGCCGCCCGCAGGTGGTCGGCGACCTCGACCCCGAGGACCCGAGCCTGCGCCACGACCGCGACCCCCAGCACGACGTGATCGCCGCCGAGGTGTACGCGCACGTCGAGCGCCTCCCGCTCGAGTTCCGCCGCGTCGTGAAGGCCGTCGACATGCTCGGCCTGAGCTACGCGCAGGCCGCCGGCTCGCTCCGCATTCCGCAGGGCACGGTGATGAGCCGCCTCTCCCGCGGCCGCCGCCAGCTCGTCTGCGCGCTCACTTAGTTCGCAGCCTCACGCTCGGGGGATTGCTCCGCGGCGGCGCCGATCGATGGCGCTGCAGAGGACGGGCCCTGACCGACGCGGCGGCCAAAGATCAGCGCCGACGCCGCCGCGACAAGCGCCGAGGCACCTCCGGTCATGGCGGTGAGCTGCGTGGATCCAAGAGCCGCGCCCACGAGCGCGACGATGAGCAGACAAAGGCAGCCACCGAAGGCGATACGACGCATCCACAGGTCGTCCCGGCACCAACGGAGTTGCAGCTCGCGGAGATCCTCATCAGAGGCCGGGAGCTTCTCTCGCGCCAGCCAAGACGGTGTCATCTACCAAGTGTTGTACCATACTGGACACTTAGTGGACGCAAATAGCCCGACAACTGGATACGAGCAGGATTCGGCGCAACTGGCGGACGCGCTGCGCGGTCAAGCGCGACGTGGGTTTGCTCCCGCGGAACTGATTCGAAACGAAGGTCTGCTTCGATTTGCTGAAGAACTCGGTCTCAGCGGATCTTCAAGTCCCGAACTCGCCCTTCAGCTGCATAACGAGCTGGTTGAAACCGTTCAGGAGCTGGAAGAGGGTGTCCAACCGGCGACGCGCGTCCTGCTCGGCGTCGACGACAGTCCAGACCGGGTGACGCTCACAGATCGCCGCGAAACGGCAGCTTCGCTGCTCGGACGCTCCGGCGACAGCTTTCGCAAGAACGTAGAGCCGGAGCTGTTCAGACGCGTCGCGGATGAGATGCGGATGCGATCCGTGTTCCGCACCGCACAGGTGAACCGCACGGGCTCGGTCTCGGTCGCTTCAGGCAACACACCGATCAGCGCGCGGCGAGTCCTGCTAAGCCACGGCAGTGATCAAGACGCCGCCGACAACGTGAAGAGGTTCCTGCGCGCGCTAGGGCTAGCGCCGGTCGACTGGGGCGACGGAATCGCTTCGACAGGGCTCGCTTCTCCAGACGTCGCTCACGCACTCCGCGCGACGACGGACCTGGTCCAAGCGATCATCATTCTGCTTACGCCGGACGACGATGGGAAGCCGTCGTCGAACGTACTCGTAGAGGCTGGGCTTGCCCTCGGCATCGCGCCGGATCGAACGCTCCTTGTCGCCACTCACGAGGTTGAGCTACCCGCGATCCTGATGGACGTCGGGGTGATCCGCCTGTCGGACTCAGTGGCCTCGCGCAACGGCGTACGCTCGAGGCTCGTGTCGGCCGGGTGCGAGATCAGCGTCCGCAACGAGTCGTGGAAAGTCGTTGGGCATCTGGACAGGCGCTCTGAGCGCGCCGAACCCGGAGATGCTCAGCCAGACGTGTCCGCACCAGTCGCTCGGGTCGCGTGGGTGCTTGAGTGCTGGCACGCCGTGCTGGAGACGTTGCGAACGAGCTCTCCACTTCTCGCGGCGGCGGTCGAAGACGCGTCACCGATGGCCGACCCGGCGGACCGGTTGACGCTGGTGTGGCCCGAGGAGTCGGCGTTCCTCAAACGTAAGGCGGAATCGGGTCGCGACGCCTTGACGCAAGCCATGCGCGCGGTGACGGGGATCTCGGTTGAGGTGGCCTATGAGTTGCGAGGGTCGCGTACGCCGCCCACGACGACATGGACGCCCACGGTGTCGGACGAGGAACTCGTGAAACGGTTCATGGATGAGTTCGATTCCGAAGTCCTTCCTCCTGAACCGGAGGAAGACAGCTGACGCCTCCAACCGTTCGAGACACCTCGCAGTGCCCGCGGACAGGTCGTGCGTCTATGCGCCCTAGTCGAGTTTGAGTGCCGCGGCCTCGTGCCGCGTCTTGACGCCGAGCTTGAGCAGGATCGCGGCCACGTGGTGGTCGACGGTGCGCACCGACAGCACGAGCCGCTCCGCGATCTCGGTGTTGGTCAGGCCCTCGCGCAGCAGGTCGAGCACGGCCAGCTGGCGCTTCGTCAGCCCGGCGGGATTGCCGCGCGTGGCCGCGTTTGGGCCGCGCGGGACCCTCGCGCCGCGCTCGCGGAGTCCGGCGCGCGCGAGCTCCGCGGCCGGCTCCGCACCGAGCAGGTCGAGCGTCTCGAGCCCGTCGGCGATCGCGTCGGGCTCGCCGGAGAGCGCGAGCTCGAGCGCGGCCTCGTAGGGATCGCCGGCGCGCCGCCAGTGCCCGGCGGCCGCGCGCCACTCGCCGGCCAGGCCCGCCGCCCACGCGGGGGGGAGCCCGGCGAGGTCGCCGGCCGCGGGCGCGGGGCCCGGCGAGAAGGCGGAGGCC
>NZ_JAPDDP010000004.1 GCF_027587195.1 Solirubrobacter phytolaccae | reverse complement strand
GTGCCGCGCGCGGACGCACCCGCACCGCGTCGGCCGCCGCCGGCCACCGCCGCGCATGCCGCTCGCCGGCCGTGCGCGGTCATCTCAGCACCGCCTCGGCTTCGACGTGGCCGTCCCGCAGGCGGACCTCGCGGTCGGCGTGCGCGGCGACCACGTTGTCGTGCGTGACGATGACGAGCGCGGCGCCGCGCTCGCGGGCCGCGGCCAGCAGCAGCGCGAGCAGCGCCTCGCCGCCCGTCGAGTCCAGGCTGCCGGTCGGCTCGTCGGCGAACACGATCGACGGGCCGGTGACGAGCGCGCGGGCCACGGCGACCCGCTGCGCCTGGCCGCCGCTGAGCTCCGCGGCGAGCGTGTCGCGCTCGTCGCCGACGCCGGCGCGCTCGAGCCACTCGCGAGCCGCGGTGAGCGCCGCGCCGCGGTCGTGGCGCTCGAGCAGCAGCGGCAGCGCGACGTTCTCCAGCGCCGACAGGTCCGGGACGAGCTGGCCGAACTGCAGCACGACGCCGACGTTGCGTCGTCGCAGCCGCGCGCGCTCGGCGTCGTCCAGCGTCACCAGGTCCTGGTCGAGCAACGTCACGGCGCCCGCCTGCGGGCGCAGGATGCCGGCGGCGACGTGCAGCAGGGTCGACTTGCCGCAGCCGCTCGGGCCGGTGACGGCGACGACCTCCTCGGGCTCGACCGCGAGCGACACGCCGCGCAGGGCGACCGTGCGCCGGTACGCGTGCTCCACGCCTCTCAGCCGCAGGATCATCCAATGACCTCCGCGGCGCGCTCGAGCCAGCGCAGGTCCGCATCCAGGTGCGCGACGAGGTGGTCACGCGCGAGCCGGGCCGCGGGGTCGCGCTCGGGCGCGCCGACGGTCAGCTCGCGCATCCGCCGCAGGTGGGCGGCGCGTTGGCGCGCGAGGAAGTCCGCCGGGCTCTCCCCCGTCCGCAGCGCCGCGATCGTCTTGCGCACGATCTCGTCGGTGGACGCCGTCGCCGCTCCCGCGGGCTCTGCCAGCCATTCGCGCAACTGGTGCTCCCCTTGCTCGCTCAGCGTGTACACGGTCCGCTCCGGACCGGCCTCCGCGCGGGTCTCGACCACCTCGACGAGCCCGGCCTTCTCGAGCCGGCCGAGCGTGGCGTACACCTGGCCGAAGGCCAGCGGCCGTGCGTCCGGGAACCACCCGTCGTGCTCACGCTTGAGGTCGTACCCGTGCGCGGGACCTTTACGCAGCAAAGCCAAAACGACTTCATTCGTGGCCATGGCACGAACGACTATACACACTGTGAATAGAGCTGTCAGCCGAGCTGGAACGGGTCGCGCGTCGCGCCCGTGAGCTCGATCCACACGGTCTTGGTCTCCGTGTACTCGGAGATCGCCTGGATGCCGTTCTCGCGCCCGATGCCCGAGTCCTTGTAGCCGCCGAACGGCGCCGCCGGGCCGACCGCACGGTAGGCGTTGACCCAGACCGTCCCCGCCCGCAGCGCCCGCGCCATCCGGTGCGCGCGCTGGACGTCGCGCGTCCACACGCCCGCCGCGAGCCCGAACGCGGTGTCGTTGGCGAGCGCGACCGCCTCGTCCTCGTCGGCGAACGGGATCGCCGCGAGCACCGGCCCGAAGATCTCCTCGCGCGCGAGCCGCATGTCGTTGGTCACGGCGCCGAAGATCGTCGGCTGCACGAAGTAGCCAGGGCTGTCGCCGCGCGCGCCGCCCGCCACGAGCTGCGCACCCTCGTCGGACGCCGACGCGATCGCCGCGAGCACGCCCTCCATGTGCCCCTCGAACGCGACCGGCCCCATCTCGGTCTCCGGGTCCAGCGGATCACCCATCCGGATCGACGCAGCCCGCGCGGCCAACCGCGCCACCAGCTCGTCGTGCACGCTCTCTTGGACGAGCAGCCGCGAGCCCGCCATGCACGTCTGGCCGGTCGCGGCGAAGATGCCCGCCACGACGCCGTTGGCCGCCGCGTCCAGGTCGGCGTCCGCGAACACGATGTTCGGCGACTTGCCGCCGAGCTCGAGCGTCACCCGCGCGAGGTGCGAGGCCGCGCCGCGCATGACGGCGCGGCCTGTCTTCGTCCCCCCGGTGAAGGCCACCTTGTCGACGCCGGGATGCTCGACGAGCGGCGCGCCCGCCTCGTCCCCGAACCCGGTGACGACGTTGAGCACGCCGGGCGGGAACCCGGCCTCCTCGAACAGCTGCGCGAACTCCAGGGTCGAGCACGGCGCCTGCTCGGCGGGCTTGACCACGACGCAGCAGCCCGCGGCGAGCGCCGGCGCGATCTTCCACGAGGCCAGCAGCACCGGCGAGTTCCACGGCGTGATCGCGGCGACCACGCCCAGCGGCTCGCGCAGCGTGTACACGAAGAAGTTGTCGCGGTCGGCGGGCAGCGTCTCGCCGCCCACCTTGTCCGCCGCGCCCGCGAAGTAGTGGTAGTAGTCGGCGAGCCCGCGCAGCTGGCCCTCCATCTCGCGGATGAGCTTGCCGTTGTCGGTCGTCTCCACGCGCGCGATCGAGGACGCCCGCTCAGCGATCAGATCGGCGAGCCGCCGCAGGAGCTTCCCGCGCACCACTGGCGTCGTCCGCGACCAGTCGACGAACGCGTCGCGCGCCGCGCGGACCGCCGCATCCACATCCGACGCGTCCGCGCGCGGGACCGTCGCCCACGGCTGCCCGAGGAACGGGTTGACGCTCTCGAAGCGCGCACCGGAGCCTGCCTCAACCCACGCGCCGCCGATCAACATCCGGTAGTCCTTCACCGGTGCTCAGCCTACGTTCGCGGTCAACAATCTCCACGATGGTTGGAATCGCCCTCGCGATCGGCGCGCCCGCCGCCCACGGCGCGACGTTCGACGTGCCGTACCCGCCCGTGCCCGCGGGCGTCAGCCTCAAGGTGACGAGCACCGACGAGGTGCGGATGCGGTTCGGCCCGAAGGCCGTGAAGACGTGGCGCGCGGTCGCCGGCAAGCGCGCGCAGATGGCGTGCGTGACGCTCGCGCCCGTGCACGACGACGTCACCACGCTGAGCTACAGCGCGATCGACGGCCGCGTCCCCAAGACAGGCCGCGTCGTGAACTTCGGCTTCGAAGCGCGCGCGGACCTGTGCACGATCGCGACCCGCGGCCATCCGAGCTTCGACGGCTGCCTGCGCCTACTCGCCAACGACACCTGGTGCGTGCGCGTGGTCGCGCCGCTCACGGACGCCGGGCGCGCCTACCTGGACGCGTTCGCCCGCACCGCCGAGCTGTCCGCCGCCTACACCGCGCTGGAGGCGATGGCCGACTTCAAGCGCGACCTCGACGCCACCGTCGTCGCGCTGCCCAACGCGGACGCGGCACCGCCCAGCGGCCAGATCGGGATCTTCGCGCAGGGCCCGACGACCGTGATCGCGACGGCGCTCGCGGACGGCCGCCGCCGCTTCGTCCGGCTGGACGCGAACGTCTACAGCACCAACGACATCCGCCTCCCGGGCAACCTCGAGAAGCTCACGTTCGTGTCAATTCGTGGCCGCTTCTAAAGAAGCTCCACCTATGTGCGAATCGGGTGTAGCCTCACTGCCGTGAGTCAAAATTCGTGGCTTGCCGTCGACGCCGGCACCACGCCCCTCGTGCGAGCGCAGGAGCTGCGCTTCGCGTGGGAGCGCTTCATCGCCGATGACGACGGTGATCCGACGCTCGTGCGCGAGGCGATCACGGATTCCTGGAAGCGCAGCAGCGCCGCCGGTGTCGACCCCATGGGCAGCCGCTTGGCCCCGGTGGTCGCCGACGAGGACGAGACGCACGACCGCTACGAGGAGCACCTGCTGCACACCGCGGCGCCGCTCATCCACGACTGCCTGTCCGCGATCGCGGACGAGGCCGGCTACCTGATCGTCATCAGCGACGCCGACGGCACGCTGATGAGCGTCGAGGGCAGCGCGAACATGCGCATGCGTGCCGCCGGCGACATGAACTTCGCCGAGGGCACGGACTGGAGCGAAGGCGGCGCGGGCACGAACGCGATCGGCACCGCGCTCGCGCTCGACCACGCCGTCCAGGTCTTCGGCCCCGAGCACTTCAGCGATCCCGTGCAGCGCTGGACGTGCAGCGCGTGCCCGATCCACGACCCGGACACGGGCGAGGTGATCGGCGTCATCGACCTCACGGGCGAGCTGTCCACCGTGCACCCGCACAGCCTCGCCGTCGCGACCGCCACCGCGCGTGCCGTCGAGGCCAGCCTGCAGCTCGCCCTGCAGGAGCGCGACGCGCGCCTGCACGCGCGCTACGGCGCCCGCGTCTCGCCCGACCGCTCCGCGCTCGTCACCCGCAGCGGCCGCGCGATCGGCCCGGTCCCGCGCGGCTGGAACGTCCAGGGCCGGCTGGTGATCCCGCCCGGCGGCGGCGAGCTGACGCTGCCCTCCGGCGCGCTCGCGGTGGCCGAGCCGGTCTCCCCCACGCACGAGGCGTTCGTCGTCCACGCGCTCGAGTCCAAGCGCGTGACGAGCATCGCCCGCCCGCTCGTGAAGCTGCACTTCCTCGGCCGCGACCGCGCCGAGCTGGAGGTCGAAGAGCGCACGACGACGCTCCGCCCGCGCCTCGCCGAGATCCTCGCGCTGCTGTGCTCGAGCCCGGACGGGATGAGCGCCGAGCGACTGTGCGCGGACCTGCACGGCGACGGCGGCAGCGTGTCGAGCGTCCGCGTCGAGGTGTCGCGGCTGCGCAAGCTCCTCGGCCCGTGGATCGACACGGACCGCTACCGGCTCACGTGCGACGTCGAGTCCGACGTGCGCCGCGTCGAGGCGCTGCTCGCCGCGGGCCAGACGCGCGCGGCCGCCGAGGCCTACGCCGGCCCGCTCCTGCCGAGCAGTGAGGCGCCGGGCATCGTGCGCGAGCGTGAGCGGCTGGATCGCTGGCTCCACCAGGCCGTGATGACGGCCGAGGACGTGGAGGCGCTGTGGGCGTACGTCCAGACCACGCCCGACGATCTCGGGGCGTGGAAGCGCCTGTTGACGCAGCTCGAGTTCCGCGACCCGCGCCGCCCACAGGCGGCCGCGCGCGTCGGCGAGCTGCGTGCAGCGCTCATGTAACGCGCCGGTAGAAGACTCCTCAATCGAGGAGAGATGCAGGCGACCCGAGCCCATCGGGGTCTCAGCACTGCGCGCGCGGCCCTCCACGTCACGTGGTTGCTGGCCCGTGCGCCGGACGGGATCCGCGCAGACGAAGTAGCCGCGACGCTCGGCAAGAGCGTCTCGACGGCGTACAACCTGCTCGCCTCGCTGTGCGACGAGGGCGTGGCCGAGCGCCACCCCGGCGGCGTCTACAAGCTCGCCCCGGCGTTCCGCGAGACCGTCGCCGAGGAGACCGACCGCCACGACCTCAGCGGCGTCGTCGACGACCTGCTGGCCCGCACGCACAAGCGCGCCTACCTCGCGGTGCTGCGCAACAACCAACTTCGCGTGGTCCTCGAGCGCGGCCTGCAAGGCATGCCGAAGCTCCCCGGCTTCAGCCCCGAGATCGCCGACAACGCGCACGCCCTCGCGCTCGGCAAGGTGGTGCTCGCGCTCGGGCCACGCGAAGCCGTCGAGCGCTACGCCCAGGCGGGCCTCAAGCGCTTCACGCCGACCACGATCACCGACCCGGCAGCGCTGCACGAAGAGCTCAAGCGCGTGCGCCTCACCGGCGTCGCGTGCGAGCGCGAGGAGTTCGAGCGCGACTTCTGCTGCCTCGCGGCGCCGGTGCTCGACCACGACCGGCATTTCCTCGGCGCGGTGGGCATCTCGATGTCCAAGCGCGCGTTCGAGAACGAACGTCCGCAGCTCGAGGAGACGCTGCGCGACGTCGTCGGATTCCAACGATCTGCAGAGATCCGGGCCGATCTTGATCACGGCCCGAACCCGCACCAAACCTCTCTCCAGGGACGACGTTTCCAAAGGAGGCGGCCTTGAGCCGAGCCAGCATCACGAAGGCCCATCAGAAGATCCAGGAGCTTTCCTGGGAGCCCACGTTCGTCGAGCCGGTCGACAAGTACCCGACCGACTACACGTTCGAGAAGGCGCCCAAGAAGGACCCGCTCAAGCAGGTCCTGCGCTCCTACTTCCCGATGGAGGAGGAGAAGGACAATCGCGTCTTCGGCGCGATGGACGGCGCGATCCGCGGCAACATGTTCCGGCAGGTCCAGGAACGCTGGATGGAGTGGCAGAAGCTGTTCCTGTCGATCATCCCGTTCCCGGAGATCTCCGCCGCGCGCGCCATGCCGCTGGCCATCAACGCGGTGCCGAACCCCGAGGTCCACAACGGGCTCGCCATCCAGATGATCGACGAGGTTCGCCACTCGACGATCCAGATGAACCTCAAGCGGCTGTACATGAACCACTACATCGATCCCGCCGGGTTCGATCTGACCGAGAAGGGCTTCGCGAACTGCTACGCCGGCACGATCGGCCGCCAGTTCGGCGAGGGCTTCATCACCGGCGACGCGATCACCGCGGCCAACGTCTACCTGACCATCGTGGCCGAGACGGCGTTCACGAACGTCCTCTTCGTCGCGATGCCGGGCGAGGCGGCGGCCAACGGCGACTACCTGCTGCCGACGGTGTTCCACAGCGTGCAGTCGGACGAGTCACGCCACATCTCGAACGGCTACTCGATCATCCTCATGGCGCTCGCCGACGAGCGCAACCGCCAGCTGCTCGAGCGCGACCTGCGGTACGCGTGGTGGAACAACCACGCCGTCGTGGACGCGGCGATCGGCACGTTCATCGAGTACGGCACCAAGGACCGCCGGCTCGATCGCGAGTCCTACGCCGAGGCCTGGCGGCGCTGGATCTACGACGACTACTACCGGTCCTACCTCGTGCCGCTCGAGAAGTACGGCCTGACGATCCCCCACGACCTCGTCGAGGAGTCCTGGAACCGGATCTGGAACAAGGGCTACATCCACGAGGTCGCGCAGTTCTTCGCCACCGGCTGGTTCGCCAACTACTGGCGGATCGACGGCATGGACGACAAGGACTTCGAGTGGTTCGAGCACAAGTACCCGGGCTGGTACGACAAGTACGGCCGCTGGTGGGAGAAGTACACCGAGCTCTCGAAGAAGAACGGCCACAAGCCGATCGCCTTCGAGGCCGAGGCCAACTACCAGTACCCGCACCGCTGCTGGACCTGCATGGTCCCGTGCCTGATCCGCGAGGACACGGTCATGGACGAGGTCGACGGCCAGGTGCGCACGTACTGCTCGGAGACCTGCCACTGGACGGACAAGGTCGCGTTCCGGCCCGAGTACGAAGGCCGCCCGACGCCGTCGATGGGCAAGCTCTCCGGCCAGCGTGAGTGGGAGACGCTCCACCACGGCAAGGACCTCGGGGACATCATGCAGGACCTCGGGTACGTCCGCGACGACGGGCACACGCTCATCCCGCAGCCGCACCTGAACCTCGACCCGAAGAAGATGTGGACGCTCGACGAGGTCAAGGGCATCACGCTCAACAGCCCCAACGTGCTGCTGAACGAGATGTCGCCCGAGGAGCGCGAGCAGCACATGGCCGAGTACAAGCGCGGCGGCCCGGCCGGCCGTCCGGCGGCGGCGTAGGGGCACCGCGAGGATGGGCGAGACGCACACCGTTCGCTTCGAGCCTGTGGGCATCGAGATCGAGGTCGATGAGGACGAGACGATCCTCAACGCCGCGTTCAAGCAGGGCATCATGCTCATGCACGGCTGCAAGGAAGGTCAGTGCTCGGCGTGCAAGTCGTTCATCCTCGAGGGCGAGGTCGATCTGGACCGCTACTCGACGTTCGCACTGCCCGACTTCGAGGAGGCCGAGGGGTGGACGCTGCTGTGCCGCGCCCACCCCTACTCGGACCTCGAGATCGAGCTGATCAACTACGACGAGGAGATCATCCACGGCGGCGTGCCGCCGCGGACGATCTCCACGTCGGTCGAGGCGGTCGAGGCCCTCACCAAGGACATCTGGCACCTCAAGCTCAAGCCGGCCGAGCCGTTCGAGTTCAAGGCCGGCCAGTACGTGGACATCCAGATCCCGGGGACGGACCTGCACCGGTCGTTCTCGATGGCCAACACGGACTCCGGCTCGCTCGAGTTCATGATCAAGCACTACGAGGGCGGCAAGTTCAGCGGCCTGCTCTCGAGCGGCGCGATCAAGCCCGGTGACGAGATCTCGGTCACCGGGCCCTACGGCGTCTTCACGCTGCGCCCGAGCTCCCCGCGCCGGCTGCTGTTCATCGGCGGCGGCGCCGGCATGGCCCCGATCCTCTCACTGCTCCGCGCGCTGAAGGACGGCGCGTCCGAGCGTGAGCGGGCCTACTACTACGGCGCTCGCACCGAGGCCGACCTCTTCCACCTGGAGGAGCTGGCGGAGCTCAACTGCGGCTTCGTCCCCGCCCTGTCCGAGGACAGCAACGGCTGGAAGGGCGAGAGCGGGCTGATCACGGACGTCGTCTCCCGGCTGGAAGGCGACATCACCGAGGTCGACGCCTACGTCTGCGGCCCGCCGCCGATGGTCGAGGCGACCATCGCGCTGCTGGAGGCCAAAGGCGTGCCCGAGGCGCACATCTACTACGACAAGTTCACCACCACCGCGGACGAGTGAGGAGACCGGATGGCCACAGAGGTCAAGGAACGCAGCGTCCCCAAGCCTGTGTTCACGGACGCCGAGGCAGGGGCCAAGGAGTTCCCCTCCTGGCAGAGCCGCAGCTACAACTACTTCGAGCCGCGCAAACGCCGCGCGACCGTCTATGAGGACGTCACGATCGACGTCCAGCCCGACCCTGAGCGGCACCTCAGCCAGGGCTGGGTCTACTCGTTCGCCAATGGCGATGCCGGCTACCCGCAGGACTGGTCGGCGCTGAAGTCCTCCAACTGGCACGCGTTCCTCGACCCGAACGAGGAATGGGAGCAGACGATCTATCGCAACAACGCGAACGTCGTCCGCCAGATCTCCCAGAACATCGAGCACGGTCGCACCGGGCACGTGTTCCAGGCGATGAACCCCGCGTGGGTCAAGGTCGTCGCACGCCACGTGTTCGCGTGGGCGCACCTCGAGCAGGGCATCGGCATGCACGTGTACACGCCGGCCCAGCGCGACGCCCCGACGAACATGATCAACAACGCGATCTGCGTCGGCGCCGTGCACAAGCTGCGCTTCGCCCAGGACCTGATCCTCTACAACCTCGCGCTCTCCGAGGAGATCGAGGGCTTCGAGGACAAGGCCCACATCGCGACGTGGCAGGAGGACCCGATCTGGCAGCCGACCCGCGAGCTGGTCGAGGGCCTGACGGGCATCCGCGACTGGTCGGAGGCGTTCTTCGCCACGACGGTCGTGTTCGAGCCGCTGGTCGGCGAGCTCTTCCGCTCGGGCTTCGTCATGCAGGCCGCCGCGCTCCAGGGCGACTTCGTGACGCCGACGATCATGGGCGCCGGCGAGTCCGACGCGGCGCGCGAGCAGCGCGGCGCGCGGGCGCTGTTCCGCATGCTGGCGGACGACGAGACCCACGGCGCGGCCAACAAGGCCACGATGCAGGGCTGGCTCGAGAAGTGGACGCCGAAGACCGTCGACGCGGCCCGTCAGCTGCAGCCGATCTGGTCGCAGATCTCCGAGAAGGTCATCCGCTTCGAGGACTCGTTCGACCGCTCCCGCCTGCGCTTCGAGAGCCTGCTCTCGGACATCGGCCTCGAGACCCCGAAGGAGATCAAGGCATGAGCGAGTTCGTCTCCGACCGCACGTCGTCCAACAAGGCCGGCGTGACGCTGATGAACAACCAGGTCGGCTACGTCGTGGCCGACGTGATGCGCGGCAAGAAGGACATCACCATCACCGAGCTGCCGTCGATGATCCGCGTCGACGGCGTCAACCGGATCGACTTCGACTACGAGGAGATCGCGGAGGCGCTCGGCTGGGAGGACTTCGGCAACAACGACTTCGAAGAGATCATGAGCACCCACTACGGGCGTATGGTTGTCCTCGACGATCGCGTCGTGATGTTCGCCAATCCGGAGGACGCCGCCGAGTACATCGACTTCGACCTCCAAATCGTCGAGTAGGGGGAGAATCGATGTACGAGAAGGACGGCGAGAAGTACTACATCGTCGACAGCCACCTGCACTTCTGGGACGCCTCGCCCGCCAACTGGGTCAAGGGTCACGAGGAGTTCGCGAAGGGCTGGATCGAGTGCTTCCACGCGTATCAGGGCCTCGGGCCGGCGGAGACGCACTGGTCGCTGGAGCACTTCCAGAAGTACTCGGTCGAGGACTTCGAGAAGGACGTCTTCACCGACGGCTACGTCGACAAGGCCATCTTCCAGTCCACGTACCTGCGCGAGTGGTACACGAACGGGTTCAACGACATCGAGCAGAACGCTTCGCTGCTCGATCGCTTCCCGGGCAAGCTGCAGGTCAACGGCCGGTTCGATCCGCGTGACGGCGCGGCCGGGCTGGAGCAGCTCGAGGCCGACCACGCCAAGTACGGCATCAAGGGCCTCAAGCTCTACACCGCCGAGTGGAACAAGGGCTCGCGCGGCTGGAAGCTGACCGACCCCGAAGCGCGGCCGTTCTTCGACAAGTGCGTCGAGCTCGGGATCAAGAACATCCACGTCCACAAGGGCCCGACGATCTGGCCGCTGGACAAGGACGCCTTCGACGTGAGCGACGTCGACCACGTGGCGACGGACTACAACGGCGAGCTCAACTTCATCGTCGAGCACGTCGGCCTGCCGCGGATCGAGGACTTCTGCTTCATGGCGACGCAGGAGCCCAACGTCTACGCCGGCCTGTCCGTGGTCGTCGGCGGCCTCATGCACGCGCGCCCGAAGTTCTTCGCGAAGGTCATGGGCGAGCTGCTGTTCTGGGTCGGCGAGGACAAGATGCTGTTCGGCTCCGACTACGCCATCTGGGAGCCCAAGTGGCAGATCGAGGGCCTCGTCGACTGGGAGATGCCCGACGACGAGGCGTTCTCGGACTTCCCGCGGCTCGGTGTCGAGGGCAAGAAGAAGATCCTCGGCCTCAACGCGGCGAAGCTCTACGACATCGAGGTCCCGGCCGAGTTCCAGGTTCCGGGGGCCGCCGACAAGGAAGACGCCCAGCTCGTCGAGGGCGCGGCGTGAAGACTCGCCCTGCGGGCTCGCTTCACGCTGGGAGAATCGCCCAGAGGGCGATTCTCCCGCGGGAGGTGCCGCAGTGATGTTGCGCGCCCGAGTCCTCGAAGCGCTCGGGACCGTCTACGACCCGGAGCTGGACGAGCCGATCACCACGCTCGGCTTCGTCGGCTCCGTGGTCGTCGTCGGTGGCGCCGTGGCGGTCCGGCTGCGGCTGCCGACGCCGCAGTGCGCGCCGAACTTCGCGTTCCTCATGGCCGCGGACGCGTCGCGTGCGCTCTGGCGCATGGACGGCGTGGAGTCGGTCGAGGTGACGCTCGAGGACCACTACACGGGCGCGGAGATCAACGCGACGGTCAACGCGGGCGGCTCCTTCAGCGACGCGTTCCCCGGGGAGACCCGGGGCGAGCTGGACGCGCTGCGCGCGCTGTTCCAGCGCAAGGCGCTGCTCGCGCGCCAGTCGGGGTTGCTCTCCGAGGTGCCCCGGCGCCTGGGCGATCTCCACGGGCCCGAGGCCGACCGCTGCCGCGAGCTGCGGCGGGCGCTCGGCATCGACGCGTCCGACGACGCCGCCCCGTTCGTCACGGGTGACGGTGTTCCCGTCGACGCGACCGATGTTCGCTTCCGGCGGATGGCGTCGATGACGGCGCTGTCCCTGGAGACCAACGGCGGCATGTGCCGCGATCTGCTGCGGGTTCGATACGGAGGAGAAGTAGCCGCATGATTGCCGCTCGGTTGCACAAGTACCACGAGGCCTTGAAGGTCGAGGAGATCGAGGATCCCAAGATCGTCGGGCCCTACGACGTGATCGTGAAGATCGGCGCCGCGGGCCTGTGCCGCACCGACCTGCACATCCAGGAAGGCCAGTGGGCGGAAAAGTCGGGCGTCGAGCTCCCGTACGTGCCGGGCCACGAGAACGCGGGCTGGATCCACGAGGTCGGCAGCGGCGTCACGAACGTCGAGGTCGGCGACACCGTGATCGTCCATCCGTTCATCTCGTGCGGGCTGTGCCGGCCGTGCCGCAAGGGCGACGACATGCACTGCCAGTTCGGGGAGTTCCCGGGCATCGGGCGGGACGGCGGCTTCGCGCAGTTCCTGCACACTTCGGCCCGGTCGGTCATCAAGCTCGATCCGTCGCTCCATCCCACCGAGATCGCCGCGCTGGCCGACGCCGGCCTGACGGCGATCCATGCCGTCAAGAAGGCGATCCCGATCCTGGGCGCCGGCACCAAGACGGTCGTGATCGGCGCCGGCGGGCTCGGCCACATCGGCATCCAGTGCCTGAAGGCCTACACGCCGACCGAGATCATCGTCATCGATCCCTCTGAGAAGGCGCTCGAGCTGGCGAAGGCGACCGGCGCGGACCACACCGTGAAGGTCGACGGCTCCCAGCGTGAGCTCGTGCGCGAGCTGACCGACGGCTTCGGCGCCGACGCGATCATCGACTTCGTCGGTGAGAAGGGCGCGATCGAGGACGGCGTCGAGATGGTGATGGACGGCGGCTTCTACTACGTGATCGGCTACGGCGAGAACATCAACGTGCCGACGATCGACATCATCTCGCGCGAGATCTCCTTCATCGGGAACCTCGTGGGGACCTACATCGATCTGCAGGACCTGATGACGCTGACCGCGCAGGGCAAGGTCAAGCTCCACACCTCGCAGTACCCGCTCGACGCCATCAATGACGCGATGGCCGATCTCGACAACGGACGTTTGCAGGGCCGAGGCATCCTCGTCCCGGCGTAGGAGGAGAGATACACGATGGGCAAGCGCCTCTACTTCAATCATGAGGCTCGTCTCCTGCTGCAAGCAGGCGTGGACGAGCTGGCCAACACCGTGAAGGTGACGTTGGGTCCGAAGGGGCGCAATGTGGTGCTCGAGCGGCTGGCGGGTGCGCCGACGATCACCAACGACGGCGTGACGATCGCCCGCGAGATCGAGCTCACCGACCAGTACAAGAACATGGGCGCGCAGCTCGTGCGCGAGGTCGCCAACAAGACGAGCGACCAGACCGGCGACGGCACGACGACGGCGACGCTGCTCGCCCAGGCGATCGTCCGCGAGGGCATGCGCGCGCTGGACGAGGGCGCGAACCCGATGCTCCTGCGACGCGGCATCGAGGAGGCCACGGCGGCGATCGTGGCCGAGCTGGCGACGCAGGCCCGTCCCGTCGAGGGCGAGGATCTCGTGAAGGTGGCGACGATCGCCGCCAAGGAGGACATCGGCATCGGGGAGGTCGTGGCCGAGGCGCTCGAGCGCGTCGGCACCGACGGGGTCGTGACGATCGAGGAGTCCGAGGAGCCGGGCGTCTCCGTGCGGTTCGTCGAAGGCATGGTCGTCGAGAACGGCTGGCTGTCGCCGTACATGGTCCGCGATCAGCACCGGATGGAGACGGTGTTCGAGAACCCGTTGGTGTTCATGACCAACAAGGCGCTCAAGCACCCGAACGACCTGATGCCGATCCTCAACGCCGCCGGTCGTGACCCGGGGCGCCCGATCGTGATCCTGTGCGAGAACGCCGAGGCCAGCGCGCTCGGCATGCTCGTGCACAACAACTCGTCCGGCACGATCCAGGCCGTGGCCGTGCGCGCGCCCGGGTTCGGGCACCGGCGCATCCAGCACCTCGGCGATCTCGCCGCGTTCTGCGGGGGCACCGTGATCGCCGAGGAGGCCGGCCTGTCGCTGGACGAGGTGACGCTGGAGCACTTCGGCACCGCGCGGCGCGTGGTCACCAACGCCGACGACTGCACGTTCATCGAGGGCGGCGGGTCGGCCGAGTCGGTCTCGGGGCGGCTCGCCCAGCTCAAGGCCGAGCTGGCCCGCGCCGTGCACGAGCGCGACGTCGAGATCCTGCAGGAGCGGATCGCGCGGCTGTCGGCGAACCTGGCCGTGATCCGCGTGGGCGCGCCGACCGAGCCGGCGCTCAAGGAGCGCTACCGGCGGACCGAGGGTTCGCTGGCGGCGACGCAAGCGGCAGTGTCCGAAGGGGTGGTCCCGGGTGGCGGTACGGCGTTGCTGCGGTCGGCGACGGCTCTGGACGCGCTGGAGCTGTCAGGTGACTACGCGCGCGGCGCGGAGATCATCGGTTCCGTGCTCTCGGAGCCTCTGTACTGGATCGCCTCGAACGCGGGTTACGACGGGCAGGCCACGATCGACCAGGTGCTGGCCGCGCCGGCCGGGCACGGGCTGAACGCGCTGACGGGCGAGTTCGGCGACCTGTTCGAGAAGGGCGTCGTCGACCCGGTGCGGGTGACGCGGCTGTCGCTCGAGCACGCGGCTTCGGTCGCGGCGCTGCTGCTGACCACCGAGGCGCTGGTGGCGGAGGAGCTCATCGCCCAGCCGGGCGCGATCATCGCCCCGGGCTTCGGCGACCTCGCCGAGGGCATGGCACGGCCTTCCTCACCGATCTAGAGAGGTACGCCGTAGTCGCGCGCCCGGAAGTGCAGTAGTGCGCTACTGACGACCGGGCGCGGCGGCGCCTCGATCCTGCTCGCATCACCCCATTCCTCCCCAGGAGCATCCCGATGCGCAGCAAGATCCTCGCCGGCCTGACCGCCGTCGTCGCCGCGGCCACGATCGCCGCCCCCGCCCACGCCGCCACGACCGCCACGACCGCGACGGTCTCCGCGGGCAAGTGCAAGGTCCGCTACAGCGACGACACCGGCAAGCGCTTCACGTACGCGCAGTGCGTGATCAACGTGTCCGACCTGGCCGCCGGCCAGACGGTGAAGGTCAACTACGAGTCCAACCTGAAGACCTTCAACCCGCACTCGGAGATCGGGCCGTTCCGTGGGCAGACGGGCACCGTCGGCTTCAGCAACGTCGACGGCCAAGGCCCGGCCGACCTTACGCAGGCGATCCAGATCGCCTTCAAGAACCAGTCGGTCGCGCAGATCAAGAAGCAGCTGAAGGTGACGCTCTCCAGCCCGACCAAGGGCGTCGTCGTCAGCAACGCGGTCGCCACCGCCTGAATCTAAAGAGGGACTGTCCCTCTTTAGGTTCGTGAGCCGGTACGGTCGGCGGGTGAGCGCGCTCCCCGCCGGCCCTGCCGCGTCGCCCGCATTGCAGACCGCGCGCTGGCTCGCACGGCCGATCCGCTTCCTCGAGGACAACCGTCGGCGCTACGGCGACACGTTCACCGTGATGTTCAAGGGGTTCCGGACGCCGCTCGTGATGGTGTCCTCCCCCGCGGTCGTCCGGGCGCTCTATGGCGAGCCGGGGCACGCGATGCCGCCCGGGCGACAGCTCACGTTGAAGCCGCTGGTGGGCGCGCGGTCCTTGCTGTTGCTGGAGGGCGCGGAGCATCTCTCGCGCCGGAAGGTGATGCTGCCGCCGTTCCGCGGCGACCGCATGCGCGCGTACGAGCCGATCATCCGCGACGCGTCTGCGCGGGCGCTGTCGGAGTGGCCGGTCGGCCGCGCGTTCGCCGTCCATCCGAGCATGCAGTCGATCACGCTGGACGTGATCCTGCGCGCGGTGTTCGGCGTGGCGGACGAGGCGCGCCGCGCGCGGCTCCACGCGCTGCTGGGTTCCCTGTTGGCCGCGACGACGTCGATGTCGCTCCAGGTCCAGGTGCTGTTCGGGCGGATGGCGCCTCTGGCCGCGTTGCAGGAGCAGGCGCGGGAGATCGACGCGCTGCTGCTGGCGGAGATCGCGGCGCGTCGCGAGGCGCCGGGCGAGGACATCTGCTCGCTGCTCGTGCAGGCGGTGTTCGAGGACGGCTCCGGCATGAGCGACGGCGAGATCCGCGACCAGCTGATGACGCTGCTGATGGCCGGGCACGAGACCACGGCGACGGGGCTCGCGTGGACGCTGGATCTGCTGGTGCGCTACCCGTCGGTCCTGGAGCAGGCACGGTCCGGCGACGAGGCGTTCCTGCGCGCGGTCGTCAGCGAGTCGCTGCGGCTGCGTCCGGTCGTGCCTCTTGCGGGCCGTCGATTGACCGTGCCGTTGGAGGTCGACGGGCTGTCCTTGCCGGCCGGCACCGACGTCACGCCCGCGATGTGGCTCGCCCACACCCGCGCCGAGGAGTACCCGGAGCCGTACGCGTTCCGCCCCTCGCGGTTCCTCTCGAATCCCCCGTCCACCTACACCTGGATCCCGTTCGGCGGCGGCGTGCGCCGCTGCATCGGCGCGCCGTTCGCGGAGCTCGAGATGCGCGTCGTGCTGGAGGAGGTGCTCGCGCGCTTCGACCTGCACCCCGCCGGCCGCGGCGCCGAGGGCATCGCCCGCCGCAACGTGACGTTCTCGCCGCGCCACGGCACCCGCGTCGTCGCCACGCCACGATAGGCAGGAGTTCAGTTGTCAGCGCGCGAACCCTTCGAGGGTGCGCGTTGTCCCGCTCATCCTGCTCGTCCTTCTGGTGTTCGCCCCTTCGGCGGTTGCGGCCAGCCCGCGCGTCGCGGCGTTGCAGGTCGCGCTGCGCCACCACGGCGTCTACTCGGGCACGGTCGACGGCGTCTCCGGGCCCGGCACCGCTGCCGCCGTCCGGCGCTTCCAGGCGCGGCGCGGGCTGAGCGCCGATGGCGTCGTCGGGCCGCGTACCCGGCGCGCGTTCGGCGCGCTCGGCCGGCACCCGATCGGCAGCCGCCCGCTGCGGTCCGGCCAGCGCGGCTGGGACGTCGCGGCGCTGCAGTTCGCGCTCGGCGTGAAGGGCTTCGCGTGCGGCCCGGTCGACGGCGACTTCGGCCCGCGCGTGACCGCCGCCGTCCAGCGCCTGCAGCGCTACGCCGGGCTGCGCGCGGACGGCGTCGCCGGCCCGGCGACGATGGCGGTCGTCCACCGCCCTCCCCCGGCCACGCCGCCCCTGCGTGCGCCGATCAACGCGCCGGTCGGCGACCGCTACGGCCCGCGCGGCAACGGCTTCCACGCCGGCCTCGACTTCCCGGCACCGTCCGGCGCGACCGTCCGGTCCGCCGCACCTGGTCGCGTCACCTTCGCGAGCTTTGCCAGTGGCTGGGGCCTCGTCGTCACCGTCGATCACGGCGGCTTCAAGACCCGCTACGCGCACCTCTCCCGCGCGACCGTCGCCGTCGGTGAGTCGGTGTCGGCGGGCGAACGCGTCGGCCTGGTCGGCGCGACCGGCGTGGCCACCGGGCCGCACCTGCACTTCGAGGTCGTCGTCCGCGGCGCGAACGTGAACCCCGCGCACGGCCTGTAGCGTCCCGACGATGCTGGCGGAGCTCTACCCGGACGTGGTCGCGGCCGGAGGGCTCGTCCCGCGCGTGCTCGGCCTCCTCGGCCCCGGTTTCGACTGCGACCGCGAACGGTCCTCGGCCTGGGCGGTCGCCGGGCTGCACCGGACGGGAAGCGGGCCGCGCGACCCGTTCGCCGGCCCGTGGCGCGCCTCGACGAGGTGGCCACGCTCGAGCGCGCGTTCCACGTGCGTCTCCTGGCAGCCGTGCATACGGTGGAGTTCGCCGACGGGTGGGTGCCCGAGCTGGACGACGTCAGCCGGATCGTCGCCGCCGTGACGGGCGCCGACGACGTGCGCGACGTGATCGACCGTGAGCCGCTGATCGCCTGGTCGATCGACGGCAAGGCGTTCCTGTTCGGCGACGAGGCCGAATGGCACTGGCAGGATCTGCTCCGCCGCCCCGTCGGGGAGCATCCGCTCGACGCGGCCCAGGCGCAGCTGATCCGCGCGTGTGCGGAGCAACCCACGCTCCGCCAGCTGCTCCCGTACACCAGCCACTGGCACGTCTGCTTCTCACGCTGCACCCGGTACCCGTTCACCGACGAAGGCCCGTTCATCGAGCCGTCGGCCGATCACGACGGGGTCGCGTACGTCGTCACCGCCACGGTCCATTCCGCGAGCTCGACGGCGCTCCGCACGCGCGACCCGCTGAGCGCCGCCCTCGCCGCGGCCTCGCTCGTTCCACCCAACCGCCCGGCCATCCGAGGCCACGCGGGCGCTTGCGACGGCTGAGGCAGTTAGCGCAGCGCAGGACGAGCAGGTTCACTCGCACGCGTGGATCTTGCCGAGCGCGTAACTCGCGTGCTCGGCGTCGGCGGACGTCTCCGTCGCGCCGCGCCCTGTTGCGTGCCGGATTCACGGGAGGTTGTCGATCAGCACCTCGCCGATCTCGACGTCGCCCGAGCCGTCGTCACCGAACGTCCCGGCGTCGCCGATGACCACGCCGTCGAGCGTGACGAGCCAGGCCTCGGACCCGTGCAACACCATGCGCAGCCCGTCGACGGTGTCTTCGTGCGGCCAGCCCTCACCGGCGGTCACGCCCGACACGTCTCCAGCGACGAGCGCCTCGGCCAGCTCGCGCGACACCGGCTCCAGCACGAGCCTCGTCGTGACGATCCGGTCCATCCGCGGCATCATCGCTCGTTCGCCGCTGAGACACTTCGCGCCATGAGCGCGCTTGCCTCGGCGGAGTCGCAGGTCGCGGCGGTTCGCGACGATCCCGCCGCACGGCTCGAGCTGATGTCGCGGGTGTTCCGCGGCCCGACCGGCAACGCGCCGCGGCACCTGCCGTTCCGCCGCGCGGCGTTGTCGTTCATGCGCTGGCAGGCGCGGCGCGGCGTGCTCGACGCGCTCGACGCTTCCCCGCCCGGCAGCCCGTGGTGGCGCGCGGTCAACGAGCGGCTGCTCCGCGACGGGTGTGAGACGGTCGCGCTGCTCGGCGGGGCGGCGGGCGAACCGTCGTCGGACGCGGTGCGCCTGTGGCTGGAGTTCGCCGCAGAGCCGACGGGTCGCTGCTGGTACCGGGCGCACAACGCGAGCGTCGTCGCCGGCTACCTCGAGCACCGTGACCTCGCTGACGCAGAGAGCCTGCCGGAGCGCTTCTTCATGAACGTCGCGCTGCTGCGCGTGCTCTACGCGCACGCGCTGGCCGCGGCGCCCCGACTGGCGCTCGGGCGGTTCGCTCCGGCCGGTCGGGTCCTCGGCGACCCGCGGCTCGGCATGGCCGGCGCGTTCCTCTCGCTGCGCGCGGTGCTGCCGGACCGCTATCCGCTCGCGGGCGACGTCCACCGGTACATCGCGAGCGAGCAACGCCTCGGTCGGTTGCTCGACTACGCCGTGATCGTGCCGCGCCTCCAGGCCCTCTACGACTGGTCGGCCGAGGAGCTCGACGAACCGCGCGTGGCCGAGCTCGTCCGCGACGGCAGCCCGGTCTACGCGTGGCCCTTCGAGCAGCGCCACGTGTGGCGCGCGTCCACGATGCCGTTCGTCGCCCGCGCCCTGGCTCGCGCGACCCGCCCGGCAGTCCGTCCCGCTGACGACGTGCCCTGGCGCTTCACCGTCACCGACCCGTTCTCCATCACCGGCCGTGGCCCCGCGCTCGCGGGGCACATCGAGGCCGGCACGATCCAGGTCGGCGACACGTTCGAGGAGGTCGGCCCGTTGCGCCGGCGCGGCACGGTCCGCCAGGTCGACCTCATCCGCAAGGCCGGCGATCCCGCGCTGGTCGGCCTCGTCGTCGACTTCGAGCTGCCCGCCGGCACGGTCATCATCCAGGTCCGATGAGCGCCGCCGACGACGCACTGCGCACGCTCCTGCGCGCTCCCACGAGCAGCGGTTCGAGGACGCGGGCATGGCGTTCATGGACCCGTTCCGCCCGTCCGTCGTGTGAGCGCGCGGAGCGCCTCGAGTTGCGCCGGTTCGAGCCGGTCATGCCACAGAGTCCAGCCATCGCGGATCACCGCCGGTGACAACCACCGAACGACGTCCTCGTGCACGTCCCA
The DNA here is from genome assembly GCF_027587195.1 of Solirubrobacter phytolaccae. Lineage (GTDB taxonomy): Bacteria > Actinomycetota > Thermoleophilia > Solirubrobacterales > Solirubrobacteraceae > Solirubrobacter > Solirubrobacter phytolaccae. The sequence continues at coordinate 167,092 of NZ_JAPDDP010000004.1, read as the reverse complement.
GGCGTCGAAGAGGTGCTCGTAGAACGAGACGTACACCGCGTTGAGCAGCTCGTCGCCCTGCGCTTCGCACCACGTCGCGAAGGCGTACGCGCGCCGCAGCGCGTCGTCGTCTCCGCGGCGGTGAGCGTCGCGCGTGAACGGCAGCACCGCGAAGAAGAACGCGTTCGGCGTCTGCCGATCGTCCTCGTCCACCCACAGCTCGGGCAGCAACTCGGCCGCTGTTCGGCGCCAGCTCGCCATCGTCTCTACGGCTCCACGTAGCGACGCTGCTCCGCTGACAGCTCGTGCCCGAAGCCGTAGGGCTCGCCGGTCGCGACGACCGCCTCGGTGCCGTCGGTGTCGACGTAGAGCAGCCAGTGGCACACCCACTGCTGGTCGGAGAGAAAGTGGACGAGCCAACCGCCGCCCGGCGCGGCGACCACGTGCTCGCCGAGGTCGAGGTAGCAAGCGGTCGGTGAGCGGACGCGCGTCCGCGGCGCGGGGTCACGCACGAACGTCTCGAACGCCGCGGGGAGCCGCAAGTCGAGGGTCCCGATGAGCGCGTCGAGCTCCGACGCGATCGCCGGCCGACCGGGCGGCGGCTCGTCGTCGGCCAGCGAGTCCTCCACCTGCGGCTGCTCGAGGAGCCAGCGCAGCTCGACGTCGAGCGGCCGCGTGATCGGCGGCAGCGCGTCGAGGTCGAACGCGGAGTACGTGACGTACGGGTCGTCGGGTTCTCGGTATCCCGGCAAGCCCGTCGACACCCAAGCCCGCGAGAGCGCGAGCGCTTCGAGCGGCATCGCACGAATCTACCTTTCCAGGTCCGTTCTGGCAGGCTGGCGCTGACGATGCCGGAACGAGACGAACGACTCGAGCGCGCGCTGCGCGACAACCAGGCTCGACGGGTGGTGCCGGCGCTCCCGGGCGGCGTCGCGCGCAGCTCGGAGCAGGTCGAGCACCTGGAGCGGCTCGTCGCCGAGCAGCGCGAGAACTTCACGTCTCAGGTCTCGCGGCGCCGCTGGACCGTCGACCTGCGCGAGGAGGCGCTCGCCACCCTGCGCCGCCACGCGGTGATCGCCGAGCCGGTGGTGCTCATCGGGCTCGAGCCGCACGCGTTCTTCGCCCTCGCGCTGCCCGACGCCGGCTTCCTGCAGCAGCCCGAGGCGCTCGTGGACGACGTCGGGTACTTCGCGGTGGTCGCGGAGTCCGGCGCGGGCCTGCTCATTTTCGAGTGGTACTGGAACGCGCCGCCGGAGGGCCAGTGGGGCGAGCTCGCCACCTGGGGCAGCTTCCGCACGCCGACACCGCCGGAGGACGACTGGTTCGAGGTCTGGCCGCGGTGCGAGGCGTTCCTCGCCCGGTTGCGCGAGCACGCTCGGGTCTGGCCGGACCTGCGCGCGACGGTCCGGGAAGGCACGGGCGGCTGGTTCCGCGACGACTTCGTGATCACCTACGCGGACGTCGACGACGTCGATGTCCACGCCGTCGCCCGGAGCTACCGAGTCGACTTCGACGGCCAGCGCGCGCTCGCCGCTGAGGTCGAGAGCGAGCAGGTGGACTTAGGCAACCTGTTCAAGCCTGACGAGATCTATCCCGACGGTGACGACCCGGTCGAGATCGCCCACGGGACGCCCGAGGAATGCGCGGACGCGGCGGCCGCCTGGTACCTGGAGCAGCTCAGCCGCTAGGGCGTCGTCGGACGCTCGTTCACGTACGCGTGTCACACGCCGGCCGCGGCCGGTGTCTGGATGTCGTGAGGCAACCCGACATTGGAGGCGAGATGGCTCCCCGCATTCCCCCGGCCGAGATCAACGGCGTCTACGGCGCGCTCGTCAAGCGGATGGCGCGCCGGATGCTCGGCGACGTGCCCGAGTCGCTCGGCGTCGCGTGGCACAACCGCAAGGTCCTGAACTTCGGGTTCGGCGTGGGCCGCAAGTCGCAGAAGTGGGACGCGTGCGACGAGACGCTGAAGACGTACGCGCACATGGCGGTCTCCAGCTACGTCGGCTGCAGCGCGTGCCTGGACCTCGGGTACTGGCAGGCCCACCAGCAGGGGCTCGACGTCAACAAGGCCCGCGAGGTGCCGCGCTGGCGTGAGTCGACCCTGTTCTCCCCGCTGGAGTGCGACGTGATGGAGTACGCGGAGGCGATGTCGAACACCCCGCCCACCGTCACCGACGAGCTGTCGGCGCGCCTGCTCGATCAGCTCGGGCCGGCCGCGCTCGTCGAGCTGACCGCGTTCGCCGCGCTCGCGAACTTCTACACGCGCTCGAACATCGCGATGGGCGTCGAGTCCGCGGGGCTCGCGGCGCGCTGTGAGCTCAAACCCCTCGCGATGCCCGCCGCCGCATGACCGAAGACCCGTTCGTCACCCACCGCAGCCTGCTGTTCACAGTCGCGTACGAGATGCTCGGCTCCGCCGCCGACGCCGAGGACGTCGTGCAGGAGACCTGGCTCCGGTGGGCGGACGGGAATCGCGACGACGTGCGCGACCCACGCGCGTACCTCGTCCGCATCGTCACGCGCCAGGCGCTGAACCGGCTGCGGACGGTCGCGCGCCGGCGGGAGGAGTACGTCGGCGAGTGGCTGCCCGAGCCGCTGCTCACGAGCCCGGACGTCGCCGAGGACGTCGAGCTCGCCGAGAGCGTCTCGATCGCGATGCTGACCGTGCTGGAGACGCTCGCGCCGACCGAGCGCGCGGTGTTCGTCCTGCGCGAGGTGTTCGACCTCCCGTACGAGGAGATCGCGGCGGCGATCGACAAGTCGCCCGCAGCGGTCCGCCAGATCGCGCACCGCTCACGCGAGCACGTCGCGGCGAGGCGCCCGCGCGTGCAGGTCGACCGGGCCGAGCGTGAGCAGGTCGTCCAGCGCTTCCTGCTGGCGCTCGAGACCGGCGACCTGCAGCGGCTCCTCGACGTGCTCGCGCCGGACGTCGTGGTGGTTGCCGACGGCGGTGGCCAGGCGAGCGCGATCAAGCGCCCGATCTCCGGCCGCGAGAAGGTCGCGAGGCTCCTCAGCCGCTTCCGGACGATCGCTCCGGACGCGGTCGTGCATCCCTGGTGGCTCAACGGCGCGCCCGCGGCGTGGATCGAGCTCGGCGGGGCGCTGGACACGGCCGTCAGCGTCGAGGTCGCGGACGGCCGGATCACCCGGATCTACGCCATCCGCAACCCGCACAAGCTCGCCCGTCTGGGCGAGGAGGCAACGTTGGAGCGCTAGTTCTCGCGCGGCACGTAGCGCCCGTGCAGCATCAGCGGGTTGCCGTCGACATCCGCGAAGAACGCCATGTGGCACACACCCGTGTCCACGACGTCGCCGAAGAACGTCACGCCGCGGCTCTCGAGCAGCTCGCGCATGCCCTTCACGTCGTCGGTGTGCAGCGCCACGGCGTTCGTGTTGGCCTGGAACTCACGACCGGCCGTCGACGGGTCCCAGATGCTCAGCGTCGTGCCCGCCAGGTCGAACTCCGAGAACGGCTTGTCGACCGTGTGCGGGGACTGCTCGAGCCCGAGCGTGTCGGTGTAGAACACCGTCGCCTTCTCGGCGTCCTGCGTGGGGATCGGGACGAAGTCGACGCGGCTGATCACAGGGTTGCTCATGCCGCGAAGGCTACGCTCGTTTGCGGCCAACTATTGTCCGCAACCGTCAGGCGTTCAACGCTCCCGAACCCCGAGTCCGCCGCGACCGAGAAACGCGTGAGCTTCGGCGACGATCTCCACCCGCGTCGGATGCTGAGCGTTCAGGCCCGCGACGAGGAGGATCGAGGCGTCGTCGCAACCCGCCTGGACCGCGCGAGTCGCGCGCTGGACGGCATCTCCAGGGCTCAAGCGACCGAGCACCCAGTCGGCGAGGAACAGCTCGAGTGCGTCACCCACGGTCAGCCGGCCGCGTTCCGGTGCTCGCGGCGGCGCCGGCGCAGGTCCCAGCCGATCCGCGCCCAGTCGACGAGGCCCGCGCCGGGCAGGCGCGTCTCGATGTGCGGCACCTCGATCTCGGCCGCCACGCCGAAGTCCCACAGCTCGAGCAGCTCCGAGCCCCGCTGCGTGGGTGCCTCGACCGGCGAGCGGGGACGCCGTGAGTACGTGCCGGTTCGCGAGGTCACGCGCCGCAGCCGGCCGTCGCCGTCGATCCACGCCTCTCCGACCAGGCGCGGCGGCGTGCTGGCGCTGTGCGGCGGGATCTCCAGCGCGCCGTGCAGGCGCGCGAGGTCGAGCTCGAAGCTCCGGTGCGCATCATCGATCCGCGCGCTGGTGACGCGGGCGGCGCACAGGGCGTCGATCATCCAGGCGGGATCTCCGGGCGCGCGCCGGTTCGCGTTCGGGTCGCCGTTGCCGATCGGCGTCGGGGCGTCGGGAGCGCCGAGGAAGTGGGCGGTGCCGGCGTAGACCGTGACCATCGGCCCACCCTCTGACGCGAACGCGTCGTGCAACCACGGCCAGCGCTGGTTGACCTGCGTGTCGAGGCGCTCGGCCCACTCTGCGAGCCCGTCGCCAGCGACGAGCTGCGCGCGCGTGCGGCGCGCGGCGAAGTCCGTCACACCGTCCTCGGTCGTCACGACCTCGCCGGATGCGCGAAAGCGGCGCCGCAGCACGCGCGCCGAGCCGCTCGCGAGCGTGGTGTGGGCCGCGGCCACGACGTCATCGCGCATCACTGAGTGGAATCCTTGCACTCGTGACGAACGAGAGCTTTGTCGAGCAGCTGCGCGCGGCCGTGCCGGAGGCGTTCACCGGCTGCGCGCCGGACGAGTTCGACGACGAGGACGGCGCGCTCACCTACCCGGCACTCGCCCACGCGCTCTTCTGGCTCGACGACCACGCCGTCAAGTTCAGCTGGCTGCGGCGACGGCGCGGATCGGTGCGCCCGGAGTTCGAAGACGTGATGCGACGGTTCTGGACCTACCTCGAGCGCGTGCTCGAAGACCCGGGCGAGCTGGACGCCGAGACGCTCATCTGGATCGAGTGCTTCGAGCACGACGACTGGACCGTCGCGGAGCGGTTCATGGGTCCGCGCACGCTCGCGCTGCGGTCCGGCCTCAGCTGAGGCCGGCGACGAACGCGCCGAGCCGGGCGAGCCCTTCGCGCAGCTCGTCGCGGGAGGCGGCGTAGGAGAGCCGGACGTGGGTGGCGGCCGTGTGCGTGCCGAAGTCCGTCCCGGGCGTGAACGCGACGTGGTGCTCGGCGAGGGCGCGCTCGCAGAACTCCCACGCCCCGAGACCGGTGCCCGCGACGTCGAAGTAGACGTAGAACGCGCCGTCCGGGACCGCCGGCACCGGGATGCCGATCCGCGCCAGCCCTTCGAGCACGAGCGCTCGGCGGGCGAAGAGCTCCGCGCGCCGCTCCTCCGCCAGCGCGAGCGACTCGGGCGTGAACGCCGCCAGCGCCGCGTGCTGGGCGGGCGCGGACGCGCAGAGGAAGTAGTGCATCGCGAGCTTCTCGAACGCCGGGACGAGCACCTCGGGCAGGACGGCCCAGCCGAGCCGCCAGCCCGTCATCCCGAAGTACTTGGAGAAGCTGTTGATGACGATCGCGTCCGGGTCGACGGTCAGCACGCTGCGCGGCGGCGAGCCGTCCGGCGCCGGGTCGGAGAGGTCCAGGTAGATCTCGTCGACGATCCGCCAGACGTCCCGGTCACGGGCGAGCGCGCAGATCGCGGTCAGCTCGTCGAACGGGACCGAGGTGCCGGTGGGGTTCGACGGCGACGCGACCATCACGGACGCCGTGTGCTCGCTCCATGCCTGCTCGACCGTGCTCACCGCCAGCTGGTAGCGGGTCGCCGCCGTCGACGGCACCGCCACCACGCGGCCACCGAAGCTCGCGACCATCTCGCGGTTGCAGGGGTAGGACGGGTCGGCGAGGATCACCTCGTCGCCGGGGTCGGTGGTCGCGGCGGTGACGAGCAGGAGCGCGGAGGACGCGCCGGAGGTGATGGCGATCCGCGCGGGATCGACAACCACGTCGTGCCGCTCGCGGTAGAACCCGGCGATCGCCTCCCGCAGCGCCGGCAGTCCCAGCGAGGGCGTGTACGGCAACGGCCGGCCGTCCATCACCGTGCGCATCGCCTCCCGCACGGCCGGCGGCGCGCCGAAGTCCGGCTCGCCGATGCTGAGCTTGACGACGTGGTGGCCTTCGGCCTCGAGGTCGGCGGCCTGCTGCCCGAACGCCAGCGCGTGGAACGGCTCGGCGCTCTGCGCGCGGTGCGAAAGCTTCAAGGGGTCTCCTCGTGACGGATCGGCACGCCGCACGTAGTAGCAACATGCGCTGGTTGATCTTCGCGTTCACGCTCACGGTGACGTTCACGACGTTCGCCCTCGTGTCGTTCGTCGATCTTCCCGAGCCTGAGGACGAGCAGGTGCAGCAGTTCCCGAACCACGAGCCCGAGTCCGACGAGGAGAAAGCGGCCGCCGGCGCCGCACTCGCTTTCGTCCACGCGCTGAACCGCGAACGCCCGGCCGACGCGTGCCGCGTGGTCGCCGAACCGCTGACGACGGCCATGCGCTGCACGAAGCGTCCACGCATCCCGCGAGACCTGCAGGTGTCCGCGATCGACCGGGTCCGCGTCTTCAACATCCGGCTCCAGGGCGCCACCGGCGAGGCGTGGGTGTCCGGCACCTCCCCCGGGCCGGCACTGAGCATCTCGGTGCGGCGGGTGGACGACGCCTGGCGAGTGGTCGCCAACAATGGCGGATTCGGCCTTGCCTAACCCCGCGTGAGCTCGAACAGCGGGATCACGCGGTCCGTCTTGGCCTGGTAGTCCGCGAGCACCGGTGCCGCCGCGGTCACGCTCGGAAACAGCGCGTCGCGCTCCTCACGCGGCAGCTCACGCGCGACCACGGCGTAGTCGTCGGTGCCGACCTCGACGCGGCACCGGGGGTGCGCGCGCAGGTTGTGCACCCACGCCGGGTGCTTGGGCGAGCCCAGCGACGAGCCGACCACGAGCATCCGCCCGCCGACGCGCACGTATGCGAGCGGCGAGAGACGGGACTCGCCCGACTTCGCGCCCGTGTGGTGAAGCAGCAGCAGCTCGCCGCCCGGGAGGTTGCTGATCTTGCCGTCGTTGGCGCGGAACTCCTCGACGATCGCGCGGTTGAAGTCGCTCAGCGCCTCGATGTCGGAAGCGAGCCGGTCTTTGTCGATGTCAGCCATGAGTTAGTTGGCTAACTTAGCGCTAGGATGGCGTTCGATGGCTGACGCACCGGGCAAGCGCGAACGACTGGTCGCCGGCGCGCGCGAGGTCTTCCACGCGCGCGGCGTCGAGCGGACGACGCTGGCGGACATCGCCACGGCCGCGGACGTCCCGCTGGGCAACGTCTACTACTACTTCAGGACCAAGGACGCGCTCGTGGAGGCCGCCGTCGACGACCTACGCGAGGAGTTGCGCGAGGCACTGGCGGCGCTGGAGTCGGAGCCGACGCCGGAGGCACGCCTCAAGGCCTTCGTCCGCCTGCTCGTCAGCGAGGCCCCGCTCACCGCCCGCCAGGGCTGCCCGCTCGGCACGCTGGTCTCCGAACTGAACAAGCGCGAGGACGAGACCGGCGGCGCCTGGCCGGACCTGATGCGCATCCCGATCGACTGGGCCGAGCGCCAGTTCCGCGAGCTCGGCCGCGAAGATGCGGACGAGCTCGCGGTAGCGCTGATCGCCTCCTACGAGGGCATCGCGCTGCTCACCGGCACGTTCCGCGACCCGGAGCTGATGGCCCGCGAAGGCCGGCGGCTGGAGCGCTGGATCGGCACGCTCGCGTGACTCACGGCCCGTCCCAGTCGACCTCGACGGCGACGAGCTCGTCGTCCGAGTCGTCGTGCCTCCACCACGCGAGCGAGCCGTCCTTGAGCACAACCACGAGGTCGCCGGTGCCGTCGGCGCCCCAGGCGACCACGATGTCGTCGGGGAAGAACTCCCCCATCATCTCGCGCACCTCCTGGGTCTCCTTGGTCATCCCCGGCGTCGGGTACTCGCGGCCCTTGGAGTCGCTGTCGGTCGTGCTCGGACCCCAGACGCTGAAGTCCATGTCCTCGCCGTCGGTGGTCTTCACCAGCACGCTCTCGGGGACGCCCGCCAGCAGGCGCTCGCGCAGCTCGTCCGGCAGCTTCGCCCCGAGCCGCTCTTCCTCCGCGGCGATCTCCTCTTCGCTGTAGCGCATGGCGCCCTGATGCCCCGCATCGCCGGCGCTCATGCGAGGCCCGCGAGGCGGTAGGCGACGAGGCTCCCGGCGACCGCGACGTTGAGGCTGTGCCCCACGCCGCGCATCGGGATCTCCACGCACACGTCCGCGTGCTCGATCACCTCCTCCGGGATGCCGTGCGACTCGTGGCCGAGCAGCACGATCGTCCGTTGCGCGGATGGCTCGAGCCGAGGCAGCGGCACCGAGCCCTCGGTCAGCTCGACCGCGACGATGCGCGTGCCCGTGGCCTGCTCGGCCCGCACCCACTCGGCCTGCGTCGGCCCGACCCAGTGCACGCACGGGCAGCGCGCGAGCGTGTCGCCGCGCGCGAGCGCACGGTGGTAGTGCGGTGTGTTGGGCACGGCCATGCAGGCCCCGAGCGCGTCGCAGGTCCGCAGCAGCGTGCCGAGGTTGACGTCGTACGCGACCCACAGGGGCGCGATCAGCAGGTGGTCCCAGCAGGAGGACCCATGCGCGGCGCGAATCGGCCGCACGCGTGACTTGGTGGCGCTCAACGCGCCAGGGCGAAGGCCCTTTCAGTCGTCGTCATCGACGCGAAGGGTAGTCAGCCCGCGGCCGCGCGGAACTCACTCGCCGCGACGATCCGTGCCGCGCGCTCGGCGCGCAGGTCGGTGATGCGCTCGAAGCGCGTCTCCAGCACGGTCAGGTCGAGCAGGATCAGCCGCTCGTAGCGCTGCTCGTTCCACGCCAGCAGCGCCGTGTACGCGCTCGCGCCGACGAGCGACGCGAGCACCGCCAGCGCGGTCGGCAATCCCAGCAGCGCGGACAGCCAGAGCGCAAGCAGCGCACCCGCCACGGGCGCGGTCGCCCATACCCCGGTGCGGTCGCCGCGCAGCCAGAACGGGACGCCGGCGAGCGCATCGTCGAGCAGACGCCAGCGGCCGCCGAAAGCGAAGATCCAGGGTAGGCCTCCCAAAGCGATGACGATCGAAGTCGCCAACGCCCACCCACCCGAACCGGTTCCGACGGCCGCGAACGTCAAGCAAGCCAGCGCGCCATACCCGAGTGCCAGTGCAACCCGCCGATCGGCGGTCTGACGGGCGGGATCGAGCGTACGCAGGTCGAGCATGGCCGCGCCTCAGGTTTCGCTGAATGCGACCGCGCTCCTCTTGTTGCAATCAAACTGCCGCGCGGCGGGCTACCGGTCCAGGAACGCGCGCACGTTCGCGCGGAAGCCCTCGGAGCCGTACGCCTCGAGGATCAGGTCGTCACCCTCGGGCACGAAGCGCGCGCGCCGCAGCGCCTCCTTGGTCACGCGCAGCGTCGTGGCCGAGTAGTCCGCGAGCCGCGCGCACAGTGCCGCGACGTACTCGTCCAGCGCTTCACGCTCGGCGATCTCGCTGACGAACCCGATCGCGAGTGCCTCCTCGGCCTTCACGGTGCGGGCCTGGAAGATGACGTCCTTCAGCCGGGCCTGGCTGCCGAGCGCCGCCGCCAGCCGCACGTAGTTGGCCATCGACAGGCAGTTGCCGACGGTACGGGCGATCGGCATGCCGAACTTCGCGTCGGGGGTCGCGACGCGCAGGTCGCAGCACGCCGCGATCGCGAACCCGCTGCCCATCGCGAACCCTTCGACGAGCGCGACCGTCGGCTTGCGCACCGTCTCCAGCCGATCGAGCACGGCGTCGATCCGGCGCTCGTACTCGAGCCCGTCCTGCGCGGTCTCGAACGCCGTGAACTGGCGGATGTCCGTGCCGGCGACGAACGCCTTGCCACCCGCGCCCGCGAACACGGCGACCCGGATCGCCGGGTCCTCGTCGATCCGCTCGCACGCCTCCACGAGCCGGTCGTACATGTCCCAGGTCATCGCGTTGTGCGCCTCGGGACGGCTGAAGGTGACCCACGCGACGTCGTCGTGGACCTCGAAGACGACCGTCACGTCGCATCCTTCGGCGCGCGCGAGTCCGAGCCCTCTGGGCGAGAACTCGCCGCGACGCGAGCCGTCAGGCGAGCGTCGCCCAACTCCGCCAGGATCTCGTCCGTGTGCTGGCCGAGCGTCGGCGCGGGCCGGCGCACGGAGCCCGGCGTCGCGCTGAGCTTGACCGGGATGCCGAGTCCGTAGACCGTCCCGGCCTCGGGATGTTCCATCTCCACCACCATCTCGCGGGCTTGCGTGTGCGGGTCGTCGACCACCTGCTGCACGTTATGCAGCGGCCCCGCGGGCACGCCCGCCGCGAGCAGCGATTCCACCCATTCGGCGGTGGTGCGCTCGGTCAGCGCCGCTTCCAGCTCGACCACGAGCTCGGGCCGGTTGCGCATCCGGTCCGGGTTGGTCGCGAAGCGCGGGTCCTCGACGAGCTCGGGCCGGCCGATCGCCCCGCACAGCAGCGTCCACAGCTTCTGGGTGTTCCCGCCGACCGTGACGTAGCCGTCACGCGTGCGCAGCGCCTGGTAGGGCGCGCTCAAGCGGTGCGCCGAGCCCAGCGGCTGCGGGATGTTGCCCGTCGACCACAGCTCGGCGGTCTCCCACACGGTCAGCGCCATCGCGCCTTCCCACAGCGACGTGTCGACCTGCTGGCCCTCCCCCGTGCGCTCGCGGGCGTGCAGCGCGCTCAGGATGCCGATGGCGCAGAACAGGCCGGCGCCCAGGTCGCTCACGGGCACGCCCGCCTTGACGGGGTCGCCGCCGGGCTCGCCGGTGACGCTCATGATGCCGCTCATGCCCTGCGCGATCAGGTCGAAGCCGGGCCGCTGCGCGTACGGGCCGGTCTGGCCGAAGCCGCTGATCGAGGCGTAGACGAGCCGCGGGTTGAGGCCGCGCAGCGTCTCGTAGTCGGCGCCGAGCTTCTTCGCCACGCCCGGCCGGTAGTTCTCGAGCAGCACGTCGGCGGTCTCCACCAGCCGGTGCAACGTCGCGCGATCACCGGGATCCTTCAGGTTCAACGTGATCGAGCGCTTGTTGCGGTTGACCGCCCGGAACGCCGACTCGCCCATGGAGCGCCGCGTCTGGTCACCGGTCTCGGGCGGCTCGATCTTGATCACGTCCGCGCCCATGTCCGCGAGCACCTGCCCGCAGAACGGCCCGGCCATGATCTGGGTGAGCTCGATGACGCGCACGCCCTCGAGGGCGCTCACTGCTTGAGCACCTCGAGCGCCGGGGTGACACCGTCGCCGACGTCATGACCCGCGAGCTGCAGGCCCATCTGCACGCCCGACAACGTGCCGGCGAGCATCAGGTCGTTGAAGTCGCCGAGGTGGCCGATCCGGAAGATCTGGTCCTTGAGCTTCCCGAGCCCGGCGCCGAGCGACATGTCGAACCGCTCGAGGATCACGCGCCGCACCTCGTCCGAGCCGTCGAGCAGGACCGCGGTGAGCGCGCCGCTGAACTCGCGCTCGTCGACGGCCAGCACTTCCAGTCCCCAGCCCTGCACCGCGGCGCGGGTAGCGGCGGCGTGGCGTGCGTGGCGGGCGAACACGTTGTCCAAGCCCTCCTCGCGCAGGATCGCGATCGCCTCGCGCAACCCGTAGAGCAGGTTGGTGGCGCTCGTGTACGGCCAGAAACCCGCCTCGTTGGCGGCGATGATCGGCTTCCAGTCCCAATAGGAACGGGGAAGCGATGCGTCCCGGGAAGCGGAGAGCGCCTTCTCGGACACCGCGTTGAAGCTGAGGCCCGCTGGCAGCATCAGGCCCTTCTGCGAGCCGCCGACCGTGACGTCCACGCCCCACTCGTCGTGCCGGTAGTCGATCGATCCCAACGACGAGATCGTGTCCACCAGCAGCAGCGCGGGATGGTCACCGAGCGCCGCGCGCACGTCGGCGATCCGTGACGTCACGCCCGTCGAGGTCTCGTTGTGCACGACCATGACGGCGCGCACGTCGTCGTCCAGCGCGTCCGCGATCCGCTCCGGCGAGGCGCCGTGACGCCAGTCGCCCTCCAGCCAGACGACCTCCAGCCCGAGCCGCTCGGCCATCTCGCGCCAGAGCGTGGCGAAGTGCCCGGTCTCGCTGGCGATCACCTTGTCGCCGGGCGAGAGCGTGTTGACGATCGCGGCCTCCCACGCACCCGTGCCGGAGGCGGGATAGATCACGACCGGACCTTCGGTGCCGAACACCCAGCGCAGGCCGTCGAGCACCTCGAGGCCGAGCTGCGCGAAGTCGGGGCCACGATGGTCGATCGTGGGCGCGTCTATGGCTCGCAGGACCCGGTCAGGGACGTTGGTGGGACCGGGAATCTGGAGGAAATGGCGACCGGGGCGATGCACCAGACGTTTCACACCCTATCTGAGCGCCTTCGAAACGCGCGTTCTGACAACGACCCCAACAATCCCAGCAGCCAGGCCGAAACTGGCGCAAATAAGCCAAACAGCGCCCATCGACGGATCAGGCTGATGGGGTCGTCGTGGTTTGACACCGACAACGCAACGGAGGGCGACAGAGGGCAGCGCCGTTTCAGCCATGACCAATCTGTGACCAACGGGGTGGTGGTCTTCGTCTGCGCCCTGGTGCTGGCGCTGGCGATCTTTGCCGTCGCTGCCTCCATCGCCTTCGGGCAGACGTACCCAACGAGCGCCCCGCCGATGATCAGCAGACACGCGAGCTGGTCGCCGTCGCTTCAGACTTCTGGACCAGCCGCAAGGTCGTTGGGTGCCCTGACGGAATTCGGACCCGATGGGCCGACGACCTTGCTGGCGGAGACGTACGCCACGCTGCTGCTCGCGGTGGCTGGTGCACGGTCTGGCTGAACGCTCCGTACTGGTTCGAGGTTCGATCCAAGCGTGTCGGTCGCACCCAGTGGCGAGACTCGCTGCTGCACGAATGCGCCGCGATGGTCCACGAAGTTGGACACGCGCTCGGCCTACCGCACATCGAAGACGGTGGGATCATGGACGTGAACGCTGACGTGATCCCGTGGGACTGCCGAAAGTGACAGACGACCTGGCTGCGCTGCTCGCAGGCTAGTGTTGCTCCCGGTAGCCACCGAAGTGATTCGACTACCGGAATGTGAACTAGCGACATGGTGATTAGTAGTACATGATCAGATCACCTTGGCAATGTTTGCAACGGGTGGCTTCGATGTGGATGGTTTCACGGCAGAACAGGCACTTCGTCTGCTGGCTCTTGCGATGGACACGATGGTCATAAACAAGCTGAATCATTACGTGAATCGTGCCGATGATTGCCGTCGCGCCAATGAAGTGTGCGGCAGTGGTGCCCTGGGGAAGTCCTATGAAGTCGCGGTCGGTGTTCAGCGACGTACTCCCGATACTTATGATGAGGATCAGGACAGCAATCATCCACACGGCAAACCCGACTGCGACGAATGTGCGGCGAGGCGTCTTCTCGGCGCTGGGCAATCCGAACGCGGTGTACTTTGGGTCGATAATGTCCAAGACGCCGACGATGGCAATCATGGTGATGTAGATGTACGCGTAAGCGGCGAGAGCGTCAGCCCAATCGAATCCGGTACCCGTGATTAGGGAGACTAGCTTGGCAATGCCAGTGATTACGGTCGTGAGTATCCCGACAACGGTCAGAACTCTGAGCATGACTACAAAGACTACTCGGATATTCGGATAGCTTGCCCGAGATATCAGCGCAGACCAGGGTCCACGTGGGGAGGAGTCTGCTGGGTCTCCACTGCCTTGATGGCCTGCTCAACCAGCTCCTGCGCGTCGTTGGCCGACAACGTGTCGCCGCCTCCGTACACGTCGTTGAGTAGAGACAGGATCGCGACCAGGAGGGCGAGGATCGTAAGCATGGTCTGTACATCGACCTTGACTGATCTGCGCGCAGGGGGCTTATCTGAGTGCCAAAGTTCCCCGCTGGATGTAAGAAGCTCGTCTACTACTAGTGCGAGATTTGACCATTCCACGACGCGAGTGGTTCCGTCGCCGTAGTGAAGACGCATGCTGTTTGTTGACGGACTCAGCTTCTCCGCATACGCCTCCACAACAGTGCTGAAGGTCATTGCGCGAAGAACCTCATCCCGCATCTGCACGCGCCGGTCTTCTGTCATCGACGCCAGACTCTGAACCCACCCAGTCGTGTCGATGTTGTTTAGCCAGGTGGCTGCGATTGGTCTGAAGTGTTCCGCCGCAACCGGATTCGGGTTGAAGGTGTAGTAGTAGTCACGCGGATCGTCAGCCATGCAAAGAGTCTACGGCAGTAGTCAATTGCATTAAGTGATGGCGAGCCATCGGTGACATTGGGTGACACCACTGTCTACACCGCAGTACACAGACCTGCTTGACGCATACGACCACGACATTCAGTCGAAGGTTCAGCGGTTCGTCAAGTTCAGCGTCCTGTGTGGTGTTGATCTAGAACCGTTCCAGCGGCTGATCATGAGCGAGTTTCTTCGCTGGTCGGCGCGAACTCATCTGTCTACTGCCACGTGGTAACGGCAAACAACGCTGTTCGCGTTAGTGGCTTTGTGGACGATGCTCACCGTCAAGCGCGGCAAGGTGTTCATCGCCGCATCTACGGCTAACCAGGCGAAGACTCTTTGGGATGAAGCGCTTGCGATGGCGCGATCTCATCCAACGTTAGAGAAGATGACAGACGTACGGGTCAGGGACAACCTGATTTTGTGCGAGAAGACCGGTGGCTCCGCTCAAGCTCCTGCGCACGCTTGCGGGCCACGAAGACGTGACGACGACGATCGCCACCTGCGGGCACCTGTACTCGGACAGCGAAGATCAGGCCGCGATGCTGCTCAACGCCTTCTTTGTCCCACGCGTGTCATCCGTGACCAACGGGATGACCAACGAAGCACCGCACAGCACCGAAAACGCCGTCTAGAGCCAAGGAGTTCCCATGAAGCGTCTACATCAGACGTTTCACACCCTAACGATTTCGGGGACTGGACGGGACATGGGGGAGTTGGCGGTTGCGCTCGCACGCGAGCTCGTAGGAGAGGTCCGTGACGATGCCTATACCCGGCATCTGTTCGCGTCGGACGCAAGTGCGTACGCGATCGAGCCGGCGGCGGTCGCGTTCCCGCGCAGCGCCGACGACGTGAGCGCCGCGGTGCGCATCTGCGCCGAGCGCGGCATCCCGATCGTGCCGCGTGGCGGTGGCACGAGCCTCGCCGGGCAGACGGCCGGCGGACGCGGCCTGGTGCTCGACTTCTCGCGCCACATGAACGTGATCGACGCGATCGATCCGGCCACGCGCCGTGTGCGCGCGCAGCCGGGCGTTGTGCAGGAAGATCTCAACCGCGCGGCCAAGCGGTTCGGGCTCGGCTTCGGCCCGGACACCTCGACCTCGAACCGGGCGACGCTCGGCGGCATGATCGGCAACAACTCGAGCGGCTCGGAGTCGATCGTGCACGGCACGACGATCGACCACGTCGAGGAGCTCGAGGTCGTGCTCGCCGACGGCACGCAGGCGCGGTTCTCGCGCGACACGACGCACGCGTTCGACGAACCCGTCAAGGCCATCCTGCGTGAGCACGCCCGCGCCGTCGCCGAGGACTACCCGAAGCACTGGCGCCAGTCGGGCGGCTACCGGCTGGATCGCATGGAGCCGTTCGACCTGGCCAAGCTCGTGGTGGGCTCGGAGGGCACGCTCGCGATCGTCACCGCCGCGACCGTCCGGCTGGTCGAGCTGCCGAAGGCCAAGATGTTCTCCGTCGGGCACTTCGAGTCCGTCGCGGACGCGATCGCGGCGACGCAGGACGCGCTCGACCTGGAGCCCTGGTCGGTCGAGATGATCGACCGCACGATCCTCAACCTCTCGCGCTCGAAGCTCGAGTACCGCAAGCTGTCCGACCGGCTCGAGGGCGACCCGGGCGCGCTGCTGTTCGTCGCCTTCGCCGGCGACACCGACGACGAGGTGCGCGGCAAGCTCGACGCGCTCGCGGCGGCGTGGGCCGAGCACGGGCATGGCTACCACGTGCTGCGCGCGGAGTCGACCGCCGAGCAGAACGAGCTGACCAAGGTGCGCAAGGCCGGGCTCGGCCTGCTGATGGCGAGCTCCGAGGGCCGCAAGCGCCCGGCGGCGTTCGTCGAGGACACCGCGGTCGCGCCGGAGCGGCTCGGCCCATACGTCAAGCGGTTCGCGGCGATCCTGGAGAAGCATCAGCTGGAGGCCGGCTTCTACGGGCACTGCTCGGTCGGCTGCCTGCACATCCGCCCGTTCATCGACCTCTCGCGCGAGGCCGACACGTTCCGCGCCGTCGCGGAGGAGATCAAGGATCTCGTCGCCGAGTTCGACGGCGTGAACTCCTCAGAACACGGCGACGGGCGCGTGCGGAGCGAGTTCAACGAGCGCATCTTCGGCGCCGAGCTCTACGGCGCGATGCGCAAGGTCAAGACGCTGTTCGACCCGCACAACCGGCTCAACCCGGGCGTGATGGTGGACCCGGCGTCGATGACGGACGACCTGCGCGACGCGACCCTCCCCCGCCCGAAGCCGCTCGTCACCCACCTGGACTTCGGCGAGGGCGGGATGCACGCCGCGGCCGACCGCTGCCAGCGCATCGGCGCGTGCCGCAAGACCGGGCAGGGCGTGATGTGCCCTTCGTACATGGCGACGCGGGAAGAGGAGCACGCCACGCGCGGCCGAGCCAACGCGCTCGTCAAGGCCCTCGGCCAGCCCGACCCGGCCAAGGCGCTCGGGGACGAGCGCCTGCACGAGATCCTCGACCTCTGCCTCGAGTGCAAGGCGTGCAAGAGCGAGTGCCCGCTGTCGGTCGACATGGCGTCGATGAAGGCCGAGTTCCTCAGCCACTACAACGCCATCCACGGCACGCCGCTGCGCTCGCGGATCTTCGCGTCGATCCGCACGTTGAACCGCCTCGGCAGCGCGTTCGCACCGCTGTCGAACGCGCTGCCCGCCCCGCTCGGGCTGGTCGGCATCACGCGTCGCCGCCCGCGTCCACGTTTCGTACGCCAGAACCTGATCCGCTGGAATACCAGTCGCTCACGTTCCAGTGGCCAGCCGGTGACCTTTCTGGCGGACTCATTCACGACGTTCACCGAGCCGGGCATCGGCCGCGCCTCGATCGAGCTGCTCACCGCCGCGGGCTATGACGTGCGGCTCGAGCACGCGGGCTGCTGCGGGCGGGCGTCGATCTCCAAGGGCCTGCTCGACGACGCGCGCCGCAAGGCCGAAGCGCTCACGACGCGGCTGCAGGCGACGGATGGCCCGATCACCGGCTGCGAGCCGTCTTGCCTGATGACGCTGCGCGAGGAGCACGTGCAGCTGCTCGGCGACCGGGGCATCGCGCAGCGCACGAAGCTCGTCGAGGAGTTGCTGCTCGACGCCGACCTGCCGCTGCGCAACGACACACCGCAGCGGATCCTCTTCCACGGCCACTGCCACCAGAAGGCGCTGGCGGGAACGGCGTCGACCGTGGCGCTGCTCAAGAAGATCCCCAACACGGAGGTCGTCGAGCTCGACGCCGGCTGCTGCGGCATGGCTGGCTCGTTCGGGTTCGAGGAAGAGCACTACGAGCTGTCCATGCGCATCGGCGGGATGCGCCTGTTCCCCGCGGTCCGGAGAGAGCCCGCGGAGACGCTCATCGCGGCGACGGGCGTGTCCTGTCGCCAGCAGATCGAGCATGGCACGGGGCGAACAGCGCGCCACCCCGTGCAGATCGTGCGAGACGCGCTGGAGGTCTAACCCCGAGGGAGAGAGACGGGCATGTCCCAGGAAGTCGTATCGATTCTCGTGCTGGTGGCGGTCTTCGCCATCGGCACGCTGCGCCCGATCAACATGGGCCTGCTCGGCATCGTCGCCGCGTTCGTCGTAGGCACCGCGATCGGCACGGACGAGGACACGATCATGGCCGGTTTCCCCGGCGATCTGTTCATCATCCTCGTCGGCGTCACCTACCTCTTCGCGATCGCCAACAACAACGGCACCGTGGACTGGCTCGTCCACGCCGCCGTGCGGGCCGTCGGCGGACGCGTGGCGATGATCCCGTGGGTGATGTTCCTCGTCACGTCGATCCTGACGATGGTCGGATCGGTCGTGCCGGCCGCGGTCGCGATCATCGCGCCGATCGCGCTGGGCTTCGCGGTCAAGTACCGGATCAACCCGGTGCTGATGGGCCTGATGGTCGTCAACGGCGCGACCGCCGGCGGCTTTTCCCCCATCTCGATCTTCGGCTCGATCACCAACGGCGTCGTCGAGCGCAACAACCTGGAGGGCAACTCGACGCTGCTGTGGATCTCGAGCTTCGTGTTCAACGTCGTGCTGTCGGTGGTCGTCTTCTTCCTGTTCGGCGGCCGTGACCTGATCCAGCGCCGCGTGGACACCGACGCGGACGCGACGGACCGCTTCAAGCGCGAGACCACCGAGTCCGGCCAGCCCGTGATCGGCGGCGGCGCCGTCGACATGGCGATGGAGAACCCGGGCCTCGACCGCGACCGCATCCTGACGCTGATCGGCATCCTCACGCTGGTCGGCCTCGCGGTCTCCGGCGTCGAGTGGGACATCGGCTTCATCGCCGTCACCGTCGCCGTCGTGCTGTCGCTGCTGATGCCGCACGCGACCAAGGACGCCGCGGCCAAGGTCGCGTGGCCGACCGTGCTGCTGATCTGCGGCATCGTGATGTACGTCTCGCTGCTGGAGGAGATGGGCACGATCACGTGGGTCGGCGATCAGGTCGCCGACGTCGGCACGCCACTGCTGGCCGCCTTGCTGATCTGCTTCATCGGCGCCGCGGTGTCCGCGTTTGCGTCCACCACCGGCATCCTCGGCGCGCTCATCCCGCTGGCCGTGCCGTTCCTCTCCCAGGGCGAGATCGGCGCCGTCGGCGTGATCATCGCGCTCTGCATCGCATCGTCCGTGGTGGACTCTTCGCCGTTCTCCACCTCGGGCGCGCTGGTGGTCGCGAACACGCCGGAGGAGCGCCGCGACCGCGTCTACAAGCGGCTGCTGCAGTGGGGCATGAGCATGATCATCATCGCCCCGATCACCGCGTGGTCGATCTTCGTCCTCCCGGGGTGGCTCTAGAGGTTGCCGCGGCCAGGGTCGCCGTGGGCACGGTGCGCACGGCGACCCAGCGGACGCGCTTGCGGGTGCTGACGATCACGCGGTAGCGGCAGCGGTCCAGGCGCGCCGTGACCGTCTTCACGCGGGTGAGCTCGACGCGGACGCGGCCGGTGCAGCCTGTGTGGTGGACGCGGCCGGTCACGCGCCAGCGTGCGACGCCGCGCACGGTGCGCAGACGCTCGGCCGCGACCGTGATGCGCGCGGGACGCGCCGGGGACGGGCGCGGGGAGGGCGCGGGCGGCGCGGGTGTGGCGGTCGGCACGGCTCTCGCGGTCGGCGCCGGCCTGGCCGTGGCGGTCGGCGTGGCCGTTCCCGTGACGGCCGGTGTAGCCGTCGCCGTGGCGGCCGGTGTAGCCGTCGCCGTGGCGGCCGGTGTAGCCGTCGCCGTGGCGGCCGGTGTAGCCGTCGCCGTGGCGGCCGGTGTAGCCGTCGCCGTGGCGGCCGGTGTAGCCGTCGCCGTGGCGGCCGGTGTAGCCGTCGCCGTGGCGGTCGGCGTTGCCGTTGCCGTGACGGTCGGCGTGGCCGTTGCCGTTGCCGTGGCCGTCGCCGTCGCCGTCGCCGTCGGCACCGGCGTGGGCTCTCCGTCCGGCGTCGCGCGGACGACCCACGGCTCCCCGTTCGCGCTCAGGAGCAGGAAGTCGTCGGTCGCGACGAGCTCGGGCCCCGCGACGACGTCGGCCTCGACGCGCGTGCCGGCGGCCGTGCCGTCCGTGCTCCACAGCTTGCCCGCCGCGAACCAGACGCGCCCGTCGAACGCGGTGAAGCCCGTCGGCGCGGCGTCGAAGCGGCCGAGCACGACGGTGCCGGCCTCGGTGCCGTCCGTGCGCGACAGCACCGCCTGGCCGTCCTCGTAGTGGATCGCGTAGGCGTGGCCGGCGGCGACCTGCGGCGGGGTGCTCGCCCGCAGCGCGGTGAGCGGGCGGATGTCTCCTCCGGTGAGGTCGGTCGAGTACCAGCGCGGCTCCGAGCTGGAGGTGTCGCCCTGGAAGAGCACGCGGTCGGTCAGCCGCGCGAACCAACGCGGCGCGTCGATCGGCGCCACCGGCTGCGGGTTCGTCCCGCTCGCGTCGAGGCGGAACAGCTCGGCGCGGCCGTCGCTGCCGGTCCCGCGGGTGAGGAAGCCGCCGGGGATCGCGGCCGCGTCACGCGTGGCGCCCGCCTCCGTCGCGGTGTTCCCGTCCGTGCGGTAGAGGAAGTAGCGCGTCTTCACGAGCATCGTCGTGGCGTTGGCCGCGGCGACCTCCGGCGTCCACGCCCACGTGAAGATGCCGAGCGACCGCGTGCCCGCGGCCGTCCCGTCCGTCCGCCACAGCGTGTTGGACTCGGTCTCGCCGACCGGGCGGGCGAGGAAGACGTACGCCGGTCCCGCGCGGCCGAGGCCCGCGAACGACTGGTGCTCGATGCCCGCCTTGACGGGGTCGACCGCGGTCCCGTCCGTGCGGTGCAGCGTGTCGTCGACGCCGGTGAAGTAGGCGGTCGCGCCGTCGGAGCTGAGCTCGTGCGGGTGGAGCTGCTCGCTGAGCTTCGTCGCGCTCGTGCCGTCGGTCGTCCACAGCGCGCCGCTCTCGGTCGAGAACACGGCGCGGTCGCCGACGCGCGCGAGATCCTTCACCGGCGTGTCGACGGGCACCAGCAGCGCCAATGAGGACAGGATGAGCGCACGCACCGCTCGGGATCATGCCGTGCGAGCAGGATGTCTGCGTCGCTCAGAGCTCGTCGACGACCGCGCGCTCCAGGTACGCGGTGTCACCGACCACCGTGCCGACGGGCGCGTCGATGCCCGACCGAGCGGGCTCGACGAGCACGCGGCGCTCGCCGAGCAGCTCGGACGTGCGCGGGTCGAAGATCAGCTCGGTGCGCACGCCGACCTCGGTGAACGCGACCGCCGTGCCCGTGCGGCCGGCGCGGTCAGTCACCGTGCCCGCGAGGGTCACGCCGGGCGTGAGCGCCAGCGCTCCATAGAGCGCGGCGCGCAGCGCGGGTGGCGCGGGGCGCTCGCGCAGCGCGCTGCTGATCGCGTCGAACACCTGCCCTTCGCGCGAATCGCCGCCCGAGCCGACGTGCGCGCGGATGCGGTCGTACACGACCTGGGGGTCCGTCGGATACGCGAGCAGCTCCGCGCGGCTGAGTCGTTCGGTCCCGAGGAGGTAGTGGTGCTGCTTGCCCACCCGTCCCCCGCCGGGGACCGCGACGTCCGGCCCCTGGCGCCGGCCCGCGTCGGCCGGGGTCAGCGGCCGCTTGCCGATCACCTTCACGGTCATCTGCCCCGGGCGTTTCAGGCTCTGCCAGATCTCGCGATCGGCTTCGACGAGCGTCACCGCGTGCTCGTGCTTCGGGTCCACGCCCGCGAACATCGAGAGGTTGGTCGTGCGCGAGCGGACGTAGTAGTACTGGTCGTCACGCGGGACCGGCGCGGGCGTGTCCTGCGCGACGCCCGCGACCGCGCGCAGGACCTCCGCGGCCGTCGCGGGCGGCGTGGTGCCGCCTGCGAGCAGCACCACCGCGACGGCGGTGCTGGCCAGCGCCGCGGTGGCCGCGCCGAAGGTCCACCCGCGGCGGGCGCGCTTGCGCTCGGCGCGGGCGAACGCGGCGTCCAGGTCGGCGCGGAGGTCGTCGAGGATGTCAGGCACGGTTGGGCTCCTCGTTGAGATGGCGGCGCAGCACGCCGAGCGCCCGGCTCACGCGTGCACGGGCGGTCTGCTCGGACACGCCGAGCTCACGCGCGACGTCCACGTACTCACGCTCCTCGACGATCCGCAGCCGCAGCGCGTCACGGTGGTCGTCCGTGAGCTGCCCGAGCCCGGCCGCGATCACGTCGGACAGGCCGGCGAGCGCCTCGATCCGGTCGTACTCGTCGTCGGTCAGCGCCCGCCGCTCGACGCCGAGCTTGGCCAGCGCACGCCGCTCGACCTGCGCCCGGCGCCGCCAGTCGGCGAGCAGGTTGCGGGCGATCCCGTACAGCCACGCGGCCTGCTCGGCGTCCGTCCGCGCGCGGCACTTCCCACGCTCGACGAACGCCCGCGCGAACGTCTCGGCGACGAGGTCGACCGCCGCGTCCGGCTCGAACGTGCGGCGCGCGAAGAAGCCGAGCATCGTGCGGGCGTGCCGGTCATACAGCCGGGTGATGTCGTGACGCTCGAGCATGCACACCGACAGTCGCGCTTCCCCGGCGCCGTGTGACGCGACTACATCCGCGCAGGGACGGTGATGCCGAGCAGGCCGAGGCCCGTCTTGAGCGTCTCGGCGGTCAGCGTGCACATCGCCAGGCGCGAGCGGCGCTGCTCGGGCGTGTCCGCTTTGAGCACCGGGCACGCCTCGTAGAAGCTCGTGTACTGACCCGCGAGCTCGTAGAGGTACGTGCACAGCCGGTGCGGCTCGAGCGTCGCGGCGACCTCGTCCAGCACGTCCCCGAACGCGGCGAGCTTGAGCAGGAGCGCCTGCTCGACGGGCTCGGTGACGACGCTGACCGTGGTCGCGGTCTCCCCCGCCCGGGTCGCGATCGAGCCCGCGCGCACGGCGGCGTAGAGCAGGTACGGGGCGGTGTTGCCGTCGAGCGCGAGCATGCGGTCGAAGCTGAAGATCAGGTCGCGCTGGCGGCTGGTCGACAGGTCGGCGTACTTGACCGCGCCGATGCCGACCGCCCGCGCGATCTCGGCGCGCTCGCCGGCGGGCACGTCCGGGTTCTTCTCGTCGACGATCACCTGGGCGCGTTCGATCGCGCTGTCGAGCAGGTCGGTGAGCGCGACCGTGCCGCCGGAGCGGGTCTTGAACGGGCGGCCGTCGTCGCCGAGCATCGCTCCGAACGGGACGTGCTCGACCTGGCGGCCGTCCGTCCAGCCGGCCTTGGCGGCGGCGTCGAAGACCATCGCGAAGTGCTGGGCCTGCCGCGCGTCGGTGACGTAGATCATCCGGTGCGCGTCGAGCTCGCGCACGCGGTAGTCGATCGCGGCGAGGTCGGTGACGCCGTAGCCGTAGCCGCCGTCGGACTTGCGGATGATCAGCACGGCGGGCGTGCCGTCCTGGTTGGTGAAGCGCGTCGAGGCGACGACCACCGCGCCTCGGCTCTCGGTCGCGACCGCCGCCTCGAGCAAGGCGTCCACCGTCGGCGCGAGCAGCGGGTTGTAGAAGCTCTCGCCAACGACGTGCTCGTCGGTCAGCGTGACGTCCAGGCGGCGGTAGATCGCGTTGATGTGCTCGAGCGAGACGGTGACGAGGTCCCGCCACAGCGCGAGCGTGCCCGGATCACCGGCCTGGAGCGCGACGACCCGCGACCGCGCGGCCTCGGTGAACGCGGGATCGGCGTCGAAGCGCGCCTTGGCGGCGCGGTACAGCTCACCGAGCGCGGCGAAGTCGGGCAGGTGCTCGATGCCGCTGTCGAGCATGTGCTGCGTGAGCATCCCGAACTGCGTGCCCCAGTCACCGAGGTGGTTCGCGCGGACGACCGTGTGCCCCTCGAACTCGAGCGTGCGGACGAGCGCGTCGCCGATCACCGTCGAGCGCAGGTGCCCGACGTGCATCTCCTTCGCGACGTTCGGCGCCGAGTAGTCGACGACGACCGTCTGCGGCATGGCGGCGGGCGCGACGCCGAGGCGCTCGTCGGCGAGCGCGGCGGTGGCCCACTCGGCGAGCGCGCCGGGAGCGAACGTGAGGTTGAGGAAGCCGGGCCCGGAGACCTCGGTCTTGGCGAGCAGGCCGTCGGCGTCGCCCAGCTCGGTCGCGACGCGCTCCGCGACGGCGCGCGGCGCCTCCCCTCGCTGCTTGGCGAGCTTCATCGCGAAGTTGGCCTGCAGGTCGGCGCCCGGCTGCCGGCTCGGCACCAGCAGCGGGTCCACCTCCGGCTCGCCCAGGGCACGTTCGATCGCGGCGGTCAGCGCGGCGCGGAGGGCATGCGTCGGGGCGATCACGGCCGTGAGGATAGGCCCGCGATGAGTTTCGGCCGCGCGTCCCGTCTACGCGACATGTCCTTCCAGAGCTACCTCGACAACATCGAGCTCAAGACCGGCAAGACGCCGCGTGAGTTCATCGCCCTGGCCGAGGCCAAGGGCTTCACCGCTCCGGGCGTGAAGGCGACGCCGATCGTCGACTGGCTGAAGGCCGACTTCGGCCTCGGCCGTGGACACGCGATGGCGCTCGTGCACGTGTTCCGCAACGGCGACGTCATCAGCGACAAACACGTCGACAGCGGCGGCACCCACAGCGATCCGAGCAACCGCCTGGAGCTCGACGGGCTCGCCGCACGCTAGCCGCGGCGGGCGCTCGCGAGTTGCGTGCGCGAGCGGACGCCGAGCTTGGCGTAGACGCGCGTGAGCGTGTTCGCGACCGTCTTCTCGCTGAGGAAGAGCGTCGCGCCGATCTGCTTGTTCGAGTGCCCGCCGGCGACGAGGTCGGCGACCTCGCGCTCGCGCTGGCTGAGCGCGCCGCCGCGGGTCCGGCTTGCGCTCGACACGCGGGAGCCGAGGCGCCGGAGCTCACGGCCCGCGGCGCGGTGCAGGCGAAGCGCGCTGGCGCGGGCGGCGTCCTCCGCGACGGCGTGCAGCGTGCGCTTGGCGTCCTGCGTGCGACCCGCCGCGGCGAGTGCGCGGCCGAGCGTGAACCGCGCGTCGAGCACGTCGAGCGGCGCGGGCGCCAAGGCGGCGGCGCGTTCGGCGAGCTCGACGGCGGAGTCGCCCCGCACGGGCCGCGCGTCGGTCGGCCGCGCCCCGGCCGTGTACTCCGTGGCGGAGTCGCCGCGCACGGGCCGCGCGTCGGTCGGCCTCGCCCGGGCCGTGTACTCCGTGGCGGAGTCGCCGCGCACGGGCCGCGCGTCGGTCGGCCGCGCCCCCGCCGTGTACTCCGTGGCGGAGTCGCCGCGCCTGAGCCGTGCTTCGATCGGTCTCGCGCGCGCCGCGCGCCCGGTGACGGCGTCGCCGCGCATGAGCCGTGCCTCGGCCCGCGCGAGCAACGCGCGCGCCTCGCCGCCCGGGAGCCCGATGCGCGCGGCGTGCTCGGTCGCGGCCGCCGCGAGCTGGTCCGCGTCGTCCACGGTCGTAGCCGCCCGTACGAGGTGGAGCAGGAGCATCGGGCGCAGGGTCGGGTCCGCGTGCTCGAGCTGCGCGCCCGCCACCGCGGTCACCTTCCCCGTCGCGCCCGCGGGATCGCGGTCCGCGCCGGCGACGGCGGCGAACCCGCCGGTGGTCCGCGTGAACACCGTCGGCGTCACCGCGTCCGCCAGCGCGGCGGCCTCGCGCGCGGCACGTTCCGCCTCGGCCGGTTCGTCGCGGTGCGTGTGGACGCGCGACCGGATACCGAGCGTGAAGTGCAGCAGGTGCGGGACGTCCACCGCGCGCGCCGCCGCCTCGGCCGCGCCCGCGGCGTCCAGCGCCCGGTCGAGCTCGAGCTGATGCATGTGCGCCACCGCGCGCAGCCCGAGAAGCATCGTCCGCGTCTGCGCGTCGCCGCCGACGGCCAGCCCGCGCGCGGTCGTGATCACCACCGCGGCGAACCGCTCCGCGAGCAGCTGCGCCAGCGCGAGGTAGGAGCAGACCTCGAGGCGCGCGCCCACCGCGTCGTCGTCGAGCTGTGCCAGCCGTTCCGCGGCACGGTCGAGCGCGATGGACGCGTGCTCGGGCCGCCCCGTCCACAACGCGCCGATGGCCGCGAGCGCGTCGGCGCCGACGCCCAGCAACGCCGCGCCAGCGGCCGACGACGGCGCTCCGCCCTCGGCCAGCCGCGCCGGCCCACCAGCGGCCAGCGACGCTCCGCCCTCGGCCGGCTGCGCCAGCACACCCGCGGCCGGCGACGACGCTCCACCCTCGGCCACCCGCGCCGGCCCACCAGCGGCCAGCGACGCTCCGCCCTCGGCCGGCCGCGCCGACCCACCCGCGGCCGACGACAACGCTCCGCCCTCGGCCACCCGCGCCAGCACACCTGCGGCCAGCGACGCTCCGCCCTCGGCCACCTGCGCCAGCACACCAGCGGCCGACGACGCTCCGCCCTCAGTCGCGCACGGACCGTCGGCGCGCGGTCGCCGCTCGTCCGTCGTGCGGACGAGCTCGCCGGCGTCGCCGCGGTGGAACGCGTTCGCGGCCAGCTCGAACGCGATCGCGGGTCGCTGCTCGGGCGCGGCCGTCGACTGGATCGCGAGCAGCCGGCGCCGGGCTTCGTCGTGGCGGCTGAGCTGAGTCTCCACGCACGCGCACGCGATCGTCAGCGCGACGCGATGCTCGTCGACGGCCAACGCGAGCGCCTGCACGAACGCGTCGCGGGCCACGTCCGGCCGGCCGGCGCTCGCCAGCGCCGACGCGAGCTCGCCCAGCAGCTCGGCGCGTTGGTCGCGGTCACGGTCGGGGACGAGGGCCAGCGCCGCGGTGAGCCAGTCCGCCGCGAGCGCGGGTTCGGCGCGGGCCGCCTCCCGGAGCGTGGCGATCGCGGCGGTGTCGCCCGGCCGCGCGAAGCGGGCGAGGTGCGGCGCGCGCATGGTGGCCGCGGCGCCGCGACGTTCCAGCTCGCGCGCCACGCGCTCGTGCGCTTCCAGCCGCCAGGCGGGCGGCGAGGCGTCGTAGACCACGCAGCGCACGAGCGCGCGGAACACGAACTCCCGCCCGCCGTGCTGGGTGAGGAGGCGGACCGGGGTCGTCTCGTCGACCGCCTGCGCGCCCGCGGGACGCACCAGGCCGGCGGCGACGAGCTCGTCCAGCGCCGTCGCGTCGACCGGCAGCTCCGCGGCCACGGCCGCCAGCTCGGGATCGAACGCCGGGCCGATCGTCGTGGCGCCGGTCAGCAACCGCCGCGCGGCGGGCGACAGGTCGGCGAGCTCACCGTCGATCGTGGCCCGCACCGTCGACGGCAGCGCCGGCTCACCGTCGGCGACCGCCCGCGCCAGCTCGCGCAGGAACAACGGATTGCCGCCCGCGTGCTCGACGAGCTGCGCACGCAGCACCGCGTCCGGGACCGCCCCGACCAAGCCACGCGCCGCGTCGTCGCTCAGTGGCCGCAGCTCGAGCAGCTCCAGCCGACCGGTGCCGCGAGCCGCGTCCAGCACCCGCGGCACGGCGACGCGCGAGGCAAGCCCGAGCAGCAGCGGCACGTCCGGCGGACGGTGCAGCAGGTGCACGAGCAGGTCGAGCGACGCGGCGTCGGCCCACTGCAGGTCGTCGAGCAATAGCACCACCGGACGCTCACGGCCGAGCAGCTCCAGGAGCGACCGGACGGCGTTGCGGTGCCGGACGCGGTCCGCGGGCCCTGACGCGCCCGGAGCCGGCCCCGCTGCCAGGAGCACCGCGCCCAGGTCCTCCCCCACGGACGCGACCCGCGCCGGGTGCATGCCGGCGACGTGGTCGTCGAGCGCGTCGACGATCACGCCGAACGGCACGTCGCGGTCGTGCCGCGCGCCGCGCCCGCGCAGCACGAGCCGCCCCGTGTCCCGCGCGTGCGCCTCCGCCGCCGCGAGCAGCGCGCTCTTGCCGATCCCGGCCTCGCCGAGCAGCGCCAGCACGCGGAAGCCGTCCGCCTCGACCGTCGTGGTCACCACCGCCAGCTCGCGTTCCCGCCCGATCAAGTCCACCGCGAACGCCAGACGCCACGCGCCCGCGCCCGATTCCCGCGACTAGTGTCGCGAGTCGGAAGTTCGGGCGCAGATAGCGGGCCCGATCGTCGTGGCTGGGGGTCGCCGGTGATCCGGCGCATACCGGGTGTACGTGCGGGATCGCCGGCGGCCGCCAGGCGCGGCGAGACGTCCGGTAGCTGCCCCCGAACGTCTGAATCGCGACACTAGGTGTCTCCGCGCAGGACCCTGATCAGCGACGCGTCGTCGGAGCGGCCGAGCCCGGCTCGCCGCCCGGCGACGTAGAGCTGCTCGGCCGCGCTCGCGAGCGGCGCCGGATACGCCGTCGCTCGCGCCGCGTCGGTCACGAGCCCCATGTCCTTGACGAAGATGTCGAGCGCGCTCTTGACCTCGTCGAACGCGCCCTGCACCATCCGCTCGCCGCGGTCGTCGAGCATGAACGACGCGGCGGCACCGTCGCGGACGATCTCGCGCACCGCGCCCGCGTCGAGGCCGAGCGCCTCCGCGAACGCCAGCGCCTCCGCGGCCGCCGCGATGTGCACGCCGCACAGCAGCTGGTTGACGAGCTTGACCTTCTGCCCGTCGCCGGGCTCGCTGCCCACCACGGGAGCGGAGCGCGCCAGCGCGTCGAGCAGCGGCCGCACGCGTTCGACGCGCGAGTCCTCGCCCGCGACCATGATCAGCAGGTCGCCCTCGCCGGCCCGCGCGACGCCACCGGACACGGGCGCGTCGACGATCGACCACCGCTCCGCCCACCGCTGCACCGCGGCCGGCCCGACGGTCGACATCATCACCACGAGCGTCTCCGTCGGCACGTCGCGCAGCACCTCGTCGGCCTGGTCGGCCGTGGCCACCATCACGACGACGATGTCCTCGCCCGCGGCCTCGGCCACCGACGCGGCGGCCTTCCCTTCGATCCGGCTCGGATCGGCATCGAACGCGACGATCTCGAAGCCGGCCCGCGCGGCGCACGCCGCCATCGGACCGCCCATCGCGCCGAGGCCGATCCAGCCGACACGGGTCATGTCATCGACGCGTGCGCGGGCGTGATCGCGAAGTTCTGACGGAACACGTTGTCGGGATCGTACTTGGCCTTGAGCTCGCGCAGGCGGGCGAAGGTCGGCTCCGGGAACGCGTCGTGGATGCGCTCCTGGCGCGGGTCGGTGTCGAAGCTCAGGTAGAGGCCGTTCATGTGCGGATACACGTGCTCGTCCCAGGCCTCGTTGATGCGCTCCATCGTCCGTCCGACGGCGTTGACGCTGAAGTTCTGCGTGCGGTGCGCGTAGGCCGTGGCGTCGGCCGGCACGTCGTTGACGGCGCCGCCGACCGAGCGGATCTGCAGCCAGCCCGACTCGCCCGACTCCATCAACGCGGCCAGGCCGTTGGACGTCGCCTCGTCGAGGTGCTCGGCCAGGCCCGCGCGGATCGCGGTCGGTGAGCCGCCCATGTGGATGCCGCCCTGAGGCGCGACGATCGCCGGGTACGGGACGAGCTGGGCGCTCTGGTCGAGCACGGGCGCGACGTCGAGCAGCGGCGTGAGCGCCTCGATCGCGGCCTCGGTGTCGTCGCCCGCGTAGACGGAGTAGAGCTGGATGATCGGCACGCCCTGCTGCATCACCAGGTTGAGGAAGCTCGTCAGCTCGCGCGGCGAGTGCTCGATCCGGTAGCCCCAGCGGGTGAGTGCCTGCGCGGTGTCGCGCGCGTCGAAGGCCATCGTCGAGAAGACGACCTTGTCGACCGGGTAGGCGTCCAGCTCGAACTCGGTGACGACGCCGAAGTTCCCGCCCGCGCCGCGGATCGCCCACAGCAGGTCCGGGTCGGCGCGCACGATGCTGCCGTCGGCGAGCACGACCTGCGCGCCGGTGATGTGGTCGATCGTCAGGCCGTGCTTGCGCGACATGAAGCCGACGCCGCCCGCGGTCGCGAGCCCGCCGACGCCGACGTCACCGAAGTCGCCCGAGCTCATCCCGAGCCCGCGGGAGCCGAGCTCCTGCGCGACGTGACCCCAGCGCGCGCCCGGGCCGAGCCGGACGGCCGTGCCGTCGCCGACCGCGATGCCGTTGAGCTTGCCGAGGTCGATGATGATGCCGCCGTCGTTGGTCGAGCGGCCGCTGATGCCGTGACCGCCGCTGCGGACCGCCAGCGGCACGTCCTGCTCGCGGGCGTAGATCAACGCCTTCGAGACCTCCTCGACGTTCTCCGGCTGCAGCACGAGGCCCGGCGAGCCCTTGCGCATGTAGGTCGAGCGGACCTTGCCGTACGCGCGGTCGCCCGGCTCGACGGCGGCGACGGGCGCCGCGTCGTAGTCGATGCCCGACATGCGCTGCGCACGCACCGCGGGGCCACGACCGATCGAACCGGTGGTCGTGCCCCGCGCCGCGCGTTCGGTCGCGACCGCCTGACGTACGGCGGGCGCGATTTCCTCCCCGAAGCGTTGGATGGAAGCTGGGTCGTCACTGCCGAGGATGAACGTCGAGAAGCCGTGCTCCAGCGCGAGCTCGACCAGCTCTTCGACGTCGCTCGTGTTGACGTTGAGCATGCGCCGGATCTCGCGCGGATCGCGGCCGGCCTTCTCGGCGGCCTCGTCGATGCGTGCGTTCGCGGGCGCGTAGTCCTCCGGCTGCATGTAAGCCTGGCTCGGCAGCCAGCCGTCGGCCTTGCGCCCGGTCAGGCGCAGCATGCGCGGCTTGTAGGCGCCGAGGTGGATCGGGATCTCGTGCGCCGGCTCCGGGCCGCGCTTGGCGCCGATCACCTTGTAGTGCTCGCCGTCCACGCGCACGCCGCGGCGGGTCGTGACGTCCCACATCTGGCGCAGCACGTCGATCGCCTCTTCGAGCGCGACGACGGACTCGCCCGGCGTGCGGCGCGGGCCGCCCATGGCGACGATCGGGTCCCAGAACGCGCCCGCGCCCAGGCCCAGTTCGAGCCGGCCGTGCGACAGCAGGTCAAGGCTGGCGGCGCTGCGCGCCAGCACGGCGGGCTGACGCAGCGGCAGGCTGAGCACGTTCGGGGAGATCCTCAGCGTCTCCGTGCGCGCGGCGACCCACGTCATCAGCGTCCACGTGTCCAGGAACGCGGCCTGGTACGGGTGGTCCTGGAAGGTCGCGAGGTCCAGCCCGGCGCGCTCGGTCAGCTGCGCGAGCGCGACGACGTCGTCGGGGTTGCTCGCCTGCGGCGTGAGGAAGGTGCCGAAGACGAGGTCGTGTCCATAGTCGGCCATAGCTAGAGGTGCTCCTGGGCCCAAGTCGAGATCTGTTCGAACGCCGGCATCAGCGCAGCGCCGCGCTCTGAGAGCGCGTAGGTGACCGAGATGGGCGGGCCCGCATCGACGGTGCGGGTGATGAGGCCGGCCTGCGTCAACTCGGTGAGGCGGTCCGACAGCACGGAATCGGAGATCCCGCCGACCGCCCGCGACAGCTCACGGAACCCGGTGGGGCCACCGGTGCCGAGCGTGCCGAGCACGACGGCGGTCCAGCGCTTCCCGAGCAACGAGAACGCGCGGCTCAGCGCCGCGTCGGCGCCGAGGCACTGCTGGTGGGTGAGCTGCTTCACGCACATAATGTTAGCGACTTCGGAAATCGAAGCGACTAGGAGCGATGAGTTCGCGGCGCCACCGTCGTCTAAGCCGTTCGTGAGCACCTTCGTCTTGATCCCGGGCGCCGGTGGCGCCGCCTGGTACTGGCACCGCGTGGTGCCGCTGCTGACCGCCGCGGGCCACACCGCGATCGCCGTCGACCTACCGGGCGCGAGCCCGACCGCGGGCCTGCGCGAGTACGAGGCGTTCGTGGCCGTGGCCGCCGCGGGCGAGGCGCGCGTCGTGCTCGTCGCGCAGTCGATGGGCGCGTTCACGGCGCTCGGCTGCTGCGATCGGCTGCCGGTCGAGCGCCTCGTCCTGCTCAACGCGATGCTCCCCGCGCCGGGCGAGACGCCGGGCCAGTGGTGGTCGAACACGAGCTGGCCGGAGACGGACGACGATCTCGCGACGTTGTTCCTGCACGACGTGCCGGAGCAGATCGCGGCGGCGGGCGCCGAGCACCAGCGCGAGGAGGCCGACATCGCGTTCATCCAGCCGAGCGGGTTCTCGCGCTGGCCCGACGTCCCGACCACCGTGCTCGCCGGCCGCGACGATCGCTTCTTCCCGTTGGACTTCCAGGCGCGCGTCGCCCGTGAGCGGCTGGGCGTCGAGGTCGTGCCCGTGCCCGGTGGACATCTCGCCGCGCTGAGCCAGCCCGAGGCCGTCGCCGAGGCGATCCTCGCCCCTGCGTATCCGGGCGCGCGGGTGCCGTAGCGCGCTACTGAAGACGCACGCGCCGAGCGGGTGGACGCTGTCGTCCATGACCACGATCCTTCGCGAGACCTCCGCGCGCGACCCGCTCGTGCTGGTCTCGACCTGGCGCGCCCATCCGGGCCACGAGGCCGACCTCGAGCAGCGGCTGACGGACGAGCTCGACGCGGTCCTGCTGCACGAGGCGGGCGTGCCGGACTACCACCTCGTGCACCGGTTCGCGGACCGGGGAGCGATGCGCCGCTGGCTGGACTCCGCCGACCGTGACGCGCTGCACGACGAGCTGGCCGGCATCGCGGAGCGCGTCGGCGAGCCGGAGCGGCTGAGCGGCCTCGAGCCCTGGTTCACCGCGGTCGGCAAGCCACCGAAGTGGAAGATGTGGCTGGCGTCGTTCGTCGGCGCGTACCCGCTGGTCGTGCTGTTCCAGTGGCTGGCCGCGCCGCACGTCGAGCACCTCCCGCTGCTCCTGCGCGCGGCGCTCCTGCCGCTCGTGCTGCTCAGCCTGATGACCTACGTGATGATGCCGGTCGTGACCCGTGTGCTGGGAGGGTGGCTCGCGCGTTGAACGGGTACCGAGTGGACCGATGCCACGCCATTCGATCGTGCTCGCGGTGCTGTCTGCGCTGACCCTCGCCGCGTGCGGCGGGGAGGAACAGGCCGCGGCCCCGACCTCGACCCCGACGCCCACGCGGACGTCGACACCGACCGCGACGCCTTCCCCCACGCCGACGGCCAAGCCGGCGCTCTCGCGCGCACGGTCGCTGAAGCAGTGCGTCCAGCTGTGGAACGAGGACGCGCTCGACGACAGCTTCCAGGTCACCGCGAACGAGTTCGTCGCCGACCTCGCGCCGATCGACGTCTACGTGTCCTACGAGCGCGGCGACTGCTTCGTGGTCATGCCGATCGGCGGCAAGCGGATCGCGGTGCTGTGGGCGGAGGACGGCCGGCGCCCGTTCCACAACCCCGACCGGCGCCGCCTCAAGCGCGGCGAGCGCTTCACGGAGAACGCTCGCGCCGACGACACGGGGCGCATCGAGCTCAAGTCCTGATGGCGCTGTCGTACCCGGCTCCCGGACTCTCCAGCGGCGCGGTGACGCTGCGGCCGTGGCGTGACGAGGACCTCGCGTGCGTCGAGCAGGCGGCGACCGATCCGCGCATTCCAGCCGGGACGACGGTGCCCGCGGTGTTCACGCGCGAGGCCGGCCTGGCGTTCATCGCGCGGCAGCGCCGGCGGATCGAGGACGGTGAGGGGATCTCGCTCGCGATCACCGAGGACGACGTCGCGGTGGGGTTGCTCTGGCTGGGTGTGCGACCGCAGCCGCGTGTGGTCGGGCTCGGGTACTGGGTGGTCCCGGCGGCACGCGGGCGGGGCATCGGCACGAGGGCGGCGCGGCTTGCGGCCGGCTGGGCACTCGACCACGCCGGGATGCAGCGCGTGGAAGCCTGGGTCGCGCCGGTCAACGCTCCCTCGCAGCGGCTGCTCGCGTCGGCCGGGTTCACGTACGAGGGTCGGCTGCGCGCGTTCCTCGACGGCGGCAAGACGGACGCGCTCGTGTTCGCGCGCACGTACGACGACGAGCTGCGCGGGACCGCGGCCGCCGTCGGTGTCCCGCGGCGGGAGCTGCTGCGCGTGGTGAAGGACCTCAACGGCATCGTGGTCTCGCTCGACCGGATCGGCTCGGCGGTCGCTTTCGACGGCGCCGACGACGCGGCGACCGTGCTCGACTACACCGATCGCGCGGATCTCTTCGCCCGGCTCGCGGTCGCCCGCAGCGTCCTGAGCGACGCGCTGTTCGCCGAGCTCGACACGGAGGCGGAGGAGCTCGCGCTCGAGGACGAGATCAAGGCCGGCAGCACGTACTGGCCGCAGCTCGGCGAGCCCGTCGTCCTCGCGCTGACGGACGACGTCCGCGCCGTGCTCGTCCGGCTGCTCGAGGTCGCGCTCGAGGCGAAGGCGGGAGCGAGGGTGATCGACCTGCTCGGCGAGGATCCCTGGGGCGATCTGCCCGCGCTCGTCGAGCAGGTCTACAAGCCCCTCGAAGCGGGGCGCTCCGAGCCGGGCGACGTCACCATCACCGCCTACGAGGTCCGCCCGCTGCTCGCCGTGCTGGAGGGCCTCGGTGAGTCGTACTCTGGCGGCGTGCCGTGGGTCGAGCTGGACCCGGTCGAGTCGTACGTCGTGCGCCGGGTCCTCGACCGGCTGCGCGCCGATGAGTTCCTCGAGCCCGAGGAGTCTTCGGGAACATGAAGACCACGCACGTCGTGCACCACGCGCAGGCCGACATCACCTACGACGTCCACGGCTCGGCGCCTGGCCGGCCGCTGCTGATGATCGGGCAGCCGATGGACGCGAGCGGCTTCCGCGCGCTCGCCGCGCTCTTCGCCGACCGCACCGTCGTCACCTACGACCCGCGCGGGATGGGTCGCAGCCTCCGTCACGACGGCCGTGTCGATTCGTCCCCCGAAGTGCAGGCTGGGGACGTGCACGCGGTGATCGAGGCGGT
Organism: Solirubrobacter phytolaccae; assembly: GCF_027587195.1. Taxonomy (GTDB): domain Bacteria; phylum Actinomycetota; class Thermoleophilia; order Solirubrobacterales; family Solirubrobacteraceae; genus Solirubrobacter; species Solirubrobacter phytolaccae. The sequence continues at coordinate 132,659 of NZ_JAPDDP010000004.1, read as the reverse complement.
CGGCGGCCCAGTCGACCTGTTCGCGAGCAGCGGCGGCGCGGTCACGGCGCTCGCGCTCGTCGCGGCGTACCCGGACGACGTCGTCACGCTCGTCGCGCACGAGCCGCCGCTGATCGACCTGCTGCCGGACGCCGAGGCGGCCCGCCGGGCGAGCCAGGTCGTGCAGAACACCTACGCGGCCAAGGGCTGGGGCCACGGCATGGCGGCGTTCATCACGCTCACCTCGTGGCAGGGCGAGTACACCGACGCGTACTTCGCGCAGCCCGCGCCCGACCCCGCGATGTTCGGGATGCCGGCCACGGACGACGGCACCCGCGAGGACCCGCTGCTGAGCGACCGCGGCGCGGCGATCCGCGACTACCGCCCGGACGTCAAAGCACTCGCGGCAGCTCCGACGCGGGTGGTGATCGCGGTCGGCGAGGAGTCGCGCGCGACGTTCACCGGCCGCACCGCCGACGGCACCGCGGCCTTCCTCGGCCAGGAGGCGGTCGTGTTCCCCAGCCACCACGGCGGGTTCCTGGACGGCGAGTTCGGCTGGGCGGGCCAGCCCGAGGCATTCGCCGCGAAGCTGCGCGAGGTCCTAGGGACGTGAGCGCAGCGACCCGATGCCCAGCGACGACGCGGCCGGGTCACTCGCCACGACCGCCTTCGCGGGCGGCTCGGCGAGCGCGTCCAGCATCGCCGACGTCGGCACGAAGAACGTCGTTCCGGTGACCGCGGTCGAGAAGTCCAGCAGCCGGTCGTAGGCGCCCTCCGGCTCGCCGACGAACATCCGCTCGAGCATCTGCTCGATCACCCACAGCCGCGCGGAGTAGCCGATGAAGTAGGTGCCGAACTCGCCCGCGCCGGGCCGGCCGAACGGCATGTTGTCGCGCAGGATCGCGAGCTCGCCGCCGTCCTCGTCTTCGATCGTCGCGAGCGTCTTGTGCGACTTGCGCGGCGCGTCATCGTCGTCGAGCTCGATGTTGTCGAGCTTGGTGCGGCCGATGATCGCCTCCTGCTGCTCGGTCGTCAGCGCGGCCCAGCCCGCCATGTCGTGCAGGTACTTCTGGACGACCACGTAGCTGCCCCCGGCGAACGCGGCGTCGTCGCCGATCACGGCCGCCTCCGGCAGCTCCGCGCCGACCGGGTTCGCGGTGCCGTCGACGAAGCCGAGCAGGTCACGCGCGTCGAAGTAGCGGAAGCCGACCGTCTCGTCGACCACACGCGCGGAGTCGCCGAGCACGTCGAGCAGCTGGCGCTCGAGCTCGAACGTCATGTCCTCACGCTCCGCCCGCAGGTGGAACAGCAGGTCCCCGGGCGTCGACGGCGCCGTGTGGACCGGGCCGTGGATCGGCGTGAACGGATGCAGCTCGGCCGGCCGCGCGCCGGGCGACAACCGATCCCACAGCGGCGCGCCGATCCCGACGACGCACGACAGCCGCCCACCGAGGTCGCGGAAGCCGACGTTCTTGACGAGGTCGCCGACCGAGCCGAGCGCGTCACGGATGCCGGCGAGCGCCGCGTCCCCCGCTCCGGCCTCCATCACGAGGAACACCGCCGCGCGCGACAACGGTGCATCCACGCTCTGCGCCTCGATCGGGACGCGCTCCCACGCTCGCTGGTCCATGCCTCGATCCTTGCACGGAGTACCGTCCGGCGCCGTGACCGCGTCGGGCGTCGGCCGTTATCGGGCCCTGGTGAGGATCAGCGGCGCCCGCGCGCCGCTGATCCTGTCGACCGCCGGCTCGATGCCGATCGGGATGTACGGGCTCGCGATCCTGCTGCTCGCGCGCGACGGTGGCGGGACGTTCGCGGAGGCCGGCCGCGTGGTCGGCGCGTTCAGCCTCGCGAACGCCTTCGGCGCGGTCGCGCAGGGGCGGTTGATGGACCGGTTCGGCCAGACGCGGGTGCTGCGGATCGCGGTCGCCGGGCATCTCCCGGCGCTCATCGCGCTGGTGCTGGCGGCGCGCGCCGGGTCGTCCGCGTGGGTGCTCGCGGCGCTCGCGCTGTGCGGTGGCGCGACGCTGCCGCAGCTGCCCGCCGCGATGCGCTCGCTGTGGACGATGCTCGTGCCGGACCCGACGCTGCGAGGAACGGCGTACGCGCTCGTCGCGGTCGTGTTCGAGGTCGCCGTGGTCACCGCGCCCGCGCTCGTGGCGGCGATCGTCGCCGTGTTCTCACCGGAGGTCGCGGTGCTCGCCGCCGGCACGCTCGCGACCGCCTCGGTCGTCGGGTTCACGGTCACGCGCGCGTCTCGCACCTGGCGCGGGGAGCCTCACGAGGTCGGCTGGCTCGGGCCGCTCGGCGCACCCGGGATGCGGACCGTGATCGCCGTGCTCGCGCTGTTCGGCACGGCCGTCGGGATCGTGCAGGTCGCCGTGCCGGCGTTCGCGGACGAGCGCGGGTCGGCGGCGACGGGCGGCGTGCTGCTCGCGGCGCTCTCGGCGGGCAGCCTGGTCGGCGGGCTCGTCTACGGGCTGCGGACCTGGCCGGGCTCGCTCCCCCTCCGCCTCCCGCTGCTGCTGCTCGCCCTCGGCGGCCTGCTCGCGCTGCTGGCCGTCGCGAGCACGAACGTGCTGCTCGCCGTGCTGCTCGTCGCGTGTGGCGTCCTGTTCGCGCCCACCACGGTGGTCGGCTCCACCCTGCTCGACACGGTCGCGCCCGCCGGCACCGTGACCGAGGCGTTCGCGGCGATGGTGATGGGCATCGTGGCCGGCACGGCGATCGGCAACGCGCTCGGCGGCTCGCTGATCGAGTCCGGGTCCTTCGAGGTCTCCGTCCTGGTCGCCGGTGCGGTGGCCGTGACGGGTGCGGCGCTCGCCTTCGTTCGCCGCGGCACGCTGCGGGTACAGACGCAGGCGTGAGCGCGAGCGCGCGTGACCCTAGTCAGAGACCACGGCGACGGCAGCTTCGCTGACGGCGGCGAACGACCGGATCGTCTGTTCGCGCTGCTCCCCCGCGTACCAGCGCGGGTTGCTGGTCTGTCCCCACGCCTCTTGGATCAGATCGGCGAGCATGGCCACGAGGAACGGATCGACGTCCGCGGCGCCGCCGACCTCCTCGCGCAGGCGGGTGAGCTCGTCGAGCAACGTGCGTTCGGCGGCGTCGTCGACGCCTTCCCCCATCCGCAGCGGGACGAGGTGGTCGACCAGGGCGGTGGTGGGCCGGGCGAGCCGCTCGATGTCCCAGCCGCCCGGCGCCAGACGGTCCACGAGCTCCTGCGTGCTGTCCATGAGCGCGGTCGCCCGCGCGTCGTCGGGGTCCTCGTACTCGGCGGCGCAGGCCCGGCGGAGGTCGTCGAGCAGCGTCGCCGCCTCCTGCCGGTCCACGGCTCAGCTCGGCGCCACGAGTGAGCACGCCGCTTCCGGCGTCGCGACGCGGAAGCTGAAGCTCTCCTCCAGGTAGAGGTAGACGGACTGCGCGTCGTGGTGGCTGTAGCCGATCGACAGGTCCTGGCCGGACTCGAACAGGAAGTCGCCGCCGCGCAGCGACACGACGACGGCGCTGTCGACGCCCGGCGCCCAGATGATCGGGCCGCTCTGGAGGATCTTGCGCAGGTGGTCGAACAGCGGGTAGCCGCCGTGCTCGGTGCTCTGCACGACGCCCGTGTACTGCTCGGGCGCGAGGGCGAGCGCGTACGGGCCCTTGATGCCGTTGCGCAGCAGCGTCTCGACCGCCTCCGCGACGTGGCGCGTGTAGGCGTTGAAGTCGCCGGACAGGGCGATCGCGTCGTGGGTGCAGGACTCGGCGATGCCCTTGAAGCCCGCCGACGCCCAGCCGTGGAACACCGCGCGGTTCTCGGCGCGGGCCATGCGTCGCGCGGCCTGCTCGAGCGGCTCGAGGTCGATGTCGTCCGCGCCGCGCTCCAGGTCGGCGAGCTCGTGGCGGGAGAGCGCGAAGTCCACGCGCATCTCCACGAGCGGGAGCACGCGCCGGCGCGCGGCCGTCAGCCCGTTCTCGCCGTCGGGCAGCGCCTCGATCCGGCCGAGGTTCGTCGCGCTGTAGTCCCAGCCGAGCGGGCCGGAGAAGTCCACGACCTTGCGGGCCGCCAGGCCCGGCTCCAGGCGCTCGCGCGCCTCCTCGTCGAGCTCCGCCCAGCCCTCTTCGGTGATCGGCGCCTTCTCGCGCAGCAGATGGTTCACAGCCCGGCCCCCTTCAAGCTTCCGATGCCCAACGACCCCGGCTGGCCACCGCCACCCGATCCACCAAGACCCGCACCTTCCTCGGCTTCCTCGCCCGCCTCCACGATGTCCCCCTCCTGGAAAAGGACGCCGCGCGCGATCTCCCGCCACACCGGCGTGCGCCGCAGCAGGAACTCGAGGTCCATCGCGAAGTGCTTGAACTCCTCCGTCTGCGCGTTCTTCATCACCGCCAGCGCCTCGGGGTCCTGCTCGACGGCGAGGCGCTGCTCGTACCAGCCGATCGCCTCCGCCTCCTCGGTCAGCGAAGCGCACAGGCGCGCGAACGTCCTGGTCCGCGCCGGCAGCTCCTCCGGCGGCTCGTGGTACTGGTCAAACCCCATGCCCGGCACACTACATCCGTGGACGAATGGGGCGAGGACGACCGGGTGCTCGAGGCGGTCGAGCGCGGCGACGTGGCGGCGGCGCGCACGCTGCTCGAGGCCGGCGCCAACCCGCACTTCGACAGCTGGGGGTGCTCGCTGATCGGCGAGGCGCTCGATCGGCGCGACGGCGCCATGGCGCGGCTGCTGCTGGAGTTCGGCGCCGTGCTCGGCGAAGTCGGTGAGGACGGTCGGCACCCGATCCACCGGGCGGCGGCCGCCGGACCCGACCCCTGGGTCCTCGAGTTCCTGCTCGAGCTCGGTCATGATCCGAACGTCACCGACCAGCACGGTTGGACGCCGCTCCACGCCGCCGCGGCCTACGGCGCGACCCGGGCCGCCGAGCGGTTGCTCGCCGCCGGCGCCGACCCGTCGGCGGTGACGCACGAAGGCAAGACGCCCGCCGACCTCGCCGCCGTCAACGGACGTGACTGGCCGCTCTAGCGGCAGAAGCTGGTCGCGAGCGCGGTCAGCGTGCGCGTGACCGCCTCGACGGACGCGACGCTCACCCACTCCTCGACCGCGTGCTCGCCCTCGCCGGTCGGGCCGAACAGCAGCGCCGGGATGCCGGCGGCGGCGATGAACGCGGCGTCGGTCCAGTACGGCGCGCCGGTGAGCGGCGGGGCCGCGCCGAGCTCGCGGGTGGCGTGGTCCTGCGTGAGGCGGACGAGCTCGTGGTCGGTGGCGATCGCGAACGCCTCGCGCACGAGGCCGGTCGTGAAGGACGCGCGGAGGCCGGGCTGGACGCGGGCGGCCTGTGCGATGACCGCCTCGAGCTCGGCGGCGAACGTCGCCTCGGACTCCCCAGGCAGCGTGCGGCGCTCGACGGTGATCGTGCACCGTCCCGGATAGGACGACGCCTCGATGCCGCCCGTGATCGTGCCGGCGTGCACCGAACCGCGCCCGAGCACCGGGTGCGGCTCGCGCGCGACCAGCTCCGCGTCCAGCGCGCCGAGGGCCGTGAGGACCGCGCCGGCGTGGACGATCGCGTCGACGCCCCGCTCGGGCCGCGAGCCGTGCGCGGCCGTGCCCTCGACGACGATCTCCGCCCAGACGAAGCCCTTGTGGGCGACGATGATCTCCTCGCGCGTGGGCTCGGTGACGACCGCCGCGTCGGCGCGGACGTGCTCGAGGACCTCCTGCATGCCGAGCGACGCGTGCTCCTCGTCGGCCACGCAGGCGACCACGACGTCGCCCGCGAGGCCTGAGTTGCCGGCTTCGCGCGCCGCGATCAACGCCGCGGCCAGGCCGCCCTTCATGTCGCACGCGCCGCGCCCGTGGAGGCGGTCGCCGTCGCGCCGGGGATCGTGCGGTACGTCCATGTCGTCGACGCCGACCGTGTCGGTGTGCCCGCACAGCAGCAGCGTCCGGCCACCACCAGTCCCGCGCGCGGTGATGACCACCGACGGGCGGCCGGGCGTGCGCTCGAAGACCTGCGCGTCGAGCCCGTTGTCCTCCGCCCAGCGCGTCAGGAACGCGGCGATCTCGCGCTCGCCCGCGCCGCCCGGAACGAGCGCGGGATTGACGGAGTCGATGGCCACCAGCGCGGCGGTGAGGTCGGCAACGGTCACGCGCTGCATGGTGCGGATCCGCGCCGACCGGCGCAACCGACTTTCGCTGATGTACGAACAAGCTGCGCTGATGGCGTTCTGCGGGTACATGCTGTTCCGATGACCAAGGTCGCGATCATCGTCGTCGTGGTCGCCATCGCGATCGCGGTGCTGGCCAGCGTGCTGCGGGGCGATCCGCCGTCGAACGCCGACAATGCGGGCGTGCCCACCGTGCTGGTCTCCGCGCGGGTGGTGGGGAACGGCACGGCGCGGAGCTGTACGTCGAACGCGGTCGTCAAGGCCGTGCGGGCCGGTGGTCACATCCGGTTCGCGTGCGGGCCGAAGCCGGTCACGATCACGCTGCGCACGACAGCCAAGGTGGTCAACACCTCGCGGGAGGTCACGCTCGACGGTGGCGGGAAGGTCACGCTCAGCGGCGGCGGCAAGCGGCGCATCCTCTACATGAACACGTGCGACGAGGCGCAGAAGTGGACGACGTCGCACTGCCAGGACCAGGCCACGCCGCGGCTGACCGTCCAGGACATCGCGTTCACGCGCGGGAACGCGACCGGCGAGCGCGTCGACGGCGGAGGCGGCGGCGCGATCTTCGCCCGTGGCGGGCGGCTCCGGATCGTCCGCTCGACGTTCACCGGCAACCGCTGCGACCGGGACGGGCCCGACGTCGGCGGCGGCGCGGTCCGTGCGCTCTCGCAGCATCGAGGCCGTGCGGTCGAGGTCATCTCCAGCCGCTTCGCGCGCAACGTGTGCAGCAACGGCGGGGCGCTGAGCAGCATCGGCGTCTCCTGGAACATCCAGCGCAGCGCGTTCGTCGCCAACCGCGCGATCGGGCGCGGCGCGAACCCGGCGCGCGGCGGCACGCCCGGCGGCGGCAGCGGCGGCGCGATCTACAACGACGGCAACCGCTTCACGCTCACGCTTGCCGACAGCGAGCTGCGCGACAACGAGGCGCGCGAAGGTGGCGGCGCGATCTTCTTCGTCAGCAACGACCGCACGGGCACGCTCGCGATCACGCGCAGCCGCCTCGAGGGCAACCCGAGCAAGGGCTTCGAGACCCGCGGCCTGCCCGGGATCTTCTTCCTCGGCGCCGCGGCGCCGACGATCACGGAGAGCGTCCTGCGTTGAGCCAGGCCGCGATCCGCGCGCTGTACGACCGCATCGGCGACGACCCGCGCTCGCCCGGTGAGGAGGCGCTCCGCGTGCTGATCACCGCCGCCGACGAGGTCGCGGCGGGCGGCTTCGAGCAGCTCTACTACTTCGAGCCGGACATCGCGAGACGGGCTCCCGTGTGCGCGCGGCTGGTCACCGCGCGGCGTTTCGAGCGCTTGTTCGAAGCGGCCAACGCGATCGCGTTCGAGGACCCGGAACCCAAGCGCCGCAGGACCGCAGCCCGCCGGATGCTGAGGGCCGTGGAGTCGCACGGCGATCAGCTCGCACAGCTCGACAACGCGTTCGACGCGCTGATGGCCGACGACGCCGAGCGGATCGAGGTGCACCTCGCGCGCTACGTCGAGTATCACCCGCACGAGTTCGAAACGGAGGAGGGTGGCCGCCGCGCGGGTCAGGCGCGGCGGCCGGAGATGCGAGGCCGGCGGGTGTCGGAGAGGGAATGAACTGCCCGGGAGCCTTGATCTGTTCGGAGGGGGTCAGCCTCTTTCGATGTCCCCAGAATCGCCCTCGCCCGTGTGGATCCGATGTGGGTTTCCTCGGAGAACCCTGAGAGTCACTCGCTGAAGGCGAACGAGCGCAGCGGCTCCCACGGCCCGCCGGCATAGGCGAACAGCGCCAGACCGGGCAACGTGAACTCCCGCGGCGCGAACCGCGCCTCCAGCTCCTGCTCAACCGCCCGGGCACGCTCCGGTGTGACCTTGTTGCAGACCGTCACGTGCGGCCGCAGCGGCTGCTCGTCCTGCCGCGTAAGGTCGCCCGCCCACGTCGCGGCGAGCTCCGCGCGCAGCGCCACGAGCGCGGGTGCGTGAAGAGACACCGCGACGCCCGCCCCAAGGAAGCGCAATCCGTCCGCGCGCGCCGACAAGGGTGACGTCCGTCCTGCGACGGCTTCGAGCTCCGCCTCGATCAGGTCCCGACGCGCACCAGGCAGCGCGTGGAAGAGCGTGAGATGCGCCGCGAGGTGGTTGCGCTCGGGCGGGAAGAACTCCGCCCGCCACCCGTCCAGCCACGCCTGCTCCGGCGGCGGCAGCACCGCGGTGAGCACGAGTGGCCTCACGAGCGGCCCGCCAGCAGCGCCAGGTCGTGACGGTCGACGTCGCGCAGCGGATAGCCCTGGCGAAACCGCAGCTGCTGCGCTGCGGTGAGGCACGGGACGACCAGCCCGCCGAGACGGCCGACCGTGAAACAGCCGACCGGATACTCGAAGGCGCCGCCGTCGAGATCCGACTGCTCCCCGCGGCCGTCATCGTCGAACCGCACCGGGTGGAGATCCACCCAGCGCTCGCCGGCCGCCCCCAGCTCGACTCGAGCCGGCCGCTGGTCCGTCTCGATCGCGTAGCCGAGGCGCCCCAGCACCGTCAGCGCGTCGGCCTCGCACGCGGCGTCGATCGCGAGGTCCAGATCGCGGTGTTCCCGCGTCTGCTTGCCCACGAGCACGTCGACGCCCCAGCCGCCGGCGACCCAGAACCGGCACCCGGTGAGCTCGAGGGCCGTGACCACTTCAAGGACCGAACGGAGGCGCATCGTTCGACATTCTGCGGGTACTCGCACGCTCATGGTCCGCGCGTTCTTCCTCGCCTGGCTGCTCGGGTTCGTCGGCATCGTCCTCTCGAGCCGGAACGACCGCTGGCTGGTGCTGCTCGTCCCGGCCGGACTCATCCTCGTCGGGCTCGGCATCCGGATGTTGCTGAACCGCCGCGCTTGGCTGGCGTTCGTGGAGTCGCAATCCAAGCGGTACCCGCAACCGAGCGGGCCGGTCGCGCGGCGATTCACCGGCGCCGGGATCGTGATCGTCGGCCTGGGCTGGCTGCTCGGCGGCGTCGTCGGCCTGCACGCGCTGCTCACGTAGGCCGAGCGGTGCCGGCGACCAGCGTCAGCACCGCCACAGAGCTCAAACCGCGGAATCGTCGAAAAGAGATACTCCGACGACGTGACGTCAGGACGGTTTCGCAAGCCCGCGCGCATCGACGCTTACGACGCGGAGCCCGTCGATCGCCGGTTGCGAGTCGACTACACCACTCGTCCGGCCCACCGGTTCGACTCCGTCTCGGTCAAAGAAACGAAGGAAGCCGTCGCGATCGCGATCGTCGTCACTGCGCCACGTGGGCTAACGCGTGCTGCCGGGCACATGCACTCCCTAAGCGTCGAGCTCGCAGCGCCCTTGGGCGAGCGCCGCGTTATCGACGCCTGCACAGGTTCGATCGTGCCGCGGCTGCCGTCACCGATGGACCCACCGCCGCAGCCCGGCGGACCGGGCACGTGACCGCGGCAACCGGAACGTCGGGCGCCCTGAAGGTCCCTTTTCGTCGAAAAGGACCGCTCCCGTGCGACTCGACCCGCCGCCGGGAGCTGAGGTCTGACGGGCTCGCCCTTTCGACGCAAGAATGGGTGGTGTGATGACTGAGACGGAGTTCTGGCGCCTCATCGATCAGTCTCGGGACGCGGTCGGTGGAGACCTTGACGGGCATGGACCTGCGCTGGAGCGGCTGCTTGAGGGTCGGTCGCGCGAGGACTTGGAGGCCTTCGCGCGGTTGTTTGATGTCTTTGAGTGGGAGGCGTACCGCTGGGACACCTGGGGCGCTGGTTACCTGCTCGCTGGCGGCATGCGAGAAGCGTCGTTCGAGCTGTTTCGCGGGTGGCTGATCAGTCGCGGACAGGCGATCTATGAGATCGGCGTCCGCGAGCCTGATGCGTTGGCCGAGCTTGTACCGCGGGACGTTGAGACGTTCGAGATTGAGGGTCTGTGGCTTGCCGCGCGCTCGGTGTACGAGGAGGCGTTTGGCGGGGAGATGCCGGACTTCGACGACGTGCCGATGTGCCTAGAGCCCGTTGGCGAACCGTGGGACGAGAGGGATCTCGAGGCGCGGTTCCCACGCTTATGGCGTCGAGCGCACGATCGCTGAAGCGGTCACGTCACGGTTGGGCGAGGTGAGGGCTTCCGATGACAGCGCCGGCGAAAGCGGCGAGTTCGTCGAGAAACACCACTTCGGACGTCTGCTGGCCGCTCGTGCGGGATGCGGTTCAGGCAGGGTCTTCGAGGTCGTCCTCGACCGTCGGGACATGCGGCGATAGCAACGCGTCGGCGTGCCGCTCGACGCGACCGCGCTTCATCACGCGGCAGTACCACCAGTTGTCGAGCTCGCCCGTGTCGTCTGGTCCTCGCGGGGTTCCTAACCCAGCTTCCTCATCGTGGGTGAACAGCACTCCGTATGACCCCGGAGCGATGCGGGCAACGGCCTCGAAGAGCCTCACGACGTTTGGGTTGCGGTGGTTGTTGAGGCCGTGGATCTGGAAAAACCAGGAGCCGTTGCGCGCGCCGAGCGCAACACGGTGCTCTAGGCCCGAGTCCGCCATCGCACTTCGGACGGCCTCGAGCGTGGCGGTCGACGGGTCCTCGTCGAGGTCCTCGTATCCGGTCGAATCCAGGATCGTGGCCCAGCCGTGATACTCGAACATGCCCGTCATTGTGGTCGGTTCGTCGAATAGAGCTACTTTCGCTTCTGGCTCGAAGCGGAAGCGCCGCCGCGTCAGCGGGCCAGCAGTCCTCTGGCGCGGCAGTCAGTACTCAACGGGACACAGCTGTCCTCCAGCCACACCAAGCACTCCTCGGGGTTGACTTCGATTCCGATCGTCACCCGGTCGACCAGGTCCTTGGGAACCCAGCTCACGAGGTAATCCAGCGGGGCATCGTCGTGCCAACGCGGGCTGAGTCTCGCTTGGGCGTGGAACACTCCGATCCAGGTGTCCCACGGAGGAGTGTTGTCCTCATCGAGGAACCCGAGCGTCGCTTCCTCGGCCGCGCCGTCGCTGAGCGTCTCATCCGGCGCGAACACAAGCAGCCGCCCATCGTGCAGATCGGCCGTCGAGGTTGCGGCGCGCGCGTCAAAGACGGCGCGGTCCCAGGCCACCCTCAGCTCGCACAGGTGGCGCAGCGTCGAACCGCGACCCGTTGCCAATAGGGAGGGCCGGAGCGACGGAGTACGCAGCGACCAATCGGGGCGTGCCGGATCCCATCGTGTCGAGCACCAAGCGATCGCCTGGGCGAGTCGCAGTTCGAAGCCGACGTCATCACCGACGCCGTGGAGCAATGGCGGGTCCGGCACACACCGACCGTAGCGACAGCCACTGGTCCGGGCGCCGCACCGTACGCCCCGTCCAGGACAGTCGCTGCTCCCTTCGTTGAACCCCGGCGGCGAGTGGGTTGGGCGATGGCCGCGGATGCGCGAGTTCGTCGAAAAGCGCCCGTTTCGAACTGGCCTCTGCTCGGCCCTTCTGCGTAGCTTTGAGCCGTCGCACGCGATACCGCAAGTGAACCCGTCGTGCGCCGGACGCCACCGCCACTTGGTGCGTCTCTAGAACGACGAATGGCGCGGATGCTCGCCGCGATCTGTTGACCGCGGCGAGCGGAACGTCAGCCGCCGACTACGGCGTGGTCGTCGACAGCGTGAACGTCAACGCCGCCGAATAAGGGCCGGTACGCAGCGGCTCGTTGGCGCTGATCGTCTGCGAGACCGTGAGCGGCACCGGGTCGTTGGACACTGGAGCGTCCCAGGAGCGCGGCACGCCGGACACCTCGACCGGCGAGGCGAACGTGAACGGGCCGTTCGTCAGTCGCACCGGCCCGGCGACGGTCAGTGTCGCGTCGCCGGCGGAAGAGACCACGTTCGCGGTCGTCGTCGCAGTGTAGGTCCGCGGGACGCCCGCAGCGAACGTCCCAAGAGCCACCGGGCCACCGAGCGTCAGCGACAACGTCGCCGGGACCGTCCCGCCGACCGTCCCGTTCGTCCGGGTCTCGGCGTTCTGTTCGACTTCGATCTCGTGGATCGTAGTCGCGAGCTCACCTTGGCCGGACTCGACGGCGAGCGTGATCGTGTACTCCCCGGCGGACGGATAGGTGAACGATGCGCGCGGCGTCGCGGACTCCGCGTCGACCGTCCCGTCGGAGTCGAAGTCCCACCCGTAGCGGACCAGCGGCCCGTCTGGGTCCCCGGACGCGCTGGCGTCGACGTCGACGGTCAGGCCGCGGTCGGTCGCGGTGAACGACGCCGACGGCGCCCCGCCGGTCACGGTGACCGCGGGCGCGACGACGGTCGTCGTCTCACCTTGGTCGTCGGCGGCGGTGGCGGAAGCGGTGAATGTGCCGGGCGTCGTGTAGGTGTGCGTGACCGCTTCCCCTCGCCCGGCGCTGCCGTCCCCGAAGTCCCAGGCGACGTCGACGACACTGCCGTCGCTGTCAGCGGCGTTCGCGGTGAACGTGACCTGCACCGGCGACGCGCCAGTCTGCGAGGACACCGTCGGAGTGATCGTCGGCGTCTCGTTCTCGAACGGAACGGCACTGGCACCGAAGACGACCGGCTCGCCCTGCGGTTCTACGTCCGCACCGTAGAGGCTGACCTTCCACTCGCCCGACTCGGGGACCTTGACGACGTAAGACTCCTGCGTGCCGGACACTGCGTGCGTGACGTCCCAGTCCTCGGTGGTGCGGGTGATTTGCCGGCCGGACGGGGACTCCAGCGTCATCACGATGTCGCTGCCCGGCCAACTGGTCGAGAACACCGCCTGCGCGGTCCGCTTGGCGACCTGCACCAGCTTCTGGATGGTCTGTCCAGCACGGATCGTGTCCGACGCGCACGGGTTCGGGGTCGCACCAGCGATCTGCGCGCGGATCTTCTGGAACTCGCACTGGAGGTTCGCGGCGGTCGGGACCGGCTGGTAGGTCCCGCCGGTGTCGTTGGCGATGCTGGTCAGCAGGCTGGCCGAGACGCCGCTGCCGAGCCCGACCGTGAACACCTTCCACCCACGGGAGGAGAAGCAGGACGCCTGGTTTGAGTAGCTGCCGACGCCATCGGTGAGCAGGATCGCGGCGCGGCGCTGCGGCAGCCCGGTCCCGTTTTGCAGCAGCGTGCACGCTGAGCTCATCCCGGCGCCGATGTTCGTCCCGCCGCCAGCGTAGATGTTCGCCGAGGTCAGCGTGCCCAGCAGCGCGTCCCGGCCGGAAGGCAACTGGCGCATCGGGGAGATTTGCCGGGCGGAGTCCTCGAACCCGATGATGCCGACGTGGTCCCCGTCGACGCCGGTAGTGATGTAGGACCGCGCCGCCTGCCCGCGCAACGCCGACGGGTCGTTGGAGGACATCGACCCGGAGTTGTCGATGATCAGCGCTGTCGCGACATTGTCTGAGCCGCTTATCACGTCCCCGCCGAGCCCTGTTTTGGACCGGATCCACTTGACCATTGCCGGCACGCTCGCCGGATGCTGCGGATCAGAAGCGGTCGGGAAGCCGGTGAGCGGAGCGAAGCTAACGACGCCGACCTGCGTCGGCTGCCCATCCGCGTCCGTGGCGTACAGCGGGCCGCCACTGTCACCTTTGCCGGTGCCGCCGTTAGCGGACGGCGAACGGGTGCACAGCACCGTGCTCGGCGCGATCTGCGACGAGTACGGCCAGTCGGGGTTGCAGCCCGGCATGGTCGGGATGTCCGTGAGCTGCAGTGAGCCGGGACGCGTGGAGCGCAGATCCGACGACTGGGAGTTGCCCGATCCGGAGTCCGTGTCGCCCCACCCGAATGCGGTCATGGCGCGGCCGCCGCTGATCAGCGCAGAGCTCGACGGCAACCGCGAGTGAGCAAGACCGCGCGCAGGCGTCTTGAGGCGCAGCAGCGCGACGTCACCCCAGACCGACCCGTGTTCAGGGTCGAGCTTGCCGCACTTCCACGCGCAGCTAAGCGGCTTCCAGCCGGGCGCGCCAACGGGCGTCGTCTGCGCATACGCGTTGTAGACGCTGACCTGCGCGACGTCGAGCGTCCCGCCGGAGGATGTCAGCACGGACATGTCCGACGCCTTGGACGCCCTCCAGCCCAGGTACAGGTTCCCCGCCCGCTCGATCAGCGCGTAGCAGGAATCCGTCGGATTGCCCCAGAGCAGCTGCGCGCATCCATACACGTCAGTGGTCTCGGTGACGCAGTGCGCGGCGGTTAGCACCCACGAATCGTCGATCAGAGCGCCACCGCAGGAGTAGTACCCGCCGCCCGAAGCTGCCTTGTGGACCTTCACCAACTGGCTGTTCGATGACCAGGCAACTACCTGCCCGTTGTAGATCGCCTCCGCCGGCTTGCCACTAGCGCCGATCGCGACCGCGCACACCGCGAGCGCCACACACGCAAGCAGGCTGAGCTTGACTGTTGGCCTTCGGAACATCGTGACCCCCGAAACCGGCGTATTGGATAGGCGCCGCCCCTTGCGGCACAGCGCAAGCTACCGCCACTGATCAGGAAATCACAACTAAACGAACGTCCAGGGACGCCGTGCGTCTCGGCGATCAAGTGATCGCCGGCTCAACAGCTCGCCCCGATTCGCCCGACGGAGCGTTCGTCCACTCGGATGCGAGACTCGGGCAACGAGGAAGCGACCAACCAAACGAGCAGCGCGCCTGCCGCAGCCGCGGCTAAGACGTAAAGCCCTGCCACGATCGTTCGCCACGGCTGTCGCTCCGGTACCCACCCCAAGAAGGCGTCGATGACGAAGAAGAACGCGTCGGCCAGCACGCCCTTCGTCGTTGGCGCTGATGTCTACTCGCAAACCGAACCTCGCGGATCCGGCCGCCTCGGAGTGCATCAGTTACGCGTACAGCGAGGTGCCAAATCGTCGAAAAGCACTGCTTCCACTTCTCGTCCTGAACACAAGTGCGACAGCGCGCTCTGGGAGGAACACAGCCGGATTTCGGTCAAGCAGCAAACGCTATGGGCGTCGGAACGTTCAGCCGCTCGATGACCAGGCGTAAGTCGGATGCCAGGGCTCGGCTGACCTACGCCCTCACCTGGAGCGTCGCACCTTCGGATTCAGTGTCCGCCGGGCACAGCGCCTGATTTGCGAGTATCGATCCCACGAACTTGTCGAGTGCGCGGAACAACTCGAGGAAGTCCCACATCGCGAGAACGAGATTCCACCGCAGGAGCGCGGAATCCCATCCACCGAGTTCATTCCACCTCTTGCGCTTGGCTTCATCCGAGTGGAACGCCACCCCGTTGATGAAGACGTCGAGAATCTCCTCAGGGGTCACCTCGTGCGTCGAACCGTCAGGAAGTTCGAGCGTCCAACCCAGCACCCTTGACCCGCGCAGCAGCTCTCGCCGAACTGACTTTAGCTCCTTGAACCAGTCGATCAGCGTTCGGCCCTCGGGGGTGCCAGACGCTCGTGCGTGCCGCTGGATTAGGTTGCGCAACTGGTCGAACGTGACGCCGCTGGGTTCGTTGTTCCAGCCGAGCTTGCGGAAGTCCATCGCCAGTGACTTGATCTGGTCGACGGTCACGCCATCAAGCCGGTCGTCTCCTGCCCCGCCGATGTTGAAGGTGAGCTTCGTGCGCTTGGCAAGCGCACTGTGCTCAAGTTCGGCAACGAGCTCGCGGTAGCGCTTGAGGATTCGAACCTCGTCAATGTCGAAGGGTGTCAGCCCCTGTGCGATGAGATCGGCGTCAGTCGGCACAGGGTCAGTATGACGCCCGATCCGGGCCCAATCTGAATTCCACTTCACTCGACAAGGGGTCGTACCGGTCTCCGAAACCCGCACTGAGGCCGATGGGCCTCTCGCGGCACCGCTGCTTTCCATTCGACGCGAGAACCGAAGCCGCCGGCCAGTGACGTAGCGGAACCGTCGAGAAGTGCTAGTTCCGCTTGTCAACCCAGGAGCAGCGGCGCAGCTGTCAGACCAAGCGCGGGCCGCTTGGCTCGAGCTGTCGGCGTAGCCGATGGCCACGGTGTCGCGCCTGAGAGCGGGCCGCAAGGTTGCGCGGTCCGAGGCTGACGCGGGCCGTCGGATGCTGGGAATGCAACCGCCATCCCAGCGAAGGCTGGAAATCCCGCTCAACGTGGAACACAGGGCGCTCGTGACGCAGCTCACCCATGGCTCCTGCGATGAGGGAGGCAGTCCCCACGCGGAGATCAGTTGCCATCGCGACTGGGCGTGCGCTCAGCCGATTCTGGAGCGGCGGGTAGCTGCCTTGGCCCGTACTGGCATTGCTAGCTGAGCGCTTTGCCGGCCTTGATCTTGCCGCCTCGCCAGAGGCGGAAGTGCGTCTCGCCCATCACGATCTTGGCGGCGGAGTTGAAAGAATTGACCGCAGTGCTGCCGTTGAGGAGCAACGTGAGGAAGAAGCTCTGGCAGAAGTGGGACGCTGCGGCCCCGTGAACGACGCCGAACGGCGCCACGAAATGCGAGCAGACTGAAGACTCCGAGAACGCCTTCGCGAAGTTCTTTCGTCCGCTGCATGCAAGAGACGCCCAGACCTTCTCTGTAGCTGTTGGTGCTGCCGCGTCAAGCGCTGCGGACAAGTCAGCGCCGGACACGTGGCCATTGTCGAGGAACGACACTGTGCCGCCGCCAGCGTGGGCGATGAGCACGACATGGCTGCACAGAGTGTGATTAGCGGCCCAGTACGTCGTGAGCTCGGACATCGTTCTGACTTGGAGCACGCGAACGTGGTCATCAGGCACAAGCAAACGGAGGAATTGGAGAACGGACTTCCCGAGTGGGTCGAGCAAGGCCGGCTCTGACACGAAATCGCCGATGCGCAACACCACGAATCCGATCCGCGAGTCGTGGACCCTTGCGGATCCGATGTCAACGGTCGCGCCCCCAACGTAGTCGACGGTGATGCTGCGACCGTGGGTGGCGAGGACGGTCTTCTTCGTCAGCGCATGCGGCAGTTGGGACGCATTGCTAAGGACAGACGAGGGCACGTATACCTCGTCATTCACTTCGAACTTGGGGCAAATGGCTCCACGAGAAGGATTCCATGCGCGACGGGACGCCACAACTTGCAGTCCTCGGAACGAACGGAATAGATCGCGGAGCCGTCGCGTCTCCTGTCGCTTTCCGTGCGAAGCGACAGCCACCGCTGGCCCGGTGGATGGCGCAATCGTCGAGAAGGACCATCTTCGCTTGTCGTCCGTTGCGACAGTGCCGAAGCGAGGTCGCGTCAGGATCGAGTTCGCCTGAATGCGAGTGCGGACGCGGATTCTGACTGGGGCGGCTTGGCGCCACACTGCGCGGGCCAGCATCGACGACAGCGGTGGACCGCCTCTCCAATCGAGAGCTACCGATCGAATAGCCTGGCGCGCATGTCCCTCTTGCCCACGAGATACCTCGATGCAGTCGTTGCGTTGGAGACCCTGAACGACCCCGACGACCCTGACGACCCCGACGAGGAGCCGGACTTCGAAGCGCTTGGTAGCGGCGTGCTGGTTGAGGTGGAATTTCCCGACGCCGACAACCAGGAGGAGATCGTTCGGTTCCTGTTCCTAGTGACGGCACGGCACGTCGTCGTTGGACAGGACACCCTATACGCGAAGATCAACGCCGGACCGAACGCGACGAGGTACGTCTTGAGTTCCCGCGACGACGAGGGACCGCGCTGGTACGACGCCGAGGGCTATGACGTCGCCGTCACGCTCATCGACGAGGAGCAGTGGGATGCGGATGGGGTCGATTACACGGCTGTGCTCCCAGGAGGGTGGCTCGACGTTGGGGAGCTACTTGCCGCAGACGTTGGCGCCGGAGACGAGGTGTTCGTGTGCGGATTCCCGTTGGGCCTCTCTGGCGTGGAGCGAAAGTACTCAATTGTCCGCGGCGGCATCATCGCGCGCCTGGACGCGGACGTGATCGAGGAAGCCCGTGGCTTCATGATCGACTGCAACGTGTTCCCCGGAAACAGTGGCGGGCCGGTGTTCCTCAAGCCGTTGCTGCGGATCGGCGAGGACGGTAAGACCTTGGAGTACGGGACGACGTTCCTAATCGGCATTGTGGACTCGTATCTGCCGTACCACGACGAGGCGGTCTCGGTGCAGACGGGGAACACCCGGGTCGTGTTTGAGGAAAACAGCGGATTGGCGACCGTGGTGCCGGTTGACGCTATTGCCGAGGCCATTTCGGACTGCTTGGAAGCGTTGGCGAGCTCCGACGACGACGACACGCCGCCGACCGAGGGTCACGCGACGAAGCCGGCGTCCACGCCGCATCAACCGCAGTAGGCGCGTTTCCTTCGACGTCTACGGGTGCCCTGACGCGCCAGCCGCGAACTCCTCAGCGGTCAGCACGGGAACGCTCGGCGGAACCGCAATCACCAGCAGGAGCTGTGACGCGGCATCTGGGCGCCCGCGCCCGCGGCGCACTGCAGCCGAAGCCGGGCTCCGGGCTCTCGTGCACCACTGCTGGTCCCCATGCAAAGCGACAGCGTGGCGACGGTCGCCGACGGAGTAGCTCGATCGTCGAGAGACACCCTTTGCCCGACCGTTCGGAGCTGCGTGCCTCAGCGCGAGAGAGACCGGCGTGGTGACACGGTCGTACGGCGACGCCCCGACCCTCTACGCCTGCCCACGCAGAGAGGCAACCACCGCGTCCCTCTCATAGTCTGGCATCGCGGCTAGCCCAAGAAGCCTGTGCACGCGGACTCCCAGCGGCGTGAGCCGGGCGCGATATAGGTCCATTGTCCTCCACGAGCTGCCCTCGATAACGGCCGTAAGAGGAACCACTTGGCCGTCCGTTTGTCCGACTCCGATGAGCCCGATAGAAGACAGTTCGTCCATCTCGGCGACCACATCGTCGTTGGAGCTGAAGGTTCCCTCTCTGCGCTCGGCGCCGAGCTGAATCAGCATCTCGAGGTAGTTCTCGCTTGCGAGAGTCGCCAGAACCCTGAATTGCCCGTAGGTCAATCGATCGAGCAGCTTCAAGATCAGATTCGCGAGTGAGACGGACACCGTTTCGTCGAACGCCAGGTTCGCGAAGAATCGGCCCATGTACGGGACTTTGCGCTGCTCATACGAGTTGGCAGCCGTCATCAGCGTCCCCTCGAGTACCTGCGATGCGTCCGAGTCCTCCGCTGGATAGTCCGCGAAATCGGGGCGTGGGCGCTCGCCTTCAGCGAGGCGACGGTCAATCTCTACGGTCGCCACGGCGAGCGCCGCCGCTGCTCGTACACCCTGCCGTTCAGCCAGCCGCCTATCGAAGAACTCGACGCCGGCACTTGCAAGCACTTCCCCAACGGTCGTGCCAGCAGCGCCACCGGCGAGCGCCGCCTCAGGTCCTCCCAGCAATCCAATGGCGGACCCTGCAACGGCACCGACGACCTTGCCTCCGAGGCTCACGAAATCGCGAATTCGCTCAGACCGATCCTCGTTATCGCTCGCAGAAGCATTGAGCACAGACAGCATTGTCCTCGCCTGCGACGACGGAACCGTCGGAAGCGGCACTGCTCACGGCTCTGCCCGGCAAACTCGCCGCCCCTTTGGGGGGGCCGACAAGACCCGAGTCCGTGTGGGCCGAGACGGCAATCGCTCCCGGGCCTGTAGTCGGAGCTACTCAGCCACTGTTAGTACCTAGCCACCGTCCCAGGGGGCAGGTCTCCCCGTTGGATCCTTCGCAATTCGGAAGCGATCTCAATTAGAGCTTCGTGCATCAGCAGCAAAGCTTCGCCCTGTCGCGCTACCCGCTGCTCGAGATTCACGTAGTCCGCCGCCTTCAGGATTTCGCCGGCACGCGTAAGGGGATTGTCGGACACCGCCATAGGGTGTGCGAGACGTCGGACGGACCCGGGTTCGAGCTGCACCGTGCTAGAAGCTGTGACGAGCGGCCCGTGGCTGTTCGACGGCAATCGAAAAATAGCGTCTGTGTGGACAAACGCGTACTTCGATGGCGCTCGAATGACGCCGTCCACCGACGCCACTGGAGACAGCGACAGCGATGCCCAGCTTGGGTCTATGCCAAGCGGACCGCGCCCGAGAGCACCGAAGGGCCAGAGATGTCAGGGAAGCCCACCCCGAGGGCGCGGCTTCCACGGGAACGCCTCGGCGATCAAGCGGGAGGGCTGACTTGATCTCTGGGAAGCCAAGGAGGCGAAAGGCCACGGCACCTCTCCCCCGCCTCCCTCAGACGCGCCACCAAAGAGAAGGCGCCACGCTCGCCAACCTAGCTTCCTAGGCGGAACGCGGCGGTACCTCCCAGCACACTTAAGAGCCCCGCGAACGACACGCACCAGCACGCGAGTCCAGGGGCGAGTGCAGGGAGGTGCCGACGGGTTCCGACTCCCAACGACGACTGCCTCCCTACGCCCACGTACTAGACCGGGTCCGCCGCCACCTGGTCCTCGAGGCCGCCGACGCGCTTGAGCTTGGTGCCCGTGATCTTGCGCTCACGGATCTCCAGCCGGCGTGACAGCCGCGAGAGCAGGTAGTTCACGACCACGAACAGGAACCCGATGAAGATGAACACCTGCAGGATCGGTGCCGTCACGTCTCCGAAGAAGCCCGACGACGTGACGATGCGCCCCCGGCGCATGACCTCGGTGATGGCGATGATGGACACGAGCGTCGTGTCCTTGTTCAGGGTGATCAGCTGCGAGACCGTGGCCGGCACCATGCGGCGCAGGCCCTGGGGCAGGATCACGTAGCGCAGCGCCTGGCGACGGGTCATGCCCAACGCGGACGCCGCTTCGCCCTGGCCCTTGGGCAACGACAGGATGCCGGCGCGCATGATCTCGGCCAGCACCGCGCTGTTGTAGAGGATCAGGCCCATGAAGGCGCCCAGCACCAGGCCGGACTGGAACGCCTCGGGCGCCCAGCTCGGCATCGCGTCCTCCCAGGCCTGCTTCCACGACTGGGGCAACCCCAAGGCGAAGTACAGGATCAGGAAGATCAGCGGCAGGTTGCGGAAGACATCGACCCACGCGCCCGCGAGGAAGCTCACAGGCTTGAGCACCGACAGCCGCAGCAACGCCAGCACGAGCCCGAAGATCAACGCGAAGATGATCGAGATGACCGCGATCTCCAGGTTGATGAGGAACCCCTCGAGGATGAACCGGGCGTTGTTGCCGGTCCAGAGCCATTCCCAGTTGTCGGGACTGAAGAGGTAGCTCATCGGGCGATCGCGAATCGCTTTTCGAGGGCGCGGAAGATCAGCGTCGCGGCCCCGGTGAGGATGATGTAGCCGACGGCCGCCCAGAAGAACGTCTCGTCGGTCTGGAACGTGCGCGCCGACACGACGCGGGCCTGCTTCAAGAGATCAGGCAGCGCGAGCAGTGACACGCCCACGATCGCCGAGTTCTTGATCATCGCGATGGTGAGCGAGCCCAGCGGCGCGATGACGGTGCGGAACGCCTGCGGCAGCACGATCCGGCGCAACGTCTCGGCGTACGAGAACCCGAGCGAGAGCGAGGCCTCGATCTGGCCCTTGCCGACCGAGAACACGCCCGAGCGCAGGGCCTCGGCCACGTAGGCCGCCGTGTACAGCCCCAATGAGGCGATACCGGCGACCCACGGCCCGATGTCGACGCCCGCGCGGCGCAATCCCGCGAACGAGATGAACAGGAGCACGAGCAGCGGGATGTTCCGGAACACCTCGACGTAGAGCCCGCCGAGGCGCTGCAACCACTTGTTGGGCGCGATCCGGAACGCCGCCACGAAGGTGCCGACGACCATCGCGATCCCGAAGGAGCCCGCGATGATCTGAACGGTCACCCACCAGCCCGAGCTGAACTCGGACCAGTGCTCTGTGAGGACGTCGATCAAGCGACGTCGTTAGTTGTTCTTGACCAGCTCGACGGCTTCGTCGACGCCGATCGTCGGCGGCTCGCCGGGCTCGCCCGTGTACTTGCCGACCCACTCGTCGTAGACCTTGAGCCAGGTGCCGTTGTCCTTGAGCTCGGTGAAGACGCCGTTGACGAAGTCGGTCATCTCCTGGTCGTCCTTCTTGATGCCGGCGCCGTAGGGCTCCTGCGTCAGCTGGTCACCGACGAGCTTCAGCGTCTCGTCCTGGATGATCATGCCCGTGAGGATCACGTCGTCCGTGGAGACCGCGTCGACCGCGCCGTTCTGCACGAGCTCGAAGCACTCCGAGTAGGAGTCCACGAGCTTGAGCTTGGCCTCGGGGGCCTGCTTCTTGAGGTTCGCCTCGTAGGTCGAGCCGAGCGCCGTGCAGACGTTCTTGCCCGCGAGGTCCGCGACGCCCGTGATGTCCGAGTCACCCGGCACGAGCACGCGACCGCGCGCGATGAAGTACGGATCGGAGAAGTTGATCTGCCCGACCCGCTCCTCGTTGATGGTCATCGTCGAGAGGATCAGGTCCGCCGTGCCGTCCTCGAGGAACGGGATGCGGTTGTCCGAGATCGCCTCGATGAACTTCGGCTCGACGCCGAGCTTGGCCGCGACGGCCTTGCCCATCTCGATGTCGAAGCCCTCGACCTCACCCGACTGCGGGTTCTTGATGCCGAACGGCGGCACGTCGAACTTGACGCCGATCGTGATCTCGCCCTTGGCCTGAATCGCACCCAGCGACGTGTCCGCCGCGAACTTCTCGGCGGTCGCGGCCGGAGTGGCCTCCGTCGTCGCTTCCCCACCCGCGGCGCCGCTCCCCGACGGCGCCTCGTCGTCCCCACATCCCGCAAACGCCAACGCGCCTACCGTCAGCGCTACTCCCAGCCAACGCAAACCCTGCATGTCCTCCGCCCTTCCCCCTAGTGGTGGATGATCTTGTCGACGAATTCCCGCGCGCGTTCCGACTGCGCATTGGCAAAGAACTCCGCGGGCGGCCCCTCCTCCACGATCAGGCCACCGTCGATGAACACCAGTCGGTCACACACCTCACGGGCGAAGCCCATCTCGTGCGTGACGACCAGCATCGTCATGCCCTCGCGAGCGAGGTCGCGCATGACGTCGAGCACTTCCCGGATCATCTCCGGGTCCAACGCCGAGGTCGGCTCGTCGAACAGCATCAGCTTCGGGTCCATGGCGAGCGCCCTCGCGATCGCCACCCGCTGCTGCTGCCCGCCCGACAACTCGGCCGGGAACTGATGCGCCTTCTCGGCGATCCCTACACGTTCGAGCAGCTCCTGCCCGCGTGTGCGCGCCGCGTCCCGCGCGATGCCTTTGACCTTCACCGGTGCCAGGACGATGTTGTCCAGGACCGACATGTGTGGGAAGAGGTGGAACTGCTGGAACACGAACCCGATCTCCGCCCGTAACGCCGATAAGCCCTTCCCCGGCTTCACGGGTCGTCCGTCGAACGTGATCTCGCCACGGTCTGCTGTCTCCAGACCGTTGACGCAGCGCAACATCGTCGACTTCCCGGAGCCCGAAGGCCCGGCGATCACGATCACCTCGCCGCGCGCGACCGAAAGGTCTACGCCGGCCAGGACGACGTTGTCGCCGAACGCTTTATGGATCCCCTGAAGTTCGACCAGATTCTGGTCACTCATTTACCCCTCACCCTGTTTTCAACCCTATACGGATGGACAGCACGAGTCACGTCCCTGGTAGCCTGGTGGTTCAATGGTCCGGCCAATTGCCTTCGGCACGGTGCAGCGGGACGCGCTCCCCGACCAGATCGCCGCGCGCTTGATCGCGCTCATCACCGAGCGTCAGCTCAAGCCGGGAGACCGCCTGCCGCCTGAGCGCGAGCTGGCCGCCTCCATGGGTGTCAGCCGCTCGTCCCTGCGCGAGGCGCTGCGGGCGCTGGCGATGCTCGGCGTCGCCGAGATGCGCCAGGGGGACGGCACGTACCTGACGGCCCTGGAACCGGAGCAACTACTTCGGCCGGTCGGGCTAGTGCTCAGCCTCAGCGATGCCGGACTGGCGGAGCTGTTCGAGGCGCGCAAGCTCGTCGAACCCGGTCTGGCCGCGCTGGCGGCCCAGCGGATCGACATCGCCGCCGCGGAGGAGCTCGTGCGCTGTGCCGAGTCCTCCCCGGAGGCGCTCGAGGACGCCGAGGCGTTCATGTGGAACGACATCGAGCTGCACGGGCTGATCGCCCGCGCGGCCGACAACGCGGTGCTCAGCCGGCTGCTGGATTCAGTGGCGAGCATGGGCCTCGCGAGCCGGCGCCGGACCGGGCGGTTGGCGAAGGTGCGCGCCCAGAGCGCGCAGGATCATGTGGAGATCGCCGCGGCCATCGCCGCCGGCGACGCGGAGGAGGCCAGAGCGGCGATGTTGCGCCACCTGGAGAACGTCGAAAGTGCGGTGACCGGATGATCGAACGGCCGGGCAAGATCGTGGCGATCGGGCTCAACTACATGGACCACGTGCGCGAGTCTGGGGCGGAGCCGCCCAAGCAGCCGCTCGTGTTCTGCAAGTTCACGACGTCGCTGATCGGCGACGGCGAGGAGATCAAGATCCCGCGCGCGCTCACGGAGCGCGTGGACTGGGAGGTCGAGCTCGCCGCGATCATCGGCAAGGAGGCGCGCAACGTCTCCATCGAGGACGCGCTGTCCTACGTCGGCGGCTACACGATCGCCAACGACGTCTCCGCGCGTGACCTCCAGTTCGCCGACGTGCAGTGGGTGCGCGCCAAGAGCCTGGACACGTTCTGCCCGCTCGGGCCGAAGGTCGTCCAGATCGAGGACCCGCAGAACCTGAAGCTGATCACGCGCGTGAACGGCGAGGTCAAGCAGGACTCCAACACGAGCGAGATGATCTTCAGCGTCGCCGAGCTGGTGAGCTTCTGCTCGCACTCGTTCACGCTCGATCCGGGCGACGTGATCGTCACCGGCACGCCCTGGGGCTGCGGCGAGTTCATGGAGCCCAAGCAGTCGCTCAAGCACGGTGACGTCGTCGAGTGCGAGATCGAGGGCATCGGCGTGCTGCGCAACCCGGTCGTGGAGATCTAGCGATGCTGGTCCACGTTCCCACCTCGGTGGACGAGGCCGTGGCGCTGCTCGACGAAGGCAAGGGCGTGCTGGTCGCCGGCTGCACCGGCCTGTACCCGCACCTCGGGCCGGACCAGTCGATCATCAGCCTGCGCAACGCCGGGCTCTCCGGCGTCGAGACGGACGGCGACACCGTCCGCGTCGGCGCGACCACCACGCTGACGCAGCTCGCGCGCGAGGTCCCGTTCCTGCGCGAGTCGATCGCGTCGATCGCCTCCCCCACGATCCGCAACATGGCCACGGTCGGCGGCAACCTGTTCGCCCCGCAGCCGCACGGCGACCTCGCGGTCTGCCTGCTCGCGCTGGACGCCCAGATCGACAAGACCGGCGACGTGGTCACGAGCATCACCTTCAAGGTCCCGGAGCACTGGTACTACACGAAGGCGATGCGGCGCAAGCAGAACAGCGCGTCGATCGTGACCGTCGCCTCCGACGGCGTGCGGATCGCGCTCGGCGGCGTCGCGCCCGGTCCCGTGCGCGCGCTCGCGGCCGAGGCCAAGCTCGCCGAGGGCGACATCGACGGCGCGGCCGAGGCCGCCCTCGAGGCCGCCGACCCGTTCGACGACGCGTACGCGAGCGCCTGGTATCGCCGCCGCGTCCTGCCTGTCCACGTCCGGAGGGCGCTCACCAATGCCGTCTAGCGTCATCGAGATCACCGTCAACGGCTCCGAAGAGGAGTTCATCGCCAAGCCGGGCACGACGCTGCTCGGCGCGCTGCGGGACACGCTCGGCCTCACGGCCGCCAAGCGCGGTTGTGGCGTCGGCACGTGCGGCACCTGCACCTGTCACGTCGACGGCGAGGCCGTGATG
Source organism: Solirubrobacter phytolaccae (assembly GCF_027587195.1). Lineage (GTDB taxonomy): Bacteria > Actinomycetota > Thermoleophilia > Solirubrobacterales > Solirubrobacteraceae > Solirubrobacter > Solirubrobacter phytolaccae. Next base: position 106,884 of record NZ_JAPDDP010000004.1, on the reverse strand, counting down.
AGCTGCCTCGTCCCGGTCGAGACGATCAACGGCGCGACCGTCAGGACGCTCGAGGGGACGACGCCCGCCGACGGGCTCTCCCCGCTCCAGCAGGCGTTCCTGGACAACTTCGCCACCCAGTGCGGCTTCTGCACGCCCGGGATGATCATGGCCGCCGAGGCGCTGCTCGCGGTCAACCCGGCCCCGACCCGCGAGGACGTGGTGACGGCGATCTCCGGCAACGTCTGCCGCTGCACGGGCTACGAGAGCATCATCGAGGCGATCCTGATCGCCGCGGAGGCGACGTCATGAGCGAGGGCAACGGCGCCAACGGCAACAGCACGTTCGACGTCATCGGCAAGCCCGTCCAGCGCCTGGACTCGCTCGGCCACGTCACGGGCCGCACGCAGTTCTTCGAGGACGTCAACCCCGCCGGGATGCTGCATCTGAAGATGCACCGCTCCGAGCGCCACCACGCGAACCTCGTGTCGGTGGACACGTCCGAGGCCGAGAAGGTCAAGGGCGTCGTGCAGATCCTCACGCACGAGGACGTGCCGAAGAACTGGTACACGGTCCTGACGCTCATCAACGTCGGCTACCCCGAAGAGCTGGTGCTGGCCGAGAAGAAGGTGCTCTGGTACGGCGAGCCGATCGTGGCCGTGGTGGCCACGAGCGAGCGCGCCGCGCGTGAGGGCGCCGCGGCGGTCAAGGTCGAGTACGAGGACCTGGAGCCGATCTTCGACGTCGAAGAGGCGATCAAGGCCGACGCCTATCCGCTCAAGCCGCACGGCACCAACTACTTCGAGTACGAAGGGCACCACTGCCGGCGCGTGCGTCTCGGCGACGTGGAGAAGGGCTTCGCCGAGGCCGACCACATCTTCGAGTTCAAGTACCAGTCCAAGCCGATCGAGCAGGCCCCGACCGAGACGACGGGGTGCATTGTCGAGCCCCGGCACGACGGCCGCCTGAAGATCTACTCGAACACGCAGGCCGCGTTCTTCACGCTCGACAACACGGCGCTCATCCTCGACGTGCCGTTCGGCAAGCTGCAGGTCGTCGGCGGCACCGTCGGCGGCGGGTTCGGCGGCAAGGTCGACGTGACGGTGGAGCCGATCACGTGCATCGCGGCGATGAAGACGGGCAAGCCGGTCAAGTACGTCTACGACCGCTACGAGGAGATGCAGATCTCCTCCCCGCGCGCGGCCGAGCGCATCTACATCAAGGACGGCGTGATGAACGACGGGACGATCGTCGCCCGTCAGGTCACGCTCTACGCCGACGCGGGCGCGTACAGCCGCCACAGCCCGTACGCGACCACGAAGGCCGCCGCGCACATGCCCGGCCCCTACAACATCCCGAACGTCCACATCGACTCGTGGTGCGTCTACACCAACCGCACGCCTTCGTCCGCCATGCGCGGGTTCGGCGTGACGATCGGTGACTTCGCGCTGGAGACGACGATGGACCGGATCGCGCGGGCGCTGGACCTCGACCCGCTGCAGCTGCGGCTCAAGAACGCCTACCGCGACGGGGACATGAAGGCCCACCACAAGGTCGCGGAGGGCACCGCGCTGATCGAGGTCATCCAGAAGGCGGCCGAGCAGGTCGGCCACGAGCTGCCCGACGAGTACCGGGCGATGTCGTCGAAGGAGGCGCGCTAGATGGCCAAGCTCCGCGGACGCGGCTACGCCGCCGTCAACTACCCCACGGGCATGAACCTCGGCGGTGACCCGACGCAGGCGCTCGTGCACTCGACCACGACGGGCAACTTCGTCGTGTCCCTGTCGTCGGTGGACCTCGGGCAGGGCCTGAAGACGGTCGCGGCGCAGGTCGCGGCCGAGACGCTCGGGCTGCCGTACGAGAACATCATCGTCGACACCGCCGACACCGACACGGGCCCGCACTGCATGGGCACGTTCGCCTCGCGCGGCACGCACCGCGTCGGCAACGCGGTGATCATGGCCGCGCAGGAGGCGCGCGAGGCGATGCTCGCGGCCGCCGCCGAGGAGCTCGAGGTCGACGCCGAGGACCTGGAGACGGACGGCACGGGCTTCATCAAGCTCAAGGGCTCCGAGGAGGTCAAGATCCACGTCGTGGATCTCGCGATGGCCGCGCACTTCAAGCTCGGCCGCACGATCGCGGGCCGCGGCATCTTCCTCAAGGAGCGCTCCTACCCGGACCCCGAGACGGGCAAGATGGACCCGGACTCCGCGCAGGCCCACGCCTGCACGGTGGCCGACGTCGAGGTCGACGACGAGACCGGCGTCATCGAGGTGCTCGCGCTGCACAACGTCTACGAGGTCGGCCGCGCGATCAACCCGCGGATGGCCAAGCAGCAGATCGAGGGCGGCGCCTGGATGGGCATCTCGCACGCGCTGTACGAGGCGACCGACCCGTACTACCCGCAGCGCGACCATGGCCCGCGGGACTTCGAGGAGTACCTGATGCCCGGGCCGGCGGACAACGCCAAGATGGAGTCCGACATCATCGAGTTCCCGGCGGCCAACGGGCCGTACGGCGCGAAGGGCATCGGCGAGATGACGGCCAACGCGCCGATCCCGGCGATCGCCAACGCGGTCTTCGACGCGTGCGGCGTGCGGCTGATCGAGATGCCGTTCACGCCCGAGTCGGTCCTGCGCGGGCTCGACGAGCTGCGGGCGAGTGCCTGATCCGATCGAGCAGCTCGGGCGGTCCCTCGCGGCGGAGCAGTACTTCGCCGACGAGGGGCTGCTCACCGCGGCGCATCTGTCGCTGACGCTCGGCCGTCCCCTCCTGTTGGAGGGCGAGCCGGGCGTCGGCAAGACGGAGATCGCGAAGGTGCTCGCACGTGTGCACGGGCGCGAGCTCATCCGCCTGCAGTGCTACGAGGGCCTGGACGCGGCGCAGGCGCTGTACGAGTGGGATCACCCGAAGCAGCTGCTGGCGATCCGCACGTGCGAGGCCGAGGGCAAGCCGGTCGGCGAGCTCTACGACGAGTCGTTCCTGATGGAGCGCCCGCTGCTGCGCGCGCTGCGGACGCCGTGCGTGCTGCTGATCGACGAGATCGACCGCGCGGACTCCGAGTTCGAAGCCTTCTTGCTCGAGTTCCTGAGCGACTTCCAGATCACGATCCCCGAGCTGGGGACGATCGCCGCGGTCGAGCGGCCGATCGTGATCATGACCTCCAACCGCACGCGCGAGCTGCACGACGCGCTCAAGCGGCGCTGCCTCTATCACTGGATCGCGTTCCCGGACTCCTCGCGCGAGCGGCGGATCATCGAGTCGCGCGTGCCCGGGCTCCCCGAGGACGCGGCGAAGACGCTCGTCGCGGCCGTGGCGGGCGTGCGCGACCTGTCGCTGATCAAGCCGCCCGGGATCGCGGAGACGATCGAGTGGGCGCAGGCGGCGAAGCTGCTCTCGGACGAAGGCTCGGCGTGGCCCAGCGCGCTGCGACGCTCGCTCGGGTTGCTCGTGAAGGAGCAGGAAGACACCGAGAACGTGCTCGCGCACGCGGAAGGGCTCGGGCTGTGATCGCGGCCGACGAGCTGCTCGAGGAGTTCGTCTCGGCGCTGCACGTCGGCATGGAGCGGCGGGTGGACTTCCTCACCGCGCTGCGCGACAACCCGCCGCACGACATCACGCGGCTGTACTGGCTCGCGCGCGTCACGCTCGTCATCCGGCTCGAGGACCTCCCGTTCTTCGACGCCGTCTTCGCCATGCACTTCCTCGGCGCCCCGCCGCAGGAGGTGCCCAACGAGGAGGGCGAGGAAGAGGCGCCGGAGCCGAAGTCCAGCGGCGAGCTCGCCCCGCAGGAGCTCTCCGAAGGCACCGGCAAGAGCGCGAGCGTCCACGACCTGCGCCACAAGCGCACGTTCGAGGGCGACGCCGACGACCTGCGCGAGCTGCGCCGGGCGCTGCGCGAGCACCTGCCGAAGATCCGCTCGCGCCGGCGCCGGCCGCATCGCCGCGGGCAGATCGACGTGCGCCGCACGCTGCGCCACGCGACCCGCACGGGTGAGATCACGATGCTCGCCCGCCGCGGCCGCCCGCACCGGACGCGGCCGCTGCTGCTCCTGATCGACGTGTCCGGCTCCCTGCGCGAGCACACGCCGGACTACCTGCGCTTCGCGTGGGCCGCGCAGTGCGAGACGTTCACGTTCGGCACGCACCTGACGCGGGTCACGCGCCAGCTGCGCCAGCGGGAGCTCGCGACGGCGCTGGCCGAGGTGAGTGCCGTGGTCGAGGACGCGGACGGCGGCACGCGGATCGGACCTTCGCTGCACGAGTTCGTGACCACGCCTCGCTACGCCGACCGGGCGCGCGGCGCGCTCACGATCGTCCTCTCGGACGGGCTGGAGCGCGGCGATCCCGCGCAGATGGTGGCGGCCGTCCATCGGCTCGCCCGCCTGTCGCACAAGTTGCTGTGGTGGTCGCCGCTGGCGCTCCATCCGGAGTACAAGCCGGTCACCCGCGCGATGGCCGCGATCGTCGACGAGGTCGACCTCGCGGGCGCGCGCGAACTGGATTCGTTGTTGGAAAGGGTGCGTGAGCTGTGAGCGGATACGTCGATGCCCATCACCACATCTGGCGTGTGCAGGACCTCCCGTGGCTGAGCGGGCCGATGATCCCGCGGATCTTCGGGCCCTACGAGGCCCTGCAGAAACGCGACTACCTGGCGGCCGAGTACGGCGCCGACGCGGCCGCGCACGGCTTCACGCAGTCGGTCTACACGCAGGCCAACTGGCCGCTGGACCGGTCGGTCGACGAGGTCAAGTGGGTCCAGTCCCAGCACGAGGAGACGGGCCGGCCGAGTGCGATCGTCGGCTCCGCGGACCTCTTCAGCCCGCGGGCCTCGGAGACGTTCGACGCGCAGATCGCCGCTTCGCCGCTGATGCGCGGATGCCGCCTGCAGGTCCACTGGCATGAGCACGAGGCGTTCCGGTTCGCGAAGTCCGCGGACGCCATGCTCGACCCGATCTTCAACGAGAACCTCGAGCGGATCGCCGAGCGCGGCTGGGTGTTCGAGCTGCAGGCGTTCCCGAACCAGCTCCCGTACGTGAAGGAGCTGCTCGGCAACCACCCGGACCTGACGTTCGTGATCATCCACGCGGGCATGCCGATCGAGGGCGAGCCGTGGCGCGAGTTCCTGCACGAGCTCGCGCAGTTCCCGAACCTCAACGTGAAGCTGTCCGGCCAGGGCACGTTCATCCACCGCGTCGACCCGGAGTGGATCAAGACCGTGACGCAGGTCGTCGTCGACGAGTTCGGATCAGGCCGCGCGGTGTTCGGCACCAACTTCCCGGTGGAGAGCATCTGGACCGACTTCTCTAGCCTGGTCAATGCGTGGTTCGGCGTGCTCGCCGGCTTTCCGCAGGACGTCCAGGACGACATCCTCGGCCGGACCGCGCGCCGCATCTACAGGCTCGAGGAGGCATAGGATGACCCGTCCAGTCCAGCACACCGCCAGCGCCGTCGCCGGATGGTTGCGAGACGGGCGGCGGGTCGCGGCTGGGCTCCTCGTCGAAGTCGAGGGGTCCTCCCCGCTCGACGTCGGCGCCTCGATGTACATCGACGACCAGGGCGGCATCGAAGGGTCGATCACGGGCGGCTGCGTCGAGGGCGCGGTCGCCGCGGCCGCGATGGAGATGCTGGAGTCGGGCGGCGCGCCCCAGCTCGTCACCTACGGCATCAGCGACGAGCTCGCCGGCACGGTCGGGCTGATGTGCGGCGGGATCGTCCACATCTTCATCCACGAGCTCCGTCCCGAGCATCAGGACGCCGTGCTCGCCGACCTGCAGGCGACGATCGACCACACGCCCGCCGGGCTCGTGACGCTGCTCGACGGCGAGGACGCGGGCGCGAAGCTGTTCGTCGACGGCGAGCGGACGATCGGGTCGCTCGGCGTCGGTGAGCTGCTGGACAAGAACGCCACGCGCGAGGCGCAGGGGCTGCTGCAGGAGGGTCGCTCCTCGCTGCGCGACTTCGGCGAGGACGGCGCGTCGCTCGGCTCCGGCCTGCGCGTCTACAACTCGATCCAGGCCGAGCCGCCACGGATGGTCGTGTTCGGCGCGATCGACTTCTCGAGCGCGCTCGCGCCGCTGGCCAAGGGCCTCGGCTACCGCGTGACGATCGCCGACCCGCGCTCCGCCTTCCTGAAGTCGCGCCGCTTCAGCGCCGCCGCCGAGACCGAGGTCGGTTGGCCGGACGCGGTGCTCGACGGCGTCGAGCTCGGCCCGCGCGACGCGGTGCTCATCTTCACGCACGACCCGAAGCTCGACGTGCCGGCCGTGCAGGCCGCGCTCGGCACCGGCGCCGGCTACATCGGCGCGCTCGGCTCGCGCAACACCACCGCGGACCGCAACCGGCGGCTCCGCGACGTCGGCGTGACCGACGACGAGATCGACCGCATCTTCGCGCCCTGCGGGCTGGACATCGGCGCCTCCACCGTGGAGGAGACGGCGGTCGCCGTCCTGGCCGAGATCATCGCCCACCGTGCGGGGCGCCACGGAATGCCGCTGCGGGAGGCCCGCGGGCCGATCCGACACGCGGATGTGAACAACGAAAGGGAAGAATGGCCTACACCGTCGCGGTGACCTGGATCGCCAAGCCCGGCGAGGAAGACGAAGTCGCGCGCTGCTTGACCGAGCTGGTCGAGCCCTCACGTGCCGAGGAGGGCGTCCTGGTCTACGTCCCGAACCGCGACCCCGAGGACCCCTCGAAGTTCTTCATCTTCGAGGTCTACACGGACGAGGCGGCGTACACCGCCCACACCGAGACCGAGCACTTCCAGCGCCTCGGCTTCGGCGACGCGATCCCGCGTCTGGTCGACCGCAAGCGCGAGTTCTACGCGCCGATGGTCGACTGATCCAGGCCTTTTAGGTGCAAGCGGGGTGCCCAATCGGGCATTCCCGCTCTGCACCTTCTGACCTTCTAGGGGACTTATGCTGGTCCGGTCGTGCCCCGGTCCAGGTCGCCCGAGTCCGCTCTCTTCGCCGCTGCCGCGGAGAGCCTGCCGATCGCGATCGTCTTCGGTGATCGCGAGGGCCGCATCACGTACGTCAACCCGTTCGCCGACGCGCTGTTCGGGCTCGACGGCGCCGATCTACGGGGTACGGACGTCACGGCGTTCACCGCTCCCGAGGACCGCGAGGAGGCCCGCGCGATCGTGCGCTGCCTGCTGGCCGGCGAGGCCGTCTCGGACGCGCTGATCCTCCAGCTCCGGCGCGAGGACGGCTCGACCTTCCCCGCGGAGTTGACGCTCTCGCCGATGTTCGACGAGGCGGGCGCGGTCATCGGCGTCGCCGGGATGGCGCGCGACGTCACGCTCCGGCACTCGGCCGACGCGGCCGCCGCCCGCCTGCGCGGCATCGTCGACGCCGCGTTGGAGGCGATCCTGGGCGTCGACGTCGACGGCACGGTCCTGTTCTTCAGCCCGTCCGCGGAGCGCCTGTTCGGCTGGTCGGCGGCGGAGATCGTCGGGCAGTCGGGAGACCTGCTGGTGACCGCCGAGTACCGGATCGGCGCGCCGGCGCTGTTCGCCGTGCTGGAGGCCAAGGGGTCGCTCCGGGCGGACACGATGGCGTTGCGCAGCGACGGCACCGCGGTGGAGGTCGAGCTCAGCGCGGCGCCGATCCGCGACGCCGACGGCACGATCACGGGCGCGGCGATGACCGTGCTCGACGTCTCCGAGCGCCGGCGCGAGCAGCGGCTGCTGGAGCGCATCATCGAGAACGCGCCCAACGCGATCGGCGTCAAGGACCTCGACGGGCGCTACCTGTTCTTCAGCTTCGGCGCCGGCGAGGTGCCGTCGCCCGACGCGGTCGGGCGCACCGACGCCGAGTTGTTCCCGCCCGAGGTCGCCGTCCGCAGCGTCGAACAGGACCGGATCGTGCTCGAGACCGGCGCGCCGGCGACGTTCCGCGAGACGATCCTGTTCCGGGACGGCACGGACCACCAGTTCGTCACCACCAAGTTCCCGCTGGTGGGGCCGCACGGCCGCCTCGAGGGGCTCGGCGTGATCGCCCACGACGTGACCGAGCTGCGCCAGGCCGAGCTGGACCAGGCGCGGCTCGCCGCGCTCGTGCAGGCCGCGCCCGACGCCATCGTCGCGCGGGACGAGCACGGGCGGGTCGTGACCTGGAACCCGGGCGCGGAGGCCATGTTCGGGCTGCGCGCGGAAGCGGTGCTCGGGCGGTCCTACGCCGACCTGGTGGTGCCCGACGACGAACGTGCGCGCCACGAGGCGCTCGTCGCCGAGGCCCAGGCCGGCCAGACGCTGACCGTGCAGGTGATCCGGCGCCGCGGCGACGGCACGCTGTTCCCCGCCCAGGTGTCGGTCGCGCCGCTGACGTTGCTCGACGGCACCTGGCGCGGGACGCTCGCGATGATCCGCGACATCACCAACCTCGTGGAGGCCGAGCTGCAGCTGCGCGAGCGCGCGCAGCAACTCGAACGCTCGAACGCCGAGCTGGAGCGGTTCGCCTACGCCGCGAGCCACGACCTGCAGGAGCCGCTGCACTCGATCAAGCTCAGCGCGGGCGCGGTCAGCCTCGCCGCCGAAGACCTCCTCGGCGACGAGGAGCGCGCGCTCCTCACGGGCATCGACGAGTCCGCCAGCCGGCTCAGCGCGCAGATCCGCGGGCTGATGCAGGTCGCGCGCGTGGCCCTCGGAGAGGCGCCGGGAGAGCAGGTCCCGGTCACGGTCGCGGTCCGCGACGCCATCGACGCGCTCCGGGCCGCCACCCTCGAGGCGCAGGCCGAGGTCGTCGTGGACGAGCCGCTGCCGCCGGTCGAGGTGCCGCGTTCGGAGGTCGCGCTGGTGCTGCAGAACGTGATCGCCAACGCGATCAAGTACCGCCGCGAGGGCGTCCCGCCGCGCGTGCAGGTCACGGTCGAGGCCGGCGAGGAGCTCGTCGAGATCCGCGTCACCGACAACGGCGTCGGCCTGTCGGAGACGGACCTGGCCCGCGTGTTCGGCCTCTTCGAACGCGGGGCGACCAACGCTTCGGGCACCGGGTTGGGCCTCGCCGTCGCGCGCCGGATGATCGAGCGGCTCGGCGGCTCGCTCGACGCGAGCTCACCCGGTGTCGGGCACGGCTGCGTGTTCACGCTGGTCGTGCCGTTCGTGGCGTAGCTACCGGCGCGCGGCGAGCTCGCGCGCCGACATCACGCCCTGCTCGGCGAACAGGCGGTCGTCGCCGGTGAGCACGTCAAGCAGGGAGTGCGCGCCCATGGTCATCTGGTGGCGGCGGAAGGCGTCGGCCACGACCTCGCGCACGGCGGGCTCGAGATCCTCGCCGACTTCGAGCCAGCTGCGCAGCATCCGCGTCTGCTCGGTGATCGCGTCAGCCACGAGCGTGTTGACCACGGTCATCGTCACCGCGTCCAGGCGGCCGAGCGCGAAGCCCGCGCCGGTGAAGCCGGCGGAGGTGTCGCGGCCGGGGACGCGCGGCAGCGGCTCGGCGCCGGCGACCAGCTCGGCGTCGCTGCCGGCGAACAGCTCGCCGCGAGCGATCGCGGTGAGGATCGCCGTCAGCTCGTGCCCGAGGTCCAGGCGCCGCAGGTCACGGGAGGCGAACGCGCGGATCACCGCGGCCGCGAAGAACAGGAAGCGCAGGTTCGCGTACGCGGTCACGCCCGGAGCGAGCAGGTTCGTGCCCTCCGCCGTGATCAGCGACCACACGTCGGGACGCGTCTGGCCGGCCTCGCGGCAGCCGAGCCCGTAGCGACGCGCGGTGTCGCGGAGCGCCTCCAGCGCGAGGCCCAGCGAGTCGCTCGCGACCGAGGCGGAAGCGGGCAGGACGGTCAGCTCGTGCTGGTCGCCGTTGTAGCGGAGCCGCGCGCGGACGTCGATCCGAGCGAGCTCGCGCTCGGTGGCGTTCAGGCACGCGCGCGTCCGGTCCTCCAGGGTGCGCAGCGCGAACGGCTCGGCGTCGAAGAGCACGACCGTGCGGGTCAGCGCGACCGTCGCCAGCACGCGGCGCGTCGGCTCCTCGCCGAGGATCTGCAGCGCGCGCACCGTCGTGGCCGAGAGCGCGTCGACCGAGCGCAGCAGCGGCAGCCGGTCGTCCAGCGCCTCGCCGAGGTCCGACGCGAGCACCGACGGCAGGCACAGCACGGCGCCGCCCGCGTCGACGCGGATGTGCGCGGGAGCGACCGGGTCCCACGTCAGCCGGCCGGGCGCGGCCGTGCGTGCGCCGCCGACGAGGTCCTCCCCCGTGAGCCACTTGAGGTCCATCGTGTAGTCGGCGGTGCCGCCGGCCAGGGTCTGCACGCGGAAGGCGACCCGCGTCGCGCCGCGGCTGCCCGCCCAGCCCCGCAGCGCCCGCGCCACCTCGTCCGCGAGGGAGGGCTGGAGCCCGCGACCGTCGGCGACCGCCGCCTGCAGGAGGGCATGGCCCGCGGGCGTGAGCCACTCGCGCTGCGCCGGACCCACGAACGCGTACGGCGCGGGGGCGGCGCCGACGCGAGGACGGTGGATTCGGGCGGCGTGGGACTCGGACGGTCGGGACAAGGGGGGCGGCTCCGGTTGCGGGGGAACTGCACCGTTGTACGTCCTCGCGGGACGCAGGTCGAGTGCGTGGTCCCCCGCACCGGGGAGGGCGAAGCCTCGCCCTGCGGGCTCGTTTCGCTCGGACGATCGCCCGGAGGACTCGTCCTCCCGGCCTACGGCTGCACGGTCTCGATGGTGTCGATCGGCTCCAGCTGGGAGATCTCGGCGCGCCGGTCCTCCCAGTGCGGCGGGATGCACATGTGCGTGCCGAGCTCGTCCACGGGCTCGTCGATCGTGAAGCCCTGCGGCGTCGAGAAGGCGAGCTCGAACAGCGCGCCGCCCGGGGTGCGCAGGTAGACGCTGAAGAAGTAGCCGCGGTCCTTGACGTCGGACACGTCCGTGTAGCCGAGGCCGACGATGTAGTCCTTGACGACAAGCTGGTTCTCGGCCGTGCCGACGTCGAACGCGTGGTGGTGGATCGTGCCCTCGCCGAAGCGCCACGTGCCCTGCTGCAGGTCCGGCTCCTCGACGAGCTCGAGCGTGCGGCCGTGGCCTTCGCCCTGGATCTCGTACTGGTGGTGCGCGCCGTCGCTGGCGACGTGCGTGCAGTTGAACGCCTCGCGCAGGAACTCGTCCTGCAACTCGGGCTCGCGGACGCTCGTGGTCGTGCCGAACGCGCCGCGGATCGCGTGCTCGGCGGGGACGTCGCCGCCGGCGTAGGGCTCGCGCGTGTCGCTTCGCGTCTCCCCCACGATCTGGTACGGGATGCCGGACGGGTGGGCGAGCTCCAGGCGCTCGGTGCCGAAGCGCTCGACCTGCTTCGCGGCGATGCCGGCGGTCTTGAGGCGGTCCGCCCAGTACCCGATCGACTCCGCGGGCACGGCGACGTTGATCGACTTTGCCTGGTTGGTCCCGCGCTTGCCCATCCAGCCCGCCTGACGGTACGGGAAGCTCGTCAGGATCGTGCTCGCATCCCCCACGCGGTTGGCGTAGTAGAGGTGGTAGATCGGGATCTCGCCGTCGAAGAGCACCGTCTTCTTGACGCTCTTCAGGCCGAGCGTGCGGACGTGGAAGTCGTAGTCCTCCTGCGCGCCGCCGACGCAGAACGTCAGGTGGTGGCTGCCGTTGATCGTCCCGGGGTTGGGCATCGTGGTCTCTCCTCCGTAGGCTTCGCCAATGTCCAGGCACCCAGACCTTTTCAAAGACATCGACTCAATGGAACCGGAGGCGTTCACACGTCATCTGTCCGACGATGTCCGCTTCACGTTCGGCAACAGCGAGACGGTCGTCGGGCGCGACAACGTGCGTGACGTCTGGGCCGGCTTCTGCGACGGGATCGCCGGCGTGAGCCACGCGGTGATCGAGCAGTTCGAGGCCGGCCCGGCCACGATCGTGGAGTCGACCGTGACCTACACGCGCAAGGACACGTCGACGGTCTCCCTCCCAGTGGTCACGATCTACCGCGGCGAAGGAGACCTCATCGACGACTACCGGATCTTCATGGACGTGGCGCCGCTGTTCACGGCCGCGTGAGCGACAGCCCCACCCGGGTCCGGCGACGTTGATGCGGCCGTGGCCTTCAGCTTGAGGTGGACCGTCTCGGCGGCGTTCGCGACGCCGGCTGCAGCGACGAGGGCGGTGATGGCGGTGGCGAGGAAGAGCAGGGTGCGGTTCATGGGCGGAAACCTATGGACGACCGTGCATAGGTTCCGCGCCCTTTCCCCTACTGCGAACGTGTCGTTTTACACAGAACGGGCCGGACCGGTGATGCCGCTCGGGCTGACGGCGCGCACGGTCACGCGCTTGGCGCCCCGGATGGCGAGCCTGGGGTGCTTGACGTTGCGCACGACGGTCTTACCGCCGCGCAGCTTGACCGTGACGGTGTAGGCCGCGGCGTGCTGAACACGCTTCCAAGTGGCGCCGCGCTTGGTGACCTTCAAGCCCTTGACGGGCGCCGGGCGGGCCGCCTTCGGGGCGCGGTACGAGGCGACGTCGAGCTCCTCGCGCAGCACACCGTCCTGCTCGACGAGCGCGACGATGCGGCGCTTCTCCGCGGCGCCTTGCGCGGGCGTCCAGCGCAGGGTGCCGCGGTCGCTCGTGAGCTTGCCGAGCTCCCCGCCGGCCGTGCCGCCGCGCTCGACGAGCGTGATCGTCTGGCCGGCGACCTTCGGCGCCGTGTAGGTCAGCACGCCGGGCCGCGCGACCTTGACCCTGATGTCCGGCTTGTCCAGGCCGTCGGCGGTGAGCACCTCGGTGATGGTCGACGAGCCGAGCTGCGGGGTGATCGCCCAGCGGCCGGCGGCGGGCTTCTCGATCAGGACCTGGGTCGTGTTCGTGCGCGTGTCCTCGAGCAGCAGGTAGCCCTGGCCGACGACCGACGGCTTGCCATCGCTAGGCGGCTGGAGGGTGCGGCCGTCGGGTCCGGTGAGCACGACCTTGGGCGGCGCGCCCTCCCCCTTGATCACGAGCGAGGTGCCGGGCAGGCCGGCTTTCAGGTCGACGGTGCGCGCCGCGCCGGTGAACTGCGCCGCGGCGGCCTTCGGGCGGCTGATCGCGACCTTGTAGTCGCCGATGTCACAGCCGCTGAAGTACGGGGTCGGGAACGCCTTGCCCCACTCGTAGCCGATGCCAGGCGTCCAGTCGGTGAGCCACAGGTCGATCTTCAGGCAGGCGGCGATGCCCTTGGAGGAGACGATCGCGCGGGCGCCGGCGCACAGGTCGACGGCGTCGATGCACGCGTCCACGCGGCCGCTCGCGTTGAACTTCGTCTTGAGCATCTCCAGGTTGATGCCGCCGCTGAGCGACACGATGCCGTCGATGCCCCAGTCGAACTTGCCCATCGCGGTGATGTAGCCGTCGCCGTGGACCGAGAGGCGCGCCTCGGCGACGGGGATCTCGACCAGCTCGAGCTCCCCGAACGCGCGCAGCACCCACGGACGGTCGGCGTACGTCGCCCAGCCGAGGCCGGCGGTCAGGCGCGCGGCGGCCTTGCCGAGCACCGACGGGCCGGCGGTGAGGGCGACCTCGCCGCAGAGGGCGAACGTCGGGTGGCCGTGGTCGACGTGGGCCGGGACGCTGGACGGGCGCGGGCCGAGCAGCTCGGTCGGCCAGTAGAGCGGCTTCCTTCCGGTCGCCGGGACGCACTCGCTCTCGGGCGGGTCGACCTCGATGCGGAACTTGATCCGCTCCAGCATCACCGGGATCGGTCCGCCGAGCGGCAGGCCGCCCGGGAACTTGGCCTCGGCCTCGCCGTACGCGAACTTGCCGGAGCTGCGGATGCCGGCCTTGCCGGTCAGGTCGACCGCCGCGGGCGCCGGCAGGTTGATGCCGGCCTCGATCTCCCACAGGTTGATGCCGTTGTAGGAGACGACCAGGCGGTCCAGGCCGATCGGGCCGAGCGCGGCGGTCGGGACCGAGAAGCTGAACGCGTCGTCGGCGCCCGCGGCCTTCGCGACGCCGCCGAGCGTGACCGGACTACCGGAGGTCGCGCCGCCGAACTGCGCGGGCAGGGCGACGAACACCTTCGCGCGGAACTGGCTGCCGCTCAGCGCCGACGTGCCCGAGAGCCCCGTGACCTTGAGGCCGTTGACCTTCGCGTCGGGGCTGATGGTGAAGCCGTTGAGCCGGGTACCGGACGGCGTCCACTCGAACGCGCCCGTGGAGAGCGTCGCGAACGTGCCGCCCGCGTTCATGGAGACGGTGGCGTTCTTCGTCGCGATGCGGTCCTTGGCGAGGCTGACCCACTGGCCGGCCTTCGGCTCGATCGCGATGCCGTTCAGCGTGACGGGCTCGGATGTGCGGTGGTGATCGCCGAAGTCGCGCAGGCAGGCGCCGGTCGCGGTGAACGCGCCGAGCTTGACGGTCTGCTCGCACTTGGGCTCCTTCACGCTGACCGTGAAGCTCTGCGTGGCCTGCGCGCCCTGGTCGTCGGTGACGCGCACGGAGACCGGCCACTCACGGACGATCGGCCCGATCGTCCGGCGCGGCTTCGGCTGGAACGTGTGCGTGACGGTCGGTGTGGTGCCCGTGGTCTGCTCGAACGTGCCGTCGCCGTCCAGGTCCCACTCGTACTTGACGATCTGGCCGTCGGGGTCACTGGACGGCGCGGCGCTGATCGTCTTCGGTGCGCCCTGGTGGGCGATCGTCAGGCCGCACAGGGTGAGCTGGCCGTGGCGCGTGCACTCGCGGTCGAAGCGCGCGACGGGCGGCGCGTTGGTCGGCGGCGCGGCCGTGGGGATCGCGGTGGCGGTCGGCTCCGGCGTGGCCGTCTCGGTCGGCGTGGCCGTCGGCGTGGGCGTCGGCGTGCCGATCACGAACGTCTTCTCGGCAACGCTCGTCCGGATCACGCCGTCGACGGCCTGCGAGGCCTGCAGCCGGACCACGTGCGTGCCGTCCTTGAGGAACACGGTCTTGGTCGTGCGGCCGGTGGCGTCATCGAACGCGCCGTCGCCGTCCAGGTCCCACGCGTTCGTGATCGGCGACAACCCAGAGCCGGTGCTCGTCGCCATCAGCGCGACGGACTCATTGAGCCTAGGCTGCTCGGGGTTCGCGGTGAGCGAGGCCATCAACGGCTGCTGCGCCGTTGCGGCCGGCGCCACGAAGAGGGTCACGGCCACCGTGGTCAACAGCAGCCGTCGAAGGGTCGAGGTCATGACCGCCATGCTCATCGCGCCGGCCCACCCCGACATCGGGGTCCACCCTGAACCCGCCCAAGTTCAGGGAGCGGTTATCCACACCCCAGTCGGCCAGTCGTCGGCGTCGGCCTCGTAGTAGTGGACGCCGTCATCGCCCCGCTGGGCCTCGCCCGGCTCGGGGACGGACTTGGTGTCGTCGGGCTACGGGCGCGGCCACGCGTTCAGCGCCGGCTCGGTGCGAACGCTCGAAGCAAATGACCGCACACGTAGTCGCGTGCGTCGACGAGAATCGTTCACGGCCGGGTCCTGCACCTTGCGCAATTGGATCAGTCCCACAGCGCCCGGCGCCGTGCGTGTCGGCCCGCGTCGGCACCTCCCTGCGCTCGCCCCCGAACTCGCGCTTCGGTCTGTGTGCGCGGTAGGGCTCTTAAGTGCGCTGGGAGGTACCGCCGCGTGCCGCCCAGAAGCGTGGGCTGACTAGCGGTGCGGCTTCTCCTTGGCAGGCGTGCGGAGGGAGGCGAGGTCGTGTTGGCGTGGCCTTTCGCCTCCTTGGCTTCCCGGAGATCAAGTCAGCCCCCCGCTTGATCGGCCACGGCGTTCCCCTTGGACAGTGGCCCTCGGGCGGGCATTCCCTGACATCTCCGGTCCTTCGGAGCACTCAGGCGCGACCCGAGTGGCATAGACCCAAGCTGGCGGGCACGGGCTCAGCCTCGCGGCGAGCTCCGCCGTGGGTAGCTCGACGACGCCACCGGCCCGAGTCGCACGCGTGACGACGAGCCAGCCGCTGCTTCTATCACGCGAAAGCAACGGTGCCGGAGATCTCGAGGTCCGCTCGCGCGATCCGACCCAGAGATCTGCGGCTAGGGCGCGCGTCAGAGTTCACCATCGCGGTTGCAGCTCATGAGGCGACCGGCGGTCCGCCTTCGTTCCGCGTTGTGCGGTTTCAACCTCTTTGAGGCAGAATCGCGACCACATGCAACGGATCGATTCGCTCGGCGGCGCGCGTACCGGCACGTGAATCCGTTCAAGCGCTTGCGTCTTGACGCTTGTTGCGAATAAGGTGAGTCGTTGTGAAGGCAAGTGATCCTTCGAGCGCGTTTTGATATCCACTGCGGCGATGCAGGTCGTGATCCGGCATTTCGCTGCGGGCTCTGGTGCGAACGAGGCAATGCCTGAGGAACAGGATGCCCGATGACGTCGCGCGAAGACCTTGTCGACCGCGCTCTCGACACGCTGACCCGGCTGCTGACGCTGACGGAGGTAGCGGCGATCGATAGTCATGTCGCGCTGGAGGTGGGAGGGCTTGCCGATCCGGAGGCTGTCGATGCCTTAGGGATGTACCTCGTAGCGCTGCTTGCCGGAATTGTGGGAACGGACCTGCGGCTGTCGGCGGCGCTCCTGGAGGACTCGGCCGACGCAAAAGCAGAGTTGATGGCTGCCGTCGTCGCGAGGCTAGAGCCGGTTCCCGACGCGAAGCAGGAAATCAAGGACGTTTTCGCACCCAATGTTCGTGATCCATGGATCGCGGAAGGCGTTGCTCACGCTCTACTGGCGGTTCGACAGCGCGCCGTGACGCCGTGCGTTTCGGGAAACGTGGCAGCCATTGCCGTGCCGCATCCGAAACCTTCCCAGCAAGGACTAGACCTGTTCGCCATTTACGATGACGCAGGGCTCCCGGCACTCGCGTTGGGTGAGGCGAAGGCGACTAAGAACAATGGGAGTGGGCGGCTCACGGAAGCCACTTCCTTCTTCCAGAAAGTGCATGATGGCGCCCGCGACGTCGATATCCGGATGCAAACGGTGGTCTTGCGACCCGCGTTGTCTGCCCAGCTGCAGGCTGGTCTTTCTGGCGCATTCTGGAAGACGCGTGCGTGCTTCCTGCCGTTTATTGCCCACGGTGATCAGCTGGATCTAGCCCGCAGTCGTCCTGGCCTGAAACGGATCGGGCGTCCCGTCGAGAGCAAGCGCGTGTTGGATTGTCACCCGGTCGTGTACGACGAATTCTTCGATGCCGTTGATGCTGCCATGCGCAGAGCGGCTGCGGCGCTGTACGCGTAGATGTTTAATCGCGGAATAGCGGTTCTGCTCGAAGCGCTCCCCACGTTCGAAGGGTTGGACGGACAGACCGTTAAGCGGATGTTGGCGCGCGCGTACCTCGAAGGTCTAGACGTGGCAACTGCGGCACAGGGCGCTGAAGCGGACGCACTCGCAGCTGAACTCCGACGCTTGGTTACCGCGCTCGAGGTGCACGCGATCCTCGTGCCTGGCGTAGAGCCCGAAACGCGTCGCGCGTGCGCGTTCGTCGCAGCCGAGAGCTTGAGTTTGCTCCCAACCTTCCACGGCTCTTCAACGGCCGCAGAGTTCTTTCCCGCCTTTGGTCGGCGCTCGCGCTACGAAGTGGTCGAAGCGGCACTCTTGTATCTGATTGCGGCGTTCGACGCCAATGCAGCGGTGGCGATTCCCGATGCTTTTCCACCGCCAGGTCCGCTCACCGCGGCTGATTATCAGCCGGACGTAATCGCTGAATCGCAGGCGTCAGAGTGGGCGCTTCGGCATATCGACGCGCTGGTACGTCTTGGCTGGGTCCGAGACGAAGACTTCCCAGAGGTTGCGGACCCCGCGCAGCCGGTCCTTACCCGCGTTCGAATCGAGGTATGGCGACGCCTCGGGGAAGCGGCGCGGGCGCACCTCCGCTGGCTTCGCCTTGAGGACCAAGCGAGCGCGAGCCCAGCGGCTGCAGCCCTCGGCGCCCTGCTCACGCTATTGGAAGACGGAGAGAGTGCGGCCTACGCCGACCAAGCCCACCTCGCTCGTCTGCTGAAGTTTGCCTGCGATGGGACCGGCAGTAGAGCACTGCGTGACGTCCCGCCGCCGGCAGATCCTGGGTTCTTCGAGGAGTATCTGGAACGGCGCTGTGCGCGCCGACCAGTGCTGTGGCCATCGGCTGAGAGCTACCGGGACGCGTGCCTTCCCGGTCCGGTCAACCATGCTGCAGTGAGCATGCCGACGGGGTCGGGGAAGAGCGCGGTGGCAGAACTCGCCGTCGCACAGGCGCTGAATACCGGATGGGTGCTCTATCTCGCGCCGACGCGGGCACTCGTCGCGCAGGTGCGGCGAGATCTCCGGACCGCCTTTGGCGCCCTCGCAGAGATCCGTGAGTTCCTCGGCGGCTCGGAGTTCACGGCGCTTGACGACGAGAAGCTGGGTGCCGACGACCTTACTCGGCACGTGCTCGTCATGACACCGGAGAAGTGCTCGTTGGCGCTTCGACAGTCGCCGGAAGTGTTCGAGGAGCTCTCGCTATGTGTGTTCGACGAGTGCCACCTCATCGGCGAACCGCGCAACCGCGGTGTGCTCGCGGAACTCGTCGTGGCGCAACTCATATCGGTGGCGCCTCGTGCCAAGTGGCTGATGCAGTCGGCTCTCCTCCAGAACCCCGAGAGCATTAAGTCGTGGTTGGAGCGAGCCACCGGCGGCCCGTGTGCCGCTCTCCGAGAACCATGGCGGCCGACCCGGACGCTGAGAGCGGTTGCGGGTTTTGACCCCGACGACGTCGACGACGCTCGCGTTCGTGGTCAGGCTGCACTGCTACAGAAACCGCGTAACGTCCACTTGCCGGTCGACGTGCGCGTCAATCTACTGGTCAACCTTCAGGGAGCATGGGCCGAAGCCGCTGCCGAGGACTATGCACTGGCCCGAACTCGGTTGGTCGCACCACTTCGCGCTTCGTGGGAAAACGGCCAAGTTGTCGTGCGCGGCCCTGCGTATGTGAATAAGGCGACCGGCTCCATCGCTCAAGGTCTCGCAGACGCGGGCCACCGAGTCCTCGCGTTCATTCCTCGAAACAAGCACTACAGCTTTTCTGTTGCGCGCGACCTACGGGGCTTCGGAGATCAGTCAGACCCGGACGACGTCAAGTGGCTCGAACTCGAATGGCTGCTTGACATTGCCGACTACGAACTCGGTGTCCCGAGTGCATTGCGGGACGTGATCCGGAAGGGCGTGGCGGTTCACACGAGCGCGATGCTCCCAGAGGAGCGGAGAGCGAGCGAACTGGCCTACGAACGCGGCTTCGCGAAGATCGTGTTCGCGACCGGGACGCTCGCGCAGGGGTTGAACCTGCCGGCGACGGCAGTCGTGATAGGGGGAATCACCGTCGGCTTTGAGCGGGACCTGCCCCGCGCGGTCCACGCCGCTCGAGAGCAGAGCCAACTGTTGAACGCCGTCGGCCGCGCCGGTCGTGCGTACGTGTCGGCACGCTCCTTGGCCGTGGTGCTACCGGACACAGCGATCGAGATCGGTCCGGACAGCGATGGCCGAACCGTCCGGACTCGCGCTCCGTTCCTTCAGCAAGAAGACGCGTCATCCCCGGTTGTTAGTCAGCTCGGGCCTGTCCTTGCAGACGCACTGGCGAACAAGTTGACCGTGCAGACGATGGGACCTGAGGGCCTTACTGCGTTTGCGTTTCTGCCGCTGCGGGCTGATCGGACAGAAGCAGAAGCCATCATCAGCCGGACATACGCGGTTGCGGCACGCCCGTCCGTCGGCATTGAGCAAGTGCGGCGAATGGCGGATTCGATGTTCCGGCTCGGCGACGGGCTTCGCGATTCCGTTCAAGGGCCAGACTGGCTTGTGCAGACCGCATACGAATCTGGTCTTTCGCTGCGTCAGATCACTGCTTTGTGGTCGGAAGTAAGCTCGACTCTCGAAGCGCCGTTTCCAGTAGATGTGCGGGGGTGGGCGGCACTCCTAGCGCGAACAATGTCTGGCCTCCCGTACGAGGTCGTTGCAGAGACGCTTCGCGTTTCGGATCTCGACGGCACCGAGATGAGATCGCTCGCAGCCGAGTTTCAAGACCATGGCAACGCCTGGACAGTGTTCGCGAGTGTTCTCGACCGTTGGCTTGCCGGCGACTCGCTGTCCACCCTCGCTGGAATCGCTGTGAATCCGGCTCGTCCAAGCGAGCCGGGACGGGGGACTGGACAGCCTCTGCCCAAAATGATTGGCTTCGCCGAGCACATCTTCACGTTCGGCACGACCCGCTTGGCGGGCGGGTTCGCTCTCATGGTTACCACGGCGACGGAACAGGACGGCGCGAACTTCGGTTGGGAGTTCTCCTCAACTTCGGCGCCAGCGTTAGCCCAGCTGTCGATGGCGATTCGAGCCGGGTGCCACGACGATGGAAGTCTCGGTTGGTGGAGATTTGGCGGAGTACGACACCGCCGCCTAGCGCACCTCGCCACAAGGCTCATACCGCCTCCGCCGTCAATTGTGCATGCCGACGACGAAGTTCAGCGCGACTGGTTCAAGGGCAAGCGCGACGTACTGCTCGACAGCGAGTTCCTCACCAGCCCGGAACGAACCCTTGTCGATGACGAGCGTGCGGCGCTGACGGCCTTCTCGCTCGCCCCCCGCTAGGGCTCCCGTCGGGTACGAAGCCCTAACACCGGTTAGGGTCGGCTGCGTGAACCTAGAGAGCGTAGACCAAGTATTCGGGCGAGAGGCCAGGAAGTGGGTCTGGTCAGCACAGCCCCGGTGGGTCTTCAACGAGGATGGGTCTGAAAGAGCCGATTTAGATCCGGTCGAGACCGTGGCCGAGATCGACTTCGATGACGAGAACGGCTGGTGGACGTGCCATCCAGAGACTCGTGCCGGTGATCTCGCGGTCGTATACCGCTCCGCTGGCGCGCGGGACTCTGAGTTTCCCGTCCGTGGCCCCAAGGACCTTGCGTACGTGGTGCTCGCCACGTCGGACGCCTTTCGTCTGGATGAGAACCCACTTGCAGTGGACGCAGGTTTCGGTCGCCACTATGGATGCCACCACGCGTTCGTCGCCAAGATCGATCCGCCGATACGGCTGGCGGAACTTCGCGCGGACTTGGTCCTCAGTGCATGGCCGGCGTTGAAGGCTAGCTTTGTCAGGGCGGCCATGCCGATGCCTGAGCAGGTGTGGCAGCGGTTGCTCGAGATCGCCGGAGTCGTAGCGGGGCGGCGGCCGTCCAACGCTGTGACGGGACACCGTCCGCTCAAGCCTGTTCGAACCGAACTTGAACTGGAGAACTGGCTCGCTCAGAACCTCAGTGTCCTTCGCGAGCACGGCCTAGATTTGGAGCTGATCGGCCAGCAGGTCTTCTGCAAAGGTCACGACGGGACGATCGACATCCTGTGCCACTTGAAGGATGAGCCTCGGCACTACGTAGTGATCGAGTTGAAAGCTGGCGAAGTCCGGCGCGACGCCGTGGGCCAGATACTCGGCTATGTCGGCTGGGTTCGAAATGCGCCAGACGCCATCGACGTCACGGGGGTACTCATCGGTCAGTCCCAGCATCGGCAAGTGCCCTATGCCCTCGCCGAGGTCGTCTCGAGGGTACGTTGGATTAGCTGGGACTCAATCGAGTTTCCTGACTCGAGCGGTGGTCGAACGACTTGACGTAGCTCCGTCTGCGCCCAGTGAACGCGATCCGAATGGCCCGATGAGGACTGGCGGACAGAACTAGCCGTCTCTTCGGCTGGCCGCGTTGCAACTCGTGTCTTCCTGACCGCCGGAGCGGACGATGGGGGAGCTCGGCTGGGCCGCATGCCGGACTGCTGCTCTGCGCGAGTTCGGCGACTACTCGAAGCCGTCAGCGTGTGGTGCGGACGGGGATCATGGGTGCGCGGCGGGCGTGCACGGTGTCGATGATCTCGGCGTTGTCGATGCCTTGCAGGTAGATCGACGTGATGCCGAGGTTGCTGTGGCCGAGCTGTCGCTGGATGACGATCAGCGGCACGCCTTCGTGAGCCATCTCGACGGCGTGCGCGTGACGAAGCTGGTGCGGCGCGAACCGGCGGCGAACTCCCGCCGCGGCTGCGGCGTGGCGCATCTCGTTTCGTGCGGCCGCGGTTGACCACCGTCGTCCGCGTGTCGGGCCGGTGATGATGCAGAACAGGGGCCCGACCGGCAGCTCGAGCCGGCTTTCGAGCCACGGTTGTAGCTCTTGCCAAGCCCAGTCGTCCATACCGACCTCGCGCCGGCGCCCGCCTTGGCCGCGACGAACCAGCACCGCTCCGCGGCGCGCGTCGAGGTCAGACTCGGCGAGCGCGAGCGCTTCGCTGATCCGCAGTCCCGCACGCCAGAGCACGGCGATCAGCCCGCGGAGCCGCTGTCCGTGCAGCGAGTCACCGGCCGCGCGCATCACCGAGACGATCTCCTCGACCGTTGGCGGATCGGCCGGATAGCGCACGCCCTTGTTCCGTGGCGGGCGCCCGGCGTGGAAGCCCGGCATGGTGGCTGGTGAACGACGGCGACCGGCGGCATCGAGCATCTGCGACATCGTGTCCTCCCTCGAACCGTTGCGATGCACCGACGATGCCAATCGCACAGGCGGCCGTCACGGAAGCAGCAGTCCCGCGGGAGCCGCACCGCCCGGATCTCGCCAACCCCTACATGGAAAGCAGAAGCGTCGGCACCGCAAGTTTGAGGGGCCCAGTCCGAGCCCGTCGCTCGATCGCCGTTCTCGTGTGGCTCCTCGCCCAACCGAACTACCGCACCCATTCTCCTTTTCTCCGCCAAATGCGGTCTTGCAGGAACCTGCAAGACCGCTATTAGCGCATCTCCGGGTGGCTCGATCTGTCAAGGCCGTGTACAACGCCCATACCGCTGTCAACTACCGGAGCGTGCTATGAGCAAAGACGACATCCAATTCCTCGTCATGCTGATGCTGACCTTGTCCGCGCTAGCGATGGGTGTGCTCGGCGTCGTACTGGGCGCGCTCGCCCTCAACTGAGGCGTAGCCGTGCTGGCGCCGCCAACGGCCCTTTTCCAGCTCTCGCGGCGACTCACGAACGAGACGCAGGAGCGGCTCGGCGAGGTGCTCGGAATCTCTGCATCGCAGGTTTGCCGGCTAGAGCGTGGTGGCCAAGTCGTGTCCCCCACTCGCTGGAAGGAGATGCTCCCGAGGTTCGCCATCGGAACCCGCGCCGACGACGAGGAACTGCCCCTGCATATCCTCTTCGAGCTGACGCCATCCGGCTATCGTCTTGTCAGCGTACCGGGCTGCCTCGGCGTGTTCGCAGATTGGCAACTTGCTCTCGCAGTGGCCGCCTTACTTGACTGTCTGAGCCCGTTCACCGTGGTGGCGCATCCCGTTTGGCTGGACGCTGCAATGGGTTGGACCGACTCAAGTGAGACCGGTCCGGACCAACTGGTGCTCATCGACGAGCAAGGTCAAGCGCCGGAGAGCGTCGTGCACCGGGCCACGCGCGAGCCCGCCGCGACGTACGTGTCCGGGCTCCTTCAGTCGCTCCCGTCTCGGTCGTAGTCGGGCCTCCGTCAACGTTCTGCTGGTCAGATCCTGAAGACGCCACGGATCCCGGCCATCGGATTCAACGGGGTCCCCGGTGGAGTCACACCCGTCGCCTTGGCGGCGGGAGCGGATCGGCGTGATCGGGGCCCGCTCTCGCAAAGAACGACGAGGAGCGGTCCGCCGGCGCGGATGCCTCACTGCTCCTTTGCGCGAACAGCACGAGTCCGGAAACACCATGGCCCGTCGGGACAACCGGCAGTCGTAATGGCTCGCCAGTCGCGCCGCGGCGGACGTGGCTACGTCGGGATCGCGATCCCACGAGCAGCGTGCCGTCGACGGCCTCGGTGAGCTTCGACAGGACGATCACGTCAGAGGCGAAGCAGGCGCCGCTCTGGTGTTTCAACGATGCACGCACCCATGACGCCAAGGCGATCCGCCAGCTCGCGCCGGTCAGCATTGGCGTCAAGCGCGGCTTCGTCGCGAGCCTGACGATCGCCACCTGAGCCGCGCAGGTTGTTCACACGCGGGTGGCCGACGCGCGCTGAGGTTGCGCGCGATGAAGATCCTCTTGAGAGCGCTTGCGCTGGTCGGCGTGCTGCTCGCCGCGACCACGGCGAGCGCGGCGGCAGCGCCGCTGAAGGTCAGTAGCTACGACATCAACTACGGGGTCGGGGTCGACGGGAAGCTCGACCTGGACCGGACTGCGGCCGCGATCACCGCCACGGGTGCGGACGTGATCGGCCTGCAGGCGGTCGACAAGTACTGGAGCACCCGGTCGGGCAATCTCGACGAGCCGGCCGAGCTCGCGCGGCGGCTGAACATGCATGTCGTGTACGGGCCCAACCTGGACAACGCGCCGGTCAA
Organism: Solirubrobacter phytolaccae; assembly: GCF_027587195.1. Taxonomy (GTDB): domain Bacteria; phylum Actinomycetota; class Thermoleophilia; order Solirubrobacterales; family Solirubrobacteraceae; genus Solirubrobacter; species Solirubrobacter phytolaccae. Next base: position 82,651 of record NZ_JAPDDP010000004.1, on the reverse strand, counting down.
TGCGGGCGATCCGCGGCGCCAGTACGGCGTCGCGATCCTGTCGAAGTTCCCGATCGTGTCCTCGACGCACACGCTGCTGCCGCGCCCGACCAACGGTGAGCAGCGCGGGCTGCTCGAGGCCGTGGTCGACGCCGACGGGACGAAGGTGCGCGTCGCCACCACGCACCTGCACACGACTGCGGTCGAGCGGGAAGCCCAGGTCGCTGCGATCATCGCCAAGCTCTCCGGCTCGGCCGAGCCGGTCGTCATCACGGGCGTGCTGAACGCGGCGTCGACGGCGCCGGAGCTCGCCCCGATCCTCGCCGCCTACCGCGACACGTGGAAGATCAAGGGCGTCGGCGACGGGTTCACCGCGCCCGCCGCCAACCCGACCGGGCGCACGGTCTACGTGCTCGCCGCCAAGGGCATCGGCGTGCTGTCCGCCGTGCTCGGCGACCGCACGGCCTCCACGTACATCCCCGTGACGGTCGAGCTCGACCCGTCCGGCCAGACGGGCGACACCGGCGACGGCCCGATCGTCACGCCGACGCCCACCCCCACCCCGACGCCCGAGCCCGACGCGGGTGGCGGCGCGCATCCCGACGCGCCCGGCACCCCGCTGCACGTCACGAGCTACAACATCGCGCACGGCGCCGGCTACAACGCCCAGAACCAGCTCGTCTTCGACCTCGACCGCACGATCGACACGCTCCGCGCGATCGGCTCGGACGTCATCGCGCTGCAGGAGGTCGACAAGCACTGGAGCGACCGCTCCAACAACCTCGACGAGCCCAAGGTCCTGTCCGAGGCCCTCGGCATGCACGTCGTGTACGCGCCGAACCTGGACAACCCGCCGAACACGCCGGGCGGCCCGCGCAGCCAGTACGGCACCGCGATCCTCTCCAAGTATCCGATCCTGGAGTCGCGCAACACGCTGCTCCCGCGGCCGGGCAACGGCGAGCAGCGCGGGCTGCTGGAGGCCGTGATCGACGTCAACGGCCTGCGCGTGCGGATCGCCAACACGCACATGAGCACGCTCGCCAACGAGCGGACCGCGCAGACCGCGCGGATCATGGAGCTGCTGGCGGACTCCAAGGAACCGGTCGTGCTGCTGGGCGACCTCAACGCCACGCCGGAGAGCAGCGACCTCGCAGCGCTGTGGACGCGCTACCGCGACTCGTGGAAGCTCGGCGGCGTCGGCAGCCCGTTCACCTACCCGGGCAACTTCCCGGACCGGCGGATCGACTTCATCGCGCTCTCGAGCGGCATCAACGTCCGCTCGGCGGAGGTCGTCAACACGCTCGCGTCCGACCACCGGCCGTACACCGCCAGGCTCGCGATCACGACGAGCACGCAGACCACCGCCACGGTCGGCGGCACGGTCCCGGCGACGCTCTCCCTGTCGCTCGGCACGCCCGGGATCTTCGCCCCGTTCCAGCCGGGCGTCGAGCGCACGTACACGGCCGGCACGACCGCGACGGTGACGAGCACCGCGGGTGAGGCGACGTTGTCGGTCTCCGAGCCCGGCCACCTGCGCAACGGCGCGTTCAGCCTGCCGGAGCCGCTGCAGGTGACGCTCACGCCGCCGTCCTGGACCAGGCCCGTGACCAACGCGCCGGTCACGATCGGGTACCGCCAGCACATCGGGTCCAGCGACGCGCTGCGTACCGGCACCTACGCGCAGACGCTGACGTTCACGCTGTCGACGACGACGCCGTAGCGACACGTCCGGTCGGGGCGGACAGGTTCCGCCCCGGCCACTACGTGCAGTCCTTGAGGCCGGCGTCCTTCGCGGCCGTCTGGGCTTCGGTCGTGAGCCGCGTCGCTTCTTCCGCGGCTTCGGCGTCCCCCGAGGCGAGCTTCGCGTTGACCTCGCTCAGCGCCTTCGCGCGACTGAGGATCCGATCGACCGCGGCCTCCGAAGCCTCGGGCCCTTCGAGCTCCCCCAAGTCCTCGAGCGCCTTCTGCGTCCGCGCCCCAAGGTCCTCGGTGGCCCGGATCATCGCCTCCTGGTCATCGGTGTCGATGCCCTTGAAGGCCTTCTGGTTCTCTTCGTCGAGCTGCTTGCAGATCGCGTTCGCGCGCTCCCGGAACGCGTCCGCGGAGAGCGTCTCCGACTCGCCGCCGCACCCTGCCACCACGAGCACCGCGACGGCCCCGCTCAGAATCCTCCGCACGGCCTCCAAGCTAGCGACTGCGAGCGACGGGCTCGAGCGCGACCGTGGCCGGATCGATGCCGTTCCCGACGAGCACGACCTCGATCCCGTCACGCTCGTGCCGCGCGACCCAGACGTCGTCGACGGCGAGGAACTCGAACGCCTCGTCCACACCGTCGAGCGTGAATGTGCGCTGCGTCGGCTCGACGCCCGACACCCGCCGGCGCATCGCCCGCCGCTGGCCCATGAAGCGGATCAGCATCGCCGGATGCGACAGCACCAGATCGGAGTCGGGCTCGACCTTGCGCCAGACCAGTTCCGTCGCGAGCGGCTGCGGCCACCGCCGGGGACCGTCGAGCCGTTCGGTGCTCACGGTCAGCGGGATCGTCTCGCCGTCCTCGCACCGCAGCTCGACCGAGCCGAACTCTCCGCCGTCGCTGACCCTCCGCAGCACCGCGGTCCGCCCGACCGGCGTGTAGATGGGCCAGCTGAACCGGGCCAGCACCTCGGCCAGCGCCTCATCCAGCCCGCGCGTCGACGAGCGAGGCCGTCGCCGCTTGCGGGGCGTCTCCAGCCCGATCGGCGCCTCGTGATCGTCCTTCGGATGGAGGCCGCCCCCGCCGACGACGAACCCGCAGCGCGCGCACGCCACCATCCCCGTGCGCGGGTCGACCGCGATCTGCACCCAGGCCTCGTCATCACACACCGGGCACGGCTCGCCGGCGTCCCGCACCACCGCGCGCGGCCCTTCCGGGAGCGGAGCGATCAACGCCCCGTCCGCGCCCAGGAAGCGCACCAACGTCTCCGCGAAGCCGGCCTGGTCCGCGACCACGCGCCACACGTCACCGTCCACCGTCGCCTCGTGCTCGTCGCCGGCGTCGTCGATGACCACGACCCGTACCGCGCCCGGCGGTACCTGTCCAGTCATGTCAGGGCGAGGGTTGATGCGCACGCGCGGCGTTCTAGCAGTAGCGTCGGGCCAATGGCCGACTTCCACAGCGAGACGATGTCCGTCATCACGAACGACCTCGCGCCGGGTCAGGGGCCGGCGCTGCACCGGCATCCGTACGAGGAGGTGTTCGTGATCGTCGAGGGTGAGGCGACGCTGACGCTCGGGGACGAGACCGTCGTCGTGCGCGGCGGCGAGCCGCCCGTGGTCGCACCGGCGCACACGGCGCACGCGTTCAAGAACACGGGGACCGGCCGGCTCGTCACCGTCGACATCCACGCCAGCCCCGTGTTCAAGACCGAATGGCTGTGATTCAGCCCCCGTGCACGCCGCCGTGGAGGTCCTCGGCGAACGTGGAGTAGTCGTAGATCGGCAACGCTTCGGTGCTGACGCCGGCCCCCAGCTCGCGGAAGATCGGCAGGCCGCCGAGCGCGCGATCCAGGTCCGCGTGGGACTCGACCTCGACGATGGCGAAGACGACACGCTGGCCAGACACTTTCCACAGGTGCTTGACGGCGCCGGCCTCGACCGCGGCCATCGCCGCGTCGGCCTCGCGCCGCCAGATGGCCACGAGCTCCGCGTTGCTCACGTTCGCGGGCTGACGCACTTCGAACCGGACGATGAACTGCACTGGGGTTCTCCTCCTCAGGTCGCTGGGCGCGACCCTACTGATCTGCCCGAGAGCGAGACATCGTGGCAATTGACACAGTATGGTCTCGGTCGAGAGCAGCGAGTGCAGGGAGAGGAGCCGTCGTGAAAGTCAAAGACGCGATGACCGAAGAGGTGTTGACGTTCACGCCCGCGCGCAGTCTGCGCGACGCGGCGAAGTTCATGGCCGACCACAACGTCGGCTCACTCGTGGTCATGGATCCGGAGCAGCCGGGGCCGGGGATCATCTCCGAGCGCGACCTGGTCCGGTCGCTGGGCAAGGGCGAGGATCCGGACACCGAGCGCGTGTCGGATCATCTGACGTCCAACGCCGCGTTCGCCGACGGCGACTGGGACCTCGAGGAGGCCGCGGACACGATGGCCAAGGGCGGGTTCCGGCACCTCGTGGTCGTCGATCACGGTGAGCTCACCGGGATCATCTCGATGCGCGACATCATGAAGATCTGGCGGCCGAGCGCGCGCCTCGTTTAGGTTCTCGCACCCGTTGCCGATAGCGAGGGCGTGGACCGATCCGTCCCGCCCCCGCCTCGACGCCTACTCGCGCTGCTCGGTGTCATCACCGCGCCGCTGTACGTCTCGATCGCACTGACGGACTCTCCCGCGCTCCACCAGGGCGTCATCGCCGCCGTCGGCGTGGTCGCGCTGATCGTCTCCGGCCACACCGCGGTCCGGACCCGTGGCTCCGCGCAGCTCGCGCTGACGACCGGGATCGCGCTCTGGACCAGCGGCGCCATCGTCGCCGCCGTGCAGCTGCGCGGCGGCCTGTACACGAGCTACCCGACCGCGGCCGAGTGGCTCTGGCTCTCCTCCTACCCCGCGCTGCTCGTCGCCGTGATGCTGATGGTCCCGCGCTGGGGCGCCGGCCACTGGCTCGACGGCGTCGTCGCCTGCCTCGGCGCCTCCGCGGCCGGCGCCGCGCTGCTGATGCCGCACCTGACCGTCAACGGCCTGTCCCCGCTCGGCGGTGCCGTGGCGAGCGCGTTCGCGATCGGCGACATGCTGCTGATCGGCTTCACGATCGCCGCGCTGGTGATCTCGCGCCGCTCGCTGCATCCGCAGTACCGGCGGCTCGCCTGCGGCGTCCTGCTGCTGGCGGGCACCGACCTGCTGTTCGCGTTCCGGATGGCCGGGCCGGTCGAGGACTACGCCAACTGGGTCGACATCGGCTGGGCGGCCGGGCTGATGTCGCTGGCGCTCGCCCGTCCCCGGAGCGCCCGGCGCGAGCCGGCCGTCGGGCGCGTGCCGATCATCCCCGTCGTGAGCTCCGCGGCCGCGCTGTCGGTGCTGGTCGTCGACCACTACCACCGGGTCGCCGACGGCGCGATCTGGCTGGCCGTCGCCGGCCTCGCGCTCGGCATGGCCCGCACCGTCGAGGCGGCCCGCACCGGCGCCCGGCTGGCAGAGGCCGAGCGGCTCGCGCACACCGACGACCTGACCCGCGTCGGCAACCGGCGGCGGTTGTTCCGCGATCTCGGCGACGCGTTCGAGAGCGGCACCGGCGCGCGGCTCGCGCTGTTCGACCTCAACGGCTTCAAGGCGCTCAACGACAGCCAGGGACATGCCGCGGGCGACGCCTTGCTGGCCGAGTTCGGCCGGCGGCTCACCGACGCGGTCGACGGCGCCGGCACCGCCTACCGGCTCGGCGGCGACGAGTTCTGCGTCCTCCTCGACGCGCGCGCCGACGAAGCGCTCGCCCGCGCCGGTGCCGCGCTCCGGCAGGACGGCGTGACCGCCGCCACCGGCTCCGTCCTGCTCGGCGTCGAAGCGACCGATCCCACGCAAGCCCTGCGCCTCGCCGACGCACGCATGTACGCGGACAAGACGCGGAACTAGCGAACTTAAACGTCCTGGACGTTTATGTTTCCCGACATGACGTCAATAGCGGTCGTCGGCGGCGGGTTCGCGGGGGTGGGTGCGGCGGCCATGCTCGCGCGTGCGGGCTACCGCGACGTGACGGTGTTCGAGAGGGAAGCGCGGCTCGGCGGCGTGTGGCACCACAACACCTATCCCGGCGCCGCGTGCGACATCCCCTCGCACCTGTACGAGTTCTCGTTCGCGCCCAACCCGCGCTGGTCGCGCCGCTACGCGCCGCAGACCGAGATCCAGGCCTACCTGGAGGACGTGGCGCGGCCGTTCGACGTACGCCTGAGCACCGACGTCAAGGCCGCCCACTTCCATGACGGCCGCTGGACGCTCGAGACGAGCGCGGGCGAGCACACCGCGGACGTGCTGATCACGGCCTGCGGGCAGCTCACGACGCCCGCGATCCCGCCGCTCCCCGGCCTGGACGACTTCGCCGGACCCGCGTTCCACACCGCCCGCTGGGACCTCGCCACCGACCTCACCGGCAAGCGCGTCGCGGTGATCGGGACGGGCTGCAGCGCGATCCAGGTCGTGCCCGCGATCCAGCCCGAGGTCGCGCAGGTCACGGTGTTCCAGCGCTCCCCCGGCTGGACGATCCCGAAGGGCGACTTCCCCTACCCGGGCTGGGCGCAGCGGCTGTTCGCGCGCGTCCCGCTGCTGCAGCGACTGGACCGCGCCGCCAACTACGCCTTCCACGACTTCGCCGCCTACGCCCTCTCGCACCGCAAGACGAAGCTGCTCGCGCCGTTCCGGGCGATCGGGTCGCTGCAGATCAAGCGGGCGATCAAGGACCCGGAGCTGCGCCGCAAGGTCACGCCGGCCGACGAGATCGGCTGCAAGCGGATCATGCTCACCGACGACTGGTATCCGACGCTGGCCAAGCCCAACGTCGACCTCACCGACCAGCGGATCGAGCGCATCACCGCGGACGCGATCCGCACCGCCGACGGCGTCGAGCACCCGGTCGACGCCATCGTGCTCGCCACCGGCTTCCGCGCCCACGACTTCGTGGCGCCGATGGCGATCGCCGCCGAGGACCGTACGCTCGCGCAGGAATGGGCGGCCGTCCCGCGCGCGTACCTCGGCATCACCGTCCCCGGCTTCCCGAACCTGTTCCTGCTCTACGGCCCGAACACGAACGGCGGCTCGGGCTCCGTGGTGGCGACGATCGAGGCCCAGCTCACGCACGTGATCGCCGCGCTGAAGGAGCGCGAGCGACGCAGCGCCCGGACGATCGTCGTCCGCCGCGAGGCGGCGCAGGCGTTCGACGCCGAGCTGCGCACCGCGCTCGCGAGGACGGTGTGGCACAGCGGCTGCACGAACTGGTACGTCGACGAGCACGGCAACGACCCGAGCCAGTGGCCGTGGTCCTGGACCGAGTACCGCCGCCGCACCTCGCGGCTGGACCCGCAGGCCTACGAGACGGGCTGAAGCTCGCCGGTGCCGCGCTCGATCAGCGTCGTCTCGCGGACGACCTCACGCGCGCGGCCGTTGAAGCCATCCAGGCGCGAGAACAGCAGCTCGGCGGCGGCGCGCCCGAGCGCGACGGCGTCGTGGGAGACCATCGTCACCGGCGGGGCGATCGGGCCGCGCAGCGGGATGTCGTCGAAGCCGACGTGCGCGACGATCCGGTCCAGCCCGAGCCGGAACAGCGTCCGCATGACTTCCACCGTGATCAGGTTCTGCGCCGAGAAGACCGCCGTCGGCGGCTCCGGCCCGGTTACGAGCGGCTCCAGGTCACCGTTGACGACGATGTCCTCTTCCAGCCCCGCCATGCCCTCGCGGTAGCCGGCCAGCCGCTCGGCGGCCCCGAAGCCCGCGTCGGCGCCCGGGCCGACGAACGCGATCCGCTCGTGGCCGTGCGCGCGCAGGTGCTCGATCGCGCGTCGCGCGCCACCCCGGTGGTCGGTGAACACGCAGTCGGTGTCGATCGTCTTCGGCGGGCGGTTGACGAACACCAGCCCGGTGCCCGTCGCGACGTCGCGCCGCAGGTACGAGTGGTCCTTGCCGGTCGGGAGCAGCAGCAGCCCGTCGACACGCCGGCCGAGCATCGTCTCGATGATCTCGCGCTCGTACTCGGGGCTGCCGTCCGAGCTGGCGGCGAAGGTGACGACCGAGCGCTCGCGCGCGACCTGCTCGGCCCCGCGATGGAACGCCGCGAAGAACGGATCGCTGATGTCCTCACCGATCAGCCCGATCGTCGCCGACAACCCGTTCGACCGGCGGAGCGACCCCGCGGCGTGGTTGTGGCGGTAGCCGAGGAGCTCCACGGCGCGCTGCACGTTCGCCGTGAGATCGGCGTCGACTCCCTGGCCGTTGACCACGCGCGAGACCGTGCTGAGGCTCACGCCGGCCATCGCGGCCACGTCTTTCATAGTCGGCCGCCGTCCGTTCATCGCTGTGGCAGGAAAATAGCGCGTCTCGGATCGGAATACGACCGGAATCGCCGGTCTGCAATGGGTTCTGTCACCCAACGCATTAAATCATCGGACAAATCGCCGGAGAGCGTCCCGATCCTTGACCGATATCGACCGTCGGCCCGTTTCGATCCAACCAAGATCGCGCAGTTGCCGGAGCGCTTTCGTCACCGCTTCCCGCGACGCGCCGGTCCACCCCGCAAGCTCCTCCTGGGAGAGCGGGAGCGTGATCGTGACGCCGTCGTCCTCCTCGCGCCCGTGCGTGTCGGAGAGGTCGACGAGCCGGCGCGCGACCCGCCCGAGCGTGTTCGCGCTCGTGAACTCCTTGCGCTGCAGGTCCGCCAGGCGCAGGCGCCGGATCACGATCATGAAGCCGAGCACGACCTCCTTGCCGTCGTCGGTGAACGTGACCGCCTTGGCCCGCCCCTCGGTCAGCACCAGGACGCGCGTGGGCTCCTCCCCCTCGCGCAACATCGCCGCGCCGCGCTTGAAGGCGCGCGGCACGGCGCGGGCACGCAGCGTCGCCCGTTCGTCCTCCTCGAGCAAGCCGAGGAAGTCATGCTCACCGGTCACGAGCTGGAACCTACCGCTCCGCCTGGCTCTGTGGTTGACTTCGCGCCACCGGGGCCGGCTCTCATCGGCGGCCCATCGGAGGGGCGACAGGGAGAGGGGACAGTCATGAGGGGTACCAGCACGCGCTGGTTGGCCGGTGCTGCGGCAACGCTGGCGATGGCCGTACCGGTAGCCACCGCGGGAGCGCATTCCGCGGACTTCATGTTCACGGGGGACGTGGCGCAGCAGATCGGCGCCTACCAGGGCGGCGCGGGCATGTTCATGCAGCGCGCGCCGGACACGCCGGGAGCGCTGACGCTCGTCGGCCACGAGCCGCTCGAGAGCCGCGGCATGAACGCGGCGATCGCGGTCAACAAGGGGTTCGTGTACGTCGGCAGCCGCACGGACGGCAGCGCCGGCCGCCAGAACGCGGGCATCATGGTCGTCGACGCGCGCAACCCCGCGCAGCCGAAGATCGCGGCGCAGATGAAGCCGCCGCTCGAGGGCAACCCGCAGGAGTCCTCGCGCGAGCTGCGCGTGTGGCGCTCGCAGGACGTGCTGATCGTCCTGCACACCAACTGCGGCGGCACGTCGGCGCACCTGTGCGCGCAGCCGAGCCGCAGCTCGATGCGGTTCTACGACATCAAGGGCGAGAACGCGACGAACCCGAAGCTGCTGCACCAGAACACGCGTGACACGCACGAGTTCTTCATCTGGGAGGACCCGAAGAACCCCAAGCGCGCGCTGATGTTCGAGGCCAGCGCGGGCTCCCAGCTCGCGATCTACGACCTGTCGCCGCTGCTGAACGCCGACGAGGCGACACGCGCGCCCGTGCGCCTGTTCCAGGGCGCGCACGGCTTCGGCAACTCCAACGGCTCGGGCATCCACTCGTTCTCGGTCTCCAACGACGGCACGAAGGCGTACTTCGCGCTGCTGACCCGCGGCTTCGGCGTGGTCGACGTCTCCGACTTCACCGACACCGACCCGGCGACCAACACCTACCGCACGATCACGCCGACGGCGAACCGCCCGACCTGGCCGGGCCCGGGCGCCCACAGCGCGATCAAGCTCTGGAACAAGGACTCGGTGTACGTCTCCGACGAGGTCTACGGCACGGCGACCGGCAACGGCCACGGCTGCCCGTGGGGCTGGACGCGGTTCATCGACATCAAGGACGAGACGAAGCCCGTGGTCGTCGGCGAGTACCGGCTGGCGGAGAACCAGCCGCTCTCGTGCACGGCGTTCAACCCCTCGCGCACGTCCTACTCCGCCCACAACCCGACGCTGACGCCGAACATCGCGTTCAGCACCTGGCACTCGGGCGGCGTGCAGGCGATGAACATCTCCGACCCGACGAACGTGACGCAGCTGGCGGAGTACAAGCCGCGGCCGCTGGCGTCGGTCGGTGACGAGGACCCACGGCTGTCGAGCGACACGCTGCCCGACCGCACCGACAACAAGGTCGTGATGTGGAGCTACCCGGTGATCGAGGACGGGTTGATCTACGTCGTCGACCTGCGCAACGGCCTCTACATCCTCAAGTACACGGGCCCGTTCCAGCAGGAGGTGGACGACGTCAAGTTCCTGGAGGGCAACTCCAACCAGGGCGACGCGCTCTGCTTCGAGCCGGTCCCCGGGGCGGCGCTCGCCGACTGCTCCACGTCCGCCGAGGGCACCGCGGGCGGCTCCGTGCCGGCCACGCTGTCGCTCACGCTCGGCGCGCCCGGGACGTTCGGCACGTTCCTCCCGGGCACGACGCTTGACTACTTCGCCAAGACGGACGCGAAGGTCATCTCGACGGCGGGTGCGGCGCTGCTGACCGCGGCGGACATCAGCACCGTCGCCACGGGCCACCTCGTCAACGACGCGTTCTCGCTGCCGCAGCCCGTGCAGGTGAGGGCCACCAACTCGGCCAATCCCGCCTCCGCGTACGCCCCGGTGGGGTCAGCGAACGTTCCCACGCCGCTACTTTCGTACACGGCTCCGGTGTCCAACGACGAGGTGACGTTCGACTTCAAGCAGTCGATCGCTTCCACCGACGCGTTGCGCACCGGCGCGTACTCGAAGCTCCTGACGTTCACGCTGTCTACGACGACCCCTTGAGAAAACACGCCCTCATCCTTGTGACGCTCGCGCTGGCGGGCTGCGGTGGCTCCTCCTCCAGTGAGGACGAGCTGCCGCCCGAGCCGACCACCGACGCCGCGCTCGAGATCGGCTCTTTGGCCGCCGATCCCGGCAACGGCGAGCTGCTGATCGGCTCCACCGACGGCTCGTTCCGGATTCCGAAGGGCAGCAAGACGCCCGCGGAGTTCAAGCCGTCGATGTCGGCGCCGGGCAAGGGTGAGGGCCCGCTCATCGACCTCGTCATGCGGTACACGGGCCCGGGTTCGCTGCTGGCGTCCGGCCATTCCAAGGGCGGGACGCTGCCGCTGAACGTCGGGCTCGTGAGCTCCCCGGACGACGGCAAGACGTGGAAGGTCGTGTCCGGGATCGGCGAGATCGACTATCACGACCTCGAGATCATCGATGCGCAGCGCGTCGTGGCGCTGCGCACCGACGACCCGAACTCCGTCCAGGTCTCCTCCGACGGGGGCAAGACGTTCGAGAGCCGGGCCGCGCCCGCCGCGGCGGCGACGATCGACGTCACGATCAACCCGGACGACCCGAAGCAGTGGGCGGTGGGCACCGAGCAGGGCACGTGGCTGTCCACCAACGAGGGCCGGTCCTGGCGCCAGCGCGACACGACGCCGAAGGCCCGCGTCTCCTGGGGTGCGTCCGACCAGCTCTACAGCGCCGGCCTCGACGGCAAGATCCGCCGCAGCGCCGATCAGGGCAAGACGTGGAACGAGGTCGGGGGCTCGGCCGGGGGCGGTCCGAAGGACTTCCTCGCGACCGCCGACGGCACGCTCTACGCGTACATGACCGGCGGCAAGGTGCGCACGTCGCCGGACGGCGGCAAGACGTGGGAGGACCTGGCGTCGCTGCGGTAACGCCGGGCCGAGGGGGCTGACCCTTTACCCTGGCTGGGAATGGCGTTTCATCGTGACGGGGCGGACCCGATCGGAGGCGAGCGGGTCGGCCGGACGCACCAGGAGATCCGGGTGCGGTCGCGCGTCGTCGCCGCGGCGACGCTCGCCTGCCCCAGCTGCGACGCGCCGGTCGCGCCCGGCGAGCGGGCGCTGACGCCGGCCGAGCCGATCCAGTGCCCGTTCTGCGGCGAGGCCGGCCGCGTGCGTGACTTCCTCTCGCTCGCGGCGCCGACCCGGCCCGCGCACGTCGAGATCCGGATCAGGTAGGCCGCGCCACGCCGTGGCGGCGGTTGAACTCGCTCGCCGAGCGGGCGGCGTCGATCGACGCCCAGATCACGAGCGGGATCCAGCCCAGGATGCCGATCAGGCAGGCGAAGGTCAGAAACCACAGCACGGCGTTGCCGACGGCGAGCAGGATCGCGGTCGTGTCGTTGCGGCCGGCGTAGAAATGGCCGACGCCGAGCCACAGGATCGTCAGCAGCACCGCAACCGCCGGCGACTTGGCCGACACGTAGACGGCGGGCGCGTACGGCGGCGGCTGCTGGAACGGGCCGGGCTGCCCGAACGGCGACGACGCCGGCGGCGGTGACAACGGGGACGTAAAGCCGCCCGCGTGCCGCGTCTGGTCCGTCCAGCGCTCACCGTCCCAGTAGCGCTCGCCGCCCGACCCGCCCGGGTCCGGGTACCAGTCCGCGCGCGGCGTCTCGCCGCTGCCTCCTTGCCACAGGCCTCCGTCGCTCATCTGGCCGCGAGCCTAGCGATTGGCGACCAGGCGGTCCACTTCGGCGCGCAGCGCGGTCAGCGCGGGCGGCTCGTCGGCGTAGACCACGTAGGTGCGACCGTCGGCGCTCCAGCGTTCCTCGAGCGTGACGTCGTCGGGCTCGGGGGCGGGGGCGAGCGCGGCGAAGTCGGGGATCGCGGCGCGCAGCGCGTCCAGGCCGGCGGCGCTGAAGCGGCGCTTCTCGACGAGCTCCCCCTCGCCGCGGGCGTGCAGGAACGCGCCGTCGGCGGTCACGCGCCAGCGGACCTCGGGCTCGTCGTCGACCCGGCGCTCGTAGTCCAGCGGCAGTCCCACTAGGCGAACGCCACCTCAGGCCCTTCGGGCGCCAGCGGGTCCTGCTTGGGCTTGGGCAGCGGGCCGTCGATCAGCTCGGTCGGGACCGGCGTCGGCGGCTTGGCGTCGAAGCTCCACTCCTTCATCATCGTGACGACGCGCAGCGCCTCGATGAAGGTGACGCCGTGCTCGGGCTCGATGTCCTCGCCGTTGGACATCACGCGCCCGTCGCGCTTGCGCGCCACGCCGTGACCGAACTCGGTGCGCACGAGCAGGTCGTGGGCGGCGGTCTTGGCCTTCTTGCCCTTCTTGATCGGGTACTCGTCGGCGAGCCCGAGCATGTGGCCGGCCTCGTGGACCGCCGGCCGTTGCGTGCCCGCGGCCTTGTCGTGCGGGCGCAGGTCCTCGGAGTCGAACTTGGTCTTGCCCTTGTCCTGCCACCACTTGGGCGCCGTCACCGAGCTTCCCCGCTCCTCGTCCTCCGGGATCTTGGTGATGTTGAGGTCGTAGTGCGGGTCCTTGCTGTCCTCGACGAAGCGGATCTGGACGTTGGCCTTCAGGTCTTCCCACCACGGCTTCGTGCAGTGGAAGGTGAAGGTGTTCGACCACTTGGCGCTGACGAGCTCCATGAACTTGGTCTTCCACTCGGCCGACGCCTTCGGGTCCCACGCGAGCTCCTCGGGGTCCGCGTCCGGGTAGTCGGACTCGCTGCCGCCGAGGAAGTTGAAGTGGCAGCGGACGGTCACGACGAGCCGACCGCCCTTGGCGTCGTAGGTGACGTCGAAGTTCCCGCGCCCGGTGCTCGGCCGGTAGTCGCGCCGCCGGTAGAGGATGTCCATGAACTCGGCCTTCTTGGCCATCGCCTCCTCGTAGCCCTGTGGCGTGAAGGTGGCGGGGTTGCGGGCGAGCATCGCGCGGGCGACGGCGGCGTTGCCGAGGCCGGAGAACGGGTGCGCGGGTGTGGCGCCGACGCGCTGCGCCGCCTGCTGCTCGTCCTGCCTGCGCTGTTCCCGCTCGCTGCGCATGGCCCATGCTCCCGCACGTTGCCGGCCCGCGTCAATGTCCATCAGGGCAACCGAACGGCTCTTGTTGCGACCGTCCATCGGTGAGAGGGTCGCCAGCATGTGGGACCGTGAAGCAGCTCGCCGGCGGGGCGAGCGGCGGCAGGTGGCGGAGACCCCGCGCGAGCCGCCGGTGCTGGCCCGGCAACCCGTGGCGGAGGCCACGAACGCCTCGCCGCAGCTGCGCGACTGGGAGGAGCAGGAGTCGCTCCGCTACGTCGAAGGCCTGCGGCTCGATGACCTCTCGGTGCGTGCGGTGCAGGTCGCGATCGGCACGCCGCCGACGGGCTGGTGGACCAAGGAGGACGCGCAGGCCTTCTCGAAGTGGCGGGTCGCGAACGGGCTCACGCGCGGCGGCAAGCTCACCGGCGGCGCGCTCGACGCCCTCGTCCGCACGCAGGCCGCGGCCGGCAACCACGACGAGCTGATCCACCTCGTCGCCGACTACTTCGACCTGGACCTGCAGCCGGGCACGCTGTCGGTGCGGTTCGACGCGACGCTGACGGCGGTCTCCGGGACCTCGTTCGACGGCCTCGGGCTGAAGCTGATCACGATCGGGCCGGCAGCGTTCAGAAACGCGCGGGCGCTGTTCGTGGCGATCCGCAAGCAGCTCGACGAGCCGTCGTTCTTCGGCGCGAGCGGCCCGCCGCCGCAGATCCTGACCGACGCCGAGGCCAAGGACGCGGCGGACGCCAACAGCGGCGTGTTCCAGGACTCGCGCTCGGTCCACGCCGTGCAGGCGGTGCTCGGCGCCAAGCCGACCGGGCAGATCGACGCCGACACGGCGCAGTTCATCGCCGCCTCGCAGCAGGGCCGAGGCGTGATGCCGACCGGGTTGCTCGACGAGCCGCAGCTGCTGAAGGTGGTCGAGGAGCTGCTCCGGCGCGGCGAGCTCGACGCGCTCGTCCGGATCGTCGTGGACTTCTTCACGATCCCCGAGGTCGGCGTGCTCGACGTCAAGGTCGACCCCGACCTCGGTCGCGCGTTCGCCGTCCGCTCGGGCGGCACGGGCACGCCGGCCACGCTCACGTTCGGCACGATCGGGGGCTCCCCCGCCGGGGTCATCCATCTCATCGCCCACGCGTACGAGGACGTGCGGCTCCGGCGCGAGCGGCGCAGCGCGGACGCACGCCGGTTCCTCGGCTACAAGGTCGAGATCCTCAGCGACCGGCTGCCCGAGGAGGACGTGCCGGGGTTCGTCTCCGACGCCACGGCGGCGCTGGACCGCTTCCTCGCGCTCGACGTCGCGGAGCAGATCGACCTCTGGGAGGCGTTCGTCGAGACGCGCGGGAAGGTCCAGCAGCGGCTCGGCCCCACGACCGGGAACGAGGCGCTGCAGGCTCGCTACTGGGCAGTGCAGCCACCGGTCCGCACCCCGTGACACGATGCCGCGATGGCCGAGGGGGAACCGGGCGCGCTCGACGCGACCGAGCAGGCGTTGGTCGATCGCATCGCGCAGCGGCGGGACGAGATCGTCGCGCTCGCGTGCGAGCTGATCGCCTATGACACGACGAGCCGGGCGGAAGCGGACGAGCCGGCGCGTGAGGAGGTCGCGCTGCAGCAGGCGCTGGCCTCGCGGCTGGAGCGCGCGGGTGCGGAGATCGACCTGTGGGAGCCGACCGCCGAGGACGTCGCCGACCACCCGCTGAGCGTGCCGGGAATCGCGTTCGCGGGGCGTCCGCAGCTCGCGGCGACGCTCCGTGGAAGCGGCGGCGGCGCCTCGCTGCTGCTCAACGGCCACATCGACGTCGTGCCCGCGCGGCGCGAGGAGGGCTGGACCGCCGACCCGTTCGACCCGCAGGTCGTGGACGGGCAGATCGTCGGACGCGGCGCGTGCGACATGAAGGGCGGGATCGCGGCGATGGTCGTGGCCGCCGCGGCGCTGGCCGAGCTCGGGCAGCTGCGTGGTGACGTGATCGTGTGCACGAACACGGACGAGGAGTCCAGCGGTGTCGGCGGGCTCGCCTGCGCGCGTCACGGCGTCCGGGCCGACTACGCGATCGTCACCGAGCCGAGCTCGCTGCACGTCTGGCCCGCCTGCCGGGGCACGGTCTACTGCACGATCGGGATCGAGGGGCGCTCCGGGCACGCCGAGCAGGAGCATCCGCACTGGCGCGACGGTGGCGCCGTGAACGCGATCGAGAAGGGGCGCTTCCTGCTCGACGGCGTGGACCGGCTGCGCGCGGAGTGGCGCTCACGCGCGGACTTCAAGCACCCGCTGCTGGACCCGCCGGACATCGTCCCGACGCGCTTCGTCGGCGACGCGGGCTGGAGCGTCACGATCCCGGGGCGCGCGGAGATCGACCTCTCCGTGCTCATCCTCCCGGTGCAGGCGGACGCGCGCGGCTGGACGAGCGAAGCGCAGGCCGAGGTCGAGGGCTTCCTGCAGCGCTGGTGCGCGACGGACTCGTGGCTCGCGGAGCACCCGCCGACGTTCCGCTGGTACACGGAGGTCAACCCGTCCGAGACGCCGGTCGAGGCCGCGAGCGTGCAGGCGCTGCTCGCGGCGAACACAGCTCTCGGCCTGCCGACCGCGCTGGGCGGACTCGGCTCCTGGTACGACGGCGCGACCTACGCGCTCGAAGGCGGGACGCCGGCGCTGATGTACGGGCCACGCTCGATCGACTGGGCGCACACGGTCGACGAGCACGTGCCGATCGAGGACCTCGTCCAGTGCGCGCAGGGGCTCGCGATCGCGGGGTGGCGGCTGTGCCGGTGAAGGCGGCGGTGCTGCGGGCACCGGGAGCGGCGATCGAGATCACCTCGGTCGAGCTGGAGGCCCCGCACGCGGGTGAAGTCGAGGTGGAGATCGCGGCGGCGGGCGTGTGCCACTCGGACCTGCACGTCGTGCGCGGTGAGTGGGACGTGCCGATGCCGGTCGTGCTCGGGCACGAGGGCTCCGGCGTGGTGACGCGGCTCGGCGAAGGCGTGACCGACCTCGAAGTCGGCGACCACGTGATCCTCTCGTGGGTGCCGCAGTGCGGGCACTGCCGCCAGTGCGTCTCCGGGCGCCCGTGGCAGTGCGAGCTCGTGGCGAGCGTCATCGCGACGCAGGGCGTCCTGTTCGACGGCACCTCGCGCTGGGGCGACGGCCTGCACCACTACCTCGGCGTGTCGTCGTGGGCGGAGCGGGTGGTCGTGCCGCGCTCGGGCGCGGTGAAGATCCGGCGCGACGTGCCACTGGACGTCGTGGCGATCGTCGGCTGTGCGGTCGCGACCGGCGTGGGCGCGGTGCGCAACACCGCGGGTGTCCCGCCGGACGCGACGGTCGGCGTGATCGGCTGCGGCGGCGTCGGGCTCTCGGTCGTCCAGGGCGCCCGGCTCGCGGGCGCGTCGCGGATCGTCGCCTGCGACACCAACCCGGCGAAGCTCGAGGTGGCGACCCGGTTAGGCGCGACGGAGACCGTCGGTGATGCCTCCGAGCTGCGCGACCTCGACTACGTGTTCGACGCGATCGGGCGGATCGAGACCACCGAGGCCGCGATCGGGGCGTTGGCTCTGGGCGGCGCGGCGGTGATCGTCGGGCTGCCACCGACGGGGCGCCGCGCGAGCTTCGATCCGCTCGCGCTGGCCGAGGCCAACCAGCGGATCCTCGGCTGCAACTACGGCTCCGTCGACCCGCAGCGCGACATCCCGTGGATCGTCGACCTCTACAAGGCCGACATGCTCGACCTGGACACGATGATCTCCGCGCGGCGGCCGCTGGAGGAAGCGGCCGCGGCGCTGGAGGACCTGGCCGAAGGGCGCACCCTGCGCACGCTGCTGACGATGGGAGGCACGGCATGAGCGTCACCGAGCACGAGACCCACTTCAAGCGGGTCCTCGGGTTGCCCGCGCTCGTCTTCTTCGGGCTCGCCTACATGGTCCCGCTGACGGTCTGGACCACGTACGGCCTCGTGACGACGGAGACCAAGGGCCACCTGCCGCTCGCCTACACGGTGACCACGATCGCGATGCTGCTGACCGCGTACTCGTACGGGCGGATGGTGATCGCGCAGCCGATCGCCGGCTCCGCGTACAGCTACGCGTCGCGGTCGTTCGGGCGACCCGTCGGCTTCATGGTCGGCTGGGCGTTGCTGCTCGACTACATCTTCCTGCCGATGATCAACTACCTGGTCATCGGGATCTACATGAACGACTACTTCCCGAGCACGCCGGAGTGGATGTGGGTGATCATCGCGGTGGTCCTCGTGACCGGCCTGAACATCCTCGGGATCAAGCTGCTGGCGAACGCGAACCTGATCTTCGTCGCCGTGCAGTTCGTCTTCATCGCCGTGTTCGCAGCGATGGCGATCGGGAAGATCACCGGCGACGTCGAGGTCGAGTCCTGGACGGCGCCGTTCTTCGACTCGGACACCGAGCTCGGGCTCGTGTTCGCCGGCGCCGCGATCCTCGCGTTGAGCTTCCTCGGCTTCGACGCGGTCTCGACGTTGTCGGAGGAGACCGAGAACCCGCGCGTGAAGATCCCGCGGGCGATCATCCTGTGTGCGTTCGTCGGCGGGCTCGTGTACATCTTCCAGTCCTACCTCGGGCACCTCGCGTTCCCGGACTGGCAGTCGTTCACCGACGTGGACTCTGCCAGCGCCGACGTCATGAAGTTCATCGGCGACGACTTCCTGAACTCGTTCTTCACCGCCGCGTACGTGGCGGGCGCGTTCGCGTGCGCGATGGCGTCGCAGGCGAGCGTCTCCCGGATCCTGTTCGCGATGGGCCGCGACGGCTCGCTCCCGCGCCCGCTGTTCTTCCGGCTGCACCCGAAGTACCGCACGCCGGTGACGGGCAACGTGCTCGTCGGGTTCTTCGGCCTCACGGCGCTGTTCATCAGCCTCGCGACCGTGTCGTCGATGATCTCGTTCGGCGCGCTCGCGGCGTTCTCGTTCGTGAACCTGTCGGTGATCAAGACGTACCTGATCGACCGCGAGGACCGCTCGGGCGCCGCCATCGTCAAGTTCGGCGTGATCCCCTTCCTCGGGTTCGCGTTCACGATCTACCTGTGGACGAACCTGACCGGCATCGCGTTCGAGGTCGGCCTGAGCTGGCTCGCCGTCGGCTTCATCTACCTGCTCGTCCTCACGCGCGGGTTCCGGAAGGCGCCGCCCGCGATGTACACGGGCGAGGAAGAGGAGTCCGAGGTCGCTAGCGCGTGAGCTTGCGGACCAGCACGCGCTGACCGGCGTCGAGCTTGGCGTCGACCGCCGTCGGCCAGGACGACAGGATCGTGAGCACGGTCCTCGTGTCCGAGTCGACGGCGATCAGCTGGCCGTGGATGCCGCGCGCGCAGGTCGCGCCGTCGCGGCGCCACCACTGGTTCGCGTAGCCCTGCGCGCTGACCGGGACCGTGGGGTCGCTGATGGGCGTGGTGCCGAGGCCTTCGGCGTGGTCGGCGACCCAGAGGCCGAGCCGCGCGTAGTCGCGCAGGCTGGCGCAGAAGCCGCCGCTGATCACGGCGGTGCCTTCCGGGTCGACGGCGAGCTCGGCGTCGTGCTCGGCGCCGATCGTCGTCCACAGCTGGTCGGCGATGACCTGCGCGAGTGGCTTGCCCGCCGCGCGTTCGACGACGAGCCCGAGCAGGTCCGTGTTGGGCGACGCGTAGTGGAAGCGCTCGCCGTGCCGCCAGTCGGCCGGGCCGATCGTCGGCAGGAACGTGAGAATCGAACGGGGTGCGTCGGCGATCGGCGCATGCCAGCCGCACGCGGCGTCGTACGCGACGAAGCTCTCGTAGTCCTCGACGAAGTCGACCGCCGCGGTCATGTCCAGCAGATGCCGCACCGTCGCGCCGTCGTAGCCGCTGCCGGCCACCTCGGGCACGAAGTCGGTCACGAGCGCGCCGGGGTCGACGTCCGCCAGCCGCGTGGCCAGGCCCAGCACGGACTTGGCAACCGACTGCGAGAGGTGCAGCGAGGTCTCGTGCATCTCGCCGCCGTAGGCCTCGTGGACCAGCACGCCGTCGCGGACCACGGCGAGCCCGTCCGTGTACGGCGGCAGCTCGAGGTCGAGTGACGTGTCCGCGCGTGGCAGCTCGATGACCGCTCCGCCGCGCGGCACCGGCACGGTCTTCACGACTTCGCCGACGTGCACGTACGCCCACCGGTTGCGCGGTCCGATCTGCCACCCGACTGCCGGTACGGTTCCGTCGCGCACAACCGTCGAGTCTATGTCGTCCACACCGCCCGCTCACGTGACGATCGAGCCGTTCGAGCACCGAGGCTCACGCGGCCGCGTGCTCTCTGCCAGGACCCCCGGGGCGCCGCCCGGGTCGATCCTGCTGATCTACGGCCACCACGCCGATCTCGAACGCATGCGGACGATCGCGGTCGCGCTCTCGGCGCTCGGCACCGTGACCTGTCCCGACCTTCCGGGGTTCGGCGGCATGCCCCCGGTGCGCGAGAACCGTGTAACGACGATCGACGGCCTGGCCGATGCGCTGGCGGCGGCGATCGGACAGTGCTGCGACCAACGCGAGCGCTTCTCGATCGTGGCCGTGAGCTTCGGGCTCGTCGTCGCCATCCGTGCCCTCGAACGGCATCCACACCTCGTGCCGCGCGTGAGCGCGGTCGTCAGCCTGGCCGGGTTGGCCGAGCGGGCCGACCTCAGGCTGCCGCGACGCCTCCGAACCCCGGCGCGGATGGTTATCCGCGCCGCGGCGACGGCCCCGGTAGCCGGCCTCACCGCCCGCTGGCTGTTGCAGTCGCCGCTCCTCGAGGCGCTGTGCCGGAACTTCGCCCGACACGAGCACGACGCCGTGAGCCTCGCCGCCGAGGTGCGGTTGTGGCGATCAGGTGACTGGCGCACGAGGCTGCTGACGCTCGCGGAGATCCTGCGGCGTGGGCGCCCGCCGACGAGCCCGCTGCCGGTCCTGGTCCATCACGTCGCGTCGGCGAACGACCGCTACGTCCATCCCCTGCGCACCGTGCGAACGCTCGAAGCCCGTTTCCGTGAAGTGCGGTTCAGCGTGGTCGCCGCGGACCGGCACATTCCCAGCGCCACCGCGGACCTCGCTGCGCTGACCGCCTTTCTGCCGGACGCCGCGCTCGAGGTGCTGCGTCGGCATCACGCCGATGCAGAGCGCAGATAGGGCGAGGGCGGCCAGTCGGCACCGACACGTCCCCGCGGATCGTGCGTGTGCCGGTACCACGCGGCGCGTACTGCCTCGTCGACGCTGCTCCGCAACCGCAGCGGAGGCACCTCAGGCGCTGCCACGGGCAGCACGTGGTCCCAATCGATGTCGTCGGCGTCGCGCAGCTTCTCCTGCGCGATCCACGCGTAGCCGAGGTGCAACGCGGCAGTGCGGACCGCCGCCCCGCCACGGAACCGGGTCACTTCGCGCCGGACCTCGGCCGGTGCCAGCTCGACCGCCGCTCGCAGTCGCCCGTCCAAGGTCTCGATCCGGGAGTCGAGCGTGTCGCTGTCGATGTCCAGCAGCTCCCGGATGTCGCGAGCCGACGTGAACCCGTGGTCGTCGAGCAGCGGCAGCAGCGGGAACAGCTGCTCCCAGAACCCGGTGTCGTCTGGCACGCCGGCAAGCGGGCGCGGAGGTCGCCAGCCAAGCTCGCCATCCCGGATCCGGTCGAGCACGTCCCGCAGGCGCTCCACTTCGTCCTCGTCCCCGGGCTGGCGGTCGACGATGCCGTCGCCGCCGAACTCCATGAACGTCAGCTCGTCCCGGAGGGAGGTCGGGATGTAGCTGAAGCGGACGCAGATCGGGCGGCTCGCGCGATCGAGGCCGTAGGCGTCGAAGAGCCTCGTCAGCCCCGCCATCGTCCTCGCGGCGTTGTGGCCCTCCTTCTCGCCAGGCGCCCATGGACAGACGTCGTCGATCAGGATGAACGTCGGCAGATCGCCATCCGACTGCAGCGTGCGCGCCAACGAGCGCAATGCCCTCAGCGGCACGGCAGTGCCTTCCGGCGGCCCTTGCCAGGGCCGTGCGGGCAAGAAGATCGGCACTTCGCCGACGCTCTGAGGATCGACGTCGCAGAGCAGATAGGTCGGAGAGGGACCGGCCGCCCTGCCCGCGCGCATCGCGTCGATCCGCGACGGCCCGGTGCGGCCGAGCACCCGATCGTCGCGATCGAGTGCGAGGGCCTCGATGAAGGTCGGCAGATCGCGATAGTCGGCGCCGAACACGACGTCGGTCACGCAATCAGCCACCCGTTCGGCGGCCTCGCCCTCGATCACGAGCCGGTAGTGCGGGTGGCTGAGCTCGTTCTCCTCGAGCCACTCGAACAACGCGCCGATGTTCGGGTCGCGCAGCCCCGGGCCGCAGCCGACGAACAAGAGCGTCGACACCTTCCCCAGGATCTGTTGGCCGAACTGGGCGAGCCGGTTGTCCAGGATGGTCTCGTAGGAGCCGCGGCCAAAGACGATCGACTCCTCGTCGGTGTGCACTCCGTGCAGGTGCAGGACCCCGGCCTTCTCGCGAAAGAACGCTTCCACCTCGCCGAACGCGCGCCACGAGATGGCCGGCACCCGTCCGGCGGAGAGCAACGTGTCGTAGTTCGTGGTGGCGAGGGGCACGTTCAGATGGCGCAGGGCGCGCAGCAGGGCGCCACTGGCGACGTCGAACCTGGCGACGCTCTCTTTCAGCCAACGGCGCCACGTCCCGTTTCCAGAGCGGAGCGCCTGCTCGACGCGCTCGGCAGCCGCGACGAGCGTCGCCGCGTCCGAGGACGAGAGCGCCGTCTCGATCTCGTCCAGCTCTTGCTCCGTGAGCCGGTGGTGGGCGCGTGCGTACTCGGCGCCGTGGCGGATCAGCGCCGGCCAGCTCGCCGGCCGGTCCGGGCTCGTGGTCGCGATCGTGAAGCCGGCGCCGACGACGGCCACGACCCTGCCGGCGACGAGCTCGTCGAGCAGTGCTTTCGCGGGGTCGTAGCCCATCCGGGCGCGAGCTTACCTGCGGGGCGCGAGGCGGAGTCCCGTACCGCTAGCGTTGCCCGATGCGTCTCGCCACCTCCGCGCAGATGCTGCTCGGCGGCTTCGTCGCCGTCGTGGCCCTCCAACACGCGCTCGTGCCGGAGCTGGCCCCGCAGCGGAACATGGTGTCCGAGTACGCCAACGCGCCGTTCGGATGGCTGATGGTCTGCGGGTTCTCGGCGTGGGCCCTGTCGTTCGCGCTGACCGCGGCGCTGCTGCGCCGTGACGACCCGGTGCTGGGCACGCTGTTCGCCGGCATGTGCGTCGGCGCGCTGCTCGTGGCGGTGTTTCCGACTGAGACGATCGCGGGGGTGCTCCCCGCCGGCGTCCCGCGTACCGCCGAGGGGCGCCTGCACGACGCCGGTTCGGGCTTGATCACGCTCGCGTTGCTCGCGGCCGTCCTGATCGTGGCCGCACGCCCCAGCACGCCCGCTTGCTGGCGTGCGTGGAGCCTAGGGCTCGCGATGCTTGCCGTGAGCGTGAACGTCATCCTGCTCGCGGTCGGCCCAAGTGTGGGCGGACTGAGACAGCGTGCGCTGATCGTGATCGGCTGCCTCTGGCACGCGTCCCTGCTTCGGCGCGCTCGCGCGCAGAAACTGGTGGGCTGATCCGGGATACTCAGACTACGTGTGGCAACTCGGCCTCCCCTTAGCGCTCCTTGCCGGCGCGGAACTGAACCGTCGGTTCCTGAAGCTCCCGAGGCTGGAGGCCGACGCTCGTACGCAGGACCGCCCGCTCGTCGCGGATCTGCGGTTTGGCATCGCCGCGCTCTGGGCGACCGCGACCGCGGGTTGGGCACTCGTCTTCGCCGCCGCGCTCGACCACGACTGGGCGCTCGGCGTGTTGGTGCTGCCGGCGGCGGTGGCAACGCTGATCGGGCCGATCGGCACGCGCAACGCCCTCTACTCGATCGCGCACCTCTACCGCCGGGCGAGCGGGCACGCGGCCAACGAGACCGTCCAGCGTCTCACAACGATCAGCCACGACGCGGTCGCTCAGGCCCGCCGGCTTCCGCCAGGATTGGAGTCCGCTTACGCGACGTTGAAGGCGGCGCTCGCCGACTTCCTCACGGAGGCTCGCGCGCGGCTCGCCGAGGAGAAGCGCAACGACCTGGTCGACGCCTACCGGACCTCGCAGAAGCACGAGTTCGAGCGCTACGGGAACCCGCTCGACGTCATCCGCCTGTGGCACAACGCCGGCATCGAGTGGCTGGCGCTCGCAGCCACCCTCGTCTTGCGTGCGGGGCTGGTGGCCAGCGCCGCGGCGCTCCCTCCTGAGCTGACGATCGGCGTCATCCCGGACGGCGGCGCAGCCGTGCCGTGGATCGTGCTCGTCGCGTGGTCGTCGGCGATGGCGCTTGCCGCGCCGATGGTCGCGTCGGTGGCGATGGATCGCAGGGAGCGCTGGATCGTGGACGTCATGCTCATCGAGCTGGTGCTGCTCGCGGCGACCGTCATCGCGACGCCCAGCTGGGTGATCCTCAGCTCGCTGGCGGTGATCTGGAACTGCGCGAACCGCCTTGGGGACGGCTTCTCGTGGCCGCTCAAGGTGCCGGCGGTCGCAGTCGGTGCCGCGGTCGTCTTCACGGCCTCGCTCGTCGCCCGTGGCGCCGGTGTCGAGGCGGGCCTGGAGCTGGTCTGCGGGCTGGCGCTCGCGGCACTGATCTCGGCGAGCTTCACGGTCTTCGCGCCGGGGAGCGTGTTCGTCGCCATCGTCATCCCGGTGCGGACGAGGATCTCCCAGCGCGCGGTCCGCGCCGAGCTGGAGCCGTACCGCGTGCGAGCCGAGATCGAGGCCGCGGCGTATCTACGTGCGATCGACGCGCAGCTGCCCTCTGGATCGCCGAGCAGCGCGTACGCCACCGCGGTCCAGATTCAGCGCATCCTGGCCGGACGGCCCGCAGAGGTGACCGCCGGTGTCGTGGATACGCTCGACCGGCGTGTCAAGCAGGAGCTCGCCGGCAGCGAGCTCCGGTTCGACGGCATCGTCGCCGACGCGACGCTCGGGGCCGCGCGCTGGCACTCGCGCGACGGGGACACGCAGCTGCTGATCGAGGCGGTGGAGATCCTCGCGACCGAGGCGACGGTCCACGGACGCGGCACATTCGACCTGCGTCTCCAATGGCGCGAGCAGCAGCTCGTGATCACAGCGGGCAACGAGCGTCAGGGTCCGGTGAGTCCCGCCCGGCTCGGCACCACACATCTGGACGCGGTCGTGGAGGCGCTCGGAGCGGCGCGGCGGCCGGAGCGGACGTTCGACGACACGCGCTGGGTCGTGACGTTCGCCGTCCCTTCCTCCATCGTCGAGTTCGAGGAACCGCAGCCGTGAGCCTTCAGACGGACGCGTCGTTGCGCGTCGGCCTGGTCTATGAAGGCGACCTCGACGCGGACGAGGGCGTCGCACACTACGTGCGCACGCTGGCCGCCGGGCTGCGTGCTGCCAACCACGACGTGACACTCTTGACCGCTGGTCCACGCCCCGGCGGATGCGCAGACTTCCCCGGTGGGTACTCGCTCGCGCGCGAGGTCCGCGTCCCGATCAATGGCAACCATGTGTCCGTCGCGTGGCGCGCGTCGTCGACCGCGATCCGACGTGCCATACGCGACGCGCCTCTGGACGTCCTCCACATCCACGTGCCCCACTCCCCCGTTCTGACCGGCGCGATGCTCCGCCGGCTCGCGCCGAGCACCGCCGTCGTCGCGACGTGCCACATGACGACGAGCCGCGTGCCGACCGTCCTCGCGACGCGGCTTTGGCGGCGGGCGAACCGCCGGAGCCTCGCCCGCATCGACACCTCGATCGCCGTGAGCACGACCGCCGCGAAGTACGCGCGTGAGGTGTTCGGCGTCACCCCGCGCGTGATCCCGGCGATGATCGAGGCACGTCAGGCGCAGGGCACGCCAGAGCGCGCTGCGCACGTGCTCTTCGTCGGACGTCTCGTGCCGCGCAAGGGGGCCGAGACCCTGATCGAAGCCTTCGCGGCACTGCCCCGGCCCCATGCGGGCTGCACGCTCGTCATCGCCGGGGACGGGCCGCTTCGTCCGGCGCTCGAGCGCCGTGTCCGCCGACTCGGGATCCAAGCGCGCGTCACGTTTGCCGGCCACGTCACCGAGGCCGCGAAGTTCGAGCTCCTCGCCGCCGCCGACATCGCGTGCTTCCCGTCTTCGGACGGCGAGAGCTTCGGCGTCGTGCTGCTCGAGGCGATGGCGGCCGGCGGCTGCGTCGTGCTGGCCGGCGACAATCCTGGCTACAGCGAAGTCCTGGACAACCACGCCGATCTGCTGGTCGAGTCGGGCACGTTGACGGCTCGCCTGGACACGTTGCTCGCGGACCAGGCGCTTCGCGAGCGGCTGTGCGAGTGGCAACAGGAGCACGTGCAACGATTCACCGTGCCGACCGTGCTGCCACAGATCCTCGACGTGTATCGGCAGGCCACGCGGCACGATTGGAGGCATGAGCTTGCTCTGGCCCAACGCTGAGAGCAGCGCGAACAGCGACCCGTGGCTCGTCGAGCACCACGACGCGATCACGCGCATGCGCCCGCGCGTGCTCGGCGTGAACTTCGTGCACGGGCTGTCCGATGTCGACGCCCGGCAGCAGCTGGAGACGCTCAGCGCGGTGCTCGCAGAGTCCTCGCGCTGGCAGGGCTACCGCGACCCGGCCGCGCCGATCTTCCTCGACTACGAGGTCGGCGAGATCCTCGACTTCACCGAGCCGGCCGGGTCCGTGGACCGCAACTCGGCGCGCTTCCCCCGTGACGGCATCCATCTCGACTACGGCGCGCTGTACGACATGATCGGGCTGCAGGAGCGGGTGGAGCGCGGCGAGGTCAACGAAGTGTGGCTGCTCGCCGATCACACCGACCACACGTGGCCGTGGGAGACGGTCGAGGTCAAGGCGACGTACGACGAGGACTTCAACCGCACGGGCGGCTTCGCGCGCTACGCCGGCAACTCGGGCGAGCACAGCGCGCCGTGGATCGGCCGCAGCCTGCGGATCCTGTTCGTCAACTACGCGCGCGGCGTCGGCTGCGCGATGGAGAGCCTCGGCCATTCGCTCGAGCGGATGGCGACGTGCGGCGCGCTCCCCTACTACGAGCGCCACTTCCGCGCCTACGCGATGCTCCACCTCTACGGGCGCAAGCGCGTCCGCCACCGCCGCCGCTCGGTCTCCGCCGGCGGCAACGTGCACTTCATGCCCAACGGGCGCTTCGACTACGACCTCGAAGGCCAGGGTCCGGTGCTGTCGACGATCGAGACCTGGCGCCAGGCCGAGGAGCGGGCCGTGCCGTGGACGCCGGCGCCGCTCGAGCGCTACCGCGACTTCGCGCCCGACTGCATGGGCCGCTGGGTCGTCTACTGGCGCCAGAACATGCCCGGCCTGCACAACACCGCGCTTGACGACGACGGCCGCCCGATGAAGAACTGGTGGCCGTTCCTGTTCTACTGACGGCTAGGGTCGGCGAGCAGCGCGAGCACCTGATCGGGCTCGAGGGCGTGTGCCGGGACCGTGGCCGCGATCAGGTCGAGCTCACGGATCTCGCGCTCCTCGACCACACCGCCGAGCTTGCCGAAGCGCCGCGTCAACCGCTTCTCGAGCGCGTGGAGCTCGCGCACGGGCGGCACGCCGCAGAGCCGGAGCTCCACGAGCGCCGGGTCCTCGGGGCTGCTGGCGAGGCCCGCGCCCATCGCCACCCCTTCCCCCATCGTCTCGGGGCCGAGGATCGTCTCGGCGAACGGGTCGCCGAGGCAGGCCTGCACCGCGCTGATCTGGTGGCCGGCGAGCGCGTTGGCGTCGGCGTCCTCGGCGGCCACCGGCTCGGTGGAGTCGACGCCGATCGCGACGATCCCCGCCTCGCTCGAGGTCTGGAAGCCGTCGGCGAGCACGCGGTCACGCACGCGGCTCGGGCTGAGCTCCAGGTCGGCCGCGTCGAGCCGGGCCTCGTCCACGTAGGCCAGCCGCGTCCGCGACTGCAGGCTGTCGGGGAGCGCCACCAGCGCCCCCGAAGACCCCGGCGGCGGGGCCTTCACCTGCGAGGCGCTGAGCTCACGCGGCGCGGACGTGGGCGCCGGGTCCGCCTCGGGCTCGCTCCCACCGGAGCCGCAGCCGGCGAGGACGAGCACGGTGCACAGGAGCAAGGCGTGGCGCATGATCCGCCGCAGCATGGCGGGCCATGACCGCGCGCCCGTGAACGGCATGTGAACGTACCGTCCAGGCTCCTCAAGCCTGCGGCCGGCGCGTGACCAGGTACGTGCCGACCCCGGCGAGCAGCGCCCAGAACGCCGCGCCGATGGCGAAGAAGCTGACGCCGGACGCGGCGACGACGAACGTGATGGCGGCGGCGTCGCGTCCGTGCTCGGCGCTCGTGGCGCCGGAGAGCGCGGAGCCGAGGGCCCCGAGGAGGGCGAGCCCGGCGACGGCGCCGGCGACGTCCGCCGGGGCCGCGCTGACCAGGGTGGCGAGCGCGGTGGAGAGCAGCGCGAGCACCAGGTACGCCCAGCCCGCGCTCATCGCGGCCGTCCAGCGCCGGCGCGGATCGGGATCGACCTCCGGCGCGATGACGAGCGTGGCGGAGATCGCGGCGAGGTTGATCGCGTGCCCGCCGGCCCCCGCCCCGAGAGCGGTCCCGGCGCCCGTGACGACCATCGCGCTACGCCAAGGCACGCGATAGCCGTAGCTGGCGAGGATCGCGGTGCCGGGGACGTTCTGCCCGGCCATGGTCACGACGTACAGCGGCAGCGCCAGGCTCAGCACGCCCGCCCACGTGAGGTGCGGCGTGGTCCACTGCAGCTGCGGGAGCAGGTCGCCGTGCACGCCTCCCCCACGCGCCGCGTCGACGCCGATGACGGCGAGCGCAGCCACGAACGCGGCGGGGATGGCCCACTTCGGAGCGAGCCGGAGCACCACGAGCCAGACCAGCAGGATCGGCGCGATCTGCCACGGGTGCGCGACGAGCTCACGCACCGGGGTGAGGCACAGCTGGAGCACGATGCCGGCGAGCATCGCCTGCGCGATCGGGGTCGGGATCGACGTGATGAGCGCGCCCAGCCGGGGCCAGATCCCGGTCGCCATGATCAACCCGC
This sequence comes from Solirubrobacter phytolaccae, assembly GCF_027587195.1. Classification (GTDB taxonomy): domain Bacteria; phylum Actinomycetota; class Thermoleophilia; order Solirubrobacterales; family Solirubrobacteraceae; genus Solirubrobacter; species Solirubrobacter phytolaccae. The sequence continues at coordinate 53,929 of NZ_JAPDDP010000004.1, read as the reverse complement.
CGCAGATCAGGAACGCGCCGATCGCCGCGGGCCAGCCGCCGTCCACGGTGCCGGTGCTGGCGAGCAGCGCCGCCCCGGGGGTCGACCACGCGATCAGCAGCGGCATGCGGTAGTGGCGGCTCAGCAGCAGCGTCGCGACGGCCATGGTCACGGTCACCGCGAGCAGCCCGGAAGCCGCCTCGGCCGGGGAGGCGCCCGCGGCGCGCAGGCCCGACAGGACGACCGCGAACGAGCTGGTGAACCCCACCAGGGCCGCCATGATCCCGGCGACGATCGTGTGCGCGCTGGCGTCCGACGTCCGTTCCATAAACAGAACATAGCGAACCTGTTCTGTTTATGGAACAGCGCTGGTAGGGTCAAACGCGTGGACGAGCTGGCGGCACTGGTGGGGGAGCGCGTCCGCACCGCGCGTCAAGAGCGCGGGCTGACGGTGGCCGCGCTCGCGCAGGCGGCGGGGATCGGCAAGGGCTCGCTGTCGGAGCTCGAGCACGGCGCCCGCAACCCGACGCTGAGCACGCTGTACGCGCTCGCGAACGCCCTCGCGCTCCCGCTGGCCCACCTGCTCTCAGGGCGGGTGGGTGCGCGTCTCTCCGAGCCGGGGATCGAGGGACGCCTCCTCGACGTGAGCACCGACGCGGACTGGACGGTCGAGATCTACCGGATGACGTTCGCGCCCGGTGCGGAGCGCCACTCGGGCGGCCATGGCCCGGGCGTCGTCGAGCACCTGCTGGTGACCGCGGGCCGGCTCCGGGTCGGCCCGGTCGGCGAGGAGCGAGAGATCGGCGCCGGGGAGACCAGCACGTGGGACAGCGACGTCGCGCACGTCTACGTCGCGGTCGGCGCCGGCCCCGTCGAGGCCGTGGTCGTGATCCGCTCGCCGAGCGCAAGTACCCTCGGTCGCAACCACTAAGGGAGGTTGCTGAACATGCCGGACATGGGTGCCCCGCTCGATCGATTCGCGGAGGTGGAGACCGGAGAGGCGTTCACGCTGCAGAACCCGCGGCTGCTGAAGGTCGAGCTGTCCGAGACCACGGTGATGGCGCGCAACGGCTCGATGGTCGCCTATCAGGGCGACGTGCACTTCGAGCACAAGGGCGGCGGGCTCGGCCGGATGCTCAAGAAGGCGGCCACCGGCGAAGGGCTGCGGCTGATGCAGGCCAACGGGTCCGGCGAGCTGTTCCTGGCCAACGACGCGATGCTCGTCCACGTGCTGTCGCTGCAGAACGACTCGCTGACCGTGAACGGCAAGAACATCCTCGCGTTCGAGGCGGGGATCGAGTGGGACGTCACGCGCATCAAGGGCGGGGCGACCGGCGCGATCGCCGGCGGGCTGTTCAACATCCAGCTGCGTGGCTCCGGCCTCGTCGCGCTGCTGTCGGACGGCGAGCCGCTGCGGCTTGACGTGTCCGAGGCGCCGACCTTCGTCGATCCGCAGGCCGCGATCGCCTGGTCGGGCGGCGTGACGACCAACCTGAAGACCGACATGCAGGCCAAGTCGCTGATCGGGCTCGGCTCGGGCGAGAGCGTCCAGCTCGGGATGTCCGGCCAGGGCTGGGTGCTCGTGCAGCCGTCCGAGGGGCGCCAGGTGGTGGCCACCTGACGCCCCCGGTCGGCCGTTACGGGTTCGTCGTCGAGAGCGTGAAGGTCAACGTCTTCGAGTAGCTGCCGGTCCGCAGCGCGTCGGTGCGGCCGATCAGCTGCTTGAAGGCGATCGTCGACTTCACGTTCGACACCGGGGTCCCCCACGCGTTCGGCGTGATCCCGACCTGCAGCGGCTGCGGCAGCGAGAACGGGCCATTCGTCAGGTGGCCCGGATCGCTGACCGTCAGCGCCGCGTCACCCGCGGTGGAGACGATCGTCGCGTCCGTGGAGGCCGTGTACTCCCTCTCGACGCCCGGCGTGAACGCGCCGAACGTGGCGGGAGCGCCCAGCGTGAGCGAGAGCGTGGCCGGGACCGTGCCACCGACGGTGCCGGTGGTGTCCTTGACGAACGGCAGCGCCGGCGCGGTCGTCGCCGCGACGTGGCCCTTGCCGGCCGCGCTCGCCAGTCGCTCGAACGCGTAGGCCATGCCGACGAGCTTGTCGTCGTCCCACGCGCGGCCGAGCAGCTGGAGGTTGATCGGCTGGCCGTTGTCGTTGACGCCCGCCGGGAACACGACGGTCGGGATGCCCGGGCCGGCGCCCGGCGTGTCGCGGCGGCCGAAGCTCGACTTGCCGCCACCGCCGTCGTTGAGCGAGATGTCGGACAGCAGGCCCGGGTAGACGACGGCGTCGACGCCGAGGTTGTCCGCGCCGGCGGTGTCCAGCCACGTCTTCGCGAGCGCCTTGTGCTGCAGGCGGTAGTTGCGCCGCGCGGTCAGCTCCTCCGCGGTCATGCGCGCCGCGGGTGCGACGGCGCACGCGCTCGGGTCCTGGCGCACGTACTCGACCTTGCGCTGCGAGCAGCTGACGTCGACCGCGCTCTTGATGTTGAAGCCCTGCTCGGCCAGCTCCGGATGCGCGTCGATGTACTGCATCCAGCCTTCCTGGCTCGTGTTGCCGGACGGGTTGACGGCCGGCGCGGGCGGCGTGTTCGTGTCGCCCACGGTCGTGCCCATCTCGACGATCGTCGCGCCCGCGTCCGTGAGGTACTTCAGCGCGGCCTTGGTCGCCTCGATCGTGCCCGTCGTGCCGAACGGGTCCTCCCACGTGGCCGGAATGTAGCCGATGCGCTTGCCCTTCAGCGCGTCCGGGTCGAGCGTGCTGCGCCAGTCGGCGGGGCGCTCGGCGTCGGCCGGCGCGGTCGTCGGGTCCTCCGGGTCGGTGCCGGTGACGACGTTGAGCATGTCCGCGAGGTCGGGGACGGAGCGCGTCATCACGCCGCCGAAGTCGGTCAGCCAGGACAGCGGCATGATCCCGCTGCCGGACTCGAGCCCATCCGTGCCGCGCAGGGTGACGAGCGAAGCGCCGGACGCGGGCGCGTACAGCGAGTCACCCGTCTGCGAGCCGAGCGCGCCGGCGGCGAGGTTGGCGCCGAGCGCCGTCGCCGAGCCGCCCGAGGAGGCGAGCGCGGACTTGGAGGGCATGAACGCGTTCCACGTCTGGCCCCACGCGTCGTTGGAGTAGTTGCCGCTCGTCGCGTACTCCTCGAGCGCGGCCTTGCCGATGATCACGGCGCCTGCCTCGCGCAGCTTGGCGACCTGGAAGGCGTCCTTCTTCGGGCGGAAGCCGGCGAACGTCATCGAGCCGTTCGTGGTCGCCATGTCGTAGGTGTCGTAGAGGTTCTTGATCGCGATCGGGATGCCGAGGACGGGCGATGTCTTGCCGGCCTTGCGGGCGGCGTCGGCCTTGGCCGCCTGCTCGAGCGCGTCGTCGGCGACGATCTCGTACGCGTTGAAGCCGAACTGGCCCTGGTCGTAGACCTTGATGCGGTCCAGGTAGGCCTGCGTGATCGCGACCGAGGTCGTCAGGCCGGATTCCATGTCCGCGCGCATCTGGCCGATCGACTTCTCCACCACGTCGTAGCCGGACGTCGTGACGGCGCGCGGCTTCGCCGGCACCGGCACGCGCGGGACGCCGCCCGCGGCGGAGCAGTCGGCGGTGACGGCGAAGTTGTCGATCGAGCACACCTGCGCGGCGCTCAGCCCGGTCAGGTCCGGCGTCGTGACGAGCGACGCCGCCGTCGTCTCGACCTTCAGCCGCTCGGCGTCCGAGGTCGCGGTGGTCACGCGGCTGCCGAGCACGATGAAGTGCAGGACGGACTTCGTCGCGCCCGCCGGGATCGTCAGCGTGTTCACGTAGGCCTGGAAGTTGCCCTCGTGGCCGCCGGTCGCGAACGGCTCATTGAACGTGTCGTTGAGCCAGTTGCCGGTGAACGTCATCGCGCCGCCGAACGGAGCCGGCGTGCCGATGACCGTGGCCTGCGGGCCGCCGACGAGCGTCGTGCCCGACAGCGGCGTCGCGACCTCCGCCCACGTGTCCGATGCGGTGATCGCGGTGTCGCCGGAGGACGTGTTGACGAGCGCCGAGCTGTTGGCGCCGCTCGCGCTGTAGCCCGACTGGCCGCCGAACGCGACCTTGATCGTGACCGGCGCGCTCGTGGTGTTGGTGAAGGTGTCCAGCCAGCGGCCGTAGCTGGCCGTGCCGACCGGCAGCTCCTTCTTGATCTGGACCGCGCGCGCGATCTCGACCCCGCCGAGCTCGACGGCGGTCGTCGTCTTGAACGCGTCGCTGCCGTTGAACTCGAGCCCGAAGCCGCGCATCAGCTCGCCGTTCAGGCGAGGACTGCCGGGGACCTGGACCTTGATGCCGCCGAACCCGTTGATCGTGGTGGAGTAGGCGGGGCTCTGCCCCGCGCCGACCTGCGTGGCGCGGATGCTGCCCGTGTCGACACGCGGCGGGGCGAAGTCCTGGATCCCCCACCAGGTCCCGTTGCTGTCGGACACGTAGTTGAAAGCCGAGCTCTGCCCGGCGAACGCGAGGGCGGCCACGGCGGCCGTACCGGCGAAGGCGAAGAATCGTCGCATGACCCGCGCAATCCAATCCGCCACAAGCCGGAGCGGTTACCGCCCGTCGGTCGGTACCGGCTCGACCATCAGTCGAGCCCGCCACTTCGCGGACGGGTGACGTGCAGCTTCTCGAGCGCGCCGTCCACGAAGACCAGGCTCACGTCCTGCTCGGTGGTGAACCCCACGTACTCGTCGACGGTCAGGAACGCGTCGGTCGTCCACGAGATGTTCCGCGCCGCCAACCACTCCTTGACGGCGTCGAGCTCGAGCGGGAAGTCGCCTTCGACCAGTGGGTGCTCGCCGTATTGCCCGGGATACCAGACGATCATCTCGACCTCGTCGACCGCCTGCGTGAAGAACAGCACGAGCGAGCCGTAGAACAGCGCGCGCGGCCGTCGCTCGCGCCGGCTCGGCTCACCGAGCACGGCCTCGACCTCGGCCGCCGTGAGACCGAGGCGGATGCCGCTGGACTCACGTCTCGCGGCGAGCTCCGCGATAGAGAGCACTCGCGCTAGGACACCGACCAGGTGACGTTGTCCGCGCGGCACTCGTCGAACTTCTTGCCCTTGCGGTAGAAGCTGCGCTTCACCGAGAACGTGCCGGACCAGGTCGCGTCGGCGCGGGTGCCGGTGAGCTTGGCGCTGTTGCGCACGCGCCAGCCTTTGCCGAGGCTTGCGGAGCTGGAGTCTGCGTCGTTGATGACGTCGGCGGTCGCCTGATCGTACGGGCGGAAGAAGCGCGTCGAGGTCGGCCCTGTCGACTTGTTCTTCTTACATGACAGGGACCAGCCGATCTTGAGGCGCTTCGGGACGCCGTTCTGCAGGACGACCGTGACGCTTCTCCCCTGGCTGGTCTTGCCCCGGAGCACCTTGGCTTCGGCGGCGGCGGGCACGACGAGAGCGAACGTGGCGAACGCGGCGATGAGCCTGAACATGGCGCATCGAGTACCCGCGATCAGTGAACGTATGCCGACCGACAGCCCTCGCAGCAGAAGTACACGCGTCCGTCGGCGGTGTCGAGGTGGACGGTCTGCTCGGAGGCCAGGACCTCCATGCCGCAGATCGGGTCGGTCGCGCTCTCGATCGGGGCGTCCACCGGCGGCGCGGTGCGCTGGGCGATCAGCTCGGCGAGGATCGAGATCGCGATGTCCGCCGGGGTGCGGGCGCCGATGTCCAGGCCCGCGGGCGTGTGGATGCGGGCGCGGAGCTCGTCGTCGACGGACTCGCGGACCGCGCGGCCGCGCTTGGGTGACGCGACGAGCGCGACGTAGGGCACGTTGAGGCGCAGGGCGACGGCGAGCGCGTCCTCCTCGGCCTCGCCGTGGGAGGCGACGACGAGCGCGGCGTCGCCGGCCTCGGGGACCATGCCGACGTCGTACTCGGCGGCGCGGGCGATCGCGGTGAGGGCGCGGGCGATCGGGGTGTCGCCGACGATCGCGATCCGCGGGGCGACGGGCTGGGGGTCGAGGAAGATCTCCAAGGCGCCTCCGCTCAGGCAGGGGTTGTGGGAGACGACGACGCCGTCGAGTGGGTCGCGCTCGGAGATCGCCAGGCCGGGGAGCAGCCGGAGCAGCGTGGCCTCGCCGGTCTCCAATGCGCGGGCCGCCTGCAGGCGTACGGACTCCTGCGCGCAGACGCCGCCGACGAAGCCCTCGATCGTGCCGTCGGAGAAGACGAGCGCGGAGTCGCCGGGACGGACGCTCGTCGGCTTGGCGGCGCGCACGACGGTGGCGACGACGAAGGCCTCGCGCGCGGCGCGGAGCTCCTCGATCCGGTGGGCGGGGATCACTGCATGGCCTCCCAGACGCGGGACGGAGTACACGGCATGTCGACATGGGCGACGCCGAGCGCGTCGCAGATGGCGTTGACGATCGCGGGCGGCGAGCCGACGGTCGCGGACTCGCCGATGCCCTTCGCGCCGATCGGGTGGTGCGGTGAAGGCGTGACGGTCATCCCGGTCTCCCAGTCGGGGACCTCGACGGCGGTCGGGATCAGGTAGTCCATCAGCGAGCCGGCGAGGCAGTTGCCGTCCTCGTCGAAGGCGATCGTCTCCATCAGCGCCATCCCGATCCCGTCCGTCAGGCCGCCGTGGATCTGGCCCTCGACGATCGCCGGGTTGATGCGCACGCCGCAATCATCGACCGCGATGAAGCGCCGCACTTTGACGACCGCCGTGCCCGGGTCGATGTCGACGACGCAGACGTAGGCGCCGAACGGGAACGTCAGGTTGGGCGGGTCGTAGACGGCCTCGGCGTCCAGCCCGGTCTCCACACCCGGCGGGAGGTCCAGCGTGCCGCGGGCCGCGCGCGCGATCTCGGGGATGGTTGCGCCGACGCTCGGATCTCCCGCGACGGACCAACGACCCTCTCGCCACACCAGGTCTTCGGGCGCGACCTCGAGCATCGCCGCCGCCACCAGACGCGCCCGGTCACGGACCTTGCGCGCGGCGATCGCCGTCGCGGCTCCGGACACCGGCGTCGAGCGCGACCCGTAGGTGCCGAGCCCGTACGGCGTGTTGTCGGTGTCGCCGTGCAGCACCTCGACGTCGTCGACCTCCAGCCCGAGCTCGTGCGCGACGATCTGCGCGAACGTCGTCTCGTGCCCCTGGCCCTGCGACTGCACGCTGATCGCGACCTGTGCCGTGCCGGTGGGCGACATGCGGATCGCGGCGCCGTCGTTCATCGCCAGCCCGAGCATGTCCATGTGCTTGCGCGGCCCGGCCCCGACCGCCTCGGTGAAGAAGGACAGGCCGATGCCCATCAGCTCGCCGCGCGCCCGCTTCTCGGCCTGCTCGGCGCGCAGCGCGTCGTAGTCCGCGATCCGCAGCGCCTCGATCAACGCCGCCTCGTAGTCGCCGGAGTCGTAGACCCAGCCGGTCTTGCTCGCGTACGGGAACTGGTCCGCGCGGATGAGGTTCTGCAGCCGCAGCGCGACGGGGTCCACGCCCAGCTCGCGTGCGAGGCAGTCGACCAGCCGCTCCACGAGATAGACGGCCTCGGCGATCCGGAACGAGCACGCGTAGGCGACGCCACCCGGCGCTTTGTTCGTGAACGCGCCCGTCACGCGGCAGTGCGCGGCCTCGACGTCGTAGGAGCCGGTGAAGACGGAGAAGAAGCCGGCGGGGTACCGGGTCGGCTGGGCGGTGGCGTTGAACGCGCCGTGGTCGGCGATCACGTCGACGGCGATGCCGCGGATGCGACCGTCGGCCGAAGCCGCGATCCGCCCGCGCATCGCGTAGTCGCGGGCGAAGCCGGTCGACATCAGGTTCTCCGAGCGATCCTCCACCCACTTGACGGGCACGCCGAGCTGCATCGACGCGGCGATCGCGCACACGTACCCCGGATAGACCGGGACCTTGTTGCCGAAGCCGCCGCCGACGTCGGGCGAGACCACGCGGATGCGGTGCTCCGGCAGGCCGGTGATGAGCGCGTACATCGTCCGGTGCGCGTGCGGCGCCTGCGTCGTGCACCACAGCGTGAGCTTGCCCTCCACACGGTCGAAGGAGGCGATCGCGCCGCACGTCTCCATCGGCGCCGGGTGCGAGCGCGGGAACACCATGTCCTGCTCGACGACGACTTCGGCGTTGGCGAACACGCGCGCGGTCGCGTCGGGGTCACCCGCCTCCCAGTCGAAGACGTGGTTGCCGGCGTCGCGCACCGGTGTGGCGTCGTCGAGCAACGCGGCGCGGGCGTCGGTGACGACCGGCAGCGGCTCGTACTCGACCTCGATCAGCTCGAGCGCGTCGCGCGCGGAGTAGCGATCGTCGGCGACGACGAACGCGACCTCCTGACCCTGGAAGAGCACGCGGTCCCCCGCCAGCACGGCCTGCGTGTCGGCCGAGAGCGTCGGCATCCAGGCCATGTCGCCGAGCTCGGAAGCGGTGAGCACGGCATGGACCTTCGGATGCTGCAGCGCGGCCGTCGCGTCGATCGACACCACCTCCGCATGCGCGTAGGGCGACCGCAGCACCGCGCCGTGCAGCATCCCGGGCAGCTCCATGTCATCCACGAACCGGCCCTGCCCACGGATGAGCCGCGCGTCCTCCTTCCGGCGAACGGAGCCGAAGGCCGTCATGTCTCGCCCTTCGCGTCGAACACGGCGACGTTGACCGTCTTGCACGCACCGCACTTGATGCGCACGCGCTTGGTCATCTGCTCCATCCCCATCGCGGCCGCGAGCACGTTCCCGCACTCGACGCACACGTAGTCGTACGGGCCGTTGGCGCGGAAGACCGGGCGGGCGGGATCGTCCTGCAGGGCGGTGGCGCCGTCCGGCGGCACCTCGCCCTCGCGCACCCGCCGCATGGTCATCCGCTCGGCCATCAGATCTTCGCGAGCTTGGTGGTGAAGTCCTTGATCATCGCGTCGAGGACGGTCTGCACCACGCCCTCCCCCATCGACGCGGCCTTGCCGTTGATCGTCGCCTTCGTGTTGATGTCGCCGCCGCCGCCCGAGAGGTCGAAGGTGACGTCGGCGTTCGCGTAGCCCGAGCCGCCCGTGTCCTTCGAACGCACCGCGAACACGGCGGTGCGCGCGTCGTCGTCGCGCTGCGTGACCTCCACGGTGCCGCGGAACGTCATCGACATCGCGCCCATCTTGACCTTGATCTCGGCCTTGGCCTTCTCGTCGGACTCGCGTTCGAGGACCTTGCCGCCTTCCACGCACGGGATGAGCCGGTCGAGGTCGAGCACGGCCTGCCAGTTGTCGGCGTCGTCCTTGCCGGTGTCGAAGCGGTGGTTGAGCTCAACCATTGGTCCTCACTTTCACCTCGACGACGTCGGCGACCTTGAGGGTCCCGAACAGCGCCGAGTAGGGCTTGATCTTGAAGTCGGTCTGCTTGACCTCGGCACGACCTTCCGTGCCGTCGAACGTGAACGCGACCGGGTGCGTGACGCCGTTGAGCGTCAGCTCGCCGCCGCGGTAGGTGATCGGCGAGCCGTCGAGGATCTCGTCCTCGAGCGTCTCCTTGATCCCCGCCTTCTCCTCGTCGCCGAGGGTGCCGATGCCGCCCTCGCCCTTGAGCACGCGCAGGCTGCGCGGGTCGGCTTCGAAGTCCAGCGTGCCGTCCTCGTAGGTCGCGCTCCAGCGCTCGACGAGGATCGTCAGGTCGTGGCCGGCCTTCGCCGCCGCGCCCGCGCGCTTGGTGTGGACGGTCAGCGTCGCGTCTTCGGGTCCGTAGGTGGCCATCTAGTCCTTGTAAACCGTCTGGGCGTCGAGGCCGCCTTCGACGCCGGGCGGCAACGCACCCGTGCCGTGCGCGTACAGCGCGACGTCGGCGATCGTGCGCGCCTCGGCGCCGCTCACGAACGCGCCGTTGTCCCACTGCAGGTCGTCCGTGCCGAGGTCGGCGCCGGCGAGCAGCTTGGCCTTGGCGAGGATCTTGCCGGTGGCGACCGTGATCGCCGCGGGCGTTCCGGACGACGGGCTCTCGTTGAAGCCGTGGCCGGTGCCGAAGCGATCCTCGTCGGCGGGCACGACCTTCACGTCCAGGGCGGGAACGCCGAGCTCGTCGGCGACGAGCTGCGCGTAGCCGGGCTCGTTGCCGTCGGCGCGGGTGGTGAGGCTCAGCACCATCTTCCCCGTCGGGTGGACGCGCAGGAACACCGCGCGATAGGCCTCGTCAGCCACCTTGTGCCTCCAGTCGTTTGCGCTCCTGATGGGCGGTCAGGGCGTTGTGGTCTTCGCGGTCGCAGAACGCCGACGGCGGGCCGCCGGCCTGGTTGGGCGGCACGACCGGGCGGTCGCAGCCGGGGTAGATGCAAGTCAGTGCAGGTCCCATCCGGGTGTGGTCCTTCCTCGGCTCGGGCTGTAGCCGCTCGGCATGGCGACGCTGCTGCCGGCCACGGGCGTCGCGCTCGCCCACTCCTCTTCCTCGGGCTCGATCGGCTCCAGCTTGCGCGTGCGCTCGGAGCCGATCTCGGCGATCACCTCGTGCATCGCCTCGAGGTTGTGACCGGAGATCAACGCGTCGACGAACGGGAGCGCCGCGGCCATCCCACCGACCCGCGGTGAGAAGCCGGCGGCCGCCACGCGTGGGTTCACCCACACGATCCGGTACGCGAGCCGTGACAGGCGCTCCATCTCCTGCGCGACCAGCGCCGGGTCGCCGCGCTCCCAGCCGTCCGACAGGATCACGATCACCGCGCCGCGCGCCATCCCGCGCCGGCCGTGGCGGTCGTTGAAGGTCTTCAGCGCCTCGCCGATCCGGGTGCCGGAGGACCAGTCGGGCGCCGCCGCCGCGGCCCGCTGGATCGCGCGCTCCGGCGAGCGCGTGGCGAGCGCGCGCGTGATCCGCGTCAGGCGCGTGGCGAACACGAACGCCTCCGCGTCCTTGCCCGCGCAGGTGAGGAACTGCAGGAACGCGCGCGAGTACGGCTCCATCGAGCCGCTGATGTCGCACAGCAGCACGATCCGCCGCCGCTCGACCACGCGCCGGCGGCGCTGCAGGTTCACCGGGTCACCGGCCGTCCGCAGCGCGCCGCGCAGCGTCCGGCGCAGGTCGATGTGCTGGCCGCGGCGGTCGCGCTTGGCCCGGCGCCGCCGGCGCACGGGCGCGGCGAGCCGGAACTCCGTCATCAGCCGATACAGCTGCGCGAGCTCGCCCGGCTCCAAGGCATCGAAGTGCTTGTCGCGCAGGCGCTCCTCGTCGCTGGCGACCACGGGCACGACCGACACCGCGTCGTTGGTCGCCTCACCGTCACCCGGGGTGGGAGAGGCGCCGCCGGGCGCGCCGCCCTTCGCATCGGCGCTCGCGGGCCGGTCGTCGGCCACCGCGAGCTCGTGCTCGACATCCGGCGGCGCGTCGTACGTGAACGTCACGCCGCCGAAGACGTCGAAGAAGACGGTGTCGAAGGCGCGCACCTGCGCGGGGTCGGAGACGAACACGGCGCGCGCCGTCCAGTACAGGCGGGTGCGCGCGTACGGCTGCGTGAGCGAGAGCGCGTCGGCGAACCGGGCGCTGCGCTCCGGTGTGACCGGCACGCCCGCCTCGTGCAGGCGGCGACCAAACGCGGCGGCCAGCTCCGGGATCGGAAGCGCCCGGGAGGACGAGCCCTCCGGGCGAGTCGTCCCCGCGACGCGAGGCCCCTGGCCGAGTCGTCGCCTCAAACCAGGCTCCCGAGGCCGGCGGCGCGGACCACGTCCTGGTCCTCCGCGTACTTGAGCACCGAGCCGAGCGTGCGGTCGATCGTCGTCTCGTCGAGCTCGGTGATGCCGAGCAGCTCGAGCGCCCGCAGCCAGTCGATCGCCTCGGCGATGCCGGGCGGCTTCTGGATGTCGGCGTCGCGCAGCGTGGCGACCGCCGCGACGACCGCGTTGGCGAGGCCGTCGCTCACACCCCGCACGCGCCGCCGCACGATGTCCAGCTCGCGCTCCCGGCTCGGGTAGTCCAGCCACTGGTACAGGCAGCGGCGTTTGACGGCGTCGTGCAGGTCCCGGGTGCGGTTGGACGTGAGGATGATCACCGGCGGGTGCTCGGCCCGGATCGTGCCGAGCTCCGGGATCGTCACCGCGGCCTCCGCCAGCAGCTCGAGCAGGAACGCCTCGAAGTCGTCGTCGGCGCGGTCGACCTCGTCGATCAGGAGCACCGCCGGCCGCGGGCCCGGGTGCTCGAGCGCCTGCAGCAGCGGGCGCGCGATCAGGTGCTCGCGACCGAACAGGTCACCCTCGGCCAGCTTCTCGCCGGTCGCCTCGGCGAGCCGGATGCTCAACAGCTGGCGCGGATAGTTCCACTCGTACAGCGCCTCGGCGGCGTCGATGCCGTCGTAGCACTGCAACCGGATCAGCGGCGTGTCTAGGGCGCGCGCCAGCGACCGCGCGGCCTCCGTCTTGCCGACCCCGGCCTCACCCTCCAGCAGCAGGGGCTGCGGGAGGCGGAGGCTGAGGAAGAGCGCGGTCGCGAGCCCTTCGTCGACGAGGTAGTCGACGGCAGACAGTCGCCGCGCGAGCGTCTCGACATCGTGTGGCAGCTCGTCGGTCACTGGGGCGGGGCCGCGTTTCCCTGCATCGCCGCCCAGACGCGGGCGGGCGTGCACGGCATGTCGACGTGGTTGACGCCGAGCGGCTGCAGGGCGTCGATCACGGCGTTGACGATCGCGGGCGGCGAGCCCACGTTCGGCGACTCGCCCACGCCCTTCGCGCCGAGCGGGTGGTGCGGGCACGGCGTGACCGTCGCCCCCAGCTCGAAGTCCGGGCACTCGAGCGCCGTCGGGATCAGGTAGTCCATGAACGACCCGTTGAGGCAGTTGCCCTCCTCGTCGAAGGTGATGACCTCCATCAGCGCGATCCCGACGCCCTCCGCGAGGCCGCCGTGGATCTGCCCGTCGACGATCATCGGGTTGATGCGCACGCCGCAGTCGTCGACGGCGATGAAGCGCCGCACGGTGACGTGCGCGGTCTCCGGGTCCACGTCCACGACCGCGATGTACGCGCCGTACGGGTACGTGAGGTTCGGCGGGTCGTAGATGACCTGCGCGTCCAGGCCGCCCTCCATGCCCTCGGGCAGGGAGTCGCCGGAGTAGGCGCGCTCGGTGATGTCGAAGATCGTCGCGCCGACCGACGGGTCGCCCTTGACGTACCAGCGGCCCTTCTCCCACGCGAGGTCTTCCGGCCGCGTCTCGAGCATCTGCGCGGCGATCGCGCGGGCCTTGTCGCGGACCTTCCTCGACACGACCGCGACCGCGGCGCCGGAGACCGGCGTCGAGCGCGACCCGTACGTGCCGAGCCCGTACGGCGACTTGTCCGTGTCGCCGTGGCGGACCTCGACGTCCTCGGGCGGGATGCCGAGCTCCTCGGCGACGATCTGCGCGAACGTCGTCTCGTGGCCTTGGCCCTGCGTCTGGGCGGAGAGGCTGACGACCGCCTTCCCGCTCGGGTGCACGCGCAGGTCCGCGCCGTCGTTCATGGCCAGCCCGAGGATGTCCATGTGCTTGCGCGGGCCGGCGCCGACGCCCTCGGTGAAGAACGAGATGCCGATGCCCATCAGCTCGCCGCGCGCCCGCTTCTCCTCCTGCTCCTGGCGCAAGTCCTCGTAGCCCGCGATGTCCATCGCGACGCGCATCGTCTTGTGGTAATCGCCCGAGTCGTACGTCCAGCCGGTCGTCGTCTCGTACGGGAACTGCTCCGTGCCGATGAAGCTCTGCATGCGCAGGTCGATCGGGTCGATGTGCATCTCCAGGGCGAGCGCCTCGACCATCCGCTCCACCAGGTAGACGGCCTCGGTGATCCGGAACGAGCAGCGGTACGCGACGCCGCCCGGCGCCTTGTTCGTGTAGACCGCCTTGACCTTCACGTGCGAGGCCTGCAGGTCGTAGGAGCCGCAGACGATGTGGAAGAAGCCGGCCGGGAACTTGGTCGGCTGCGCGGTCGAGTCGAACGCGCCGTGGTCGGCGATCACGTCCACGCGCAGGCCGGTGATCTTGCCGTCCTTGGCGCAGATGTCGGACTTCATGATGTAGTCGCGAGCGAAGCCCGTGGACATCAGGTTCTCGGAGCGGTCCTCGATCCACTTCACCGGCACGCCCGCGACGATCGAGCCGGCGATCGCGCACACGTAGCCCGGATACACCGGCACCTTGTTGCCGAAGCCGCCGCCGATGTCGTTGCACTTGATCCGGATCATGTGCTCGGCGAGCCCCGCCACGTGCGCGTAGACCGTGCGGTGCGCGTGCGGCGCCTGGTTGCCGTTGTACAGGTCGAGCTGGCCGGTCTCCGGGTTGAAGTCCGCGATCATCCCGCACGTCTCCAGCGGCGCCGGATGGCAGCGCGGGTAGATGATGTCGCGGGAGACGATCGTGTCGGCCTCCGCGAACGCCTTGTCCGTGGACTCCTCGTCGCCGGCTTCCCACGTCGGCGACGCGAGGTTGTCGAGCTGGCCGTCCTTGTCGTCGCGGATCAGCGGCGCGTCCTCGTCGAGCGCCTTGCGCGCGTTGACCACCGCGGGCAGCGGCTCGTAGTCGACGTCGATCAGCTGCAGCGCGTCACGCGCGATGTACTCGTCGATCGCGATCACCGCCGCGACCTCCTGGCCCTGGAAGCGGACCTTGTCGCCGGCGAGCACGGCCTGCGTGTCGTAGGAGATCGTCGGCATCCACGCGAGCCCGAGCGTCTCAAGGTCCTTCGCCGTGATCACCGCGGCGACGCCCGGCAGCGCGAGCGCGGCACTCGTGTCGATCGAGTTGATCTTCGCGTGCGCGAACGGCGAGCGCAGGATCGCCATGTGGACCATGCCGGGCAGGCGGATGTCGTCCAGGTAGTTGCCCTTGCCGCGGATGAAACGCGCGTCCTCCTTGCGCTTGAGCGGGCCGAAGCCGATGGGCCGATCGCCGACCGCGGTCATGACTGCACCTCCGCTTCGGCGTTCTCCGCCGCCCACCGCACCGCGGCGACGATGTTCTGGTAGCCCGTGCAGCGGCAGATCGAGCCGCTGATCGCCATCCGGATCTCGGCCTCGGTCGGGTCCGGGTTCTCGTCGAGCAGCGCCCGCGTAGTCATCAGCATCCCGGGCGTGCAGAACCCGCACTGCAGGGCGTGCTTCTCGTGGAAGCCCTGCTGGATCGGGTCCAGCTTGCCGTCGACCTCGAGCGCCTCGACGGTGCGGATCTCATGCCCCTCGCACATCGCGGCGAGCGCCGTGCAGGACTTCAGCGGCTGGCCGTCCATCTGCACGACGCACGCGCCGCAGTTGGACGTGTCGCAGCCCCAGTGCGTGCCGGTGAGGCCCGGGGTGTCACGGATGAAGTGCACGAGCAGCGTGCGCGGCTCGACGTCACGCGTGACGGTCTCGCCGTTGATGTTGATCGAGATGTTCATGACAGTGCCCGTGCCGTCGCCTTCCGGAGTGCGCGTTTCGTGAGGACGCCAGCGAGGTGGCGCTTGTAGTCGACAGGGCCGCGGCTGTCGGGGATCGGCATGCAGTCCTCGGACGCGATCGCGCCCGCCTGCTCGAACAGCTCCTCGCTCGGCGGCTGCCCCCGCAGGAGCTCCTCCGCACGTGTGAGGTCGATCGTGGTGAGCCCGACCGCGGACAGCGCGATGCCGGCGTCGGTGATCACGCCACCGTCGATCCAGACCGCGGCGGACGCCGCCGCGATCGCCCAGTCGCCCGCGCGCCGCTCGACCTTCTCGTGCGCACTGCCACCGCCGGGCCGCTTGGCGATCCGCACCTCGGTGAGGATCTCGCCCTCGCCCACCGCGGTCGTCCACGGGCCGAGGTGGAACTGGTCCATCGGCACGGTCCGCGTACCGTCGGCGCCGGTGATCACGACGGTGGCCTTGACCGCCGCGCACACCGCGGACAGGTCCTCGGCGGCGTCGGCCTGGCACAGCGAGCCGCCGATCGTGCCGCGGTTGCGCACGACCGGGTCGGCGATGACGAGCTCCGCGTCCTTGAAGAGCGGGAAGTGCTCGGCCAGCAGCTCGGACTTGAGCAGCTCGACGTGGCGGGTGAGCGCGCCGATCGCGATCTCGTCGCCCTCCTCGCGGATGTACTGCAGGTCCGTGAGGTCGTTGATGTCGATCAGCCGCGTCGGGCTCGCCAGCCGCAGCTTCATCATCGGCAGCAGCGAGTGCCCGCCGGCGATGATCCGGCTGTCCTCATGCTCCTTCAGCGACGCGATCGCGCCTTGCAGGCTCGTCGCCCGCTCGTAGTCAAACCGCGCTGGGGTCTGCATCGGGAGCCTCGTATTGGGTGGGTGCGTTCGTGCCGATGATCGGGCTCCGGCCCGGCCGCTCGATCGGATAAAGCGTGCGTGAGGTGGCGCTCCCGTAGCGGGCGTCGCGGAGCGCCGGTCCGTTCGGGCTCAGGGCCGCGATGGGCGCCTCGCGGCCGAGCCGCGCGAGCGTCAGCGTCCCGCGTGTGTAGACCTCGCCGATCCGCGGCGACTTGACCGTCGCGCTGTCCGGGAAGTTACGCAGGCCCTCGGCCTTCGCGCCCGGGTACAGGCCGTCGACCAGGCCCATCGCCTCGGGCAGCCCGGCCTTCTTGACGAGCAGGCCCTCGAGCGCGTCGACGGCGGCGTCGAGGTTGGCGTTGATGTCGTCGACGATCGCGTTGACCGGCTCGGACTTGGTGATGATCTCGGTCACCGCGCCGATCGTCTCGTCGAGGCCCTTCGTGATCTTCTGCAGCGCGAAGATCACGGATACGAGGAAGTACACGAGCGCCAGGACGATCAGGACGACCGCGACCAAGAGAACGGCTCCGGCGGCGGTCATGCGTCGTCCACGATCACGTCGAGGGAACCGCCGTACGCGGCCACGTTGGCGACGGTGTCGCGCACCTGCTGCTGGGTGGTGAGCAGCAGCGGCGCGGCGTCGAGGTCCTTCGACCCCGCGCGTGCGGCCGCGGTGATCCGGTCGATCGAGCCGGTGATCGCGTTCGCCTCCTTGAGGACGTTGTTGAGCAGCACGACGACCACCGGCAGGACGACCAGCAGCACGATCAGAGACAGCACCCAGGTCATCGTGGCCTCCGCTCGGCGACGACGGCGGCCTTCGCGCCGATGCCCGGCAGCGCGCTGAGGATCGTGTCGAACTGCGCGTTGATGGCCTTGACGGACGGCTCGAGCGTGCGCAGGTGCTCGGACTCGACGGTCTCGAGCGCGCCGGCGAGCGTGGCGAGGCCGGTCGCGGAGGCGTGCAGGCTGCGGCGGACCTCGAGCAGCGCGCCGGCGAGCACGGCGATCACCACGACCGCGAGCAGGATGGAGAGCGCGACCATCTCACTTGCCTCCGAAGCCGTCGGTGAGCGCGTTCATGTAGCCGTCCTGCACGATCGCCTCGTCGACGATCTTCCCCAGCACGGGCGCGGTGGCCGCGAGCGCGGGGATGTTGGCGGTGTTGCCGGCGACCTTGCCGGCCACGTCGAGCAGGCCCTGCACGGAGCCCTCGATGTCACGGCAGGCCTTGATCAGGAGGAACAGCAGCGCCGCGACGATCAGCGCGGCGATGAGGCCGATGACCAGCGCGAGCACCCAGGCGTCGTCGTTGCTCACTTGCCCACCGCCACCTTGCGTACCGCGCGGGCGGAGCGCAGGATCCGCACGCCCGAGTCGTTGATCTGGTTGATGCCGGGAAGGCCGTCCGTCTGCTGGCGCACGACGTCCACCCCGCCGACCGCCGTGCGCGCTTGCTCGGCGATCCGCCGCGCAAGCACGACGATGGTGATGACGATCGCCGCGGCGATCAGGATCACGACCACGCCCAGGATCAACCCCAGCGTCCATCCGGTGGACATGTCACACCTCCCTCGATGATTGGGCGCGCTCGTACGCGCGCTGCAGGACGCGCTCGCAGAGCACGCCGACCACGTGTCGCTTGTACTCCTTGGACCCGCGCTGGTCGCTGACCGGGTCGCAGTGCTGCGCGGCGAGTGCCCCCGCGCGGGCGAAGTTCTCGGGCGTGGCCGGGGTGCCGACCAGCGCCTCCTCGGCCTCGTGCGCCGTGATCCCACCGCCGACCGCGGTGAGCGCGATGCCGGCGCGGGTGATCGTGCCGTTGTCGAGGTCCAGCGCGGCGCCGACCGCGGCCACCGCCCAGTCCCCCACGCGCCGGTCGACCTTCGCGTACGCGCTCCCGTCGCGCCGTGGGATGCGGATCTCGACCAACATCTCCGCCGCCCCGACCGCGGTCTCGTACGGGCCGACGCTGAACGTGGCCATGTCGACGACGCGCTCGTCACGACGCGAGCGGATGACGAGCCGCGCGCCGACCGCCGCGCACACCGCGCTCAGGTCCTCGGCCGGGTCAGCCTGGCAGAGCGCCCCGCCGATCGTGCCGCGGTTGCGCACCACGGGGTCGGCGATCACGCGCTCGGCGTCCGCGAAGATCGTCTCGGCCAGCTCGGGCGCCTCGAGCAGCGCGCGGTGCCGGGTCATCGCGCCGATCCGCAGCTCGTCGCCGACCCGCGTGATGTAGCCGAGCTCGGCCGCGAGCGGATCGATGTCGATGAGATGCTCGGGCTGCGCGAGCCGCAGCTTCATCATCGGCAGCAGGCTGTGCCCGCCGGCGAGCAGCCGGGCTTCCGGACCGAGCTCTTCGAGCAGCGCGAGCGCATGCTCCACCGAGGTGGCGCGCTCGTACGCGAATGGCGCTGGAACCTGCAGGGCTCTCCTCCCCTTTGGGTCTTGCTGACACGCAGATTGCCGGTGTTACGGTGGGCCTGTCAACTCGACCTAAGCGATCGCTTATGACCCTGGCCCAGCTCCAGTCGTTCGTCCTCGTGGCCCGTCACGGGTCGGTGAAGGCCGCGGCCGCCGAGCTCGAGGTGACCGAGCCCGCCGTGTCGGTCGCGGTGGCCGCGTTGCGCAAGGAGCTGGGCGACGAGCTGTTCGTGCGCAGCGGGCGCGGAATCGCGTTGACCCCCGGCGGGCGACGGCTCGCGGCGCTGGCGGGCGAGATCCTCGGGCTGGCCGAGCAGGCGCGCCGCTCCGTCGCGGAGTCCGCCGAGTCGCGCCGGCTGGTCATCGCGGCGACATCCTTGGTCGCCGAGCACGTCGGCCCGCTGATCGAGGCGTTCTCGGCGCGCGACGACGGGCTGGAGATCACGCTGAGCGAGCTGCCGGGCGCGCAGTTCGGCGAGGCGCTCGAGCACCGGCGCGCGGACATCGCGCTCGGGCCGGCGCCGAGCGCGACGACGATCGCCGCCGCACCGTTCCTGCGCTGCCGGCTGATCATCGCCGCGGCGCCGTCGCACCCGCTGGCGACGGCACGCTCGATCGCGCCGGCGTCTTTGGGCGAGGAGCGCTGGCTGGCGACGTCGCTCGACGCCTCCGAGGGCACCGGCGCGTTCTTCGCCCGCCACGGGCTCTCGCCGTCGGTGTCGACGTTCTCGTCGGGGGCCGCGGCGGTGGCGGCGGCCGCGGCCGGTGAGGGGCTCATCCTGACCTTGGCGCACGCCGTCGCGGACGAGGTGCGGCGGCGGGCGCTCGTCCGGCTCGACGTGCGCGGCACGCCGAGCCTGGAGCTGTGGCACGCGTCGACCTTGGGCCTGGGCCGGGCGCTGCCGGCCGCGCTCGCGTTGCAGCGCTTCGCGACCACGTCGGAGGCCACGCAGGCGATTTCGTCAGGCCGCGCGGGCGCGGTGAGCGGCGCGCGGCGGACCCCGCACATCACGCTCTGGCAGTCGGTGGCCCGCCCGTGAACGTCACCGTCTCGGTCAACGGCGTCGAGTACACCCGCGACGTCGAGCCGCGGTTGCTGCTCGTGCACTTCCTGCGTGACGTGCTGCGGTTGACCGGCACGCACTGGGGCTGCGACACGTCCAACTGCGGCACGTGCGTCGTGCTCATGGACGGCGAGCCGGTGAAGTCGTGCACGATGCTCGCCGCCACCGCCGAGCGCTACGAGATCACGACCGTCGAAGGCCTCGAGCGCGACGGCGTACTCGACCCGGTCCAGCAGGGGTTCCACGAGGAGCACGGCCTGCAGTGCGGGTTCTGCACGCCCGGGATGATGCTCACCGCGCGAGCGTTGCTGGACCACAACCCGGACCCCACCGACGAGGAGATCCGGGTCGCGATCAGCGGCCAGATCTGCCGCTGCACGGGCTACGCGACGATCGTGCGCTCGATCCGCTGGGCGGCTAACAACTCCGGTACGGCTTGAGCTTCGCCTTCTGCGCGGGGCTGAGCCGGGCGAGCAGCTCGTTCGGGATGCGCGCCGTCTCGCGCCTGCGCACCTTGAGATCGTCGAGCAGGCCCGGCTCGACGAACGTGATGCGCCGGCCGGCGAACACGAGCAGGCGGTTCTCGAACGTCTTGGCCACCAGCCAGCCGCGGCGGACGCTCAGCTCGTAGCCTCCGCCGGCGAACCGGCCACAGTTCTTGCCCGCGCCCACCTCGGCTTTCTCCGGGCAGCCGCTGAAGCGCTCGCAGTCCCGGTAGTAGAGGCTGCCGCCGTAGACGAGCGTGAGCAGCAGCCCCTCATGCCGGTGGCCGAGCCAGAGGTTGCCGACGAACTTCGTCGTCTTCGGCGGCGTGTAGGCGACGGGGCGCTTGCTCGGGTCGCAGTCGGCCATGAACGAGTCGCCGCTGCCCGGTCGCCAGGCCGGGTTGCCGGCGGCGACCGTGCCGTTGGTCAGCCACGTGAGGCAGCTGCCGTCGGGGGCGACCGTGTACAGCTCCTCCGAGTCGGCGTCGGGCAGGTTGCGGTCGGACGAGAACAGGATCCGGCTGCCGTCCGGCGACCAGCGCGGGATGCTGATGTCGCCCTCGTCCTTCGTGAGCCGCCGGGGCTGCGTGCCGTCGGCGTTGGCGACGTACAGCTCCCCCGACCAGAAGCACTGGTCCGAGCCGCACTGCTTGCCGTTGTGGTCGGCGATCGAGGCGTAGGCGATGCGGGTGCCGTCGGGCGAGTAGCTCGGCGCCTGCGCCCGCTTGATCAACGTCCTTGAGGGACCGCCCTGGGCCGGGACCGTGCGGATCTCGGGCAGGGCGTCGGCGCTGCGGTCGTAGCGGTTATACGTGTACGCGATCGTGCCGCCGTCCGCCGAGTACGCGGGTGTGTTGACCGTGCTGCCGCGGTTGTCCCAGCGCTGGGTGACGAGCGCGCGCTCGGTGCCCGACGCGACGTCGCGCGTGACGATCTGGGTGGTGAGCGTGTCGTCGGCGCTCGTGAAGCGCAGGAACGCGACCGTGGCCCCGTCGGGTGACCAGGCCGGCCAGCCGTCGGACGTGCCGGCCCGCTTGGACGTCAGCTCGCGCGTGCCGGCCGCGTCCTTGAGCATCAGCCGGCCGTCGTCCTCACCGCCCTGCGAGTAGACGAGCCGCGACCCGTCCGGCGACCACGCCGGATCGTCGAGGATCTCGCCCTTCGGCGGCGCGACGACCGGCACCACACCGGTCCCGTCAGCCTTCATGCCCGCGAGCCCGCCCTCGGCGGTGTACGTGATCTCGGCGGGCGCCGCGAGGGTCAACGACAGGGCGAAGGCCGACAGTGAGATCCCCATGGTGGAGACCTCTTGCCCACTACGCCGCGGCGTGAACCCCGGCGAGCTGCTCGGCCAGGCGCTCCATCGAGCGCTCGTTGCCCTTGCGGATCATCCGGCGCATGAGCGGGACGAGCGGCTTCTCGCGCGCCGGGACCTGCTCGAACGCGAACGTGAACTCGATGTGGGTGCCGCCGTCCGGGAGGTCGCTCAACACGTACGTGCCGGTCGCGACGCGCTTGCCCTTCGCGCCCCAGTTGCGCTCGCGGATCATGCGACC
Source organism: Solirubrobacter phytolaccae (assembly GCF_027587195.1). Classification (GTDB taxonomy): domain Bacteria; phylum Actinomycetota; class Thermoleophilia; order Solirubrobacterales; family Solirubrobacteraceae; genus Solirubrobacter; species Solirubrobacter phytolaccae. The sequence continues at coordinate 32,240 of NZ_JAPDDP010000004.1, read as the reverse complement.
GTCCTCGACCTCGATCACCTCGATAGTCGCGGGGTCGGACATGCCGCCGGACTTGGTGACGACGTCGGCCTTCGCGCCGACGCCCGTGGCCGGGCCGGAGACCCGCCACTCGGTGAGGATGTGGTCGGTGAAGGCCTCGTGGTTGGCCATCACGTCGAGGTAGGCGTAGACGTCGGCGCGGGACTGGGGAACGTCGACGGAGACGGTGACTGGGGAGGACATGTACCACACGGTACACTTCTGCCATGGCCGGCGTCAACCCCCGTCAGCGACTGCTCAACGCGGCGATCGACCACATCGCCGAGCGCGGCGTCAGCGACCTGTCGCTGCGTGAGCTGGCGGCCGCGATCGGCTCCAGCCACCGCATGCTCAACCACCACTTCGGTGGGCGCGAAGGCCTGCTCGTGGCGGTCGTGCACGAGGTCGAGGCGCGCCAGCGCGCGCTACTCGACGACGTCATGCCGGACCCGCAGGCGTCCCCCGGCGACGCGATGCGCGCCTGGTGGCGGCACATCAGCGACCCGTCGCTGTGGCCGAACGAGCGGCTCTTCTTCGAGCTCTACGGCCAGGCGCTGCAGGGGCGCCCGGGGACGGTCGCGCTGCTGGACGGGATCGTCGACAGTTGGCTCGAGCCCGCCGCGACGCTGCTCACGCAGCTGGGGCTCGAGGACGGTGAAGCGGCCGCGCGTCTCGGCATCGCCGTGACGCGCGGGCTGCTCCTGGACCTCATCGCCACCCGCGACCGTGCGCGGGTGGACGCGGCGATGGAGGTCCACATCGCCGCGATGGAGGCGTTACTCAGCCGTCAAAGCCGTCCGGCAGACGCACGATGATCGCCTCGACGTCGTCCGGCTGGCCGGGGACGCGGCCGTTGGAGTCCGGGAAGTTGTTGTCGTTGACGACGAACAGCCGGTCCTTGCCGATCGGCACGATGCTCTCCAGCGACTGGATCGGGTAGCGGAACGGATCGCCGAGGCCGCCGATCCCGAACGGATCGCGGACGCGCAGCAGGTCGAGCACCTGCTCCTTGCGCACGAAGCCGTCCGTGTCCACGTCGCCGAGGTCGAGCTTGACGACGTTCTTGATCTTCGCGGCGGCGCCCTCGAGGTCGTCGCGCTCGATCACCAGCAGCTCGCGGTCGCCGATCGCCTGCGCGTCGCCGATCTGCAGGTTCGCGGCGTCCGTCTTCATCGCCCACTTGCGGCCGGTGTAGCGCTTGCTCGCGACGTCGAACTCGTAGATGTAGCGGCGCAGCTGGTTCGTGTCGTCCAGGCGGTAGCCCTCGACGATCGGGTACAGCGTGCGGCCATCCTGGCTGGAAGCGACGGCCTCCCAGCCGCGGCTGCCCTGGATCGTCGGCTGCTCGCCCGGCTGCAGGTCGGGGCTGGACGGCGACTTCGCGCCCGGGAGCGCGATCGGCGCGTCGAGCACCTTGCCGGTGGCGTCGGTGTGCAGCAGGTACGGGCCGAACTCCTCGCCGAACCACAGGTCACCCCTGCGGTCGCGGGCGATCGCCTCGATGTCGAAGTCGCCGCCCGTCAGCAGGCGGTCCTTCGTGGTCTGGTTGACGATCTCGAACGGGATCTTCTTGTCCGGGTCGCGCAGGCTCAGGAAGCCCTTGACCTCGATCTTGTGGCTGAGCCAGTTCGGCTCGATCTTGTACACGCGCAGCAGGAAGTCGCGCGAGTTGCCCTTGGTGCCGAAGCCGTTGTCGGGCATCGCGAGGAAGCGGTTGCCGCCCTCGTACAGCGCGCCGGAGAAGCCGGGGATCGGCTGGCCCGGGAACGGCGGGACGACGCCGTTGTTGGCGCCGACGCCGGAGTTGCCGGAGGTCGGGCCTGGCTGGTACTGCGTGGCCGAGTAGAGCGCGCGGCCCTCGAGCACCGGTTCGCGATGCAGCTTGACGGCGAAGCGGTAGACGCGCGTCGCCTGGCTCGCGGAGAAGTTGTCGTCGCTGATGAGCGTGAGCTCGCGGCGGCCGTCGGCGAGCTTGCCGCCGAGCGCCAGGCCCTCGATGTTGTCGATCAGCGGCGTGTGGTCGGTGACGTCGAGCAGCAGGCGCTTGTAGATGAACGGGCTGCTGTCGGAGAGCGCCGCGACGCTGGAGACGTCCTGCGCCCCGCCGAGGTAGGCCTCGTAGACGCGGATGCCCCACTGATTGTTCAGGAACTTGCGCTCCATGACCAGCAGGCGCTCCTCGTCGACGACGGCGAGCTCGACGAGGTTGAAGTTCTCGTCCGCCTTGTAGGCGTACTGCGTGGTCGGGACGAAGTCGCCGCGCTTGGGGCGGTCGTAGCGGATGAGGCGCAGGCGGCCGGTGCCGTCGGCGCTCAGCGCGCCCTCCATGCCGGCGAACAGCGTCCTGCCGTCCTCGCTGCCGGCCAGGCCCTCGAAGGCCTGGTTCGTGGTGGCCTGGCCGTTGGGGGCGATGCCGAAGCGCGGCGGCGTGCTGAGCTGCGCGAGCTGGTCGCCGTCACGGTCGAAGCGGCGGATGACGGGCTCGGTCTCGCTGCTGATCAGGAGGTTCCCGTCAGGCTCGACGACGAGGCCCTCACCGTCGAGGTTCTGGCCCGTGAAGGGCGTGCCGTCGACGCGCTTGAGCGTCGTGACCTTGGTGGTCTCCACGCGCTCGCCGCGGACCTTGAGGGTGAAGAAGCGGGCGGGCGTGGCGCCCTGGTTGTCGGTCAGCGCGAGCGCCTGGCTCGAGCTGGTGAAGGCGAGCGCGGAGAGGCCGCCGACGGACAGGCCGCCGTACGTCGTCTTGTCGAGCGTGCTGTTGACGCTCAGCAGCGTGGCGTCGGACGAGGCGTGTGCAGGCGCGGCCGCGATGGCCGCGACCGCGAGCACCCCTGCCGCGGCGCGAGTCATGGACATGATCACGCGCCGCAGGGTTCCGAACTTAAACGTCCAGGACGTTTAAGTTCAGCGCACGACGGTGACGCGGTCGCGCAGGCGGCCGTTCTGCTCGACGAGCGCGGTGATCGGGGCCTTCGTGCGAACGCGGAAGGAGCCGCGCGTGCCCTTCGCCCGGCCCAGGTCCTTGCCACCGGAGGTGAAGCGCACGACCTGGCCGGGGATGCGCTTGACCGTGTAGTGCAGGCGGCCGCGCTTGCGCTTCGCCTTCACGCTCGGCTTGGCGAGGCCCTCCGCCGACTTGACGGACGTGCTCGTCTCGCCGTCGAGCGGGACGACCTTCCACGTGCCGGCGCGCGGCGTGGCGATCGCGAGCTGCGTGAGGTTCTCGCCCGGGACCTTCATCAGGAAGAAGCCCTTGCCGCCGACGGGCGTGTCGCTCGTGGGCGTCTCGATGCGTTGACCGCTCGGGCCGACGAACGCGACCCGCGGCGCGCCCTTGGCTCCGCGCACGGCGATCACGGCGCCGGGGAGGCCTTCGCCGAAGTGCACGCGCTTGGTGCTCGCGGCCGCGGCGCTCGCGAACGCCTCGCGGTACGGAGCCAGGTCGCAGCCGCTCCAGTACAGTTTCGCCGACTTGCCCCAGGCGACGCCAAAGCCGGGATGCCAGTCGCCGAGGAACGTGTCGACGGTCAGGCAGGCCGCGATGCCCTTGGTGGACAGCAGCGTCTCCGCGCCGAGGCAGTAGTCGATGAACTCCAGGCAGACCTGGTCCTTGGACTCCCCGTTGAACTTCGCGCCTTGGAACTCGATGCTCGAGCTGCCCTTGATCGTGGCGACGCCCGGCCAGCCGAGCTCCAGCTTGGACTTGACGCCGACGTAGCCCGTGTCCCGCATCTCGAACTCGGCGTCCTTGAGCGTCATGCCGACGAGCTTGACCTGGCCGCGGGCCTTGAGCACGCTCGGCTTGCCGGCGAACAGGTTCAGGCCGAAGCCACCGTCGAGGCTCAGGGCGGGCGCGCCGAGCAGGCTCGGGCCGGCGGTCAGCGCGAGCTCGCCGCACATCGCGGCCTTCGCGCCCGGCGCCTTGCAGTTGGTGCTCGCGGGGCTCGTGTCGACGGCGAAACGCAGGCGCTTGAGCGTGACCGGGCCGTGCTTGCCCTTGGCCTCGACGCTCCAGCTCCCGTTGCCCTCGAAGGTGACGGTCAGGCTGCTCAGGCCGAGGCCGGGCAGCGACGGGTTCGCGATCGTGAACGCGACGCCGTGGTTCGTGTTCGGGATGAGCGTGGCGGGCTGCGCGGTGCCGCCGAAGCCGGTCGGGAGCGCGAAGTGCGCCTTGATCTGCGACTGCGCGCCGGCCAGCAGCGTGACCGTCGGCGTGCCCGCGATCTTCAGCCCGCCGACCGCCGCGTTGAGCGCCTTCACGCCCGTGAGCTTCTCGCCGGTGAGCTGGTACTCGAGCTTGCCCGTGAACAGCGTCACCGGCGTGCCCTTGACGGTGAAGGTGACGCGCGCGTTGGCGGCCTTGACGAACGTCGCCGTGCGCGTGGTCACCAGCTCGACCGCCGTGCCCACGAGCGGCGTGATGACGATGCCGTTGACGGTCACGGGCGTCTTCGCGCGGCCGTTGTCGAAGCACGCGGCGGTGGCGACGAGCTTGCCGGCGGTGAACGTGGTCGGGCACGGCGCGGGCGTGGCGGCCGGGGTGATGACCGGCGCCGGCGTTGCGGTCGGCGCGGCCGTCGCGGTCGGCGTGGCCGTCGCGGTCGGCGTGGGCGTGGGCGCGTTCGTCCCCTGGACCGTGATCGTCTTGGTCGCGGTGCGCTCGATCGGGAGCGCCGCGGGCCAGCTGGCCTTCACGGTCACCTTGTGGTCGCCGGCGGTCTCGAACCGGTGCTCGACGATCGCACCGTGCGCGTCGACATGGCCATCGCTGTCGAAGTCCCAGCTCACGTCTGGTGCGGTCGTGGAGGCACGCAGGGTGGTCGTCTGCGTCGCGGTCGGTTGGTCGGGCGCCCAGGCGAAGTCGACGGTGTACGGCTGCTGGGCGAGGGCGGCGGCAGGGGTCAGCGCGACGGCCGCGAGGGTCACGGCCGCCGCACGCAGTGCGAGGTTCAATGCAGCTCCTTGAAGGGCGAGGTGCGGGGAGGGCCGAAGCCTTCCATCGCGCTCCCCGCCGCTCCGTACGGCGCGCTCATGTCTGCATTGACGGCGCGCCGTCTTCCGGCGTCGGCGCGCCGACGCCACCCGGTGCGGCTATCCGCCCGTCATCCCGTCACTCCGAGTGCTGCATCCTTGGTCGTAGCGCCCAGAAAGGCAGCACTCGAGTGCGCCAACGCCTCGGCGACCCGTTGCTGGACGGCCGCCGGACGTGTCGTGGCCTCGAGCCAGGTGGTGCGGATCACCTGCAGCCCCATCGTCTCCAGAACGAGCTGGCGAGTGGCGTCGTCGGCTCGAGCGATGATGTTCCCGTGGAAGCGTCGGCTGTCGGCCTCGAGGATGAGGCGCATGTCGGGCCACAGGAAGTCCGGGACGTACCGCGTTCCGGGGAGTGACGGGTTCACGAGCGGCCGCGGGAGCCCGGCCTGGTGGATGAGTGCCAGCACGAGGTTCTCGTTCTCGCTCCTGGTCGGTGCCGCGGTCGCCAGGAGACGGCGGAGCCGCTTGGCGCCGCGCCCGCCGTAGCCGACAAGATCGACGAGCGTGACCAGACCCAGGCCGAGTGCCTGGTTGACCACCGCGCGCAGGACCTTCAAGGACGCAGTGGGAGCGATGTCACCGATCGCGCGCGCGGGCGTCACGACCGGAACGCCGTTGTGGATCGTGCGTTCGATCTTCGCGCAGCGATGGCTGACGATGCCTGGGCGCGTTCGGAACGTGGGAGCGGTCACGTGCGGGTCGTGCTCGATCCAAGGACGCATCCCCCACCACGCGACGCCGGACCAGTGTGAGAGCGCGGCGTCGGGTCCGCAGGCGAGCACCGCCGCCAGTAGGCGTCCCCCAAGCGGGAGGTTGTAGTGCCCGACGGCGTAGACGCCCGCGTGGAGCCGGAAGAGCGTGCCGCGCCGCACGCGCGTGGCGATCGCGGTGTCCGACAGTCCGCATTCCCGCAGCTGACGGCGATCGATCACGCCGTACTGCCGAGCAGCCACGTCCGCGACGCGAGTGCTGCCTTTCTCGTCGTGGGGCCGAGAGATCGAGCGGTCGGTGGGCATGGCCGCAGCATCGCCCGCGTGGTCGCCACGGAACAAGACGCATGTGTGCCGATTGTGTGCCGGCTGTGCACCTAGAGCCCGCGGCCGGGGTGAGCGGGTTCGCCCTTGTGAGTGATGGCACAAGGTGTTCGTCAGGAGGACATTCGCTCGTGAGATGACGCACCGTGTGGAGGACGCGCTCGGGCTAGACCCAGAGCAGCACGAGCTCCTCGAGAGCTACTGCGGGAGCCGCCTGCCGGTGGCGATCGCGCTCTATGAGCACCAGCTTCAGCGACGGATCCGGCTCGAGTTCGTCTGCGGGCCGGAAGTCGAGCTGGCGCAGGACGTGGAGGAGCTGCTGTTCCGCGCCTACACGCTCTCGCGCCAGATCCACCTGACCTTCGAGTCCGGCCGCGACCGGGCGCTGTGCCTGCAGATGGTCTACGGCGTGATCGCCGGGATCTTCAAGGAGCTGGACCGCTCCGCGGTGACCGGGCGCGAGAGCTGCACGCGGATGCGGTACCTCGAGAAGGCGTGCAGCCGCACCGAGTCCTACTTCGCGCGGGCGTCGCAGCGCCGCGCCCAGCTGCGCTACCTCGGTGGGATGCTCGGCGGGCTGACGGCCGTCGCCGCCGTCGGCGTGCTGCTCTCGATCGGGCTGGACACGCTGCCCGACATCGACGACCAGGCGCCGATGTTCCTCGCCTCGCTGATCGCGGGCGGGATGGGCGCGGTGCTCAGCGTGCTGTTCGGGATGACCTCCGGCAAGCTCAAGCTGCACACGCTGTTCGCGAACGCGGAGTCCGGCATGGGCCCGCTGGTCGCCGCGGGTGCGCTGCGGCCGCTGCTCGGCGGGCTCTCCGGCATCGTCGCCTACGTGCTGCTGCAGGCCGCGATCGTCCCGATCGACGTGCCCGAGGGCGCGTCGGGCACGAACTTCGTGATCGCGCTGGCGATCGTCGCCGGCTTCTCCGAGCGCTGGGCGCGCGGGGTGCTCGCGGGGACCGAGGAGCGGCTCGTGGCGGCGCCCGCGCCCGCCGCTCCCGCCCCCAAGGTCAGCTGAGCGCGCGGCGCTTCTCGACGTAGCGCCGCTTCTTGGCGTTGGTGCCGCAGTCCTCCATCGAGCACCACTTGCGCGAGCGGTTCTTCGAGCGGTCCAGATAGAGCCAACAGCAGTCGCCGCAGCCGCGCAGGCGCCCGAGCGCCTCGGTGTCGGCGAGCAGCAGCGCGGCCTGGTGCGCCAGCCGGTGCACGGCGCTCATCGGGTCCCCGTCGGGCCAGCGCCAGCCGCCGGCCTGGAGGTGGCCCGCCCGGTAGGCGCGCTTGACGGCGGTCTCCAGCGCGTCGTGGTCCTGACCGCGGAACGCGTGCTCGCACGCCGTGCGCAGACGGCGCGCGGCCTCCAGCGCGGCGGTGCTCGCCGTCGGGGTGGCGACGCCCACGCGGGTGGCGAAGGTCATCAGGTCCTCCCGGGTCTGCAGCACGTCGTGCTCGGGCGGCTTGCCGACCTGGCCGTACAGGGTGTTGACGAGGTCCAGCGCGGGGTGTCCGCCGTCGAGGCGCATGTTCGCGGCGGTCGGCGGTGTTTCCACCATAAGCACGTTTGAGGGTAACACGAGTGGGCAGCCCTGAACTTGTGGTTGTCGCGCTGCCGTGTGTCGCCCAGTTCGTGATCGTGTTGGACGTGACGATCGTGGCCATCGCGCTGCCGGTCGTGCAGTCGGATCTGGGCCTGTCGAGCGCGCTGCTCGGCTGGGTGGTGACCGTCTATCCGCTCGTGTTCGGGTGCTGCCTGCTCGCCGCGGGCCGGCTGGCCGATCGCGTCGGGCGGCGCCGCACGTTCGTCATCGGGCTGCTGGTGTTCGGCGGCGCATCCCTGGCGTGCGCGCTCGCGCCGACCGGGCCGGTGCTGCTGGCGGGGCGCGCGGCGCAGGGCCTCGGCGCGGCGCTCGTCTCCCCCGCGGCCCTGGCGCTGGTGACCGCGGCGCGGCCTTCGGGTGACGAGCGCCGGCGGGCGCTGGGCTGGTGGACCGCCGCGGCCGCGGGCGGCGGCGCGAGCGGCTGGGTGCTCGGCGGCGTCGTGAGCGGCTGGCTCGACTGGCGCTGGGTGTTCCTGGTCAACGTGCCGGTCTGCCTGGTGTGCGCCGCGCTCGCCCCTCGCCTGCTGGCGGAGAGCCGCGCGCGGCTGCGCCGCCTGCGCTGGCGCGTGCTCGGGCGGCGCGCCGTGCTCGGGCCCAACGGCGTCGCCGCCGTGCTCACCGCGACCACGACGCCGGCGGTGCTGCTGTGCACGCTGCACGCGCAGCAGCGGCTCGGCCTCTCCCCCGTGATGGCCGGCCTGCTGTTCCCGCCCTTCAACGTGGCGGTGATCGCCGCCTCGCTGCTCGGCCCGCGGATCACGCGCGGGGCGATCCCCGGCGGGCTGCTCGCGATCGCCGCGGGCGCCGGGCTGCTCGCGCTCCACCTCGCGATCCCGACGATGCTCGTGGCCTTCGTGCTGATGGGCGCGGGGCTCGGCGTGGCGTCCGTGGCGTCGACCGCGCAGGGCACCGAAGCGGTCGACGCGGACGACCAGGGCGTCGCCTCGGCCCTCCTCGCGACGAGCGCGCAACTGGGTACGGCGCTCGGGCTCGCGGTCTTCTTGCCCACAGGCTTCGTCCCTGTCGCCGCCCTCGCGTTTATCATCGCGGTCTCATGGCAGGGGTTGGACATGGAGGTCCGCAGTGAGCGCCGGCCTCGCTGCGCTACTGGATGACGTCGCCGTGCTCGCACGGGCGGCCGCCGCGTCGGTCGACGACGTCGCCGCCGGAGCGAGCCGCGCAAGCGTGAAAGCGGCCGGCGTGATCGTCGACGACGCCGCGGTCACACCGCGCTACGTGACGGGCTTCAAGCCCGAGCGCGAGCTCCCGATGATCCGCCGGATCGCGATCGGCTCGCTGCGAAACAAGCTGCTGTTCATCCTGCCGGTCGCGCTCATCCTGAGCGAGTTCGTGGACTGGCTGCTGACGCCGATCCTGATGGTCGGCGGCGCGTACCTGTGCTTCGAGGGCGCCGAGAAGCTCTGGGAGCTCGTCAACCCGAAGCACCATGCGCAGGAGAGCTCGGTCTCCGAGCAGGGTGAGCAGCAAGAGGACCAGATGGTCTCGTCGGCGATCCGGACCGACTTCATCCTCTCGGCCGAGATCATGGTCATCTCGCTCAACGAGGTCGAGGACGAGCCGTTCCTCTCCCGCACGCTGATCCTCATCGCGGTCGCGTTCGCGATCACCGCGCTCGTCTACGGCGTGGTCGCGCTGATCGTGAAGATGGACGACGTCGGGCTCAACCTCGCCAAGACGCGCGAGGGCGCCGGCGCGTCGTTCGGGCGCGGGCTCGTGAAGGCGATGCCGATCGTGCTGTCCGTGCTGTCGAAGGTCGGCATCGCCGCGATGCTCTGGGTCGGCGGGCACATCCTGCTCGTCGGGATCGACGAGCTCGGCTGGCATTTCCCGTACGAAGAGGTGCACCACCTCGAGGAGGACGTGGGCGGCGGCGTGCTCGGCTGGTTCGTGAACACGGGCGCGTCCGCGATCCTCGGCATCGTCGTCGGCGCGATCGTCGTGGCGGTGATGCACGTCGTGCACCACCGCCGTTCAGCCGCGCACTAGAACCGGGAGCCGCGTCGCCAGGCGCGGCACGCTCAGCAGCGCCGCGCCCGCGACCACCACGCCGATCAGCGCGATCACGACGATCGCTCCGCCGGTCGCGGTCGCCGGGTCGTCGCCGCGGATGTAGAGCGTCTCCGCTCCGGCCAGCGCGACCGAAGCCCCGAGCTGGCGGAGCAGCAGCAGCGTCCCGAGTCCCGCGCCGATCATCTGCGGCGCGATCGTGCGGGTCATCGCGATCTGCAGCCCGCTCAGCTGCGGCCCGACGCCGAGCCCGATCAGCGCCATGAACGTCAGGCTCTCCCACTTCGGCGTGCCGGCGTCGAAGGTGGCGAAGCCGAGCGCGCCGAGCGTCAGCAGGACGAGCCCGGCGAGGACCGTGGTGCGGTACTCGCCGCGGCGCATGATCACCGTGCCGGCGATGTTCACCGACACGATCAGGCCGACGAGCAGCGGGTAGATCAGCAGCCCGCTGTGCGTCGCGGACGCGCCCTCCACGCGCTGGAAGTAGAGCGGCAGGAGCAGCACGCTCGCGAACAGGCCGAACGCGCCGAACCCTCCCGCGACCAGGATCCCGGCCGTCTTGCGCTCCCGGAACAGCGACGGCGGGATCACCGGCGCGGCCGCGCGGCGCTCGACCAGGATGAACGCGATCAGCGGCAGCACGCCCGCGACGACGTACGCCGCCTCGCGCTCGCTCAGGCCGACCAGCACGAGCCCGATCGCAAGTGTGAGCAAGGCGATCCCCGCGAGGTCGAGCGGCGTCCGGCGATCCTCGCCCCGCCCGATGGTCGCGGGCAGCACGGTCGCGACGACCGCGAGCGCGGCGAGCCCGATCGGCACGTTGACGAGGAACACCCAGCGCCAGCCGGTCGTGTCGGCGAGGAAGCCGCCGATCAGCGGGCCGATGATGAAGCTCACGCCCATCAGCGCGGCCATCACGCCCTGCAGCGCGGCGCTGCGCTTGCCCTGGAAGAGGTCGGCGACGAGGATGAAGCTCAGCCCTTCCAGCGCGCCGGCGCCGAGGCCCTGCAGCGCCCGGAACGCGATCAGCTGCTCCATCGACTGCGCGGCGGCGCCGAGCGCCGAGCCGGTGAGGAAGATCGTCATGCCGGTGAGCAGCAGCGCGCGCCGCCCGTAGCGGTCCGACAGTCGCGCGTAGATCGGCAGCGAGACCGTCGCCGGGACGAGGTACGCGGTGACGGCCCACACGTACAGGTCGCTGCCGCCGAGTTGCGCGACGATCGTCGGCAGCGCCGTGCCCACGATCGTCTGGTCGAGCATCGCGAGCAGCAGTCCGGACATCACGGCCACCAGCAGCAGCCGTTCGCGTTTGGGCGTCAGTTCCATATGTCGAGATTTACATGTCATGCTCGACGTGTCAAGTTCGACATGTCAATTCTGTCATGTGGTCGAGTAGGATGAGCCGCGGTGTCGCTCCGCCACGCGCTTCTCGGTCTCCTCGCCACCCAGCCCGCGACGGGGTACGAGCTGGCGCAGAAGTTCGACAAGTCCCTCGGCACCGCGTGGCACGCGAGCCACAGCCAGATCTATCCCGAGCTGGCGCGGCTTGCCGACGCGGGCATGGTCGAGGTCGTCGGCGAAGGCGCCCGCAACAGCCGCACCTACGCCGTCACCGAAGCCGGCTACGACGAGATCCGCACCTGGCTCATCGAGACTGACGCGAACCGCAGCCAGCGCAACGAGACCGCCGTGCGCTGGTTCCTGCTCGGCCTGCTCAAACCGGAGGACCGCCGCGCCGCGGTCGACCGCGAGCTCGCCTACGCCGAGGAGTACGTCGCGAACCTGCGCCAGATCGCCGAGCAGATCGACGCGGCCAACCCCGAGCACCCGTTCCGCAAGACGGTCGACCTCGGCCTCCGCACGTCCAGCGTGATGCAGGACTGGCTGCGCGAGCAGCGCTGAGCTAGGTCATGCAGCCGGCGGACGGGCGCTGGTTGAGGCGCACCACCTGGTCGACGTCCCGTCCCAACACGCGCACACGCACGTTCAGGCGATCGACGTCGAAGATCGCCCCGCACGGGACCACGAGCTCGAACCGGCCGCGGTCGAAGTCGACCACCTCTCCGGGCCGGAAACGCACGGTCTCCGCCCCGGGCGCCGTGGTGGCGAGTACCCGCACTTCGGGACGTCCGTGGCTCTGCAGGTAGCCGCTGAGGACCAGCTTGCCGTCCCGCGGGCGATGATCGACGGCGGTGTCCATCGTGGCGCTGAGCGGGTGTAGGAATCCGTAGGAGAGTGTCGCCGCGATCAGCGCGACACCCATGATCACTGCGAGCCCGGCGGTCAGCCGCGTCCACCGCAGCGGCGTGCGCTCGCGGGTCGCGAGCTCGCGCACGAGGATCACCAGCAGGGCGAACGGGACCCATCCGCTGACCGACCAGCCGTCGCCCTCGGTCGGCAAGGCCCCGAGCGCCGCGGCGCCGACGACGAGCGGGACGCGCCACCTGGCGATGCTCGTCCGGTCCCGAAGCATCAGCTCCACGCCCCCGGCGAAGGCGAAGCCCATCCACAGGAGCGGCCCGATGTTCGCGACAGCGCTCCACGGACCTTCCAGACGCCACGGCGGGACGAGGCCGTTGGTGCCCCCGTCGGACGGCGACGGCATCCCGATAGCCAGCCCCACGAACGCCAGGCCGATCATCGCGCCGAACGCGAAGATCACCCCGACCACGACGGCCGAGATCGCCTCCCACCACGACGGCTTGAGCACGCGGGACGTCTGTGCGGCGAGCGCAGTCATCCGCAGGGGACGTCCCGCAGCCAACCGAGCCGCACGACCTGGTGGTGCTCGCGATCGCCGACTTTCATGTGGACGTCGAGCCGATCGACCCGGATCGGGGCGGAGCACCCTTGCGGCATGCGCAGCGCGAGGGTCCGGGTCTCTCCCGCGAAGATGCTGAGGCCGTCGATCCCGCCGACCCCGTTGCCGATCCAGTTCCAGGCGCGGATCACGACCTCGGGCCGGCCAGGCACGCGCACGGATTCCAGGTTGACGATCTCAGGGCCGAGGCCGCGCAGCGGGATGGTGAGGTACTCGTGGCCGCGATTGCTCGTGCTAACCGGCCCCCACTCCGCGCTGAGGGCGTTCACGCGGCCGTAGGAGACGGTGGCGGTTGCCAGGGCGACGGCCGCGACGGCCACGAGGCCGATGGTCAGCGGGCGGCGGCGAAGCGGGCGCCGCGGGCGCGTCGCCTCGTGGCGCACCACAAGGGTCAGGGGGACGATCGCCAGCAGGTTGAGCTGGATGTACGCGTCGTGCCACACGACCAGCGCGAGCCCGGTGGCGACGACGACGGTCGGCGCGCGGCGTGGTGAGATCGTGGTGTCCGCGGACACGACGGAGAGCGCGGGCCACGCGAACGCGCAGCCGAACAGCAGCGCCGGGCCGATGTCGGCGGCCAGGCTCCACGGCCCTTCGATCCGCCAGGGCCAGCCCACCCCGGGCGCGCGGCCCAGCGGGTCCGGCCACTGGACGACATCGGTGAGCGCGAACCGCAACAGGGTCACCGCAACGCCGGCGGCGAGCAGGCCCCACAAGGTGACCCAGAACGCCCGGAGCCACCCGGGGCGCAGCGTGGTCGGAGCGGCGATCGCGGTCATCGGCACTTCCAGCGGACGGCGCCGGGGAAGCGGAGCGACTGCGCGTGCACATGGCCGTTGATGCGCACGCGGACGTTGACCCGGTCAAGGGCCGGCGGGTTCGGGCACAACGTCGGGATGCGCAGGGCGAAGGTGCCGTCCGCGCGGGCGCGCACCGTGCTCGTGGGCGCGTTGGTGCCGCTGCCGAAGTGGACGTCGTCGAGGTCGGGGATCCACGCGTCGAGCACTTCGAGGTCGACTTCGCCGGTGTTGCGAACGCCGACCTGGACGGCGATCGCGCTGTCACGGCTGCCGATCGCCTGGAAGGTCTGCAGCTCGAGCGGCTGGCCGGGCACGCCCTCGGAGCGTGAGGTGACGGCGAGCGCGAGCGCCACGACCACGCCCAGCGCGACCGCGACCCAGGCCGGGCCGATCCCCCGGCGAGCTTCCGTGCCCGTCTCCATCGGCGGTCACCCTAGGTTCACGACGTTCGCTGCGCAAGCGCGGCGTGGACGAATGTTCACGACGCCCGGCGCCCGACGGTTTAGATTCCGACGAGTGCGGAGGCTTGTCGGATTGATGGTTGCGGTTCTCGTGCTGCTTGCGGGAGCCGCCTCGGCCTCGGCCGTCGTGCTGCCCAAGGGGTTCACGGAGACGACCGTCTGGTCGGGTCTGCGAGCCCCGGTCGTGACCCGGTTCGCCGACGACGGGCGGGTCTTCGTCGCGGGCAAGGGCGGGTCCGTCGACGTGTTCGACAGCCTCGAGGACACGAGCCCGACGCGGTTCGTCGACCTCAGCGAGCAGGTGCACGACTACTGGGACCGCGGCCTGCTCGGCATGACCCTGGACCCGCACTTCACGACCGGCCGACCCTACGTGTACGTGCTCTACGCCTACGACAAGGAGCCGGGCAACCCGCTGCAGCCGCGCTGGGGCGACACCTGCCCCTCCCCGCCCGGCCCGACCGAGGACGGGTGCGTGATCTCCGGGCGGCTCTCGCGCCTGGCGCCCGACGGCACCGAGACCGTGCTGATCGAGGGTTGGTGCCAGCAGTTCCCGTCGCACTCGGTCGGCGGGCTCGAGTTCGGCCCCGACGGGCAGCTGTACGTCTCCGCCGGTGACGGCGCCTCGTTCAACTGGGGCGACTACGGCCAGAACGGCAACCCGTGCGGGGACCCGGTCGATCCGCTGGACCCGACCTCGGCCAAGGGCGGCTCGCTGCGGTCGCAGTCGTTCAGCCGACCGGCCGGCGAGCCCGTCGTGCTCAACGGCGCGATCCTGCGCGTGGACCCGGACACGGGCGCCGCGTCGGCCGGCAACCCGGCGATCGCGGACGCCGACGAGAACCGCCGGCGGATCATCGCGTACGGCTTCCGCAACCCGTTCCGCTTCACGTTCCGGCCCGGGACGCGCGAGCTCTGGATCGGCGACGTCGGCGCGGACTTCATCGAGGAGATCAACCGCCTCCAGGACGTCGCGAACGTGCCGAACTACGGGTGGCCGTGCTACGAGGGCACGGAGCTGCACTGGGCGTTCGGCACGATGGGCAATCAGACGTGCGACGCGCTGTACGCGCACAACGGCACGAGCGACGCGTACTTCTCCTACCGCCACGGCGTGCCGGTCGTGCCCGGCGATCCGTGCCCGGCCGCGCAGGGGTCGATCTCCGGCCTGGCGTTCTACACGGGCGATGCCTTCCCGGCCAAGTTCAAGCAGGCGCTGTTCTTCAGCGACCACTCGCGCCAGTGCGTGTGGGTCGCCTACGCGGGCGCCGGCGGCCTGCCGGACATGTCGACGCTCGAGACGTTCGCCTCCGACGTGGCCATCCCCGTCTCGTTGACCGAGGGCCCGGACGGCGCGCTCTACTACGCGGACCTGCTGACCGGCGCGATCCGCCGGATCGAGTGGCGCGGCAACCGGCCGACCGCCCACGTGACCGCCACGCCGTCGGAGGGCCTCGCGCCGCTCGACGTGGCCTTCGATGGCACCGGGTCGACCGCCCCGGAAGGCCGTGAGCTGAGCTACGCGTGGGACCTCGACGGTGACGGCGAGTACGACGACTCGACCGCCGCCAAGCCCACGTTCACGTACACGAGCCCCGGCACGGTCGTCGCCCGCCTGCGCGTCACGGAGGTCGGCGGCCAGAGCCACACGGCGGCGCAGACGATCACGATCGGCGCGCTCCCGACGGTCGCGATCACCGCGCCGGACCGGTTCACCGTCGGCGAGACGCTCGACTTCTCCGGCAGCGCGCAGGACAGCACGGGCGCCTCGCTGCCGGCGTCCGCGCTCACCTGGTCGCTCGCGATCCGGCACTGCGCGCGCACGGACGCGACGCTCTGCCACACGCACCCGGTCGAGAACTGGGTGGGCAAGGCCGGCGCGAGCGTCGTCGCACCCGACCACGAGTACCCGTCGCACCTGCAGCTCTCGCTGACGGCCGTCGACGGAGCCGGGCTTCTGGCCACGAAGGTCGTGCGGATCGATCCGCGCACGGTCGACCTGACCCTCGCGAGCGACCCGCCCGGCCTGGAGCTCACGCTCGGCAACGAGCTCGCGGTCGCACCGTTCACGCGCACGGTCATGGCGCGGTCGCAGAACTCGGTCGCCGCGAAGGCGTCGCAGACGCTCGGCGGCGTGCCCTACACGTTCGCGGGCTGGAGTGGCGGGGTCACGCCCGGCGGGTCGGTCACGGCGCCGGCTTCGGGCACCGCCACCTACACCGCGCGCTTCACGCCACCGCCGACGCCGACCCCCACGGCCACGGCCACGCCGACCGCCACGCCGCCGCCGGAGGATCCGCCTCGGGTGATCCCGTTCCTGCCGCCCGACCTCGGTGGCCTCCCCGCGGCCCCGAAGCTGCTCGGCGCGTGGGGCTTCAACACCGGCACCAAGCAGCGTGTGGCCGGCCGCCACGGCAAGGCGCTGCGCCTGGACGGCCGCAACCGCTTCGCCGTTAGCCCCAAGCCGCTCGACGCGTTCACGGTCGAGACGTGGGTGTACGCGACGCGCGCGGGGACCGTCGCGCAGCGCGGGAGTGCCTTCCGCCTGCCGACCACGCTGCGCAAGCGCTGGACGCACCTCGCGCTGACCTACGACGGCACGGCCCTGCGCACGTATCGCGACGGCAAGCTCATCGCCACCAAGCGCGGGGCGCTCCCGCGCAGCACGAGCCCGCTGCGCTTCGGCGCGTTCGTGGGCCGGCTGGACGACGTCCGCCTGTACGACGGTGCGCTGGACGCGCCGCAGCTCGCCCGCGACATGCGGGCCGCCGTGCGCTGAGTGGACGGATATCCACGCGCCAGGACGCGCCGCGCGCTTTACGTTCGGTGTCGTGCGGAGACTGATCGTCATGCTCGTCGTCCTCGGAACGCTGGTGAGCGCCGGTTCGGCGCGCGCGGTCGTGTTGCCGAGCGGGTTCACGCAGACCACCCAGTGGAGCGGGCTCGGCAATCCGACGGTGATCCGCTTCGCGCCGGACGGCCGCGTGTTCATCGCCGGCAAGAGCGGCGTGATCAACGTCTTCGACTCCCTCGACGACACGACGCCGACGGCGTTCGTCGACCTGCGCTCGAAGGTCCACGACTACTGGGACCGCGGGCTGCTGGGCATGGCGCTGGACCCGAACTTCACGACCGGCCGTCCCTACGTGTACGTGCTGTACGCGTACGACAAGGCGCCGAACAGCGCGACGCAGCCCCGCTGGGGTGACACCTGCCCGACCCCGCCCGGGCCGACGGGCGACGGCTGCGTGATCAGCGGGCGCCTCAGCCGGCTCGCGGCCAACGGCACCGAGACGGTGCTGATCGAGGACTGGTGCCAGCAGTACCCGAGCCACTCCCTCGGCTCGCTCGACTTCGGCCCCGACGGCCAGCTGTACGTCTCCAGCGGCGACGGCGCCTCCTTCAACTGGGCCGACTACGGCCAGGACGGCAACCCGGTCAACCCGTGCGGCGACCCGCCCGGCACCGCCGGTGCGACGCCGTCCGCGTCGAGCTCGCAAGGCGGCGCGTTGCGCTCGCAGGCGTTCCGCCGCCCCGCCGGCCAGGCCGTCGCGCTCAACGGCTCGATCCTGCGCGTGAACCCCGACACGGGCGCCGCGTCGTCCGACAACCCCGCGATCGGGAACGCCGACGTCAACCGCCGGCGGATCGTCGCGTACGGCATGCGCAACCCGTTCCGGTTCACGTTCCGGCCGGGCACGGGCGAGATCTGGTCGGGCGACGTCGGCTGGAACACGTACGAGGAGATCAACCGCACGCAGAACCTCGCGCAGGTCCGCAACTACGGCTGGCCGTGCTACGAGGGCACGCCGAAGCTGGGCGCGTACGACTCGCTCAACACCACGTCGTGCGAGTCGCTCTACACCGAGGGCGGCGCGACCGCCCCGTACTTCGCCTACCACCACAACGAGAAGGTGGTCCCGGGCGAGACGTGCACCACCGGCTCGAGCTCGATCTCCGGCCTGCACTTCTACACCGGCGGCTCGTTCCCGGCCGCGTACACGGACGCGCTGTTCTTCAGCGACTACTCACGCGCATGCATCTGGGTGGTCTACAAGGGCGCCGACGGTCTGCCGGACATGAGCACGCGGGAGACGTTCGCCGCCAAGGCCGACGGCCCGGTGTGGCTCACCCAGGGCCCGGACGGCGCCCTCTACTACGCCGACCTGCTGGGCGGCAAGGTCCACCGGATCGCGGCCGACAACAACGCGCCGACCGCGCGGATCACGGCCACGCCGAGCGAGGGCGTCGCGCCGCTCAGCGTGACCTTCGACGGCACGAAGTCGACCGATCCCGAGAGCCGGCCGCTCACGTACGCGTGGGATCTGGACGGCGACGGCGCCTACGACGACGCCGCCACCGCCCGGGCCTCGTACACGTACCGCTCGCCCGGCAGCGTCACCGCGCGCCTGCGCGTGACGGACACCGCCGGGCTCTCCGGCACCGCGACGCAGACGATCACGATCGGCGCGCCGCCGACGGTGACCATCAGCGCGCCGACCGCGACCACCACCTGGGCGGTCGGGGACACGATCACCTTCATTGGGTCGGCCCGCAACAGCGCGGGCGCGACGCTCGCCGCCTCCCGGCTCACCTGGTCGCTCTCGCTGCGCCACTGCTCGCGCACGGACGCGACCGTCTGCCACACGCACGCCATCCAGGACTACGCGGGCGTCGGCTCCGGGAGCTTCGTCGCGCCCGACCACGAGTACCCGTCACACCTGGAGCTCTCGCTCACCGCGGTCGACGCCGCGGGGCTGACGACGACGCGGACCGTCCGGCTGGACCCGCGCACCGCGGACCTGACCGTGCGCACCGAGCCCGCCGGGCTGCTGGCCTCACTCGGCAGCGAGACGCTCGTGACGCCGTTCACGCGCACGGTGCTCGCCAAGTCGCAGAACTCGGTCGGGGCGCGGTCGCCGCAGTCGCTCGGCGGCGTGCCGTACACGTTCTCGGGCTGGACCGGTGGACCGTCGTCGGCGGGCTGGGTGGTCGCGCCCGCCTCGGGCGGCGTGACGTACACGGCGCGGTTCACGGCGCCGACGCCCACGCCCACGGCGACCCCGACGCCAACTGCCACGCGCACGCCGACGCCAACGCCCACGGGCACGCCGACGCCGACCCCCACCGCGACCCCGACGGCCACGCCGACCGACACGGCGACGCCCGTCCCCACCGAGACGCCGGAGCCGCCCGCGCCGCCCGTCGTGCTTCCGGATGACGTCGGCCCGCCGCTCACGCCGCTGCCGCCGCCGTTCGAGCCGCCCGTCGTCCTTCCCGCGCCCGCGCGCGCCACGCTGCTCGGCGCCTGGGCGTTCGACGATCGTCCCGCCGGTGCCAAGCGCGCCCCCGGGCGCCACGGACGGGCGCTGCGACTCGACGGCCGCAACCGCTTCGTCGTGCGCCCGCCGCGACTGGACACGTTCACGCTGGAGGCGTGGGTCTACGCGACCCGGCCGGGGACGATCGCGCAGCGCGGGTCCGCGCTGCGGCTGTCTACGAGCGGCGGCCGTGTCGGCACCACGTCCGCGCCCGCCTCACTCCCCCGCAACCGCTGGACGCACGTCGCGCTGACCTACGACGGCACGACCGTCCGCGTCTACCGCGACGGCAAGCTCGCGAGCAGCAAGCGCCGAGCCGGCGCGCCGCCCCGCAGCGCGAGTGAGCTGCGCTTCAGCGGCATCATCGGCCGGCTCGACGACATCCGCCTATACGCCGGCGCGCTCACGCCGGCGCAGGTCGCGACCGACCGCAAGACCGCCGTCCGCTGATCAGCGTCGCTAGCCGCGCTCACGCAACGCGGCGACGAACCACGCCCACGCGGGGACCGTCGTCGGCACCGGCGGCCAGCCGTTGATGATCGCCAGCAGCTGCCAGTAGCGCTCGGCGCGCGGGTCCAGGCCGACCTCGAGCCGGTCCGCCAGCGCGGCCGGTGACAGCGCGCCCGGGAACACCGGGTGGACCTCGTCGACGACCGCCGCCGCCTCGTCGCTCGCCGGGTCCAGCCCCGCCGCCAAGGCGCTGCCCGCGTGCTCGCTGACGAGCTCCGCGGCGCGCTGCCAGCCGGCGTCCGGCGCGAGCCTCTCCCCCGCCTCCCGCGCCGTCGCGTGCTGCTCGGACATCCGCCGGATCGACGCCTTGAAGTCCGGCTCCTGGACGAGCTCGGCGAGCTCGATCCAGGCGTCGACCTGCTCGGGCGTCGGGTCCTCCGGCAGGTCCGGCGAGACCGAACGCATGTGCGCCGCGAACCCGGGCTCCATGTCCAGCCCGTCGAACGCGTCGTCGAGGAACCCGGCGACGATCCGCTTGCGCTCGTCGTCGCTCAGCTGTGCGAGCTTGTGCATCCGTTGCATCTCCTGTGGGTCGCTGCCTTTTCGAGCGACCGCCTCCAGCACGGCCTTCTGCACGCGCAGAACGCGGATCTGCGCGGCGAGCGCCGCGGCGTGCGCCGCCGCGACGTCCGGCACGCTGACCTCACGCTCCAACACCCGGCGGATCGTCGCGAGGTCGATCCCCAGGTCGCGCAGGGTCCGCACCAGCCCGAGCCGGACGAGCGCGTCCTCGCCGTACAGGCGATATCCGGCCTCCGTCCGCTCCGTCTCGGGCACCACGCCGGCATCCGAGTAGAAGCGGATCGTCCGCACGGGCAGGCCGGTGCGACTCGCAAGCTCTCCGATGCTCAGCAGGGCGGTCATGCAGCCAGTCTCAGGTCTCCACCGACTGGAGAGTCAAGGGGGATATTCTGCCGATCGTGAAGGTCCGGCTCGCCTATGGCGTCGGAGGGCTCGAGGTCGAGCTGCCCGACGACCGCACCACCGTCGTGGAACCCGCGTACCACGAGGGTGCGCCGGACGAGGTCGCAGTCCTGCGGGACGCGTTGCGCAAGCCGGTCGCCGGCCCGCCGCTCCGGGAGCTCGTCAAGCCCGGGATGAAGGTCGCGATCTCCATGTGCGACGGCACGCGTGCGCAGCCGCGCGACAAGATGATCCCGGCGGTGCTGGAGGAGCTCGGCGTGCCGGACGAGGACGTCGTGATCCTCGTCGCCACGGGCACGCACCGCGGCAACTCCGACGAGGAGATCCGGGCGATGCTCGGCGACGACGTCGTCTCGCGCATCCGGGTCGTCAACCACGACGCGCGCGACAAGTCCACGCTCACGTTCCTCGGCGAGCACGGCAACGGCGTGCCGGTGTGGATCAACTCCGAGTGGGTCGAGGCCGACCTGCGGATCACGACCGGGTTCGTCGAGCCGCACTTCTTCGCCGGCTTCAGCGGCGGGCCGAAGCTCGTCACGCCCGGGCTGGCCGGGCTGGACACGGTGCTCGTGCTGCACGACGCGGCACGCATCGGCGACCCGCGCGCGACCTGGGGCGAGATCGACGACAACCCGGTCCACGCGGACATCCGCGCCGCCGCGGCGGCCGCGCCGCCGCACTTCGCGTTCGACGTGATCCTAAACCGCGAGCAGCGCGTGATCGAAGCGTTCGCGGGTGAGCTGGGGCCGATGCACGCCGCCGCGTGCGCGGCCGCGCAGCGCTTCGCGATGCAGGCCGTGCCGGCGCTGTTCGACGTCGTCGTGACGAGCAACTCCGGCTATCCGCTCGACCAGAACCTCTACCAGGCCGTGAAGGGCATGTCGGCCGCGGCGAAGGTGGTCAAGCCGGGCGGGCTGATCGTGTGCGCCGCCGAGTGCCGCGACGGCTTCCCGGGTCACGGGTCCTACCGGGAGCTGCTCGAGGAGCACGCGTCACCGCGGGAGTTCCTCGACGCGCTCAAGCAGGCCGACCACGTCACGCCTGACCAGTGGCAGGTGCAGATCCAATACAACATCCAGGATCATGCGCGGCTCGTGATGCACACGGGGCACCTGTCCGACGAGGAGCTGCGCGCCGTGCACATCGAGCAGACGCGCGACATCAGCGCGACCGTCGCCGCCGAGGGCTCCTCCGCGACCGTCTGCGTGCTACCCGAGGGTCCGCAGACCATCGCGTACGTCGCCTGACCAATTAACTGCTAGCCTCCTGTCTACAGGTCGGGCAATTGCGCCCGGCACCGCCGTGCACGGCGCCGCAGATTGTTGTTATCGCAACTCCTCCGCTCGCTCAGCACATATTTTTGGAGGACCGGCGATGACGACCGGCACCGTTAAGTGGTTCAGCGACGACAAGGGCTTCGGCTTCATCGTCCCGGACGATGGCTCGAAGGACCTCTTCGTCCACCACAGCGAGATCAGCGGCGGCGGCTTCCGCACGCTCGCCGAGGGCGCGAAGGTCTCCTACGTCGCCGAGTCGGGCCCCAAGGGTCCGAACGCGACGCAGGTCTCGCTGGTCTAGCTGCGCGGCGACCCACACACGATTGGATCGGAGGCCGGCTCGATGAGTCAGTCCCAACCGCACTACCGCACTCCCAAGACCCGCCGCACGTCGGTCACCACCGCGGTCGGCATCGCTGCCGAGCGGCGGACGATCGCCGCGCGTGAGCGTGACGTCGTGAAGGCCCGCGAAGCCGCCCAGCGGCTCGCTTCGGCGGTCTCCCGATGACGCCGCCCAAGCCCGGTCCGCGGCCGCGTTCGGCCTCCCCGGCCGAGCGCAGCGAAGAGTTCGCTGCCCACCAGCAGAAGCTCAAGGACGAGGCGGCCGAGCGCCGTCGCGTCGCGGAAGCGAACCCGACGCCGAAGCGCAAGCCGCGCCCGTCGGCTTCTCGCGGCTAGTAGTCCCGCCTGTTGCCCTCGGGGCGACAGGTCAACGCTCCCCGGCCCCGCCACTAGCGGGGCCGTTCGCGTTTAAGGGGCCTGGTGACCCGTCTGTTCACGCGGTTGCCGGCGCGCGGTGGTATCGCTGCGCCGTTGTGAACACGGTGCGCGTGATGGCCAAGCTGGAACCGGGTGGGGCGCAGCTGTCGATGTTGCGCGTGATGGCCGAGTTGCGCGGTCGGGGAATCGCCTCGGAGCTGCTGTGCGGGTGGGCGAGCGCGGATGGGCTCGCGCTCGCGCGCCGGCACGGTGTCGAGCCGACGGTCTGGGGCGGCGGCGGGAACGTGCAGTGGACGCCGGCCCCGGCGTTCGCCCGCTGGCTCGCTCCGAAGCTGCAGGGAGCGGATCTGGTCCATGCCCACATGTTCGGGGGATGGTGGGCGGCCGCGGTCGCGACGTCCGCGGCCACCCCGTTGGTGGCGAGTGAGCACAACCAGTACCTCTGGCCCGATCGCGCCTACCCCGACGAGCTGCGCGCCGGGCTCGACCGCGTCGACGTGTTTTTCGCCCACGGGCCGAGTGCCCGCGACACGGTGCTGGCGCACGGCCTCCCGCCGGAGCGGCTTCGTGAAGGCCTCTCGCCGGTCGTCGGAACCCAGGATCAGCCGCGAGCCGGCTTGCCCACTCCCCGCATCGTCTTCGCCGGACGGCTGCACGCGGACAAGGGTCCCGACCTCCTGCTGGCCGCGCTCGGGCGCTTGCGCGCCCCGCCCGTGACGCTCATCCTCGGCGACGGCCATCTGCGACCCGTCCTTGAGGAGCAGGTGCGCGAGCTGAACCTGCAGACGCGCGTGCGCTTTCTCGGCTGGGTACCGGACCCCGGCGCCTACATCGCCGGTGCCGCGGCGCTCGCGATCCCGTCCCGCGACGAGTCGTTCTCGCAGACGGCGATCATCGGCCTGGCCCACGGCGTGCCGGTCATCGGCACCGACGTCGACGGCTTCCCGACGACGTTGGGAGACGACCGCGGCATCATCGTCCCGCCTGAGGATCCGGACGCCCTCGCCGCCGCGCTGCGCGTGGTGCTGGACGGCGAGCTGCCCCGCCCGCGCCCGCTGCGCGACTACACCGACCAGTTCGAGCCCGCCCGCGTCGCGGACGTCTACGAGCACACCTACCGCGGCCTGCTCTCCCGCGGGTCCGTCGGAACGCCGGTCCCGGCATGAGCGCGGAGCCGCTGACGTGGTCCACCGGTGCGATGACGCCCGCCGGGCTCGCCGTCGTCTGCGCGGAAGTCAGCGCGCGCGAGCACCCGACGGTCGTGGAATGCGGCTCGGGCTTCAGCACGCTGCGTCTGGCCGAGCTCATCCACGAGCGCGCCGGACGCCTGGTCTCGCTCGAGCACGACGCCGCGTGGGCCGCGCGTGTCCGCGACGCGCTGGCCGCTGCCGGATTCGCCGAGACCGCGCGCGTCGTCCTGGCCCCGCTCGAGCCGCACCCGCTCGCCCGCGACGGCCTGCCCTGGTACGCCCAGCACGCGCTGCGCTCCCTCCCCCAGCACATCGACGTGCTCCTGGTCGACGGCCCGCCGGCGTTCGACCCGGGCACCGGGCTCAGCCGCTACCCGGCGCTGCCGGTGCTCGCGGACCGGCTCGCACCCGACGCCGTGGTCCTCCTCGACGACATCGACCGCCACGGTGAGCGCGAGATCGCACAGGCGTGGGAACGCGACACCGAGTTCGGCTTCGAGCTCCTCGCGGCGGAGCGTCTCGCGCGCGGAGGGCGAGCGCGACTCTGACGACGCGAGGCGTCCGGTTGCCCGGACACGAGGTGCGGTTTCCCCCACCTCGAAAGCACGACTGGCCGTACTTGCAGACGCCAGCCTCCACCCAAAGATCGACCCGCCCGGAGTGGGAGAGTTCCCATTGTCGAAAGACACTCTCCAAGCCGAAGACACCAGGAACTCCTCTCTCTCCCTCCTCCAGTCGTCCCAGCGAGTCGCCCTTGTCCTTTCCCCCGGACCGCGCTCGCTCCCACGGATGACGCCGGCCTGAAGATGCGAACGAACAACGGCCCCGCCTGACCAGCGGGGCCGAGTTCTTTAACGCCTACGGGTACCGCCGCTCGAGGCGTCGGTCGACGCCCGCGGCGCGGGCGACTCGCGCGAGCAGCCGCAGGCCGCGCTCGAGGATCGCGTACGCGCCGGGCAGCCGACCGTCGCCCCACTCGAGCAGCAGCGCGGCGTGGAGCGGGTTGCGCGGCATCCCGTTCTTGCGCACGCGCCCGTCGGCGGCCAGCCCGTACGCGACGCGCAGCGAAGTCTCGAAGCCCGGCTGCCCCGGCCGCAGCTCCACCCGTGCGACCGCCCGCTCGTCGCCTTCGTTGGACCACGCGTGCAGCGTCCCGATCGGCACGGTCGCTTCCTCGCCCGGCCCGAGGATCAGACGCTCGTCGCCGACCATGACGCTGAGCCGACCTTCGATCACCTCGAACCGCTCCGTGTAGCTCAGGTGGTAGTGCGGCGTCACCTTGCCGCCCGGAGCGACCTCCAGCTCACCCAGCGATCGCTCGCCGCCGGACTCCTCGCTCGTCTCGAGGAACGTCACGGCGTCGCCCTGCACCGGGTTCACGATCCGCCGTCGCGCGGATGCATCGATCTTCGTCATGCACCACCTGACGGAAAGACGTGGCGCTTTCTTCCCGCGAGCGGCCGGCTACACGCGGCGCGGCTGCCGGTGGTAGTAGACCGTCATCGTCAGGTCGTCTTCCTCGCCGGTGACCTCCGACGAGAACGTGATGTCCTGCACGTCGACATCACCCAGCTCCTCGATCGAGTCGGCCACCCGCCGGAGCAGCGCGGGCACGAAGCCCTGCCCCGGCCCGACCGGGTTCGACTGGCTGAAGTGATGAATCGTCCACTCGTCTCGGGTCTCTTCAATCATCGCTACTTGAGCATTGCATCCTCAGCGTCTGGGCAACCTCGCAGCTGATCGAGCGCCAGGAGCGCGGGATACTCGCGACGGCGCGGATAGCGGAAGCGGTGGTACTCGCCCCAGTAGCTGTTGGCGCGGTTCTCGGTGAGGGCGAGGAACTGGCGGTTGGCACGCGCGAAGTCCTGGTATGCGGGCGAGGTCAGCGGCGCCTCCTCGTGCACCAGCGCGCAGATCTGGAAGACGTACTCGCCCAGCAGGGAGAGCACGTACGGGATCACCCAGGGCTCCGTCGAGTCGACGACCCGAGCGATCGCACGCTCTCGGACGTGGCCGTCGCCGTGGCGTGAGTACAAGCAGCCGGCGACGAGCTGCTGTCCATCACTCATCGCCACGAGCGTGTCGGCTTCGAGCTCGGGGTAGTGGATGCGGTAGGGGACCGCCACCTCCTCGCCGGAGACGTGCACCGCCTCGCGGCGCTCCATGGCGGGGTACGTGCGCGGCGGAAGTGCGCGTAGGACGCTCAGCACGTCATCACGGAGAGAGGCCGGGA
Source organism: Solirubrobacter phytolaccae (assembly GCF_027587195.1). Taxonomy (GTDB): domain Bacteria; phylum Actinomycetota; class Thermoleophilia; order Solirubrobacterales; family Solirubrobacteraceae; genus Solirubrobacter; species Solirubrobacter phytolaccae. The sequence goes on along the minus strand of NZ_JAPDDP010000004.1, from coordinate 6,268 downwards.
AGCCGCCGAGCAGTATCTGGTCCTCGTCCCAGGGCAACGAGCCATTATCAATGAAGTCTCGTGCCCAGCGTCTCGTTCCCCCGTCCGTTGTCTCCGCCGGAGCGCGCCGCGCTGCGAGATCTCATCGAGCGCGCCGGAGTACCCGAGCGGGACGTCCTGCTCGCGCAGGTCGACGCCGCGGAGGCGTTGAGTGGCTGCGCGTGCCCGTGCCCGACGATCAGCCTCCGCGTCGACCCGACCGCCGCCGAACCGGTCGAGTACACCGCGAAGCCGATCGCAACCGCCGACTACGACGACGGTGCCGTGATGGTCTGGGTCGAGGACGGCTGGCTCAGCCACCTCGAGCTCACCTGGTACGTCGCCGACCCGCCGCCGTCGGCGTTCCCGCCGCCGACGTCGATGTCCAACCACCGGGTCGGGTGAGCGCACGGGGGTGCGGTTTTCCCCACCTCGAAAGCACGACTGGCCACACCCCCAGACGCCAGCCTCCACCCAAAGATCGACCCGCGCCGAGTGGGAGAGTTCCCAGTGTCGAAAGACACTCTCCAAGCCGAAGACACCAGGAACTCCTCTCTCTCCCTCCTCCAGTCCTCCCAGCGAGTCGCCCTTGTCCTTTCCCCCGGACCGCGCTCGCTCCCACGGATGACGCCGGCCTGAAGATGCGAACGAACAACGGCCCCGCCTGACCAGCGGGGCCGAGTTCGTTTCAATGCGGCTACCTTCAACGCCGTGAGAGCCTTCGGGATCTGCGCCGCGCTGTCGGCGCTGGCGGTCGGTGGGTGTGGAACCGGCACCGTGACGGTGTCCGACACGGCTCACCCGCCTCGTACGGCAGCGGAACGAGCAGCCGTCGACGCCGTGCGCGCCTACGATCTCGCGATCCGCCGGGACGATGCCGCCGCCGCGTGCCGGAGCGTGGGCGGCGCCGAGCTCGACGCGTTCCGGTGCCGGACCAGGCCGTCGATCCCGGCCGACCGTCGTTCGCGGCTCGCCGACCCGGCGGACCTCCGCGTCTCCATGAACGACTCGCCCACGGGCTGGATCTTCCTCAGCGGCGCTGCGGCGGGAAGGGACATCGGACTCCACTACAAGGTCAGCCGAGCACGCGGAGCGCAGCGGGTGACACGCGTCGACGTCGGCGTCACCCGCTGAACCGCATGGCACGGACGGACACGGCCTCCCGGGTGATCTCTACTCCGCCGGAGCGGGTCTACGCCGCGCTCGTCGATCCCGAGTCGCTCGCGGCCTGGCTCCCACCCGACGGGATGAGCGGCGTGTTCGAGCGGTTCGATGCCCGCCCCGGCGGCTCATACCGGCTCGTGCTGACGTACGCGGACGCCTCGACCGCACCGGGCAAGGCCACGGCGGACACGGACATCGTCGAGGCCCGCTTCGTCGACATCGTCCCTGGCGTGCGGGTCGTGCAGGCCGTCGACTTCGTCCACGACGACCCCGCCTACGCCGGCACGATGACCATGACCTGGGAGGTCACGACCGTCGCCGCCGGCACGCGCGTGGAGATTCGCGCTGTGGATGTCCCCGCCGGCATCTCCGCCGAGGATCACGCGGCCGGCCTCGCTTCCTCACTGGCCAACCTCGCCGCGTTCGTCGAGCACTGACGCGGCGCGGCGTGGGGCGGCGGCCCAGCTGGCGAGCAGGTCCAGGCCTTGGGCGGAGCGTGAACCGGGTTCGGCGGTGTAGGTGAACATCGTCTGGCCGCTCTCGGCGGCGACGTCAAAGCGCTGGAAGTGCAGCGTGAGCTCACCGACGACGGGATGCACGAGGCGCTTGGTGCCCGAGTTGTGGAAGCGGACGTCGTGGGAGGCCCAGCGCGTCCGGAACGCCTGGCTCTGCATCGAGAGCTCGCCGACCAACTCGGAGAGCCTGCGGTCACGCGGGTCCGCGCCGGCGGTGTGGCGCATGATCGCCACGGTCTCGGTCGCGATCCGGTCCCAGTCGGGGTACATCTCCAACGCGACCGGATCGAGGAACAGGAAGCGGGCGGAGTTCACGGGCCGGTCGCGTTTGGCGAACAGCGGCGACCACAGCGCCTCGCCGAGCGGGTTGGCGGCCAGGACGTCGTGGCTGCCGTTGCTCACAAACGCGGCGGCGCCGGTGATCGAGTCCAGGAGCCACTGCACGTCGGGCCGGACCTGCTGCTTGGGCGTCGCGCGACGACGGCGCGGCGTGCCGGCGGGCTGGGCCGAGCGGGCGAGGTCGACGAGATGACCGCGCTCGGCTTCATCGAGCCCCAACGCATCGGCCAGCGCATCGAGGACGGAGTCGGAGACGCCGGACAGGTTCCCGCGCTCGATGCGGGTGTAGTACTCGACACTCACCCCGGCGAGCGCCGCCACCTCCGAGCGCCGTAGTCCGGGCACGCGCCGCGGGCCGTAGGACGTGATCCCGGCATCCTGGGGCGTGGTCCGGCCGCGCCGGGAAGTCAGGAACGCTCGGATCTCCTCCTTCGGGTCCACGGCATCGAGCCTACGCGCCCTCGGCCGGGCCAGGGAGTCCCTGCCAGTACCCCTTTCGACAGGGACTCCCACCCGCGCGAAGACGGCGCTTGGCTGGGGTCCATGAAGCACGCACTCCTCGGGACCCTCGAGGTCTCCCGCATCGGCCTCGGCGCCATGACCATGGCCGGGACCTACACCAGCGAAGGCGCGCTGGACAACGCGGAGTCGATCCGCACCATCCACCGCGCGTTCGACCTCGGCGTCACCCACATCGACACGGCCGAGATCTACGGCCCGTTCCTGAGCGAGGAGATCGTCGGTCAGGCAGTCAAGGGCCGCCGCGACCAGGTCAAGATCGCCACGAAGTTCGGCCTCGTCTCGCACGACGGCGGCGGCCCCGGCGTGATCGACAGCCGTCCCGCGAACGTCAAGGCCGCGGTCGAGGGCTCGCTCAAGCGCCTGGGCACCGACCACATCGACCTGCTCTACCAGCACCGCGTGGACCCCAACACGCCGATCGAGGAGACCGCGCAGGCCGTGGCGGACCTGATCGCCGAGGGCAAGGTCCTGCACTTCGGGCTCTCCGAGGCGTCGCCCGAGACCATCCGCCGCGCCCACGCGGTGCAGCCGATCTCCGCGCTGCAGACGGAGTACTCGCTGTGGACGCGCGACGTCGAGGCGGAGATCCTGCCGCTGCTGCGCGAGCTCGGGATCGGGTTCGTCCCGTACTCGCCCCTGGGGCACGGCTTGCTCACCGGGCAGATCCGCATCGTCGACGACTTCGCCGACGACGACTGGCGCAAGACCAACCCGCGGTTCACCGGCGAGAACTTCCGCCGCAACCTTGCGCTCGTGGACGAGGTCCGGGCGATCGGCGCCGAGATCGGCGCGACCCCCGCGCAGACCGCGCTCGCGTGGATCCTCACGCGCGGTGACGACATCGCCCCGATCCCCGGCACCCGCCGTGTCGCCCGCGTCGAGGAGAACACCGCGGCCGACGCGGTTCAGCTCACCGCCGCGCAGCTCGAGCGGCTCAACGACCTCGAGCCCGCCGCCGGCGCACGCCACGACGACGCCAACATGGCGACGATCGACCGCTAGAAACTCACTCCCGGGCGGCGCAGCAACCGCTGCCGCGCGCCGGCGCGGTCGTGGCTGAGCACGAACAGCGCCAGCGCGAGGACGATCGGCGCCGCGCCGACCCAGGCCAGCGCACGCACGTCGAGCGCGTCGAGCACGATGCCGCCCAGCAGCGCGCCGCCCGCGATCCCGAAGTTGCTGGTCGCGTTGATCCAGGCTCCGGAGAGCTCGGGCGAGATGGCGTCGGCGCGGATCGTCGCGCTCTGCATCAGGGACGCCACCGGACCGAACGCGGCGAGCCAGACGATGCCCGCGAGGACCACGGGCACGAGCGACGGCAGGCTCACGCCGATGGCGAGGACGCCGGCGACGACGACCGACAGGATCACGATCGCCGCCCGGCGCGGCTCGGCGTCCAGGAACGGCGCGGCCCGCCAGAGGCCGATGATCCCGAACACGCCGAACAGGAACAGCAGCGGCGCGACCGCCGACTCGGACGCGCCGGCGCGCAGCAGGATCACGGTCACGTACGTGTAGACGGTGAACTGGCCGAGGTAGGTCAGCGCGTTGGCGGCGATCACCGTGACCGCGTCCCGCCGCTGGCCTTTGACGGCCGCCGCGCGCGCGGCCGGTGGCGCCTGCGCCGAGGGCAGCACCGTCGCCAGCAGCGCGAACGTCACGAGCCCGAGCACGACGAGCACGACGAACGCCGCCCGCCAGCCGGCGGCCTCTCCGAGCGCGGTCGCCAGCGGGGAGCCGAGGATGAAGGCCGCGGACGGCCCCGCGGACACGAGGGCGAGCGCCCGCCCCGCGCGCTCCACCGGCACGAGGCGCGACGCGTAGCCGATGCAGACGGAGAAGAACACGGCGTGCGTGACGCCGCCCAGAACCCGGGCGGCCGCGAACAGCTCGAACGACGGCGCCAGCGCGCAGATCAGGTTGCTCAGCGTGTAGCTGGCCATCGCGATCAGCAGCAGCCGTCGGCCCGGAACGCGCCGCGTGGCCAGCGTCATCGGCACCGCCAGCAGCATCACCATCACGGCGTAGAGGCTGATCAGGAGGCCGGTGGTCGACTCGCTGTGGGCGAACGCCGCGCTGATCTGCGGCAGCAGGCCGACCGGCAGCATCTCGGTGGTGACCGCGGTGAAGGCCGCCAGCGCCAGCACGAGCAGGCCGGCGCGTGCTTCGTTCCGCGAGTCCATCCAGACCAATATACTCGGCCACCGAGTATATGTCCGTCTCGCGATCAGCCCGGGTGCGTTGGGCCACGGCTTCGGAGCTGCTGCGGCTCGTGCACCGCGAGCCCGGCATCACGCGCCGGACCGCCGGTGAGCAGCTGGGGCTGTCCAGCGGCACGCTCGCCGAGACCGTCGGGCGCCTGCGCGACGCGAGCCTGCTCACCGAGACCCGGGCGGCCGCCGCCGGCCCCGGACGGCCGACCACGATCCTGGAGCCGCACCCGCGCGGCCCGTTGGTGGTCGTCGTCGAGCTCCGGGCGCGCGATTGGGCCGTGAGCAGCGGGGACCTGGCGGGACACACGACACCGGTGGCGTCGGGGGCGATCGGCGACGAACCGCCGGCGCGCGTGCTGGACGAGGTCGCCACCCACGTGCACGACGTGCTCCGCGCTTCGGCCGGCCGTGTGCGGGCGGTCGTGGTCGCCGCGGCCGGCACGGTCTCGGGCACGCGCCTCGTCCAGTTCACGGTGCGGGGCTGGACCGACGTCGAGCTCAGCGTGCTGGCGCCTGAGGTCACCGTGCTCGCCGGGAACGACGCCACGCTCGGTGGCTTCGCCGAGGCCTGGACCGGCGCCGCCCGGGAGCACGCGGTGGCCCTGCACCTCATGGTCACCGAGGGCCTGGGCGGCGTGCTGTTGGTCGACGGCCAGCCGGTGCGCGGCGCGCGCGGTCGCGGCGGCGAGTTCGGGCATCTCCCCTTCGGCGATCCGCGCCTCGCGTGCCCGTGCGGCGCCCACGGGTGCTGGGGCCGGACGGTCGACGGCGAAGCCTTGGCGCGCCTCGCCGGCCATCCTCGCCCGACCGACCCCGAGGGGTACGCGCGGGCCACGCTGCGGACCGGCGAGCGCAGCGCCGCGGTGGAGGACGTCGCGGGCGCGCTCGGTGCCGGGATCGCCGGCCTCGTCAACGCGCACGACCCCGACGTCGTGACCATCGCCGGGCTCGCACCGCTCGTCCGCGCGGCCGCTCCCGACGCCTTCGCCCGGGCTTACGACCGCGGTCTGATGCTCACCAACCGCGACGCGCCACCACCGATCCGCGACAGCGTCCACGGCGACCGCGGCCCGGCCCGCGGTGCGCTCAACCTCGGCTTCACGCACCTCACCGAGCCGGACGCGCTGGCGGAGTGGGCCGCGGAGCCAGCGCGTCCTGCAGCTCGCGGATGATCGCGCCCTGGAGGCCCGACGCCAGCAGGCCCGGACCGAGCGGCCCGGCGCGATCCTCACCGAGGAGCGGCAGCCTTCGCAGCGCCTCCGCGACGGGCGCGGACATCCGGTCCAGCTGCCACCGGACCTCCTGCGCGACGGCGACGTCCTGGTCGGCCGCGGCCAACCCGGCGGCCTTGGCGGCGTAGGCGGCGGCACCCAACGCGTGCGCGCCCATGTGCGCGACGGCGGCGGCCTGCCCCGCGGCGCGCGCCGCAGCGACCGCGGCCTGCGCGAGCGCGCTGAGGTAGTGCCCGGTCCAGTGCCCACTGAGCAGCCCGCCCTC
>NZ_JAPDDP010000049.1 GCF_027587195.1 Solirubrobacter phytolaccae | reverse complement strand
CCATCCGCGGAGCGCTCCGCGACGTGGAGCTTGACCGAGTTCGTGCCGACGTCGATCACCGCGACCTCACCGCGCGGCGCCACGGGCGCGGCCGAGCCGACCACCGCGACCTCACCGCGCGGCGCCACGGGCGCGGCCGGCACGCCGAGCGCGCGCGGCGAGGTCCTGCGCGGGCCCGCTGTGTACGACGTGACCTCGCTGTCCTTCGACGGCGCGTGGCTCGCGTTCTCGACGCCGTCCTGCCTGTACGTGGCCTCGGGCTCGGGCGCGACGCTCCCGGCGGGCCCGTGCGCACGTACGGAGGTGGCGGCCGAACCGCTGCGCGGAGCGACGCCGCGGCTGCGGGTCGCCTGCATCAACGCTCCCGCGCGCGCGTGTCGCGTGCGCGCGAGCGCGGGCGGCCGCACCGTCACCGCGAACGTGCGGCGTGGCCAGGCGCGCGTGCTCACCGTCCCGCGCGGCCGCCTGCAGGTCCGCACGATCGACCCTGACGGCCGCGTCGTCCGCGTGCTCTAGCCCGCGCGGTGGGGGTGCCGCAGGGAGCTTCCGCTGAGCGAAACCTGGGCGCCGCACCCCCGATTGCGAGCCAGGGGGTGCCGCAATGCGGCGCCACCCCTCGGCGGGCCATTGCGTCACCCCCTCGCGAACCGGCCCTAAGCCATACGAACGGGGGAACGCACAGCGTTCCCACAGTCCGGGAACCGAACCTCACTTGCACAAGAGCGCGCCCGCCCCGACGGATCAAGCTGGTCGCCGCGAAGCGCGACTTGCTTGACGCAGCGGCCGCGGGTGTGCTCGCCGTTCACGCGGCCGGCAGCGCAGCACGGCCGAGCTCAGTGACAGTGAGCGCCCGCCCGTCGTCCCGCCGCCGCACCCAGTCGCGCGCCAGCGCGACCTCCAGCAGCGCGGCGCCCAGAGCCCCGGCCACGTGCGGGCGCCGCTCGGTCCAGTCCGCGCACGCGCGCACCACCGCACGGCGTCGCGGCAGACCAGCAAGGTCGATCCCGTACATCTCCAAGAAGTGCGCACTGTCCCGCACGACGAACGCCCCGCCTTCAAGACCGAGCGCCCCGCGCGCCACGAGATCATCGGCGAGCGCGACACCGATGCGTCCCGCGAGGTGGTCGTAACACGACCGCGCCTCGCGCAACGCGGCGTGCCCGTTCACGGCGCGCAACCCGATCGGCCGCGCGTCGCCGGGCGCGAGCCGCGACAGCGCCTCGAGCGCCTCCGCGACCTCGGGGCGCGCGAGCTCCGCCTCGCGCCGACGACCGCGCCGGCGCACGACGATGAGGCCCGCCGCCTCGAGCTTGGCGAGGTGGCCGCTGACCGTCGACGGCGCAACGCCGACCCGCACCGCCAGCGCACCCGCAGGGAGCGCCGGCCCGCCGAGCAGCTCCTCGAGGATCCGCGCCCGCGTGCGGTCGGCGAGCAACGCGGCGACGTCGGCGAGCTCGGACATGCGCCCAGCGTACGCCCGCGACGTTTCGGTGGGCACCGAAACGTCCCGGGCGTACCGTCAGACGATGCTCGACCTCCCCGTCCCAGACCCGGGCCCGCCCGGCCCGTTCGCGACGATGCCCTGGCTGCGCGCGACCGTCTCCCGCTTCGCCAACGCTGAGACGCACGCCCGCCGCCGCGCCCTGGCCGAAGCACGCCTGGCCACGCTCGACCCGGCCGAGCTGGCTGCGGCCGCAAGCCGCGCGAAGGCCACCGCGGACGCCGCGCCGCACGACCCCAGCGCCGCGCCGCGCGGCCTCGCCGTCGCGGGAGACGCGTTCCCCGGCGTGCCGGTCGCGTATCTCCCCGTCGCGGTACTCGCGGCGGCCACCGGCGTCGCTGACCCTGTCGCCGCCATCACGCACACGCGGGTCGTCGCGGCCGCGTACCACCCCGGGACCGACGCGCCCGGGGCTGACGGCGCGCTCGCCGAGCTGGTCGACCTGCTTCCCGCGGGCGAGCCGGAGGCGCTCGCGCAGCACGTCGCGCTGCTCGTGCAGGCCTGTGAGGCGACTGCAGGACTGATCAGGGGGGACACTCTGCCCGTGAAGGCCACGAAGCGCGTTGCCGCGGACGGGACCGTCGTCGCCGTCGACTTGACCGGCCGGCCGTTCGGTGAGGGGCCGCGGCGCTGCCCCGGCGAATGGCATGCCCGCGCGCTCGCGGAGGCGCTGCGATGACCGGCTTCGCCGAGCTGCACCGGCCCGGGGACCCGCTGATCCTGCCGAACGCGTGGGATGCGGCGTCCGGGGCGGCGCTCGTCGCCGCCGGGTTCAAGGCGATCGGGACGACGAGCCTCGGGGTCGCGGCCGCCGCCGGCAAGCGCGACGGGGTCGGCGCCGCCTGGGAGGAGACGCGCACGCTCGTACGCGTCCTCAGCCGGCTCGACTGCCACGTGACCGTCGACCTGGAGCACGGGTTCGGCGAGGAGCCGGACGCGGTCGCCGAGCGGGTCGCGCAGCTCGGCGGCGTCGCGGGCATCAATGTCGAGGACCAGCACGGCGACCCGGCCCACCTCGCCGCGGTGATCGCCGCCGTCAAGGCGCGCAGCCAGGACCTGTTCGTCAACGCGCGCACCGACACGCACTGGCTGCGTGAGGGAGAGCTGCAGGACGCGATCGAACGCGCCGAGCGCTACGTGCACGCCGGCGCCGACGGCGTCTTCGTGCCCGGGCTCCCACTCGACGACATCGCCCCCTTCACCGGCGCGGTCGACGCGCCGCTGAACGTGCTGTTCCAACCCGGGCACACGGTCGCGGACCTCGCCGCCCGGGGCGCCGCGCGCATCAGCACGGGCTCGCTGCTGTTCCGCGCCGCTTTGCAGGCCGCCGTGGCCGCGGCCGCCGCCATCCGCGCCGGCGACGCCCTGGCCGGCGCGAAGCTCCCGAGCTACCAGGCCGTCGACGACCTGGCCGGTTAAAGACGAACGGCCCGGGAGACCCGGGCCGTTCGGCAAAGCTCAAAGCGCGGTTGCGACTACCAGCGGTAGTGCGCGAAGGCCTTGTTGGCCTGCGCCATGCGGAAGATGTCGTCCTTGCGCTTGTAGGCGCCGCCCTGCTGGGACTGCGCGTCCAGCAGCTCGTTGGCGAGGCGCTGCGCCATCGACTTCTCGCGACGGTTGCGCGAGAACTCGACCAGCCAGCGGACGGCGAGCGTGCGGGCACGCGGCGCCGGAACCTCGACGGGGACCTGGTAGGTCGCACCACCGACGCGGCGGGAGCGGACCTCGAGCACCGGCGTGAGCGCCTTGATGGAGGTCTCCAGAGCCTCGACCGGCTCCTTGCCCGTGCGCTCCGACAGGATCGCCAGCGCGTCGTACACGATGCGCTCGGCGGTCGACTTCTTGCCGTCCAGCATCACACGATTGATGACCTGCTGGACGAGCTTGGAGCGGTGAACGGGGTCCGGATCGATGGTCCGGCGCCCTGCGGCGGCGCGACGAGGCATTACTTAGCTTTCACTCCGTACTGGGAACGGGCCTTCTTACGGTCAGACACGCCGGCGGCGTCAAGCGTGCCGCGGACGACCTTGTACCGCACGCCCGGAAGGTCCTTGACGCGGCCGCCACGCACGAGCACGACGGAGTGCTCCTGCAGGTTGTGGCCTTCGCCGGGGATGTAGACCGTGACTTCCATCGAGTTCGTCAGGCGCACACGAGCCACCTTGCGCAGAGCCGAGTTCGGCTTCTTGGGCGTGGTGGTGTAGACGCGCGTGCAAACCCCGCGACGCTGGGGAGCGGCCACCTTCTTCTTGCGGCCCTTACCGGACTTCAAGCCAGGGGTAGCGAGCTTCTTCGTCTTAGGGTTGCGGCCCTTACGGACCAGCTGGGACGTCGTCGGCATACGGCGCTGGATAGTAGCAACGCACGTAGCAGCATTCCCGGCGAACGGCGTCAGGACCTCGCTGAGAGGACCTTCATGGCCGCATTATGCCCAGGAATGCCGCTCACGCCACCCCCTCTGCGCGCGCCCGCGCCGCAGAGCAGGACGTTGTCCCACTCCGTCTCCACGCCCCAGGTGCCGACGGACGCCTCGTCCTCGGCGAACGGCCACGCCAGATCGCGATGGAAGATGTTGCCGCCCGGCAGCCCGAGCTCGTGCTCGAGCTCCACGGGCGTCTTGGCCTCCAGGCACGGCTCGCCGCCCGGCGTCATGTAGAGGCAGTCCTCGATCGGCTCGGCGAGCACGCTGTTCAGCGACGACAGCGTCGCCTTGATCGCCGCCGCCTTGGCCTGCGCGTGGTCGCCGCCGAACAGGCGGGCCGGCATGTGCAGGCCGAAGCACGTCAGGGTCTGGGCACCCGAGGCCCGCAGCTCCTCCCCGAGGATCGTCGGGTCGGTGAGCGAGTGGCAGTAGATCTCGCACGGCGCGAGCTCGGGCACGACGCCCCGCTGCGCGCTCGCGTAGGCCACCGCGAGCTGCGTCGCGCTCTCGTTGACGTGGAACGTCCCCGCGAACGCCTCGTGCGGATCGAGCGACGAGTCGCGCAGCTTGGGCAGCCGCCGTAGGAGCATGTTGAGCTTGAGCTGCGCGCCCTCGGGCGCGGGATCGTCGGGCGCCGGCTCGCCGAGCAGCCGCGCCAGCACCGCCGGCGCCACGTTGGCGAGCACCCGCCGCGCCGGCACCGAGCCGCCGTCGAAGTGCACCTCCGCCCCCACGCCGTCCGTCTCGATCGAGGTGACCTCGCAGTTGAGCCGGACCTCCGCGCCCGCCGCCCACGCGAGCGACGCGAGCTCCTCGGTCAGCGCGCCCATCCCGCCGACCGGCACGTCCCAGTGGCCCGTGCCGTTGCCGATCACGTGGTAGACGAAGCAGCGGTTCTGGCGCAGCGACTCGTCGTCGAGCCCCGCGAAGGTCCCGATCAGCGCGTCCGTGGCGACGATCCCGCGCTCGAAGTCGTCCTCGAAGTACTTGCGCAGCACCTCACCGAGCGGGCGCTCGAACAGCGCCTGCCACGCGGCCAGGTCGCCCACCCGCGCGCGCAGCTCGGCCCGCGGGCGCAGCGGCTCCGTCAAGGTCGGGAACACGGCGGCGGCCACGCGCCCCGTCAGCTCCTCGAACGCCGCCCAGTTCGCCCCGGGCGGCTCCCCCGCGCGCACGAGCAACCCGGTGCCGTCCAGCCGCGGCGAGTACGAGGACACCGACCGCCGGCGCATCTCGGTCCGCACGCCCAGCTGCTCCCGCAGCGCCGCCGGCATCAGCGAGACCAGGTACGAGTAGCGCGAGATGCGCGCGTCGACGCCCGCCCACGGGCGCTCGGACACCGCGGCGCCACCGACGTGGTCGCGCCGCTCGAGCACGAGCACCGAGCGGCCCGCCCGGGCCAGCAGCGTCGCCGCCACCAGCCCGTTGTGGCCACCGCCGACGATGACGGCGTCGTACACGGTCCTAGGCCGCCAAGGCCTCGAAGGCGTCGACGTACGGGAGCCCCGTCGCCTCGGCCACCGGCGCGTAGGTCACCTTGCCGCCGACGACGTTGATGCCCTTGGCCAGGCCCGGGTTCTCACGCGCGGCGCGCTCGACGCCCTTGGTGGCCACGTCGATCACGTACGGCATCGTCGCGTTCGTGAGCGCGCGCGTGGACGTGATCGGCACCGCGCCCGGCATGTTGGCCACGCAGTAGTGCAGGACGCCGTCGACCTCGTAGGTCGGGTCGCTGTGGGTGGTCGCGCGCGAGGTCTCGAAGCAGCCGCCCTGGTCGATCGAGACGTCCACGAGCACCGCGCTGGGCTTCATCAGCGCCAGCTGGTCGCGCCGGATCACGTACGGCGCCTTCGCGCCCGCGACGAGCACCGCGCCGATGACCAGATCGACCTCCGGCAGCCGCTGCTCGATGTCCAGGGTCGACGCGTAACACGTGTCGGCCCGGCCCCCGAAGGCGATGTCGAGCTCGCGCAGGCGGTCGATGTTGCGGTCGTAGACGTAGACCGTCGCCTCCATCCCCAACGCGATGAAGGCCGCGTTCATGCCGACCACGCCGCCGCCGATGATCATCACCTTCGCGGCGGCCACGCCCGGCACGCCGCCGAGCAGGATGCCGCGGCCGCCGAGCGGCTTCTCGAGCATGAACGCGCCGGCCTGCGTGGCGATCTTGCCCGCGACCTCGCTCATCGGCGCCAGCAGCGGGAGCCGACCGCGCGCGTCCTCGACGGTCTCGTAGGCCACGCAGGTCGCGCCCGACGCGACGAGGCCCTTCGTCAGCTCGGGGTCCGGCGCGAGGTGCAGGTAGGTGAAGAGCGTGTGGCGCGGCTCGAGCAGCGCCACCTCGACCGCCTGCGGCTCCTTGACCTTGACGATCATGTCCGAGGCGGCGAAGACCGCCGCGGCGTCGGGCAGGATCGAGGCGCCCTGGGATACGTACTCGGCGTCGGTGATCGCCGAGCCTTCACCGGCCCCGGCCTGGATGACGACCTCGTGACCGTGCTCGACCAGCTCGCGGACGCCGGCGGGCGTCAGCGCCACCCGGTACTCGTCCGTCTTGATCTCAGTGGGGCAGCCGACCTTCATCTCTCGTTACCTCTCCGGTTGAACAAGTTCGCGGCCGCGCAGCGCGAGCCAGAAGTCGATCCGGTCGCGGGCGGAGTCCAATGATCGCCCGGTCAACTCCTCGACGCGCCGGATCCGGTAGCGCAGCGTGTGACGGTGACAGAAGAGCGCCTTCGCCGCACGCTCCCACTGGCCGTTGCACTCGATGAACGCCTCCAGCGAGCGCATGAGCTCGCCGCCGTACGCGCCCTCGGAGTCTTCGATCGGCGCGAGGATCGAGTCGCAGAACAGCCGCAGCGCGTCGTCGTCCTGCAGCGACAGCAGCAGCTGGAAGGAGCCGAGGTCGCGGTAGGTCGCCAGGCCGGTGCCCGGCCCGCTCCCGTTGACCGCCAGCGCGCGTGCCTCCAGCGCGCAGCGCGCCTCGTGGAACCCGCGCCGCAGCTCGCCGGGCGCCACGCAGCGTCCCGCCCCCGCCGCCAGCGCCGTGTCCGCCTCGCGCTCGACCCGGGCGAGCAGCCGTCCCGCGAGCGCGAACAGCTCGTCGTCGCCGCTCGCCGGGATCAGCGCGCACACCAGCTGCCCGGAGCCGGCCACGAGCCCGCCGCCGGCCTCCTCGCGCACCGCCCGCGCCAGCGCCTCCTCGGTGACGGCGCGCACCCCGCGCGGCGGCGCGAGCACGAGCACGCCCGCGCGCTCGCGCACGCCGAACGGCTCCAGCCGTCGCGCCAGCTCCGCACCGGCGAGGTCGCCCGCGACCAGCGCGCTCAGCACGTCCCCGGCCAGGCGCCGCTCCGTGTCGTCCACGACGCGCCGCCGGAGCAGCTCCAGCGCCACGATCGTGACGGCCTGGTGGAGCGTCAGCCGGTCCAGCTCGTTCAGCGGTCCGCTTTCGCGCGCGGCGATCAGCCACGCCTCCGGCAGCGCCGCGTCCCCGCGCGCGACCGGGAGCGCCAGCGCACCGGCGGGAAAGCCGTCCGCACCCGGCACGTACCCGCGCCGCGCGCCGCCCGCCAGCCGCTCGCGCAGCTCCGCAACGACCGGCGCCGGGTCCAGCGCGGCGCGCCCGGAGCGGCGGGCCAGCACGTCCCCGCGCGCGTCGAGGATCAGCGCGGGTCCGCCGATCATCGCCCCCAGGGCACTCACGACCCCGTCGAGGCCGCGCTCGGACAGGACGATCTGCTCGAGCCGCTCGTGGGCGGACAGCGCCCGGCGCAGCACCGCGTACTGCTCGTTGACCAGCTGGGAGGCCGCGCGCTCGGTGATCGCGATGAACGGCGTCGCGTACGGCACCTCGAACAGCGGGAAGCCCAGCTCGGCGGCTGCTTCCCGCAGCGCCTCGGGCACGCGCGCGTGCGTGAAGCCGGTGCCGAACCCGAGCCCCGCGAGCTCGTGCCGGGCCAGCCGCTCCAGGTAGGCCCTCTGGTGTGCCGCGTCCCCGAGCCCCAGCCCGGTCGTCAGCAGCAGCTCGCCGCCGGAGAGCCACGGCGTCGGGTCCTCCAGCTCGGAGATGTGCACCCAGCGCAATGCGCGGTCGAGCCCGGCTTCACCGGCGACGACCTCCAGCTCCAGCTCACGCAGCAGTTCCCGTAGGGGCAGCACGAGGGCCACCTTAAACGGCGAACGCCGCCGGTGGGCACCGACGGCGTTCGTGACGCGGGGAAACGTGTGGAGGACTAAGCGTGCGCGTTGGCCGCGGCGGCGCGGACCGGCGGCGGGGTGAGGATCGCGGCCACGACGACGAGGACGAAGGCGAAGGCCTGGACGCAGATGCCGACGGTGTCGGAGGGCATCGGGTCGCCGAAGACGATGATGCCGCCGAGGATGCAGGAGACGTTGGCGGCGGTGGAGGTGGCGGCGATGACCGGGACGGCCTCGCCCTGCTGCATGCCGCGGGCGCTGGCGTAGAAGGCGATGACCGAGGCCATGATCGTCACGGCGAGCCAGGGCGAGCCGATGATGGACGTGATGCCGCCCACGCCGGTGAGGGCCTTGATGGCGATGTCCGAGACGCCGAACAGGACGCCGGCGGCCGCGCCGAGCATGATCCCGTGGTGGTGGTCCGGCACGCCGAGCTTCTTGCCGCCGATGAGGACGGCGCCGATCGCGAGCATCGCGCCCTCGAAGGCGATCATGCCGGCGAGCGAGTAGGCCGAGTGCGCGCCGTGCGTGGCCGGCAGCGTGATGACGAGGAGGACGAGGCCGAGGGCGGTCATCGCGACGCCCACCCACTGGCGGAAGCCGACCTTGAAGCCGAAGATGCGCTCCGCCATCACGGCCAGGATCACGACGCCCGTGGAGAGCACGGCCTGCACGACCGACAGCGGGGCGAACGCGAGCGCGGCGACGTGGAAGATCCACGCGCCGGCCGCGATGGCCATGCCGATCGCGAACCACTTGCACGAGTACAGCTGCTTCGCCGTACGGAACGGGCGACGGATGTCGACCGTGGGGGCCTCATTGGCGCCCTTGTGCTTGTAGAGAAAGCCCAGCTGCGTAGCGATCGCGCAGACGAGCGCGAGCAGAATGCCCAGATTCAGCGACAACGTGTCCTCGTACGTCGATTGAGTAGAGATTCCACACCCATCGCTCGCAAGCGATGTCCCCGGCGCGGTCTCCACTTACATCGGTTCCCCACTCGAGGGGCTTTAGACCCTTTCGAGCTTTTGGCAGCGTACTGCCTGATCTGAAGATTGCTTCAAGAACTTCGGGATCCTCCCCGAAATGGGGGCACGAGCGGGGTCCCGGATCGCCGCCGCTGATTGACGCACGCGGGGCGCAGTCCCAATTCGGACATGCGCGATTTGCGGCGCTTCTGCCGAGGTTCGAATGGGACCGGCCGGTCCGCCGCCCGGAGATCTTGCAGGATCGCTCGCAGACCTTCGAGTGCGTCCGCGGCCCTTGACAGCGTCCGCCCGCGGGCCGGGCCGCCCTCCCCCCGGTGGGGGAGAGCGGCCCGCCACGGCCTACTCGCGGTACCCGCCTACGGGATCGTCTCCCCGCAGCTCCAGGCGGCGCAGCCCTGGGTCCAGCGGAGCGCGTTGGCGCTCACGTGCGTCCCGACGGTGCGGCCGACGCCGAGACCGCCGTCCCGGTCGATCCGGTAGTGCACGCCGAGCCAGATGCGGCTCGACGCGTTCTCCTCGGCAGCGTCGCTGAAGCTGTCGAAGTCGCGCGTGACGAAGCCCACGGCCGGCGAAGGCAGCGTGGCGTGCGGGTCTTCGGTGGTGAGCGTCAGCGGGAACGGGTCATCGTGCTCCGTGGCGTCGAACTCGTTCTCCAGCACGCGGCTCCAGACGCCGCCGAACGTCGCGTGGCCCGACACCCACGCGGAGAAGCACGGGCTGAACGAGACGCCGTTGCGGTCCTGCGACAGCGGCTGCCAGGTCGCGTCGGCCGTCGTGCTCGAGTTGCCGTCCGAGGCGGCGTTGTGGATGGCGGAGACCGGCCGCCAGAGGTCGAAGGGCGTCAGGAACTTCGTGTCCCAGGCCGCGATCGCCGCGTCCCCCATCCCGATCGAGACCAGCGCGAACAGGCGAGCGACCCGGATGCCCTGACGTGACCATTCGCCGCGGAAGTCACCCGGTGTGCCGCTGGTGATCGCGGCGGGCTGCGTGAGCGCCACGAGGCGCGTGTGCTCGAGCAGCTGTCCGGGTGGCTTGTAGGTCCCCACCAGGTCGTTGGCCCAGAAGAACGCGGCCTCCGTCTGGTCGCTCGTGCGGCTGGAGACGTTGTCGTCGCGATTGCCGAGGTCCTTGACCTCGTTGTAGATCGCCGTATAGCGGCTGTGCGGGAGCAACCCGAGGAAGCTGGCGAAGCTGTCCCCCGCCGCCTGCCGGTACTGGCTGCCGCCGGTCAGGGTGAACGGCGCGACGTTGCCCCAGCCGGGGGTCACGACGTCGCTGTCGGTGTTGCAGGGCGCCTCGACGGAGAGCGTGGGCGTCGGACGCCACGCGCCTGCGGTCAGCGGGTCGGACGTGTAGGACATCGACGCGGCGGAGCCATCGCCCGTGCGCGAAGCGATCACTTCGTCCGCGACGAACTCGCCGAGGTCCTCGGCGTCGTCATCGTTGTCGCTGCCGTTGCGCGTGGTGAACGCGGCGTTGATCTGCGTCGCGAACAGGGGGTAGGTGTTGAGCAGCACGTCACGCGCGGCCACGCCGACCGCGAGGTCCACGTCGATGTTCGGCTCGGCGTCGGCAAGGACGACGAACGGCTTCCAACCGCACTGGGCGGCGGCGGACGGGGAACCGGTCGCCCCATCCTCGAGCTCGGCGAAGAAGGCCGAGTTCATGGTGTCGAAGATCGCCGTGTGCAGCATGGCCGCGGCGCGGGACATGCGGGTGGGCGGCGTCGGTGGCGTCGTCGGGGTGTGCGCGCGCACGACGTCGAGCAGCACCTCGTTCCAGTAGTAGACCGAGTCCTCGGACGTGACCTGCGCCGCCGCGTACGGGTCCGATGGACACGCGGTGACCGTGTACTCGACCACGAGCTCCGGCGCCACGCTCGAGCCCGCCTCGGTCGCGGCGTAGGTCGCCTCGACGTCCCCGTCCGGAACCTCCTGCCAGACGAGTGGGTCCTCGCCGACCGAGATGCCGTAGTTGGCCTCGGTGCCGGCGGCCCACGCGCTCACGAGGCGGGTGACGTCCCACTCGCTCCACGCCCCGTCGAGCGTCGCGGTGTCCTCGACCGGGCCGATGCCCGGGAACGAGCCCCACGTGACGGCGTCATCCCACGCGCCCGCCGCGCCCTGTGCGGGGACATCCGCCAACCCGCCGTTGAGCCGCAGGGTGGCCGAGGTGACGACCGCGCCTGGCGGCAGCTCCGCCTCGACGTCGAACTGCAACAACGCCTGCCACGCGTGCGTGTCGTGGGCCAGCCGCCGGCCCGCGAGCAGCTCGGTCGACTCGCAGTCGTTGTCCCCTCCCCCGTAATACCCGATGGTGCAATCGAGCTCGGCGCCGATGTCGACCGTGCTCGCCTCTCCCGGCGCGGCCAGCGCCGCCGAGGCCCCCAATACGCCCAGCAGACCGCAAACAACCCTTCCGGTACGTCGGAACATCAACCACCCTCCGTGTTCGTTGACTGCTCCGGTGGGGCCCCGCCGGTGGCGCTCAGCCTTTCTATGAGCGTGTCCTGAGTCAAGCCGGCGTCGCTATAAAGCGATTAAGTGTTGGCACTCTGACAGCCCAATGAGGGATGTCTAAGTTAATGGGAAAGCGGTTAAACACGACGAGCCCGCCCCGGCACACGCGGCGTCGGGACGGGCTCGAGCTCGAGCTCGACGCTAGAGCGTGTAGTCGACCTGCAGGTACGGCCGCAACGACGTGCTCGAGGACGCGGACCCGACGAACTCCCAGCTCAAGGGGAGCAACGGCGTGTCCAGCGCGGGCCAGACGTCCAGGACCGCGTCCGACGCCGTGCCGGCCGCGGCCTGAGCCGAGGCCGTGACGTCGAAGTCGACCCAGCCCGGCGCCGAGGAGAACTCGACCTCGTCCTCAGGGGCGTACGGATCGCCCACGATCAGCGAAGCGCTGAAACCGGGGTCCGAGAGCCCGTACAGGTACAGCTTCGCCGACGTCACGGTCGCGCCGCTCGGCAGGTTGCCGGCCACGTCGAACCCCAGCTGCGCCCAATACCGCCACACCGCGTCCGTGCCGTCGATGCCGACGACGAGCTGCTCAGGCTCACACAGGTACGGCACCGTCTGCCGGTCGTCGTAGTTGCACTCGAGGTTGGACGGGATGTTCACCGTCCCAGCCTGCGACGCCGGCGCCGCCAGCGCCAGCACCCCGAGTACGCCCACCAGGCAGCCCAAGACCCTTCCGGTACGTCGGAACATGCAACACCCTCCGCTGTGTTTGTTGACCGCCCGACTGGGCCCTCGCCGGTCGATGCAACTGTCGCGGTGAGCGCAGTTGAAGTCAAGGGTGAAACCCTGAACGACGAAGAGCCCGCCCGGCACATTGGCCGAACGGGCTCTAGGTCAACGCGGTGGTGCCGGCGACTACGGGTTCGTCGTGCTCAACGTGAACGTGAGCGTCTTGCTGTACGTGCCCGTGCGCAGCGGGTCCTTGTCGCCGATCGCCTGCTTGAAGGTCACGGTGACCTTCTCGTTGGACGTCGGGGCGGACCACGTCTTGATGGTGCCGAGGCCCTGGAGCGGCTTCGCCAGCGCGAACGTGCCGTTGACCAGGTAGCCCGTGTTGGTCGGGCTCGGGTCGGCGACCGAGAGGGCCGCGTCACCGGCGGTCGAGATGACCGTCGCCTCGGTGGTCGCCGTGTACTCCTTGGCGACGCCTGGGGTGAACGCGCCGAACGTGGCCGGCGTGCCCAGCGTCAGGGCCAGCGTCGCCGGCACGGTGCCGCCGACGGGGCCGTCGACGGTCTCGCCGACCGAGACGGTCTTGGACTGCACCGCGGACTGGTTGCCCTTGATGTCGACCGCGAACCACTTGACCGTGTGCTTGCCGGGCGTGCTGAGCGTCAGCACCTCGCCGACGCTGCGGGCGCGCTGGCTGTTGTACTTCGTCGAGGACAGCGTCGGGGTCGAGCCGTCGGTCGTGTAGTGGATGACCGCCGCCTCGTCGAGCCAGTTGAACGTGTAGTTCACCGGCGCGCCCGACGTCTTGTCGGCCGAGACCTCGATCGCCGTGGTGGGCGCCGTGACGTCCTTGCCGTAGTCGTAAGCCGACTCGACCAGGCCGAAGTTGCCGGCCGCGAACTCGAGCGCCTCGTCACGACCCTCGTTCACGAGCGAGCCGTTCTGCGGGCAGGCGCCCTGGTTGCCGCCCGTGCCGACCGCGCCGAAGCACGGCTGGAAGCCGACGGTCGTCGGCTGGATGCCGGTGGTGGTGTTCAGCATCCGGTCAGCGCCGGTCTCGAACGAGTAGGCGATGATGCCCTTGCGGTAATAGCCGTCGTCGGCGGAGTTGCCGGCGGCGGAGTAGAGCACGTCGGCGATCGGGCCGGTGCGCTGCGGGAGGATCACGGTGCCGCGCGAGTCCTTGATGCGGCGCAGGATCTTCTCGCCGGCCTCGAAGAAGTACTTCTCGATGCCGATGTTCGGCGCGGGAGTCGTGGTGCGCATCCCGTCGTTCTTGTAGGCGCCCGGCGCCCACATGAAGTACCCACCGTACGAGTGGATGTTGTTCATGAACTTGATGTTCGGGAAGTGATCGACGACCCAGCCTTCGTTGCGCGTCTCCGGCTCGGAGTACTCGCTGGGACCGGCGTAGGTCTCGTTGGTGCAGTCCTCGGACGCACCCGCGTACCCGTCGAACAGCGAGTACTCGCCGCTGTTGCGGTTCATGTCGACGCCCCACACGTTGCGCTGCGAGATGTCCGACGGACCGTAGATCGGGTCACAACGGTTCGCGAGCGTCTTGCGCTGGACGTTGGAGTCGTACATCGAGTAGTGCGCGCCGTCCGGGTTGGAGTTCGGCGAGATGAACACCTCGACGTTGTCCAGCAGCTGCTTGGTCTGTGGGTCGGTCGCGTAGTTCTCGACGAGCTCGTGCGCCGTCTGCACGCAGGTGAGGCCCGTGGCCCACTCGCGCGCGTGCTGCTGGCAGAACAGGAAGACGCCCGGCTTGCTGCCGTCGCGCTTGGTGCCGATGCGGTACAGGTGCTGCTGGAACGGGCCGCGGGCGACGCTCGCGGGCGCGTTCAGGAAGTCGTCCAGGTTGACCTTCGCGCGCGGCTGGACGATGCCGGCCCCGCGGTCACCGCGGAACGTCGCGGCGGTCACGAGCGCGGACGCCTTCTCGTTGATCGCGGCGACGACCTGCCCGGCCGTCGACGTGAGGGCGCCGTCGGCGCCGGTCGCGAGGGAGACCGAGATGAGCTTGTCGGTCACGGTGACGCCGAGCGGCGAGTTGGCGGCGCCCGGGTTCAGGAACTCGGCCTGGACCTGGTCCCCACCCTGATGGCCCCAGTCCTTGGACGTGAGCGTGACCGTCTGCGTCCACGGGCCCGTGACTTCCTGGACCCTGTACGAGAAGTCGCCGAGCTCGCCCTGGTAGCCGGAGACCTCGAACGTGTAGGTGCCGGAGATGCGCGGCGTCTGGGTCAGGACCTCCGGGCTGGTGCCGGTGTCGATCGTCTGCAGCGTCTTGCCGGACGGGTCCTTGAGGGCGATGACGAGATCGGTCGAGCGGGCCGGGATGCCGTCCACGGTCGCGCGGATCGTCTGACCCTGGATCGCGTTGAACGGGATCTTGACGACCGGCTGCGC
The DNA here is from genome assembly GCF_027587195.1 of Solirubrobacter phytolaccae. Lineage (GTDB taxonomy): Bacteria > Actinomycetota > Thermoleophilia > Solirubrobacterales > Solirubrobacteraceae > Solirubrobacter > Solirubrobacter phytolaccae. The sequence continues at coordinate 39,492 of NZ_JAPDDP010000049.1, read as the reverse complement.
CGCCGTCATCTCCGACACGGGGATCTCCGCCAGCGTCGCGCCGAGGGTGGCGGCCGGAGCCGACGTGATGGCGACTGTGCCGTTCATGTTGGCCATCGACTTGCGCTGGTAGCCCGACGACAGCTCGGGCATGTTCTCGACCGACACCAGCTCGGGATGGGCCGCCGCGAGGGCGTCCAGGTCCGCGCGGTTCTCGGTCGGATCCATGTAGTGCGTGAAGAACGGCTGGTTCTTGAAGCCGGCGACGTGCGGCGGGAGGTCCTTGCCGAGCCACTCCGTGACCGGGAAGGTCTCGACGCTCGCGGCCGCGCCACCCGTGGTCGCCGTGGTGGCAACGCGCACGGTCTTGATGTCCGCGGGGGCGTTGGCGGGCAGGCGGAACAGCTGCCGGTGGTACATGTACGTCACCGGCGTCGTGTCGGTGTCGTTGAAGCGGCTGATGTTCTGGGCGGGGACGTAGACGCCGTCGGCGCCCGCGTACGACAGGGCGAGCGTCGGGCCGGTGGCCGAGCCGTTGGCCGCGAAGCCGGTCGACTTGTTGAACGCCTCGACGTAGAGGAAGCGCGCCGTGGTCGTGGCACCCGACGGGCCGACGATGTCGGTGAAGGTGTTCGCGCGCTGGATGACGGTGTCACCGGGGACCGCGACGACCGAGCGGCCCTCGAACTTGGTGCCCTTCAGGCCCTGTTCGGCGACGGTCTTGGCGAGCGCCTCCTGGTCCAGGATCTCCTGGCGCTCCTTCATCCGCTGCTTGCCGGTGTTGGAGTCCTCGATCGTGGCGCCGATCGTGTAGCCCTTGCCCTTGAGCGCGGCCTCTTCGTCGGCGGTCGCGAACACGTTCAGCGTGATCGTGCCGTCGTCGTTGACGCGCTTGTACTCGGCGGCGTCGAACTTCGTCGTGACCGAGTCGACGGCCGTCTGCGAATCGACCGTGACCTCGAGCAGCTTCTGGAACGGGGCGCCGTCGTCGGCCGCGAACGCCGACTGGCCTCCCGCCAGCAACAGCGCCGATGCCGCGAACGCGGCAAGCGCAGTCTTCCCAACCATGGGCAGAACCCTCCGTATGTAGACCCTGTCCCCCGTGCAACCGGTGGAACTCCGACGGGTATCTGACCAGAAACCGGGGGTTCTCGCCAGGTCCGGCCGTGGAGATCACTCCACGACCGGACCAATGGCTAGGCGGTGACTACGGGTTCGTCGTGCTCAGCGTGAACGTGAGCGTCTTGCTGTACGTGCCCGTGCGCAACGCGTCGTTCGCGTTGATCTGCTGCTTGAAGGTGACCGGCACCTTCTCGTTGGACGTCGGGCCGGTCCACGTCTTGACGACGCCGAGGCCCTGCAGCGGCTGGGGCAGCGCGAACGCGCCGTTGACCAGCTTGCCGGTGTTGGTCGGGCTCGGGTCGGCGACCGTCAGGGTCGCGTCACCGGCCGTGGACGTCACGGTGGCCTCCGTCGTCGCCGTGTACTCACGCGCGACGCCCGGGATGAACGCCGGGAACGTGGCCGGGGTGCCGAGCGTGAGCGACAGCGTGGCCGGCACGGTGCCGCCGACGGTGCCCGTCTCCTCGCTGGCGCCGACCAGGACGCGCTTGGTCTGGACGGCGGACTGGTTGCCCTTGATGTCCACGGCGAACCACTTGATCTCGGTCGCGCCGAGCTTGGTGATCGTCAGCACCTCGCCGATCGAGCGTGCGCGCTGGCTGTTGTACGTCGTCGACGCCAGGGTCGGCGTCGAGCCGTCGGTCGTGTAGTAGATGACCGCGGCCTCGGTGTCCCAGTTGAACTTGAAGTGCACCGGGAACGTGCCCTCGTCGGCCGACACCTCGACCGAGGTCTTCGGCGGCGTCGTGTCCATCGCGTAGTCGTACGCGGACTCGACCATGCCGAAGTTGCCGGAGGCGAACTCCATGGCCTGGTCGCGGCCCTCGTTGAGCAGCACCGGCCAGTTGTCGCAGATCGGGTGGCCGAACTGGACGTTGGCCCCACCGTAGGTGCCCGGGCCGGCGAAGCACGGCTGGAAGCCGGTCGGGATCTGGTCCGTGCCGCTCGTGGTCGAGATGAAGCGATCGGCCCCGGTCTCGAAGGAGTAGCTGATGATGCCCTTGCGGTACCACTGGTCGTCCGCCGAGTTGCCGGCCGCCGAGTAGAGCACGTCGGCGATCGGGCCGGTGCGCTCCGGCAGGATCACCGTGTTGCGGTGCTCCTTGATGCGCGCGAGGATCTTCTCGCCGGCCTCGAAGAAGTACTTCTCGATGCCGATGTTCGGCGCCGGAGCGGTGGTGCGCTTGCCGTCGTCCTTGTAGGCGCCCGGCGCCCACATGAAGTAGCCGCCGAAGGAGTGGATGTTGTTCGCGAACTTGATGTTCGGGAACGTGTCCGCGACCCACTTCTCGTTCTTGATCTCGGGCTCGGAGTACTCGCCCGGGCCGGAGTACACGTCGCTGGTGCAGCTCGGCGACGCGCCGAAGTAGCCGTCGACCGGCGAGTACTCGCCGTTGTTGCGGTTGAGGTCCACGCCCCAGGCGTTGCGGGCGGCCGGGTCGCCGACCCCGAGGGATGGCGCGCAGTGGTTGGTCATGTTGCGGCGCTGTGCCGCGAAGTCGTACATCGAGTAGTGGCCGCCGTCCGGGTTGACGTTCGGCAGCACGAAGACCTCGACCTGGTCCAGCAGCTTCTTCGTGTCGGGGTCGGTCGCGTAGTTGCGGACGAGCCGCTCGGCGGTCTCGACGCAGCTCAGGCCGGTGGTCCACTCGCGCGCGTGCTGCTGGCAGTAGAGGAACACTCCGACCTTGGAGCCGTCACGGACGGAGCCGATCCGGTACACGCGCTGCTGGAACGGGCCGCGCGCGACGTGCGCGGGCGCGTTCAGGAAGTCGTCCAGGTTGACCTTCGCCCGCGGCTGCACGATGGCGGCGCCGGCGTTGTTGCGGAACGTGGTGGCCGTGACGAGCGCCGAGGCGCCCGGGCTGGCGTTGATCGCGGCGACGACCTGCGCGGCCGTGCTCGTGGCTGCGCCCGAGGCGTTGGTCGCGAGGTTGACGACGATGTCCTTGCCGGTCACGGTGACCGACAGCGGCGCGTTGCCGGTGCCCGGGTTCTTGACTTCCGCCGTGACCTGGTCGCCGCCCTGGTGGCCCCAGTCCTTGGTGGTCAGGACAACCGCGCCGGCCGAAGCCTCGGCGCCCGAGACCTGGACGGGCTGGACCTTGAACGTGAAGTCGCCGAGGTCACCCTCGTAGCCGGAGACCTCGAACGTGTACGTGCCGGTCGTGGGCAGGTTCAGGTTGGTGATGAACTCCGGGCTCGTGCCGGTGTCGATCGGGCCGCCGATGACGGCGCCGGTCGGGCTCTTGAGCGTGAAGATGAAGTCCGTCGAGCCGCCGGGGATGCCGTCCACGGTCGCAAAGATCCGCTGGCCGGCGGTGCCGTTGAACGGGATCGAGGCGACCGGCGCCGCCGCCGTGATCTCGCCCGTGGACTCGACGATCGGGGCGCCGTAGACGGCCGGCGGAGCGACGCCGATGCCCGACGTGCCGGACAGGATCGCCTGCGACTTGCGCTGGTAGCCGTTCGTCAGGTTCGGCAGGTTGACCGGCGTGACCAGGTTCGGGAAGCTGGCCGCCAGCGCGTCCAGCTGGGCGCGGTTCTCGGTCGGGTCCTGGTAGCGGCTGAAGAAGCCCTGCTGGTAGCCCGCGACGTGCGGCGGCAGCGTGGTGCCGAGCCACTCCGTGACCTTGAAGGTGTCGACGGAGCCCGTGCTTGCGGCCACGCGGACCGTCATCTGCGAAGCCGGGATGCTCGCCGCGGCGCCCGTCAGGCGGATGAGCTGACGGTTGTACATGTACTCGTCCGGCGTCGGGTCGGTGTCGATGAAGCGCGGCATCGCCGTGGCGGCCGGGACGAAGACGCCGTCGGCGCCCGCGTACGCGACCTGAAGCGTCGGGCCCGTGAACTGGGTGTTGCTGCCGGCGACGCGCTTGATGGCCTTGTTGTGCGCCTCGACGTAGAGGAACGTGCCGGCGTAGTTCGTGAACTTGTTCGCGCGCTGGATGACCGTCTCGCCGGGCACCGCGACCGCGGACCGGCTCTTGGGCACGCCGTCGGCGGCGTAGTCGCGGGTGCGGCTGTCGAGCTCGCGCTGGGCATCGCGCGCCGCGGCGATCGCGGCACGGTGCGCCGGGGTCTCGATCGTGCGGCCGAGCTTGAAGCCGCGCTTCTTCAGCTCGCCGATCTCCTGCGGAACGGCGTCGATCGCAACGACGATGTCGCTCGCGGTCTCCACGCGCTTGTACTCGGCGAGGTCGAAGCCGTCGGCCACGAGCGCGTCGATGTCCGACTCGCTGCCGACGTGGACCTCGATCAGCGATGAGTCGGCATCCGGGAAGTCGTTGTCGGCGTACGCCAGACCTCCTCCCGAAAACAGCAGTGCTGAGGCCGCGAACGCCACCAGCGATGTTCTCCCGAGCATGGGCGGAACCCTCCGTGTGTGGAACCCAAACGGTGAACCCCCACCCCTCAAGCCGGGAGCTCACCCCTCCTCAAAGGCTCATTCTGCATCCATCGCGCGGTCATGTCTACGCCCATCGGCGAGATTCGCGCTCAGAACTCGTGTTTTCTGATGACGTTGTTGACCAGTGCGACGGCCGCGAGCCGTGCGCGCTTCTGATTCTGTGGAAGGTCGTCGAGTCCAAACCGCTCGAAAATGGCGCGCAGGTGCGCCTTGACCGCGTCGACGCTCAGGTGCACCTCGGCCGCGATGTCCTTGTTCGTCGCCGGTGTCGCGTACGCCGAAGCCTGCAGCGGCCGGCAGAGCGCGATCAGGATCCTGCGCTGCGTCTCGGTCAGGGCCACCGTCCGCTCGACCGTGATCGCGGCCGTGCTGTCGGCGACGTCGCGGGGCGCGCGGAAGACGATCGGCGTGTCCCCGACCACCACGCGGTCGCCGTCGCGCAGCCGTCGCCTGCCGTTGACACGCTCGCCGTTGACGAACGTCCCGTTGCGCGAGAGCCCGTCGTCGACCACCGTCCAGTCCGGGCCGATGGGCTCGAGCTGCGCGTGCAGGCGGCTGACCTCGCCGTCCCACGCCAGCGCGACGTCACGCTCGGGACGGCGGCCGATCGTGGTCGCGCCGTCGAGCGTGTGCACGTGCTCGGTGCCCGTGGCGTCGCGATAGAGCAGGAACGGTGCGCCCGCGCGCTCGGCCTCCAGACGGGCTTTGACCTCCTGCGGCGTGGACACGCCCAGAGCGTACGGACGAGACGGGGCCCGCGCGCGTGGCGCGGGCCCCGTGGCCCGGTTCCTACGGGTTGTTCGTGCTCAGCGTGAAGGTGAGCGTCTTGCTGTAGGTGCCCGTGCGGAGGGCGTCGGTCGCGGCGATCGCCTGCTTGAAGGTGACCGGCACCTTCTCCGACGAGGTCGGACCGGTCCACGTCTTGACCGTGCCGAGGCCCTGCAGCGACTGCGGCAGCGCGAACGCGCCGTTGACCAGCTTGCCGGTGTTCGTCGCGCTCGGGTCGGCGACCGTCAGGGTCGCGTCACCGGCCGTCGAGGTCACCGTCGCCTCGGTCGTCGCCGTGTACTCACGCGCGACGCCCGGGACGAACGGCGCGAAGGACGCCGGAGCGCCCAGCGTCAGCGCCAGCGTGGCCGGCACCGAACCGCCGACCGTGCCGTCCGCGTCGTCGGCCGCGACCAGCAGGCGCTGGGACTTGACCGGCGAGACGTTGCCCTTCATGTCCTTCGCGATCCACTTGACCGTGTAGGCGCCGGGCGCGGAGAACGTCAGCACCTGGCCGGGACGGCGGATGCCCTGGGACTCGTACGTCGGCGAGCTGGTCGTCGGCGTCGAGCCGTCTGTCGTGTAGTGGATCACGGCCGCCTCGCCGCCCCACTTGAACCGGTAGTTGATCGCCTCACCCGACGTCTGCGCCGCCGAGAACTCGATGCTCACGTCCGGCGCGGTCACGTCCTGCGAGTACTCCAGGGCGCCCTGGAGCAGGCCGTAGTTGCCGTCCGCGAACTCCTGCGTCGACAGGCGACCCTCGTTGACCATCAGCGGGTCGGGATTGCTGGCCGTGCCGCACTGCAGCGAGGTGCTGGTGTTCGTGCCACCGTGCGTGCCCGGGCCGCCGAAGCACGGCTGGAAGCCGACGTCACGGCGCGAGATCGCGCCGGTGGTCGGGTTGACCGTCATGCGCTGCGCGCCGGCCTCGAACGAGTAGGAGATGATCCCCTTGCGGTAGTACTGGTCGTCGGCGGAGTTGCCGGCGGCCGAGTACAGCACCTCGGAGATCGGGCCCGTGCGCTCCGGCAGCAGCACCGTGTCGCGCGAGTCCGCGATGTGCGACAGGATCGTCTCGGACACCTGGAAGAAGTACTGCTCGACGCCGATGTTCACCGACGGCAGCGGCTCGCGCGTGCCCGGCTTGTAGGCGCCCGGCGCCCACATGAAGTAGCCGCCGTGCGTGTGGATGTTGATCGCGAACTTGATCTTCGGGAACGTGTCCGCCACCCACAGCTCGTTCTTCATCTCGGGCTCGGAGCCCTCGAACGGACCGGCGAACGTGTCGCTGGTGCAGGCGCTGATCGACGACGGGACGGACGGGTTGATCATGTCGGCGCCGTCGTAGCCGTCGAAGACCGAGCCGATCGTCGCGTTGCGGTTGAGGTCGACGCCCCAGTTGTTGCGGTTGTTGACGTTGCCGACGGACGACCCCAGCGGGCAGTAGTTGGCCATGTTGCGGCGCTTGGAGTTGAAGTCGTACATCGAGTAGTGCGCGCCGTCCGGGTTGGCCGACGGGAGGATGAAGATGTCCAGGTTGTCGACGTAGGACTTGGTGGTCGGGTCGGTCGCGTAGTTCTTGATCAGGCGCTCGGCGGTCTCGAGGCACGTGATCGGCGTGACCCACTCACGCGCGTGCTGCTGGCAGTAGATGTAGACGCCGACCTTCGAGCCGTCGCGCTGCTTGCCGATGCGCAGGATGCGCTGCTCGAACGGGCCGCGCTTGACGTGCGCCGGAGCGGCCAGGAAGTCCGACAGCGTCACGCGCGCGCGAGCCGGGGCGATGCCCGCGCCGGCGTTGCCCGAGTAGGTGTAGGCGGTGACGAGCGCGCTCGCGGCCGGTGACGCGTTGATCGCGTCACGCACCTGCGCGGCCGTCGAGGCCAGCGCGCCCGTGGCGTTGGTCCCCAGGTTCACCGTGATGTTCTTGCCGTCGACGGTCACACCCAGCGGAGCGTCCGCCGTGGTCGGGGCCACGAACTCGGCCGTGATCTCGTTGCCGCCAAGGTGACCCATCGCCTTCGAGAACAGCTGCACCGCGGAGCCCTGGGCCGCCGTGCCGCTCGGCGCGTTGCCCGGGGCGGTCGTGCCCGCGAGCATCGCCATCGCCTGACGCTGGTAGCCCGGAGTCTTGTGCGGCAGCGGGACCATCTCGGCGATGTCCGAGTTGTTCGCGACCAGCGCGTCGATCCGCTCGTAGACCTCGGTCGGGTCCATGTACTTGGTGATGAAGTCCTTCTGGAAGCTGGCCACGCGCGGCGGGATCGCGCTGCCGGCCCACTGCGTCACGCCGCCCGAGTCGGTCGAGCCCGTGGCCGCGGCGACGCGGACCTGCAGGTCGGCGGTCGGGACGTCGGCGTGGGCGCCGCGCAGCGCGACGAGGTACCGGTGGTAGAGGTACTTGCCCTCGTCGGCGAAGCGGGTGCCGTTGACCGGGGTCGTGAACTGGCCGTCAGGGCCGGCGTACGACAGCTGCAGCGCCGGGCCGCCCGTGTTGTTGGGCTCGTGCGCCTTGTTGTGCGCCTCGACGTACAGGAAACGACCGGCGTAGTTCGTGAAGGTGTACGCGCGGATCAGCACGGTCTCGCCGACGGGCGGGACCATGCCGCGCGCCTTGGCCTTCGCGGCGCCCTTCTCGGCGAACTCGGCCGCCAGGGCCTCGCTCTTGGTCGTGGCCGCGATCTCGGCCTTGCGGGCCTCGAGCGTGCCTTTGTCCTCGATGACCGCGCCGATGGTGAAGCCGCGGGCACGCAGGACGCCCTCCTCGGCGGGCGTCAGGTAGACCGCCGCCTCGGTGTGATCGCCGACGTAGCCGACGTCGTGCGTCGACTCGAGCTCGTGGATGGCCTCCTCACTCGGGTGAGTGACCTTGATCAGACGACGCTCTGTGTCGTCGGCGTACGCGGCAGACCCCGCGCCGAGCATGATGGCGGTACCGAGCAATGTCGCTCGGGCCAGCCGCACAACCCCTCTTCCAGTCACCTGGTCGAACCCTCCGTTCGAAATGACCTCGAAGGCCGTCGTCCACTGACGGCCAGTCGACCAATATGAGCAGAAAGTGAGGGGAAAGGGAGGGCACGCGGGCGTGGAGTTGCCTCCACGCCCGCAAACCCACGACCTACGGGGAGGTCGTACTTAGCGTGAAGGTCAGCACCTTCGAGTACGAACCGGTGCGCAGCGCGTCGGTCCTGCCGATCGTCTGCTTGAAGGTCACCGGGACCTTCTCGTTCGACGTCGGTGCCGTCCACGTCTTGACCACGCCGAGGCCCTGCAGCGGCTGCGGCAGCGCGAAGGTGCCGTTGACCAGCCGGCCCGGGTTGACCGCGTCCGGGTCGGCGACCGTGAGGGTCGCGTCACCGGCCGTGGAGAGGACCGTCGCCTCGGTCGTCGCCGTGTACTCCTTGTCGACGCCCGGCGTGAACGCGCCGAACGCCGCCGGCGTGCCCAGCGTCAGGGCGAGGGTCGCCGGCACCGAGCCGCCGACCGTGCCCTGCTCGCCGACCTGCAGCCGCTGCGTCTGCACCGCCGACTGGTTGCCCTTGATGTCCGTGGCGAACCACTTGACCTCGGTGACCCCGGGCTTGGTGACCGTGAGCAGCTCACCGAGCCCGCGCGGGCGCTCGGCGTTGTAGGTCGGCGAGGCCAGCGTCGGCGTCGAGCCGTCGGTCGTGTAGCGGATGACCGCGGCCTCGTCGTCCCAGTTGAACTTGAACGTGATCGGCGCGCTGTCGGACTGGGCGGCCGAGTACTCGATCGAGGTCTTCGGCGCCGTCGTGTCCTGCGCGTAGTCGTACGCGGCCTCGATCATCCCGTAGTTGCCCGAGGCGAACTCCATCGCCTGGTCACGGCCCTCGTAGGCGAGCCGCGGGTCGGCGCTGCCGGTCGCCTCGGCGAACGGCGGCTGGAAGCCCGTCTGGATCTGCACCGTGCCGGTCTCGGTCGAGATGAACTTGTCGGCACCGGTCTCGAAGCCGTAGCCGATGATGCCCTTGCGGTACCAGTGGTCGTCGGCTGAGGAGCCGGCGCCGGAGTAGATCACGTCCGCGATCGGGCCCGTGCGCTGCGGCAGGATGACCGTGCCGCGGTGCTCCTTGATGCGGCCGAGGATCTTCTCGCCCGCCTGGAAGAAGTACTTCTCGACGCCGATGTTGGGCGCCGGCGAGAGCGTGCGCTTGCCGTCGTCCATGTACGCGCCCGGGGACCACATGAAGTAGCCGCCGAACGAGTGCATGTTGGACGCGAACTTGATGTTTGGGTACGTGTCCGCGATCCACATGTCGTTCTTGGTCTCGGGCTCGGACGCCTCACCCGGACCGGAGAAGCTGTCGACCGTGCAGTCGGCGGACGCGCCGACCCAGGGGCCGTCGAAGCGGGTGTACTCGGTGTAGTTGCGGTTGAGGTCCACGCCCCACTGGTTGCGCCCGACCGGGTCCGTGAACTGGCAGTAGTTGGTCATGTTGCGCCGCTGGGACGCGAAGTCGTACATCGACAGGTGGCCGCCGTCGGGGTTGCCGTTGGCGTGGATGAACACCTCCACGTTGTCGAGCAGCTTCTTGGTCTCCGGGTCCGTCGCGTAGTTGCGCGCGAGCCGCTCGGCGGTCTCCACGCACGTGAGGCCGGTCGTCCACTCGCGGGCGTGCGTCTGGCAGGTGAAGAACACGCCGACCTTGGTGCCGTCGCGGTGCGCGCCGATCCGGTAGACGCGCTGCTGGAACGGGCCGCGCTGGACGTGCGCGGGTGCGTTCAGGTAGTCCTTCATCAGCGTCTTGGCGGTCGGCTGCGCGACGCCCTGGCCCGCGTTGGCGCGGAAGGTCGAGGCCGTGACGAGCGCGCTCGCCGGCGCGCTGGCGTTGAGGGCCGCGACCACGTCGGCGGTCTTGCTCGCCGGTGCGCCCGCCACGTCTCCGGCGAGGTTGACGACGATGTCAGAGCCCGTGACGGCGACCGACAGCGGCGCGTCCGGCGCGGTCGGCGCCTTGAGCTCGACGGACACGCTGTTGCCGCCCTCGTGGCCCCAGGCCTTCGTGTTGATCACGAGCGCCTGCGTCGCGCGGATGGCCGCGGTCTGCGTGGTGTCCGTGCCGACGTTGCCGAGGCTGCCGGTGCCCGAGACCTGGTCGGCGTACGGCGTCTTGAGGCCGACGATGCCCATCGCCTTGCGCTGGTAGCCGTTGCTCAGGTGCGGCAGGTTGACCGCGGTGATCAGGTTCGGGAACTCCGCCGCGAGCCGGTCCAGCTGCGCGCGGTTCTCCGTCGGGTCCTGGTAGCGGTTGAAGAAGCCCTGCTGGTAGCCCGCGACGTGCGGCGGCAGGGTGCCGCCCGGCCAGCTCTTCACCTTGCTCGTGTCCACGGCGCCGGAGCTGGAGGCGACGCGCACGGTCAGCTCGTCCACCGGGATCTGCGCCGCCGGACCCGTCAGGCGGACGAGCTGGCGGTGGAACATGTAGGTGTCCGGCGTGGTCGTGCCGTCGGTGTAGCGCGGGACGTCCGTCGCCACACTCCAGACGCCGTCGGCGCCCGCGTACGACAGCGCCTGCGAAGGCCCGCTGAACGACGTCGGACCGGTCGACACCGTCGCCTTGTTGAACGCCTCCACGTACAGGAACGTGCCGGCGTAGTTCGTGAACCGGTCGGCGCGCTGGATCACCGTCTCGCCGCGCGGCGCGACCGCCGCCCGGCTCTTGGGCACGCCGCTCTCGGCCCACGCCGACGCGCGTTCGTCCGCCTCGCGCTGGACGTCGCGCGCCTCGGCGACGGACGCGCGGGTGCCGGCGTCCTCGATCGTGGCGCCGATCCGCAGGCCCATCGCGCGGAGCTCGGCCCGTTCGGCGGGGGTCGCGTCGACGGCGATCATGATCGTCCCGTCGGCTTCGACGTTCTTGTACTCCGCGACGTCGAACTGCTCGGTGAGCGCCGCGATCGCGGCCTCGTTCGGAACGAACACCTGCACGAGCGCGGCGTCCGCGCCGGGCAGGTCGTCGCTCGCATAGGCGGGCGCGGATGCGCCGAGCGCGAGCAGCGCCGCGGCGATGGCTGTGATCTTCAAGGTCCCCTCCGTCTGCGTTGAGACGGCAATGAGAACACGCGCGGCGCCCCAGAAACAAGAAGGGCCCGCCGAAGCGGGCCCTTCGTACTACTTCACAGCTAAGACCTACTTGTCGCCGTCGAGGTCAGCGCCGATGTCGTCGAACGAGCCGCCCGCGGGACCGAAGCCCGCGTTGATCTCGTCCAGCTCGGTCGTGTCGAACGCCGGCCCGAAGCCCTGCAGGCCCTCGCCGTCGTCCAGGCCCAGCTCGGCGGCGAGGTCGTCGCCGTCCAGCAGGCCCACGTCGTCGATGCCGCGGGGCAGCGGCTCCGACGGCTCGATCTCGATCGAGCGGTAGCGCTTGAGGCCCGTCGCCGCCGGGATCAGCTTGCCGATGATCACGTTCTCCTTCAGGCCCGCGAGACGGTCGATCTTGCCCTCGAGGGCAGCGTCCGTCAGGACCTTCGTCGTCTCCTGGAAGGAGGCGGCCGAGAGGAAGGAATCCGTGGCCAGGGAGGCCTTGGTGATGCCGAGGATGATCTCGGCGTGCACGGCCGGCTCGCCGCCGGACGCCATCACCTTCTCGTTGATCTTGCGGAACTCGTGACGGTCCACGAACTGGCCGGGCAGCAGGTCGGAGTCGCCCTTCTGCTCGACGCGGACCTTCTTGAGCATCTGGCGCACGATCAGCTCGATGTGCTTGTCGTGGATGTCCACGCCCTGCGACTTGTAGACCTCCTGGACTTCCTTGACCAGGTAGACCTCGGTGTCCGTGCGGCCGCGGAGCTCGAGCAGCTCGTGCGGGTACAGCGAGCCCTCGTTGAGCTGCTTGCCCGCGTCGATGACCTCGCCCTCGGCGACGTGCAGACGCGTACGGCGCGGGAACGAGTGACGGTGCTCCTCGCCGGCCTCGTCCGTGATGACCACGGTGCGGGCCTTGTCGGTGTCCTCCACCGACACGGTGCCGCCGACCTCGGCGATCTTCGCGAGGCCCTTCGGCTTACGCGCCTCGAACAGCTCGACGATGCGCGGGAGGCCGTGCGTGATGTCCGCGCCGGCGACGCCGCCGGTGTGGAACGTACGCATGGTCAGCTGCGTGCCGGGCTCGCCGATCGACTGGGCGGCGACGATGCCGACCGCGTCGCCGATCATCGCCGTCTGGCCGGTCGCCATCGCGCGGCCGTAGCACTTCTGGCACACGCCGACGGTGGCCTCGCACTTGAGCGTCGAGCGGACCGCGACGGTCGTCGGGGCCGTGCCGTTGCCGGCGATCAGCGCCGCGAACTCCGCGCGGCCGATCTCCTGCCCCTGCGTGAGGATGACGTCCTTGCCGATCTTGACGTCCTTCGCCGCGACGCGGCCCAGGAGCATCTCGTTCGCCTCGCCGTCCGGCTTGTACAGCGGCGACTCGAGGTACTCCTCGGTGCCGCAGTCCTCGATCCGGATGATGACGTCCTGCGCGACGTCGACCAGACGGCGGGTCAGGTACCCGGAGTCGGCCGTACGCAGGGCGGTGTCCGCGAGGCCCTTGCGGGCGCCGTGGGTCGAGGTGAAGTACTCGATGACGTCGAGGCCTTCCATGAAGTTCGCCTTCACGGGGCGCTCGATGATCTCGCCCTTCGGGTTGGCCATCAGGCCACGCATGCCGGCCAGCTGGCGGATCTGCTTGAACGAGCCTCGGGCGCCGGAGCTGGCCATCATGTAGATGGAGTTCAGCTGGTCCGTCGTCTGGATGTGCTCGATCATCGCCTCGGCGACTTCCTCAGTCGCCATGTTCCACTGGTCGGTGACGGCGATGTGCCGCTCCTCCTGCGTGATCAGGCCGTCCTCGTACTGCTCCTGCAGGTCGGCGACCCGCTGCTCGTACTTGGCGAGGATCTCCTGCTTGGACGGCGGCACGACCACGTCGTTCTTGGAGATCGTGATGCCGGCCTGGGTGGCGAAGCGGAAGCCGAGGTCCTTGAACGCGTCGAGGACCTGCGAGATCGCGCCCGCGCCGAAGGCCTGCACCAGGTCGTCCACGAACTGCGTCGTGTCGCGCTTGCGCAGGGACTTGTTGATGTAGACGTACTGCGAGCGATCGAAGTCCTCGCCCATCGTCTCTTCCAGCGCGCGCTCGATCTTGTCGTTGAAGATGATGCGCCCGACGGTGGTGAGGGTGTGCGTGCCCTCGGCCCACTCGGCCCGGTACTGCGCCACGTCGTGCAGCTGCACGATGTTGTGCTCGTACGCCAGCTCGGCCTCCTGGGCGGACCGGAACACGTGCACCTTGGGCTCGTACGTCGCCGGATCGATCTTGATCAGCTCGTCCGTCTCGGGCCCGTACGTGAGGTAGTACGTGCCGAGGATCATGTCCTGGGTCGGCGTGGCCAGCGGAGCGCCATGGGCCGGGGACAGGATGTTGTTGGACGAGAGCATCAGCACGCGCGCCTCGGCCTGGGCCTCGGCGGAGAGCGGGAGATGCACGGCCATCTGGTCGCCGTCGAAGTCCGCGTTGAACGCGTGGCAGACGAGCGGGTGGACCTGAATGGCCTTGCCCTCCACCAGCACCGGCTCGAAGGCCTGGATGCCGAGACGGTGGAGCGTCGGGGCGCGGTTCAGGAGCACCGGGTGCTCGTGGATGACCTCTTCGAGGACGTCCCAGACCTCCGGGATCATCGAGTCGACCATCTTCTTGGCCGCCTTGATGTTCTGGACGGCCTTGCGCTCGACGAGGCGGGCCATGATGAACGGCTTGAACAGCTCGAGCGCCATCAGCTTCGGCAGACCGCACTGGTGCAGGCGCAGCGACGGGCCGGCCACGATGACCGAGCGGCCCGAGTAGTCGACGCGCTTGCCGAGCAGGTTCTGACGGAAGCGACCCTGCTTGCCCTTGAGCATGTCGCTCAGGGACTTCAGGGCACGGTTGCCCGGGCCCGTGACGGGCCGGCCGCGGCGGCCGTTGTCGAACAGCGCGTCGACGGCCTCCTGCAGCATGCGCTTCTCGTTGTTGACGATGATCTCCGGCGCGCCGAGGTCCAGGAGCCGCTTGAGGCGGTTGTTCCGGTTGATGACGCGGCGGTAGAGGTCGTTGAGGTCGGAGGTCGCGAAGCGGCCACCGTCCAGCTGCACCATCGGGCGCAGCTCCGGCGGGATCACCGGGACGGCCTCGAGGATCATCATCTCCGGCTTGTTGCCGGAGTGCAGGAAGGCCGAGACGACCTTCAGGCGCTTGACGGCGCGCTGCTGCTTCTGGCCCTTGGCGGTGCGGACCTGGTCCTCGAGCTCGACACGCTCTTCCTCGAGGTTGACCTGCTCGAGGAGGTCGCGGACCGCCTCGGCGCCCATGCCGCCGCGGAAGTACTCGCCCCAGCCGTACGGCGAGCCGAAGCGCTCCTTGAGCTCACGGAACAGCGTCTCGTCGTTGACGACCTGCTTGGGCGTCATGTCCTGGAAGAGATCCCAGACCTGGCGAAGGCGCTCCATGGCGTCCTCGATGTAGGCCTCGGTGTCGGACCGGTCGGCCTCCAGGGACTTGCGCATGTCCTTGATGTGCTTGGTGCGCTCGTCGTCCTCGAGCTTCTTGACGTCGATGTCAAGGTGCTCGGCCCAGAGGTGGTCCTCGTCGCCGAAGTCCTTCTGCGAGCCGCTGCGGAGGTACTCCTCACGGCGCTCGAGGGACTCGTCGATCTCCTGCAGGCGCAGGTTCTTCTCGGCGGCGTACTCGTCGAGGGACTCGTTGACCTTGCCGGCCAGCTCCTCGAGGTCGGCGCCGCGCGCGTCCTCGTCCACCCACGTGACCATCGAGGCCGCGAAGTACAGGACCTTCTCGAGCTCCTTGGGAGCCATGTCGAGCAGGTAGCCGATGCGCGACGGGACGCCCTTGAAGAACCAGATGTGGCTCACGGGGGCGGCCAGGTCGATGTGGCCCATGCGCTCACGGCGCACCTTGGACCGGGTGACCTCGACGCCGCAGCGCTCGCAGACGATGCCTTTGTAGCGGACGCGCTTGTACTTACCGCAGTAGCACTCCCAGTCCTTGGTCGGACCGAAGATGCGCTCGCAGAAGAGGCCGTCCTTCTCCGGCTTCAGCGTGCGGTAGTTGATCGTCTCGGGCTTCGTGACCTCGCCGGAGCTCCAGCTCCGGATCTGCTTCGAGGACGCGAGACCGATCTCGATGGCGTCAAAGTTGTTGATGTCGATCACTTACTCGGTCTCCTCACCGTCGGTGGCGGCCGCCTCGATGTATCCGGCGTCCGTCGCAGCGTCGTCTGATGTCTGGCCCTCTTCGCCTTCCGAGATCTCGAGCGCTTCGGTCTCGTCGGCGGCCTGGCCGTCGGTGGCGCGCACGCCCGACAAGTCGATGCCGAGCTCCTCTGCCGCGCGCAGCAGGTCGTCGTCCTCGTCGCCCATCTCGGCGCGGGCCCCGTCGTCGGAGACGACGTTCACGTCGAGCGCGAGGGACTGCATCTCCTTCAGGAGCACCTTGAAGGACTCGGGGATCGACGGCTCGGCGATGTTCTCGCCCTTGACGATCGCCTCGTAGGCCTTCACGCGTCCGACCGTGTCGTCGGACTTGATGGTGAGCATCTCCTGGAGCGTGTAGGCGGCGCCGTACGCCTCCAGCGCCCACACCTCCATCTCGCCGAAGCGCTGGCCACCGAACTGCGCCTTGCCGCCCAGCGGCTGCTGGGTGACGAGGGAGTACGGGCCCGTCGAGCGAGCGTGGATCTTGTCGTCCACGAGGTGGTTGAGCTTGAGGATGTACATGTAGCCGACGGTGACCTTCTTCTCGAAGGGCTCACCGCTGCGGCCGTTGTAGAGCTGGAGCTTGCCGGAGGCGCGCTCGCCCGCGCGGGCGTCCTCGTCGATCTCCATGCGGATCGCGCCCTTGTGCTCGCGCTGCCACTGCAGCAGGGCGTGATCGACGTCCGCGACCGTGGCGCCGTCGAAGACGGGCGTGGCCACGTAGACCTTGCCGCGCTCCTTCTCGTCCTTGGTCTTGAACGCCTCGGTGCCGTCGTCGTACCAGCCCTCGGCGGCGGCCCACCCGAGGTGGGTCTCGAGGATCTGGCCGATGTTCATGCGCGAAGGCACGCCCAGCGGGTTCAGGATGACGTCGACCGGCGAGCCGTCCTCGAGGAACGGCATGTCCTCTTCGGGGACGATCTTGGAGATGACGCCCTTGTTGCCGTGACGGCCGGCGAGCTTGTCGCCCTCCTGGATCTTGCGCTTCTTGGCGACGAAGACGCGGACCAGGTCGTTGACGCCCGGCGACAGGTCGTCGCCCGCGGCGCGGGAGAACGTCTTGACGTCGATGACGACGCCGGACGAGCCGTGCGGCACCTTCAGGGAGGTGTCGCGGACCTCGCGGGCCTTCTCCTTGAAGATCGCGCGGATCAGCTTCTCCTCGGCGGTGAGCTCGGTCTCGCCCTTCGGCGTGACCTTGCCGACCAGCAGGTCGCCCGACTGCACCTCGGCGCCGATGCGCACGATGCCGCGGTCGTCGAGGTTGCGGAGCGACTCCTCCGAGCGGTTCGGGATGTCGCGCGTGATCTCTTCGTCACCCAGCTTGGTCGTGCGGGCGTCGACCTCGTACTCCTCGATGTGGAGCGAGGTGAGCTCGTCGTCCTTGACCAGGCGCTGGCTGAGGATGATCGCGTCCTCGAAGTTGTAACCCTCCCAGGACATGAAGGCGACGCGCAGGTTCTTGCCCAGCGCCATCTCGCCCTTGTCCGAGGAAGAGCCGTCGGCGAGCAGCTCGCCTTCCTGCACGACCTGGCCGACCTTGACGAACGGCTTGTGGTGGATGAGCGTGCCCTGGTTCGAGCGCATGAACTTCTGCAGCTCGTACTCGTCGCGGTTGCCGTCCTCGGTGGCGATGACGATCCGCGTCGCGTCGACGAAGTCGATCGTGCCGGCGTTGCGCGCCAGCAGGACGTCGCCCGAGTCGAACGCCGCGCGGCGCTCCATGCCCGTGCCGACCAGCGGCGCGTCGGTCTTGAGCAGCGGCACCGCCTGGCGCTGCATGTTCGAGCCCATGAGCGCGCGGTTGGCGTCGTCGTGCTCGAGGAACGGGATCATCGCCGTGGCGACGGACCAGATCTGCTCCGGGGAGACGTCGATCAGGTCGACCTCGTCCGGCGTGACGTAGACGTACTGACCCGCCTGCGTGCGGCAGAGGATCGAGTCGCGCGTCATGCGGCGGTTCTCGTCCAGCGGCTCGTCGGCCTGGGCGATGAGGCGCTCCTGCTCCTCCGTCGCGTCCAGGTGGACGACCTCGTCGGTGAGCACGCCGTCCTTGACGACCCGGTAGGGCGTCGTCACGAAGCCGTGCTCGGAGATCTGCGCGTAGCTCGAGAGCGAGCCGATCAGGCCGATGTTCGGACCCTCGGGGGTCTCGATCGGGCACATGCGGCCGTAGTGGGTCGGGTGGACGTCGCGAACCTCGATCGGCGCGCGCTCGCGCGTCAGGCCGCCGGCGCCCAGCGCCGACAGGCGGCGGCGGTGCGTCAGGCCCGAGAGCGAGTTGTTCTGGTCCATGAACTGGCTGAGCTGCGAGGAGCCGAAGAACTCCTTGAGCGCGGCCACGACCGGGCGGATGTTGATGATCGTCTGCGGCGTGATCGTGTCCGCGTCCTCGGTGGTGAGGCGCTCACGGACGACGCGCTCCATGCGGTACAGACCGATGCGGAACGCTTCCTGGATCAGCTCGCCGACGGTACGCAGACGGCGGTTGCCGAAGTGCTCGTACTCGTCCAGGTAGTCCTCGACGGCCTCGCGCGGGCGGCTGAGCGCCTCCGCGGCGTAGTCCTTGAGGTCCTCGTCGAGCTCCTCGGAGATGCCGAGGACGTTCGGGAGCTTCACGAGCTCGCGGACGAGGGCGAGGATGTCGTCGTGCGTGAGCGTGCGGACGTCGAGATCGATGTCCAGGCCCAGACGCGAGTTCAGCTTGTAGCGACCCACGCGCGTGAGGTCGTAGCGCTTCGGGTCGAAGAAGAGCTGGTTCAGGAGCGCGCGCGCGTTGTCCACCGACGGCGGCTCGCCCGGACGCTGCTTCTTGAAGAGCTCGATCAGCGCGCCCTCCTCGGAGCGCGTGACCTCGGTGTCCGCGTCGATCGTGTTGCGGATGTAGAGCGAGTCGTTGAAGAGCTTGAGGATCTCTTCGTCGGTGCTGTAGCCCATCGCGCGCAGGAGCACCGTGACCGGCAGCTTGCGCTTGCGGTCGATGCGGACGTAGACGCGGCCCTTCTTGTCGATCTCGAGCTCCAGCCACGAACCGCGGGCCGGCATGAGATTGGCGACGAAGACCTGCTTCTCCGGGTCCTTCGGCTCCATCAGGTACGCGCCCGGGGAGCGGACGAGCTGCGTCACGACGACGCGCTCGGTGCCGTTGATCACGAACGTGCCGCGATCGGTCATCCACGGGAAGTCGCCCATGAAGACGGACTGCTCGCGGATCTCACCGGTCTCGCGATTGATGAAGCCGACCGTGACGGTCAGCGGACGCGCGTAGGTGAGGTCCTTCTCACGGCACTCGTCCAGCGACGCGACCGGGTTGTCGAACGTGAACTCCCCGAACTGCACGGCCAGGTTGCCCGTGTAGTCCTCGATCGGCGAGATGTCGTCGATCGTCTCGCGCAAACCACCGCCTTCTGCATCCACCAGCCAGGCGAAGGACTTCTTCTGGATGTCGATGAGGTTCGGGACATCGACGGACTTGTCGAGACGCGCGAACGTACGTCGCGTGCGGGGAGCATCAACGGAAGCCAAGACGGCGACTCCTCGGGAGGGTCGTAGGGCGAGGGGAAGGCGCACGACGCGTATCGAAGTGATACGGGCGCGACCAACCAAGATAGCACAGGGGGTCATACACCCCCGTGCAAGGGGCGCTCGGCGCTCACGGACCCCGTCCGGCCCGGCTCCCGTATGTGGCGGGAAGGGCAAAAGTGGACGGCTGCGACTATCGGCCGAGTGCCCACAGGATAGCGGCGCACGCAAGCCCCGGCGAGTCTTCTGCGCACCAATTTCCGGTTACCACTTCCGGGGGATGGTGCGGCTACCCGTACCTCCGTAAAGTCCCAGCAGTCCGAACACCCCCCGAGCCATCACCTGGAGAGCGGCCCGTCACCGCCCCCCAGATGTCCCCTCGCCGGCGCACTTCCGGCACCGTCATAGGCTCGAACCCCCTGGAGGGAACGGCAACGAGAGCGGCCCCGTCGGCCGCTCTCGTGCGTTAAGCCCTCGCGCGTGCTCGCCTGCGAACGGCGAGCACACCGTCGATCGAGAGGGGGGTGCCCACCGAAATGGTCCTGTGGGGACGCCGGCGTTGGGCACCCGTGGGAAACCGGCCCTGACGCGGCGCTCGTGGGCGTGGTCAGCCGTTGACGTTCGACGCGGCCCTTAAACGCCGAAGGGCGCCACATGGGCGCCCTCCGAGCAAAGAACCGCTAGCGGCTCGAGATCTACTTGATCTCGACGGAGCCGCCGGCCTCCTCGATCTCGGCCTTGAGCTTCTCGGCCTCTTCCTTCTCGACGCCTTCCTTGACGGGCTTGGGGGCCTCGTCGACGAGCGCCTTGGCCTCCTTCAGGCCCAGGCCGGTCGCCGCGCGGACGACCTTGATGACCTGGATCTTCTTGTCGCCGGCGGCCGTGAGGACGACGTCGAACGCGGTCTGCTCCTCGGCGGCCTCGGCAGCCTCGCCGCCGCCACCGCCGCCGCCCGGGCCGGCGACGGCAACCGCCGCCGCGGAGACGCCGAAGGCCTCTTCGAGGGCCTTGATGCGCTCGGAAAGCTCGAGAACGCTGATCGACTTGAGCTCGTCGATCCACTCCTGGGTGCTGGAAGCCATGTTTTGTTACTCCTCGGTGTCAGTCGAAGCGGAAGCGGGTGCGGGTGCAGGTGCGTCGCCGCCCAGGAGACCCTGGTCGACGATCGCCTGCAGCTGGCGGGCGAGCCCGGCCGGCAGGTTGTTCAGGGCGGTCGCGAGGCCGGTGAGCGGCGACGCGATCATGCCGACGAGGCGGCCGATGAGGACCTCCTTCGACGGGAGCTGGGCGATCGCGTCGACGTCCTCGGGCGAGAGCGCCTGACCGTCCATCCAGCCGCCCTTGAACTCGAGCAGCGTGTTCTGCGTCGAGCGGCGGAAGTCACGCAGCGCCTTCGCGGCCGCGGCGGCATCGCCACGGACGAAGGTCATCGCGGTCGGGCCCTTCAGAAGGGGCTTCAGGCCGTCAGCACCGACCTCGCCGGCAGCGAGCTCGGCGAGCGTGTTCTTGACGACGGTGAAGCTGGCGTCGTTCGCGCGGAGCGCGGTGCGCAGCTCCGCGGCCTGGGCCACAGAGATGCCGCGGTAGTCAACCGCGAAGACAGCCTGGGATTCACGTAGAGACCCGGCCACCTCCTGGATGACCTGAGCCTTTTGCTCTCGGTTCAAGCGCTTTCTCCTATCCCGGTCTTACGCCTCGTGGGCGGCCGGAGTCTGGGGAGAGGCCGGGTGTGCAGACCGCTTACGCGGTAGCGCCGGCCTCCGTGTCGACCAAGTCCTTAAGACGCGTCGGATCGACCTTGATGCCGGGGCCCATGGTCGACGCGAGCGTCACGGTGCGGATGTACTTGCCCTTCGCGGCGGAAGGCTTCGCGCGGTTGATCTCTTCCATCACCGCGCGGTAGTTGTCGAGCAGCTGCTCGTCAGAGAAGGAGGTCTTGCCGACGGTCATGTGCACGATCGCGGTGCGATCCGTGCGGTACTCGACCTTGCCGGACTTGGACTCCTGGACGGCCTTGGCGACGTCCATGGTGACCGTGCCGACCTTCGGGTTCGGCATCTTGCCCGACGGACCGAGGATGCGGCCGAGGCGGCCGACCACCGGCATCATGTCCGGCGTCGCGATGGCGACGTCGAAGTCCATGAAGCCTTCCTGGATCTTCGCGGCGAGGTCGTCGGCGCCGACGATGTCCGCGCCGGCCTCCTCGGCCTCCTTGGCCTTCTCGCCCTTCGCGAAGACGGCGATCTTGACTTCCTTGCCGAGGCCGTGCGGCAGCGCGATCGTGCCGCGGAGCTGCTCGTCGGCGTGGCGGACGTTCAGACCCGTGCGGATGTGAACCTCGACGGACTCGTCGAACTTCGCGCGCTTGGCGTCCTTCATCAGCTTGACGGCCTCGAGCGGGGTGTACTCGCGGTTGCGGTCCACCTTCGCGCGGGACTCTTCGTATGTCTTGCCGTGCTTCGCCATTACGCGACGACCTCCACGCCCATAGAGCGGGCGGTGCCCGCGATGATCTTGGCCGCCTGGTCGACGTCGTGCGCGTTCAGATCGTTGAGCTTCTTCTCAGCGATCGCGCGCACCTGCTCGTTGGTGATCGTGCCGACCTTGGTGCGGTTCGGCTCGCCTGACCCCTTGTCGATGCCGATCGCCTGGCGAATCAGCACCGCGGCCGGCGGCGTCTTGGTGACGAACGTGAACGAGCGATCCTCGTAGACCGTGATGACGACGGGGATGGTGACCCCCGCGTCGCCCGCGGTCTGGGCGTTGAACGCCTTCACGAACTCCATGATGTTGATGCCGTGCTGACCCAGCGCGGGACCCACGGGCGGCGCCGGCGAGGCCTGGCCTCCGGGCGCCTGCAGCTTGATTGTCGTCAGTACTTTCTTGGCCATTAGATCTTCTTCACCTGGTCGTACCCGACCTCGACAGGAGTCTCGCGGCCGAAGATGGAAACGAGCACCTTGAGCTTCGAGGCGTCCTCGTTGATCTCGGAGATCTCACCCGAGAAGTCCGACAGCGGACCGGAGATCACCTTGACAGATTCGCCGATCGTGAACTGGGCCCTGCTCGGGACCTTCTGCGCCACCTCGCGGTGGAGCAGGCGATCGACCTCGGCTTGGGTCAGCGGGATCGGCTCGTTCGACGCACCCACGAACCCGGTGACGCCCGGCGTGCCCTTCACGACCTGCCAGGAGTCCTCGTTGAGGTCCATGTTCACCAGCACGTAGCCGGGCATGGTCCGCTTCTCGACCGAGACCTTCTGGTTGTCCTTCATCTCCTGAACGGTCTCCGTCGGAACGACGACCTGTCGCACAGCGCGCGACTGGTTCAGGGAAGAGACTCGGTGCTCGAGGTTCTGCTTGACCTTGTTCTCGTGCCCGGAATAAGTGTTGATGACGTACCAGCGAAACATGGGGCCTTCTTCAGAGAATCCACTGAATTAGAGGGTTCCAGAGCGCGTCGAGCGCGCCCAGGTAAGCCCCCGCGACGACCACGAACCCGAGCGTGACTGCCGTGCCCTGACCCACCTGACGGCGGTCGGGCCACTGCACACGCTTGAGCTCGGCCCAGGACGCGCGCAGGAAGTCGACGGCGCGGCCGAAGATCCCCTTGCGCGGACGGTCCGCCTCATGGCTGTGGCCGTGATGATCCTCGTGCGCGGGGCGCTGCTCGGACGTCTTGCGGACCGGGCCACCGGACTCGGCGATATGCGCCTCCGTGACGTCGGGCATTGCCTGCCCGAGCGGATCCGGCGGCTCGGTCTCGCCGAAGTCACGCGCGTTCTCGTCGTCGCGGACGCGATCCTCGCTGAGGTCGTCGTCGTCGCGGTCTGGACGATTGGTGGCCATCGTTCCGGGTCGTTCCTTTTAGCTAGCGCGTCTCGCGATGCCCGGTATGACGCCGGCACCACTTGCAGTACTTGCGCAGGGTGATGCGATCCGGGTTATTGCGCTTGGACTTCTTGGTCTGATAGTTCCGGCGCTTGCAGTCCTCGCATGCGAGGGTCACTGCGATCCGGACGTCTCCGCGGGCCATGGACGGCGTGCTCCGAGAGTCGTGGGTTCGTAAAGCACCGGGGCAGAAGAAAACCCCGCTCCGGTGCGAGGTGGCAGAGAAGAATAGCGCCTAGCTTGCGGCGCTCGTGTAGCGCGCGGCGACGACCGCGGGCAACTCGACCGGAGTACGGGTCTCGATCGACCAGGCGAGCCGGACCAACTGTGCGTGTGACCAGGCGAAAGGCGTTGCGCCGGGGTTGCGCTCGCCCAACATGTTGCCATCGTTGACGGCGGAACCGAGCGTGCCGAGTTGGGTGGTCGCGGGGCGTCCGGCGAGCAGTTCGTACTCGCCGCGAGCACCGACCCTCGCGGGCTGGAACTGGCCCTTCCGGTTCGTCCTAAGGACGCTCAGGACGGCAGGGTCGTCGGCGCGCTTGACGCCGAGCCGGACGAGCTCCAGGACGTTGTCCTCGGTGACCGCGACGGAGCGCTGCCAGGCGTCGGCGACCCGCTCGTACTTTCGGGCCCGGGCGACGGCACCCTTGCGACGGGCGAGGTCGGCCGCGCAGATGAGCCCGGCGATCCGCTCGGCCGACCCGCTCTTGGCCCCGACGAGGCTGTCCGCGATCCGCCGCACGCGCGTCCAGTCCGTGCTGGCGAGCTGCTGGGCGAGCACGAGCGTGAGCCCGTCACCGGCCATGCGGCCGTCGAGGAGCTGGTCCAGCGCGCGGTTCGCGGCCGCCTTGTCCCCCGCGGCGATCAGCCCTGTGGCGACGTGGTAGAGGTCCCGCGCCCGCACGACGTCGTGCTCGGCGCTCGGGCTGGCGATGAACGCGCCCTGGTCGTCCTTGTCCTCGAAGGCCTTCAGGAGCAGCACGCTCGTCTCGTAGGCCGCCTGGACGGGCAGCCCGGCGGCGGGGATCGGGAACAGCGTGTTGCGGTAGTCCAGCCAGCCCTGGCGGTACGCGGCGGCGACGCCGTCCCAGCCGGCGTTGAGCGAGGCCTGGGCGGCGCCGAGCGCCTCGCTGCCACGCGTGCCGAAGCCGAGGGCCAGCACGAGGTCGCGGTCGTCCCCGCGCCCCGTGAGCCGCGTGTGCGCCTGCTGGACGACGTTCCCGGGCCGCAGGGCGTCGTAGGTGTGCTCGAGCAGCGTGCCCTCCTCCCGGCCCTTGTAGCCCGAGCTCGTGCGGGTGAGGCTCGGGCGGGCGACGAGGGCGCTCGCGATGTGCGCGTCGTGGGCGAGCAGCGCGTGGCCGCGCGTCCAGCCCACGTCGTCGTCACCGTCGCCGTAGAGCTGCGGGTCGAACGCGACCTCGACGTCGTGGTCGGCCCCGTCGCGCGACTCGAACCGGACCTTGACCAGCACCGTCGCCCGCTCCGGGTCGCTGACGTAGGTGCGGATGAGGCGCCAGGCGTCCGTCTCGGTCGTGTGGGTGTAGGTGAGCGCGTCGTTGGCCACCGTGCCCGTCGTGACCCGCCGGCCGTCGACCATGAACGTCAGCTCCCGCGCGGACGGGTGCGTTACGTCGGGGTAGAAGACCTCGGTCAGCCCGGTCTCGCGCAGCGTGAACCAGACACGGCTCGCACGCGTCGCCGACGTCCCGAACCCGAGCTTCTCGGCCTGCGCCCAGGTCGCCTTGTCGCCGGGGGCTCCGGGCGCGCGTTCACGTGCCGACGCCACAGGGGCGAGCATCAAGACGGCGCAGACGAGTGCGAGATACCGCATCGCGGTGGGCATTATCACCTGCGTGAACCCTCCGGAGCTCGAAGGCGTCATCCACAGCTACGTCGACCTGCCCAACGGCGTGCGTGTGCACGTGGCCGAGCACGGCCCGGCCGACGGCACGCCGGTGCTCGCGCTGCACGGCTTTCCGCAGCATTGGTACGAGTGGCGTCGGCTCTTCTCCGCGCTGCCCGAGCACCGGATCATCGCCCCCGACCTGCGCGGGCTCGGCTGGACGAGCACCGCGCCCGACGGCGACTACCGCAAGGCGACGATCGCGGCCGACCAGATCGCGCTGCTCGACGCGCTGGGCATCGAGCGGGCGATCCTCGTCGCCCACGACTGGGGCGCGTGGGTCGGCTGGCATCTCGCCCTGAGCCACCCGGAGCGCTTCGCGGGCTACGTCGCCACGGGCATCGTGCACCCGTGGAACTCGACGACCGACCTCGTGCGCGAGGGCCGGCGGTTCCTCTATCAGCCGCCGATCGCCGCCCCGGTGCTGGGGCCGCTGCTGATCCCGCACGTCGTCACGCGGTTCCTTCGGGCCGCCTGGGGCGATCGCGAGACCTACGACCGCGCGGCCGAGCCGATCTACGTCGAGCCCTACAAGACGACGGCGGCGGCCGCGAGCCAGTACTACCGCCAGTTCTTGACTCACGAGCTGCTGCGCGGCCCGTCCGGGCGGCTGATGATCCCGACACGGCTGCTGCAGGGCCGCCGCGACCCGATCGGGACCCGGCTGGCCGAGGGTCTGGACCGTCGCGGCGACGACGCCTTCACGATGCTCCTGGAAGGCTGCGGACACTTCGTGCCCGAGGAACGGCCGGGAGACGTCGCCGCCGCAGTACGCTCGCTCCCATGGTCGTGAAGATCAACGCGATTGAAGTCGCCGAAGGCCGTGGACCCGAGCTCGAGGAGCGCTTCGCGAAGCGCGCTCGCGAAGTCGACAACCAGCCCGGGTTCCTCGGGTACCAGCTGCTGCGCCCCGTCAAGGGTGAGACGCGCTACTTCGTCGTCACCCACTGGGAGACCGACGAGGACTTCAAGGCCTGGATCTCCAGCGAGTCCTTCACGCGCGGGCACGTGCAGGCGCGCGCCGACGGCGAGGGCCAGCGCCCGCCCGTCGCGCACGGGTCCGCGGTGATGGAGTTCGAGGTCGTCGAGCTGGTGACGCCCGCTACGCCGTGATCCGCTCCGCCACGATCGCGCCGGTCGCGGTGAACACGAGGGCGCCGCTCGTGTCCTTGATCTGAGACTCGAAGCGGCCGCTGATCCGGCCGCGCTGGACGCGGAAGTTCAGGCGCACGTTGTCCGTGCCCACCGCGGCCCCGGCGGACGGCGGCGCCTGCTGCAGGAGGAAGCGGAAGAACGCGGTGTAGCCGCCGCGCACGCTCTTCCAGGCGCCGTGCCCGGAGGTCTCGAGCAGCGGCCCGAACGGCGTGGCCGGGAGGTAGAGGCGGTGCGCGTCGGTGACGATGCCGTCGCGGTGGAAGCTGATCAGCTCCTCGAAGCTGCCGAGCGCCGGGTCGTCGGCGGTGACGCGGCCGTACCAGGAGCCGACCAGCTCGTCGTCGTCGCCGTGGGCCAGCGCCGGTGAAGCGGTGGCGAGGGCGGCCGCACCCGCGGCCGCGCCTCCGGTGAGCAGTCCCTTGCGTGTGATCATATGTGCGACCGTCTCAACGTCGGCTCACCTTTGTCAAGCTTTCCGGTGCGATGCCCGATTGGAGCTATCACCCGCTGCTCAAGCGCCTGCCGCCGCGGCTGCTGCTCGGCGCGGCCGACGCGGTCGCGCGGGTGCCCGGCGGCGGGAAGCTGATCGAGGTCGTCGGGGACGCCAAGCCGCCCGCCGGGGTGGAGTCGCCCGTGTGGATCCGCGCGACGCGGCCGCACCCCGTGCTCGAGCGGCTGGGAGCGGCCGGCGTGCACGTCGGACCGGAGACACCCGGGCCGGTCGTCCGCAGCCCCGCCGAAGCGCTGGAGCAGCTCAAGACGAGCGACCGCGTGTACGTGGACGCGGCCGCGCTGTGTGAAGCGGGCCCGAGCCTCCCGCGCCGGATCAACGCCGCGGTGGGACCGCCACCGGCCAACGCGGGCGGCGGCGCCGCGCAGGCGCTCGGCTTCAGCATGATGCTCGCCGGCGTGATCGTGTGGCTCGTCGCGCGCGGGCCGGTGCTGCTCGGCTACGACGAGGCGTTCGTCGGCCTGAGCAAGGAGCAGCTGAACGCCGCGAACGCGCAGCTCGTGCCGTTCATGGAGCACGACCGGGCGACGCTGGCGGGCGTGATGATCGCGCTCGGCGCGCTGTACGCCGGGCTGGCCATGGACGGGCTCACGCGCTGGGAATGGGCCGCCGTGGTGAGCTCATCCGCGATCGGCTTCGTCTCGTTCCTGCTGTTCGTCGGCTACGGGTACTTCGACCCGCTGCACTTCGGGCTGACGGCGGGCCTGCTGCCCACGTTCTTCCTGACGGTCAAGGACCGCCCGCCGCGGGCGCTGCCGCCGCCGGACCTGCACAACGACGCCGCCTGGCTGCGCGCGCAGACGGGGCAGCTGCTGCTCGTCAGCGCCGCGTTCGGCGTGGCCGTCGGCGGCCTGGGCATCGCCACGATCGGCATCAGCGGCGTGTTCGTGCCGTCCGACCTGGACTTCCTGCACGCGACGAAAGCCGAGATCGAGGCGATCGACCCGCAGCTGACGAGCCTGATCGCGCACGACCGCGCGGGCTTCGGCGGCGCGCTCGCGGCCGCCGGCGTGGGCCTGCTGATCGTGGCGCTGCGCGGCGTCCACCGGCACGCGCGGCGCCTGTGGTGGACGCTCGCCGCGGCCGGGCTGCCCGGCTTCGCGGCGACGACCATCGTCCATCTGGAGGTCGGCTACTCCGACCCGCTGCATCTCGCGCCCGTGCTCGTGGCCGGAGCCCTCTACACGGGCGCGCTGATCGTCCTTTACCCGTACCTGGCTACGCCGCCGCGTGCGCGGCGACAGCCTCTTCGCGCGTCTGAGGCGACTTCCCCCAGCGGGTCTCCTGCGCGTACTCGATGAGCCGCGGGAAGTAGTCCGTCAGGTGCGGGCACTTGATGCCCGCCGGCCCCAGCAACGCCCGCGCACGGGAGTCGTCGAAGACCATGTCCATGTCGAAGTACGGGAAGTACACCTGGGCGTGGTCGTCAGCCGCGGCGGAGCCGGTGCCGGTCGAGCCGGGCGCGACGACGGGCGGGCGCTCACGGCCGAACGCGGCCGAGGTCATCCCGACCAGGTCGTCGACCGAGCAGGCCTCCTGGCCGCTCACGAGGTTCACGACGCCCGAGGCCGACGTGTCCTCGAGCAGGTGCACGAGCGCGTCGGCGACGTAGTCCACGGGCACGACGTCGACCAGCGCCTCCGGCCGGGCCGGGACGCTCTCGAACAACCCGCGCGAGAACGCGCGGATCGGCCAGTACAGGACGTTGAACGCCGGGGTCCAGCCCGAGTCGGACTCGCCCATCACGATCGACGGGCGGGCGATCACCGGGTCCAGGTCGGACGCGTCGTTGACGACGTGCTCGGCCTCCCACTTGGTCTGCTCGTACGTGTTGCGGAACTCCTGGCCCGCGTCGAGCTGACGCTCGCGGAACGTGCCCTTGGTGATCCCCGCCACGTACGCCGTGGAGACGTGCACGAAGCGGTCCAGGCGCCCGCACGACTTCGCCTCGCGGGCGAAGCCGATCATCTCGCGCGTGCCCTCGACGTTGATCTGGCGCGCCTCGTCGAGCGGCAGGTCGAACGAGATCGAGGCCGCGCAGTGCATGACCGCGGTGACCTCCTCGGCGATCTCCGCACGCTCGGCGCGGTCCATGCCCAGCCCCGGCGAGGTGACGTCGCCCGCGACCGCGCGCACGCGGTCGAAGTACGGCGTCGGATCGCGCCAGAGCTTGGCCATCACGCCGTGGAGGCGCTCGGTCGCGGCGGCGGAGTCCGCCGCCCGCACGAGCGCGACCACGTCCCGGTCTCCCTTCTCGACCAGGCGCGCGAGCACCTCCATGCCGAGGAAGCCGGTCGCCCCGGTCAGGAAGACGGGGTTCTTCACGCCTCGACCTCCTCGCGGATCGGCACGATCTGCGTGCCCATCGCGTGGAAGCCGCCGTCGACGTGGATGATCTCCGCCGTGATCGCACGGGCGGCGTCGCTGAGCAGGAAGTTGATCGTCTCCGCGACGGGCGCGGGATCCTCGACGTCCCAGGGGAGCGGCGCCTGCTTCTCCCAGGCCGTGGCCAGGTCGGAGAAGCCGGGGATGCCGCGCGCCGCCAGGGTCGCCAGCGGACCGGCGCTCACCAGGTTCACGCGCACGCGACGGGGACCGAGGTCCCGCGCCAGGTACCGCGCGGTGGCCTCCAGCGCGGCCTTCGCGACGCCCATCCAGTCGTACACCGGCCAGGCGACCTGCGCGTCGAAGTCGAGCCCGACGATCGCCGCGCCCTCCTCCGGGAACAGGTCGGACAGGCCGACGGTCAGCGCCTTCAGCGAGAACGCCGACGTCGTGAACGCCGTGATGGCGCTCTCGGCCGGCGTGTTGAGGAAGTTGCCGCCGAGCGCGTCCTCCGGGGCGAAGGCGATCGCGTGCAGCACGCCATCCACCCGGCCCCAGCGTTCCTTCAGGTCCGCCGCGACGGCCTCGATGTCCTCGGGCTTGTTGACGTCGAGCTCGAGCACGTCCGGCACGGGATCGAGCCGGTTGGCCGAGCGGTCGGTCATGCGCTTGGCACGGCCGAAGCCCGTCAGCACGATCTCCGCACCGGCGGCCTGCGCCTGGCGGGCGACCTCGAACGCGATCGACTCGCGGTTGATGACGCCCGTGATCAGGAGCTTCTTACCTGCGAGGGAGCTCATGCCGCCTCCAGAGCGAGCACAGCGTTGTGGCCACCGAAGCCGAACGACGACGAGATCGCGATCGCGGGCTTGTCGCCGATGTCCAGCGGCTTGGCCTGGTGGGGGACGTAGTCGAGGTCGAGCCCCTCGTCGGGGTTCTCGAGCCCCAGCGTCGGCGGAGCGATCCGGTCGCGCAGCGCGAGGATCGTCGCCACCGCCTCCACGGCGCCGGCGGCGCCGAGCAGGTGCCCGATCGACGACTTCAGCGACGAGATCGGGATCTCGTGCGCGCGGTCGCCGAGCGCCATCTTCAGCGCCTTCGTCTCGGCCGCGTCGTTCAGGCCGGTCGAGGTGCCGTGGGCGTTGACGTAGACGATGTCGTCCGGCGTGATGCCCGCGTTGAGCATCGCGGCCTTCATCGCCCGCGACGGTCCGCCGCCGTCCTTGTCCGGAGCGGTCAGGTGGTACGCGTCGGCCGAAGCGCCGTAGCCCTTCAAAGTGCCGAGGATCTTCGCGCCGCGCTTCTCGGCGTTCTCGCGCGTCTCGAGGATGAGGATCGCGCCGCCCTCGCCCATGACAAAGCCGTCGCGGTCCTTGTCGAACGGACGCGAGATGCCCTGCTTGGACAGCGCGTCGAGCGCGCCGAAGGCCGCGTTGGACAGCGGCGTGAGCGCCGCCTCCGAGCCGCCGGTGACGACGGCGTCGACGAGGCCCGACTCGATCATCATCTTCGCGGCGCCGATGGCGTCCGCGCCGCCGGAGCAGGCGGAGACGATGCCGTGGCACGGGCCAAGCAGCTTGAAGCGCATGGAGACGGCCGCGGCGGCGGCGTTGCTCATCATGAGCGGCACGGAGAGCGGCGGGACCTTCTTCGCCCCGCTCTCGATCAGGATCTCCTTGCCGCGCTCGAGCGTGCCGATGCCGCCGATGCCGGTGCCGAGGATCGACGCGATCTTGTCGCCCTCGTAGGGGAGCTCTTCGCTCCAGCCGGCCTCGGCGAGGGCCTCGTCGCCCGCGACCAGCGCGAACTGCGTGAAGCGGTCCGCGCGGCGCACCTCCTTGACGGACAGGTGCTCGGTCGGGTCGAACTCCGTCGCGACGCCCTTGCCGTCGGTGATGCCGACGACGCCGGCGCTCCAGCGCTCATGCAGCGTGCGCGCGCCGACCCCGAGCGGGGTGACGGCGCCGACGCCGGTGATGACGACCTCGCGGCTCATGAACCCTTTTGGATCACCAGGTCGATGGCGTCGCCGACGGTCTTGATCTTGCCGACGTCGTCGCCCTTGAGGGCCACGCCGTACTCGTCCTCGATGATCTGCGAGAGCTCGGCGAGGTCGAGCGAGTCGACGTCGAGGTCCTCGAAAGTAGCCTCGCGCGTGATGTCGCCCTCGTCGACGCCGAACTGCGGCAGCGCCTCGTAGACGGTCTTCTGGACGGCTTCTTCAGTGATGGCGTTGGCCATGGGATCGATCTCCTTCTGGGGTTTTAAGCGGACATGCCGCCGTCGACATACAACGTCGTGCCGGTGACGTACCCGGCGTCGTCGGAGGCGAGGAACCGCACGGCGGCGGCGACTTCCTCCGGCGTGCCCTGGCGGCGGGCCGGGATCGCCTTCACGATCTCGTCCGTCGCCAGGTCGGCGGTCATGTCGGTCGCGATGAAACCAGGTGCGACCGCGTTGACGGTGACTCCTCGCCGCGCGACCTCCGCGGCGATCGTCTTGGTCATGCCGATCAGGCCCGCCTTCGCCGCGGCGTAGTTGGACTGCCCGGCGTTCGCGCGCGGCCCGACGACCGACGCGATGTTGATCACGCGGCCGTAGCGCGCCTTGATCATCGGGCGCAGCGCGTCGCGCGTCAGGCGGAAGGCCGGGGTGAGGTTGGTGCCGATGACGACGTCCCAGTCCTCGTCCGTCAGTTGCAGCACGATGTTGTCGCGCGCGACGCCGGCGTTGTTGACCAGCGCGAGGACGGGCCCGCCGAGGTCGTCCTCGATCTGCTTGAGGAGCGCCTTGCCGTCGCCGCTGGTGACGTCGGCGTGGATGGCCTTGGCGGTGCCGCCGGCCTCCTCGATCGCCTTGACGGCCGCGTTGGCGCCGGCCTCGTCGGAGCGGTAGTTGACCGCGACGGCCCAGCCGTCGGCGGCGAGGCTCTTCGCGATCGCGGAGCCGATGCCCTTGGAGGCACCGGTGACCAGGGCGACTGCGTTCTCTGGACGGCTCATGAAAGGGTCCACTCCATCACGCCGGCGCCCCAGGTGAAGCCCGCGCCGATCGCGCCCAGCAGCACCTTCTGGCCGGCGCGCAGGCGTCCGTCCTCGCGGGAGAGCGAGAGCGTGAGCGGGATCGAGGCGGCCGACGTGTTGCCGAGCTGGGCGATGTAGTCCGCGACCTTGCCGGGGTCCAGCTCGAGGCGCTCGCCGACGGCCTTGAGGATCCGGCTGTTGGCCTGGTGGTAGACGAACAGGTCGATCTCGTCGAGCTCGAGGCCGGCCGCGGCGACCGCGTAGACCGTCGACTCGGACAGGTTCTTGACGGCGATCTTGAAGGTCGAGATCCCGTCCATGCGGATGTACGGGTCCTCGTGCGTGGCCAGGATCGTGTCGCCCAGCCCGCCGTCGGCGTGCAGGTCGATCGGGCCGACGCCGGCGCCGCTGTCGGACGGGCCGAGCACGACGGCGCCCGCGCCGTCGCCGAACAGCATGCCGGTCTTCTTGTCGTTGAAGTCGGTGATGCGGGTGAGCTTCTCCGCGCCGATCAGCAGGATGCGCTCCGCGCGGCCGACCTCGACCAGCGCGGCGCCCTGCGACAGGCCCGCGAGGAAGCCGGTGCACGCGGCGCCGATGTCGAACGCGGCGGCGCGGTCGGCGCCGATCGCGTGCGCGACGAGCGGCGCGCAGTTCGGAGTGATCTCGTCGGCGCTCATGGTCGCGACGATCACGAAGTCCAGGTCCTTGGCCTGCACGCCCGCGTCCTGCAGGGCGCGGCGGGCGGCGAACACGGCCAGGTCGGTCGTGCCCTCGTTCGCGGCAGCGCGGCGGCGGGCCTTGATGCCCGTGCGCTTGATGATCCAGTGATCGTCGACGCCGATGCGTTCGGCGATATCCGCGTTGGGGACGACCTCGCTGGGCAGGTAGTGGCCGAGCCCGAGGATCGTCGCGGTCCGCGGGGGTGCGGGTCGCCTCCCGGTGCGCGCCGCGTCACGCGCGATCTGATGCAGCTCAGGAGGGAGGGTTGCGTTGCTCACGCCCTGCACCATCACGCAGAGGCGTTGTGTGTCCCACCTCCGCTTGCCGCCTACCCCCTGTGTGGGGGGTGGCGCACCCCCACTCGTTTACGAGATCAGGCCGAGCCGCTGCGCCTTCTGCACGGCTTCGGCGCGGTTTCTGACGTTGAGCTTGCGGTACAGGGAGGACGTGTGCTCCTTCACCGTGTGCGGTGACAGGAAGAGTTCACCCGCGATCTCACGGTTGGTCGCGCCGCCCGCGATGGCTTCCAGGACTTCGCGTTCGCGTTCGGAGAGCGGCGGCCCGGCGGGCGCCTCGTGCGGCTTGAAGACCGTCATGCCCAAGCCGACCATGCGCACGGCGCCCGCGATGTCCGCGGCAGGCCAATCCTTGGAGATGAAGCCGGATGCGCCGGCGGCTCGCGCGGCGTTGGGCGAGATGCGGCCGGCGCCGGAGATCAGCAGGACGTTGAGGCGGGGCGACAGCGCGAGCAGCTGCGCGCAGATCTCCGCGCCTGACTCCTGCCCGACGAACAGGTCCACGAGCGCGACGTGCGGGTCGTAGCGGCGCGCGAGCGCCAGCGCCTCCTGCGTGTTGCGCGCCGACAGGCAGCGCTCCACCCACGGCTGCTCGCCGAGCATGAGGCGCAGGCCCCAGTGCACGACCTCGTGGTCGTCGACGACGAGCACGCGCAGCTTGCGGTCGGACGTGCCGGCGGCGATGCGCGAGGGATTCAGGTCAGGACCGGTCAAGGGGCACCGCCAGTCTGACGCGCCACCAGCCGGGATCGCGTTCGCCGAACTCCACGATGCCTCCGAACTGCAGCGCTTCGAGCGCCGCCAGCTTGAGGCCCATGCCGCTGTGGCGGGCGCGGCCGCGGATGCCGTCGTTGACCACGTCGAGCACGAGCGTGTCCGCGTCCTTGATCGCCAGGCTGACCTCGATCTTGCTCGGCTTGGCGTGCTTGTGCGCGTTGCGGACGGCCTCGGCGAGCACGGACTGCGCGAGCGGCTCGATCGGCTTCGGGATCTCGACCGCCTCGCTGCCGGGCGTGAGCACGAGGCGCAGGTCGCGGTGTTCCCGGCGCAGGCGCTCGACCTCTTCGAGCACCGTCGTGTTCGTCTCCGGCGCCTGGCGGGCGAGCGGACGTTGCAGCGCGCGCCGGAGGTCGTGGAGCGCGGCCTGGAGCTCGGCGGCGATGCGCTGCCGCGCGGCCGGGGACAGCTCGGCCTGGGAGCTGAAGACGAGTTGGATGCCGAACAGGCGCTGGATGACCGACTCGTGGACCTCGCGGGCGAGGTCCATCCGCTCCGAGAGCTGGCGGGCCTGGGCCTGCTTGTTCGTGGCCTGGCGGGCGAACGCGGCCAGCGCGGCCGTCTTGCCGAGCGTCCACAGCACGTAGCGCTCGGAGTCGCTCAGCGGCGGCCGGTCCGGCTTGCGGTCGGACAGGATCACGCCCAGCCAGCGGCCCGCGGCGGCCATCGGCGTGCACACGAGCGTGTTCGAGGCGGTGATGAGGCTGCGGTACTCCTCGGGCACGTCCTCGGCCAACGAGGAGCTGATCTCGATCACGCGGTCCTCGACGAGCGAGTCGCGCGCCACGCGGACCGTCTCGACGTTGACCTGCGCGTCGGCGAACACGTCGAGGTCGATGCCGTACGCGCCGGCGGCTCGCACGCGCCTGCGTGCGCCGTCGTAGCGGAAGATGACCGCGCGATCCATGTCCGCGAGGCGGCAGGTGGCCTCGCACAGGCGGCTGTAGAAGTCGTCCGTGGCGGGGTCGGCGTCGACGCGCGCCAGCAGCTCGACGAACGTCTCGAGTGCGTCGATGCTGACCGTCGGCTGCTGGGGGACGGTGTGGCTCTCCACCTCGGGCGAGCCTACCCGTCGTCGAGGACGCCGTTCACGCCCGCGAGCTCGAAGACGCGCCGGACGGCCGGCGAGGCCCGGCGGACGGCGAACGTCCCACCGCCCAGCTCCGCCTCCCGGTGCGCGTCCATCAGCGTCGTCAGGCCGGTCGAGTCCATGAACGTGACCTCGGCGAGATCGACCGTCACGGCGTGGCCGTGGTGACGCAGGCGGGTGAGCAGGTGCACGAGCTCCGGCGCCGTCGCGATGTCCAGCTCGCCGTGCAAGACGAGCGTGCGGTCTCCGCGCAGGTCGGCGACCTCCGTGACCTTCCAGCTTGCTGGGCCCCCGTACGTGCTCGTAGAGGGGGAAGCTACCGCACCCGGTGGTCAGTGGCGCTGCAGGACGAACCAGACGGTGGTGCCGTCGGTCGTCTCGACGCCCCACTGGTCAGCCAGGCGGCCGACGAGGTAGAGCCCGAAGCCGCCGGGCTCGTCGCTGCGGCCGAAGCGCGGGGTGGGTTGGAACCCGTGGCCATGGTCGACCACCTCGATCCGGACCTCCGCGTTCCAGTGCGCGTTGACTTCGACCGACTCGCCGCCGTCGCCGTGGCGGACGGCGTTGGTCACCAGCTCCGAGACGAGCAGCCGTAGGGTCTCGACCTGCTCGTCCTGCAGGTCCGGTGCCATCGCGTCGCACAGCTGGGTCCGCGCCTGGGCTACGGACCCTGGCTCGGGCGGGAACGTCAGCTCGAGCGTGTGGGCCTCCATAGGGTTTGCCTGCCCGGTGCGAATTGGCAGGAAACCGGCCGGGTTGGCGAAGTGACGTGGCGCGTTCGGATTTGTTTAGGCAATCGCCGAAGGCGTCATCGCCCCGCCCGTTCCGGGGGCGATCTTGCCGTCGCGCATGGCGATGACGGTCGTCGCGCGCGCGGTCACGGAGGCGTCGTGGGTGGCGCAGACGACGCAGGCGCCTTGCCGGGCGGTGGTCGCGAGCATCTCGGCCACCTTGATGGCGTTGGCCTCGTCGAGGTTGGCGGTCGGCTCGTCGGCGAGGATGAGCGGCGCTTTGGTCGCGAGCGCGCGGGCGAGAGCGACGCGCTGGCGCTCGCCGCCGGACAGGCCCTGCGCCGCGCGCTGGGCGAGATCCTGCAGGCCGAACTGCTCGAGCGCTTCGAGGGCGGCGGCGCGCGCTTGGCGTGCGTCCTGCCCGCGCGCCCTGAGGGCAAGGGCGACGTTGTCGAGCGCGGACAGGCCGCCGACCAGCGCGGAGACCTGCGGGACGACGGCGACGTGCTCGCGCCGCAGCCGCGCGAGTTGGGCGCGGGTCTGGGTGGCGAGGTCTGTGCCGCCGATCTGCACGGTGCCGTGGTCGGCGCGGTCCAGACCCGCGATCAGGTGCAGGAGCGTCGTCTTCCCGCAGCCCGAAGGACCCACGAGCGCGTGGAAGGCGCCTGCCTTGAACGCGAGGCTGACGCCGGCGACGGCGTCGACGGTCTCGGCCCTGGTCGCGAACCGGCGGCGGACGTGCTCGAGGCGGACGAGCTCTTGGCCGCCGCTCGGGGCGTCGGTGGTCGGTGCTTGTGCGAGGCGTGGTTGGGCGGTGCCCCGCAGGATCACGGCGCCGGGCGCGAGGCTCACCTCGGCCTCGGCGGCGATCCCCGCGGCGTGGAGGTCGTCCGGATCGAGTCGCAGCACGCCGCCGTCGTCGACGAACACGAACGTGCGGCCGCTGCGCCCGTGCAGCGCGCCCGTGATCCGGCCGTCGCGGATGGTCACCGTGCGGTCGGCGACCTCCGTCGCGCGCGGATCGTGCGTGGCCAGCACGACGGTCGAGTGGCCCTCGTGCGCAAGCTCGGCGAGCAGCTCGAGGATGCCGCGGCCGGTGGCGGCGTCGAGCTGGCCGGTCACCTCGTCCACCAGCAGGAGCTTCGGCCGCGCCGCGATCGCGACGCACAGCGCCGCCCGCTGCTGCTCACCGCCCGAGAGCTCCTGGCGGCGAGCGTGGCCGCGGTGCTGGAGGCCGAGCCGTTCGAGCAGCTCGTGCGCGCGACGGGTGGCGGCGCGCTTGCGCGTTCCGGCGAGGCGGGCCCTGAGCGCGATCCGCGTGGTGATCGGCTGGTCGTCCCCGAGCGCCTTGGCCGCGTCCTGCGCGACGGTGGCGACGGGCGTGGCGGCATAGAGGTGCCCGGCCGTGATCGGCTGCAGCCCGGCGAGGCAGTTCAGCAGCGTGGACTTCCCCGACCCGCTCGGCCCCATCACGGCGACGAGCTCCCCGTGGTCGACGGTGAGCGTTGCCCCTTGGAGGCTCACGACGTTGCCGGTCGCCCCTTCGTGGACGACGAAGACCTTGCGCGCCTCGATCGCGTGCTCAGTCACGGTGTCCTCCTCCGCGAGGCAAAACGAACACCGCCGTCGAGGGGGTGTGTCCCGAAACCTTCCTCACAGGCAACTTTCGGGACACACCCCCACCAACGCGCCACCTCGAACGCGCGCTCGTGATCGTCTGCGCCCAGCACGCGATCGCACAGGGGTGTGTCCGGAAACTCCCGTCCCGCGGACTTTTCGGGGCACACCCCCACAGCCCGAGCCCGCGAGCGCGCGTACCCGGCCGATGCGCAATCGGCGCGGCCGATCCCGCCCCTCCTCGGTGCCGGCCGTTCACTGGCCCCACCGCGCGGCCCCGAGATCCCCACGCCCTTACCCACGGAGCCGCCCCACCGCGTCCCCACGGAACGCGCGTCGCGCCTGCCCGCCGGCCCCCACGACCGCGACCACGCCGGCGGCCACCACCGCGCCGACCGCCACCACCCACGGGAACGCCGGCAGCAGCTCCGGTAGCGGACTTCGCCCGTCCGCCCCGAGCGCGACGAGCCCGGTGAACCGCCCCGTCAACAGCGCCCCGCCGCACAGCCCCGCGACCAACCCGACGAGCGCCGTCGCCGCCGCGCCCGCGACCATCTGCGCCTGCAGCGTGCGCGGCGCGACGCCAACGGCTTCGAGCTCGGCCTGCTCGCCGCCGCGGTCGCGCGCCGTCGAGGCCACCGCGAGCGCGACCGCCGCGAGGGCGACGAGCGCGCCCAGCACCGCGAGCCCGCGCAGCGCGCCCAGGACGCCCCGGGCGAGTGGGTCCGCCGCCGCCTCCGCCGCGAGGTCCGCGCGGCGCAGCTCCGGGCCGGACGGCGGCGCGGGCCCGATCCGCCAGTGCTCGGACACCGCGGCCAGGCCCGGGTACTGGGTGTTGAGCGCCGCGAACAGGCGGCCGACGTCGGCGATCATCGCCTCGCCGGCGCCCGTCGTCGGCACGTGGCGGACCGTGCCCGCGATCTGCACGCGGGTCTGGCCGCCGCCCGGGAGGCGCAGCACGAGGTTAGCGCCGGCCCGGACGCGCGCGGCGAGCGCAGGGGTCGCGAGGACGGGGATCGGCTCGCGCGCCGCGGGCTGCTGCGGGCGGATGCCGAGGTAGCCCGCGACGCCCGCGATCGAATACGAGAACGTGCCGCCCGTGAAGCTGCCGCCGGTGGTCGGCATCCAGTCGGCGAAGTCGGTCAGCGCGGCGCGGCGGCCGTCGGCGAGCGTCACGCGGAGCGCGTCCGGGATCACCTCCCCGAGGTCGCTCGTGCCGCTGCCGCCCGGGCCAAGCGCGACCTCGAGGGCGACGATCCGCCCGCCGCGCTCACTGCGCGCGATCGGCGCGGACAACCGGTGCCGTCCGGGCGGCAGCTCGTCCGCCCCGAACAGCCGCGCGAACGTGCCGTCGGGCCGCTGCACCGCCAGCTGGACCACGGCCCGCGCGCCGGTGAGCGTGAACGGCAGCTCGAGCCGCCGTGCGTCGACCGGGAGCTCCACCCCGCCGAGCTGCAGTCCGTTCGGATCGCCGTCCAGGCGCTTCGCGAGCTGCGCGATCGGCACCGCGCTGAAGTCCTCGCGCCAGCCCGGCAACCGCGGCAGGGCCTCTGCGCCGACCCCGACGACCTGCACCGGCAGTGGTCGCCCGAGCGTCTCGGCCTTGATCCGCACGACGGGCGTCTGGTCCGCGTCCGGCCGGGAGCTCGCCGCCGGGCGGAGCCCGCGCACGTCGCCGGCCGTTCGGTACGCGGCTTGGTCGAGCGCGCCCTGCTGGAGCGTCCGCGCGTGGCCCAGCGCGAACGTCCCCGCCGCCGCGCTGACCGCCACGACGGCGACCGCGGCCGCCGTCCGCGCGGGTTGCCGCGCGAGCGCGACGAGCGCCAGGTACGGCCCGACCGGCAGCCGCTCGGCACCCCGCGCCAGCGAGCGCAGCAGCGGCGGCACGAGCCGCAGCGCCAGCAACCCACACGCGAGCGCCGCCGCACCGGGCGCGAGCACCAACAGGGGATCGACGGTCCCACCTCCCGCGAGCGCGCCCGCGTCGACGCTCCCGCGCGACGCGGCCTGCCACACGAGCCCGCCGAGCACGACGACGCACCCGGCCTCGAGCGCGATCCGCACCCCACGCGACTGCGCCCCGCCGAGCACGCCCGCGATCACGCCGACGGCGGCCACGAAGAGCGCGAGCCCCGCCAACAGCGTCCCGGACGTCAGGAACCCCTCGCGCAGCACCACGGCCACGCCCGACGTGGCCGCGACCGGCGACGCCGCAGGGGCGCCGCCCGACGACAGGCGGGCCGCACCTGCACTCGGCACCACCGGCGACGAGCCGACCGCCGCCCCCGCGCCGCTCGACGAGCCCTCCGGGCCGCCCCCGGGCGCGCCGCCCGACGAGCCCTCCGTGCCGCCCCCGGGCGCGCCGCCCGACGAGCCCTCCGTGCAAGTCGGATCGT